>JANNVK010000033.1:0-45281 GCA_031414415.1 Acidobacteriota bacterium
AAGCGAATAGTTTAGCATTTATGATGCAAGTTATGTTGAAAAAGTTGGTAGTCGGTACGGGATTTGAACCCGTGTCGCCGCCGTGAAAGGGCGGTGTCCTAGACCCCTAGACGAACCGACCAGATTGCGTTTGCTAAGTTAGTTCACTCACAATCGCTTCAAAAAACATCGCTTTGACCGAAGTAAAAGCGAACAATTAGAATATCTTAAGGTATTTTTTCTGTCAAATCGACATCAGAATATTTCTTTCACCCACAAAAAACAGTAAAATTAGCTTAATGAATTTTCTAAAATCTTATTTTAAACGCGAAGTAATTTTACTATTACTGTTAGGTTTATTACCGATAATGCTTGCAATCGTTGTATTGATAATTTATGAGTTCACAACTTATCTAAAATGAATTTTATGATTATTCTTTTGTCTTAAACTTGTTTCAGTTTCATAATTTCCTGACAATCCAAACAAATCAAAACGAGTCTTTTTAATAGATTCGATGTCGCACATTGTTTTGAGCGTTTCTTGCTCCGATGGAAATGAAGCAAGAGCCGATGCGGAATTTATCAGGATTCACGGCAAAACAATCGCCATTTGAGAACCTAATTTTCCTTCTTCTGCTTGTTTTTATACGAACGTGTAATGCCGAAACAACTGCAATTTCTGACTTTGAAAATATCAAAAATAAATATTAAAAAGTTTCGCGACTTAGATTTCCCAAATAGATGGAATTTAATACAAAGTCAATTAACCCAGCTAATGTAGATGATGTAAATCGGGAAAATGGTCGTGATCGTGCATCATTTCGGCGTGTTGATGGCTGTGGCTGTGCGGTTTATTTAACATAATATCCGCCGAATGTTCGTGTTGATGATGTTCATCGTGCGTGTGTTTATGGTCGTGTTCAAACGGCAAATGTCCGTGTTCGTGTTCGTGTTGTTCGGTTAAGTGAAAATAAACGCCGATTGCCATCAAAACTGCCGCAACGATAAATGAAACAGTCAACGAATCGCCCAAAAACCCAATCGAAATCAACGCTCCGACAAATGGAGCAAGCGAAAAATATGCTCCGGTTCGAGCCGTTCCGATATGTCGCAATGCCAACACAAAGCACGACAAACTAATGCCATAACCCAACAGTCCAACAATCCCGGCTGATGCGACAGAAAATCCGTTTGGCAATTTTGCACCGATAATTAAAGCGATAATCAGATTCACAATTCCCGCCACAAGTCCTTTTAACGCCGCGATTTGCAAGGGATTTACGGCTGAAACTTTGCGAGTCAAATTGTTATCAATCGCCCACATCAAACACGCTCCGACAATCAGCAAAATTCCCCACGGCAACCCGATTTCGGGCTTTCCCGCCCAAGATAAAACGACTCCGCCAATCGTGATAAACAACATCCCAAAAGCGATTCGGCGGTCGAAATTTTCCTTAAAAACAAACCACGCCAAAACTGCGGTTAAAACGCCTTCGAGGTTTAACAACAATGAAGCCGTCGAAGCCGTCGTTAAATTCAAACCGAATAAAAGCAGAATCGGAGCAATAATTCCACCTGCCAAAATTGCTCCGCCAAGCCACGGCAAATCAGTTTTTTTCAAATTTGCTTCTTTAGTTTTTGCCCCAAATTTCTTGGTCAACAAAAGCCAAATTGATAAGCTGATTCCCGAACCGAGATAAAGCAACGCCGCCAACAAAACAGGTTCGGTTGTGCCGAGCAATAATTTCGCAAACGGCGTGCTTGCCCCAAATAACACAGCGGCTAACGCGGCATAAATTACGCCCGTCCATTTTGATTCAACTCTTTCCATATATTTAATGATTTTTTGAAAAACAAAAGCCTAAAAAAAGAATTCCGAGTTTAGCTCGTGTAACGAGCGATAGCATAAAGCCTAGCTCGTGAGAGCTAGGTCACAGTATCGGACAACCGAGATAGCTCGTGTAGCGAGCGACAGAAACACGAAATGTTGTTTTCTGTCGCTCTTTACGACAGCTCTAAATGCTATTTTATCAACTACCTAGCGTTCTGCTCCTCTCCACACTAGGCTTTACACTGTCGCCAACTACATCGGCTTTTTTACGAGTGTGATGTTCATTTATTCCGCAGTTCACCTTCCTTATCTTTTTCAAACCAAGCATAAAGTGTCGGTAAAATTAAAAGCGTCAAAAGCGTCGAAGTTATCAAACCACCAATCACGACTGTCGCCAACGGACGTTGCACTTCTGCACCTGCCGAGGTTGCCAAAGCCATCGGGATAAAGCCCAAACTTGCGACTAACGCGGTCATCAAAACAGGTCGCAATCGCGTCATCGAACCTTCCCGAACTGCTTCTAAAACGGTTTTGCCTTCTTCGCGTAAATGGTTGATAAAGCTGACCATCACGACACCGTTCAGCACCGCGACACCAAATAATGCGATGAATCCGACACCTGCGGAAATCGAAAAAGGCATTCCACGCAACGCCAATGCAACAACGCCGCCGACAATCGCAAACGGTATTCCGGTGTAGATGTAAAGTGCTTGTTTTGTCGAATTAAAGGTCGAAAAAAGCATCACGAAAATCAAGAAAAGGGCAATCGGAACAACGATTAAAAGCGTGTTTGTCGCACGTTCCAAATTTTCAAATGCTCCGCCCCATTTCAGATAATATCCAGCGGGAAGTTTTACATTTTTATCAATTTTTTGCTTGGCTTCATCGACAAAACTTGTTATATCGCGGTTGCGGACATTGGTTGCAACGACAATTCGGCGGCGAGTATCGTCACGAGAAATCTGTGCCGCACCGTCAACTACGGCAACCTCGGCAACTTCCGTCAGCGGCACGCGTTGACCTGTCGGCGAGGTTAAAATCAGATTTTTGACCGTATCAACCGTTTGCGAAGCGTTGTCGTTTAGGCGTAAAACAATGTCGAAACGCTGTTCGCCTTCGATTACTTCACCCGCTTTTTTGCCCGCAAAAATTGATTCTACCAAATCATTAACGTCCTCGATATTCAAACCGTAACGGGCAATTTTTTCCCGATTCGGCTTAACTTGGAGTTGCGGCAAACCGGTCGTAACTTCGGCTCTGGCTTCGACTGCACCGTTTATTTTCGACAAAACTTGTTCGATTTCCTTACCTTTTTCCGCCAAAATGTCGAGGTCGTCGCCAAAAAGTTTAATCGCCACATCGCCGCGAGTTCCGGCAATCAATTCGTTGACTCGCATTTCAATCGGTTGCATAAACCCAAACGACGCGGCATCGGGAACTTCGGCTTCAAGTTTTTTTGTCATTTCCTCAATCAACTGCTCTTTCGTGCGTCCCGTCGTCCATTCGGAAGGCTGTTTGAGCATCGTAAAAACATCGCATTGATTAAGACTCATCGAATCGTTAGCTACCGCCGGAGCTCCAATTTTTGAAACAACCGTTTTAACTTCAGGGAAAGTTTTGATTACTTTTTCAACTTCGGTTGTGGTTTTGGTTGATTGATTGAGCGACACGCTTGGAGCAAGAATTGTCTCGATTAAAATATCGCCTTCATCGAGTCTTGGAATAAATTCACCGCCGAGAAACGGAAAAATTGCCACCGAAATACAGACCAACGCGACGGCGACCGCCAAAACTTGCGAGCGAAATTTCATCACAAATTCGAGCGACGGTTGGTAAATTTGTTTTGACCAACGAATCAAGAAACTTTCTTTTTCCGAAACATTGCCTTTTAAGAAAATTGCCAACATCGCGGGAACATACGTCAGACTCAAAATCAGCGAACCGAGCAAGGCGAAAATAACCGTCAAAGCCATTGGCACAAACATTTTTCCTTCGATTCCACGCAAAGAAAGTATCGGTAAATAAACGATTCCGATAATTGCCACCGCGAAAACAACAGGTCTCGCAACTTCTTGACAGGCTTCCAAAATTGTTCTTTCGGGCGGTTCTTTCGAGCCGCTATGTTGAGCTTCGGCACGGCGACGAATGACGTTTTCGACCATCACAACCGCACCGTCAACAATCAAACCAAAGTCTAAAGCTCCCAAACTCATCAAGTTGCCTGACACGCCAAAAATCCGCATCAAAATTGCCGCAAACAACATCGAAAGCGGAATAATTGTGGCGACCAGCAACGCTCCACGCCAATTTCCCAAGAGCAAAAGCAACACAAAAATAACGAGCAACGCACCTTCGACCAAGTTTTTTTCAACCGTCGCAATCGCCCGTTTGACCAAATCCGTGCGGTCATAAAACGGAACAATTTCAACGCCATCGGGCAAAGTTTTTTGGATGTCGGCGACTTTGGATTTGACTCTTTCGGCAACCGTCCGCGAATTTTCGCCTTTCAGCATAATCGCCATTCCCGAAACAACTTCGCCATTGCCGTCCGCCGTTACTGCACCTTGTCTAATTCCTTTGCCTTCAACAATTTCGCCTACATCTTTGACAAAAATCGGCACGCCTTCTTTGCCCGTTTTGACGACAATATTGG
Organism: Acidobacteriota bacterium; assembly: GCA_031414415.1. Taxonomy (GTDB): domain Bacteria; phylum Acidobacteriota; class Blastocatellia; order Pyrinomonadales; family Pyrinomonadaceae; genus JANNVK01. The sequence continues at coordinate 4,464 of JANNVK010000033.1, forward strand.
CAACATCTTCGGCTTTTTCGACCAATCCGATGCCGCGTAAAAGATATTGTTCCGCACCTTTTTCGATGTAACCGCCGCCGACTGTGCCGTTATTTCGCATCACGGCTTCATAAACATTTCGCAATGTCAGATCGTAACTTTGTAGTTTTTCGGGCGAAAGTTTGACCTCATATTGCTTGCCGAAACCGCCGTGAGCATTGACTTCCGTTACGCCTTGAACGCCCAAAAGTTGTCGGCGAACATTCCAATCGTGAATGGTTCGCAAATCGGTAGCCGAGTAATTTGAGCCGTCTTTTGCTTTGATTTCGTATTGATAAATTTCGCCCAAACCCGTCGCAATCGGACCCAATTCAGGCGAACCGACATTTGTGGGAATCTGCTCACGAGCCTGTGAAAGCCGTTCTAAAATAAGCTGTCTGGCAAAATAAATATCGGTTGATTCGTTAAAAACAATCGTTACATTTGAGATACCAAACTTAGAAACTGAGCGGATTTCTTCAACATTCGGAATGCCCGACATCGCCACTTCAACCGGAAATGTAATCTGCCGTTCAACCTCCAAAGGAGCCAGCGAAGGTGCGGAAGTCAAAACTTGCACTTGCACATTCGTTACATCAGGCACGGCATCAATCGGCAAATTGAGCAAACTGTAAATCCCTGCTCCCGACATAATCAAAACCAGCATCAGCACTACTAATTTTTGCGAAATAGAAAATCTAATTACTGCGTTTATCATTTTTGTTATTACTCATCTGCTCCTTTTTCAAGTTGCGTTTTTAAGGTAAAACTTCCTTTGGTAACGATTGATTCGCCCATCGTCAAACCTTTTTTGATTCGCGTGTAACCGTCAATTTCGCCTGCCGTTTCAATTTCGCGGACTTCAAACGCTCCGGCTTCACCTTTTTTCGGAACAAAAACAACGTCTTTGCCGTCAATTCGTTGAACCGCGTTGCTTTTGACAACCAACTCTTCGCCGCTTGCCGTTCCTGCCCGAAAACCGACTTCGGCGAACATTCCGGCTCTCAATCTTTCGCCTGGATTATCGACTGCGAGTCTGACTTTCGCCGTCCGCGTATCTTCGTTAAGTGTTGTGTCAATGTTAGTTACACGAGCCATAATTGAACCTTCGCCCAAAACGGCAGTTTTAATTTCGGCAATCGTCCCAATATTTATCACGCGAATTTGATTTTCTGGGACATTCGCCGTAATCAAAACATTTGAGGTATTTGAAATCGTCAAAATCGTCTGATTTTCCTCAACGCCCGCACCATTATTGAGATTTCTTTCGCTGATAACGCCGGACGCGGGAGCTTTGATAAAAATTAACGAACTGTTTTCCTTTTGATTTTCAAACGAATGTTCGTCAACCGCAATTCCAAGTGAACGCATCTCGTCTCGAATGTGCGACAAATCAACTTTTGAAGTTTCGACTTCGGCTTTTGCTTCCTGAATTTCCTTGTTGAGTGAAATATTTGTCTGAAATTCGTATTCGGCTTTGGCAGTTTGAAAATTAGTTTCGGCATTTAACACATCGCGTCCCACATTGATTTTGACGAAATCCTTAATCTTTTTGAGATTATTAACAGCCAACTCCAAATCGTTTTTTGTCGTTTTATAAAGAGCTTCGGCTTCTTGCAAAACTTTTTTGGAAGTTGCTTCGAGTGCAAAAATCTTTTTCTGTCGCTCATAATTGGCGTTTGCGACATCAAATTTTGCCTGAGCATTAGCAAAATTCGTTTCCGCCGTCAAAACATCTTTATTTGAATTAAGCGAGGCTAAATCCTTTGCTCGCTGAACATTAGCTTTCGCTTCATCAAATTTCGCTTTTGCCTGTAAAACTGAAACTCGATTTTCAGACTTCAACGCCCGATTCAAATTTCTCCCGGCGATTTGATATTTAGTTTCGGCTTCGTGCATTTTTCCGTGTAATTGGGCAACCTCCGGACTCGAAATAACCGCAACAACTTCACCCAACGAAACACGGTCGCCAATCGCGTAATTTACTCGCTCAAGCCTTCCGTTGACCAATGAAGTTATCACTTGAACGCCTTGCGGATTTGCTTCAATCGTGCCTGTAACATTGAGCAAAGCGACTGCCGCACGAGCCGTTACGCTTTCAGTTTCAAGACTCGCCGAAGTCAAAAGTTCGGGTTCGAGTTTTAATTCTCTGACCTTATTTTGCTCATCTTCTTTCTTTTCCTCGCTCACCGTTTCGCCTTTGACGGAAAATTGTTTGGCAACAATCCAGCCAATTCCAATCAGTCCAATCAAACCGATAATCGCCGCCGTAATCAGCCAACTTTTTTTATTCGGCTGATTATCAATAGTTTCTGTTTCTGTGATTTCTTTTTCTTCTAAATTATTTTCACTCATAAAAAATTCCTATGTCCGATAAACTATTGGGCATTTAAAAATGAATACCGTAATCCGAAAAACCATCGTAGATGGTGAAAGCATAAAGCCTAGCGTGGAGCAAAGCGGAACGCTAGGTCTAGTAATCACAACATTTAGAGCTATCGAAGATAGCGACAGAAATGTTCAACGTCGTCATTTCTGTCGCTCGTTACACGAGCTTGAGAGATTTGTTTAACATTTCCCCGTGCTTTCACGCACGAGGCTTTATGCCGTCACCCGTTACACGGGCTAAAAACCAAAATCTTTCGCGGTATTCACTTTTCAAAGACCAATAGTTTGTCAAGATATTTAGCCAGCAACAAACTGAAAATTTGTTGGACTTTTTTCCTTATTTCTCGAAACTGTGTCCGAGAGCAATCAATAAATCGGCATTCGCCCGATAGCGTTCCGTCAATGTTTCGGTCAAATCGCGGTTGGCATCCAAAAGCCGCCGTTGTTCGCTGATTAAATCGGTAATTTTCAGTTCGCCGATGGCATAAACTTGTTTGATAATTTCCAAATTCTGCTTGGAACGAGGCAAAACCGCCGTTTCCAATTTCAACAACGCAGATTTTGCCGCCGTTAATCTCAAAAACGCTGTAACTACATCATTTTTAATAACTTGTTCGGTAAATTTTTGCCGTTCTTCGCTCTGTCTGATAGCAATTTCGGCTTCGGCTTTTGCACCTTCGTTGCGTCTAAAAATCGGCAAACCGATACTCACACCAAAGGTCAAAAGTTTGCCGCTGTCCGAAAATGCTCCGCGTGGCGAATTGATGATTGATTTCCCGTCGGAGTAGCGTGTAAAAGCCGTAATATCAGGCTTGCTGTTTGAGCGAATAAGTCGTAATCCGCTAACGGCAAGTTGTTTTTCAAGCTCGCCAAGTTGAATTTCAGGACGATTTTTTAACGCGACATCAATCGCTGTTTCAATACTTGTCGGCGTTATCGGAAGCTCTGCCGAATCAATTTCTTCACGCAATTTTAACGGTTCTTTATAATCAATTCCCGCGTAAAATTTCAGTTTGGAAATGGCGACTTGCAATCTTCCTTCGGTCAAAATTCGGCGTGAACGAAGTCTTTCAACTTCAGTAATCAATAGGTTTAGCTCCAGCGGAGCAGTATCGCCTTCGGTAACGCGAATCTGTACAAAACGAATTGTTTCCGTATCAAGTTCGAGAATATCTTCGAGCGTTTTTAGTTCCCGCAAAGCCGCCAAAGCCTCGATATAATTGGTCAAAACTTCATTCGCTAAAAGACGCTTTCGTGCTGTAACTTCGGCTTCTTTGAGCGTAATTTCAGCCTTTGCCAGATTGATGCGATTGCCGCGTTGACCAAAAACTTCGAGCGGAACGGAAACACCTACAGTTAATTCACTATCACCTTTTGAATTGGTAAATTGTCCCGTTTTTTGCTCAACATCAAGCGTCGGATTCGGACGCGAACTTGCTTGCCGCAGACGTGCCTGAGCCTTTTCAACTTCAAGCCGAACAATCTTTAATTCACCGTTATTTCCCAAAGCCTTTTTGATTAAATCCTCAAGCGAAATGCCGTTTTGCTCATCAAAATACATCGGCATCGAAGATTCAACCAAACGCTTTTTTGGAACAGGTTCGCTCGGTTCGATTGTCTCGGAAACAGTTGTATTGACAGCAATTTGCGTCTGAGCAAAAGCCGTATTCGATAAAATAGCGAGTGCTAAAATGCCTGAAAAGCATTTGCACAAAAATAATTTCATAACCTAATTTCCAACCGATAAAAAGGCAGAAACGCAACCGTTAGGAAGCGTGTGCCAAAATGACGTTGAACACGCTCGTTCACACTCGCGTTTCTGCCATTTGTCTAAAAATCTACTTGTTATTTATGCGGAAATTAGGCGTTTCTTGGCGGGCGAAACAGGTTTTTGAGGTTTGAATTTGTATGTTCTTTTTTGTAATGAAACGATTGGGATTTTTCGAAACTAACTATTTTGACAATATTAAATTTCACAGAAAATGAACTAATCAAAACGTGCGAACTACAACAAAAACAACAATCATCGCCGCAATCTTGAGGAACTTCCTCCTGATTGTCAGAATGGTGTAAATTATTTTGGTTGTCTTGGGATTGTTGTTCTTGATTGTTTTTAGCTAAATGATGACTCGGAGGAATTCCGACAGCTTCGTTGACGCAATAGGCTTGCAAAACCGTAATATCTGCAAAAGCATAAATCAAAAACAAAATTGCTATTCCATTTACTGAAATTCGCTTAAGATTTAATTTATGTTTCTGCAGTTTAAAATTCATCTAGCCTAAAACTAGCATATTTAATCAACAATTGTAAATTTACCAATTTATACACCATCAAACTTGTTTCAAATCCATAATTTCCTTACAATCCAAACATGTCAAATACACCAAAACGAGTCTTTTTAATAGATTCGATGTCGCATATATTTCGGGCGTTTTTTGCACCGATGGGAATGAAGCAAGAGCCGATGCGGAATTCGAAAGGGCAAGTTACCCAAGCTGTTTTTGTGTTTACAAATATGCTTCGGAAACTTTTAAATGACGAAAAGCCCGATTATGTTGCCGCGATTTTTGATACGCCGGACGCGACTTTTCGCCATGATAGTTTTGCGGATTATAAAGCGAATCGTGCCGCGATGCCTGACGATTTATCAACGCAATTGCCTTTTATTATAAGAGTTTGCGAGGCTTTTAATATTCCGATTTTGAAGCGTTCGGGCTTTGAAGCCGATGATTTGATTGGAACTTTGGCACTCAAATGCCGCGAAAAAGAGCTCCAAGCGGTTATCGTTTCTAACGACAAAGATTTGTGCCAGCTCGTCAGCGATCCGTATATTTTGTGTATGCGGCAAAATTCGCAAAATATTAAACGCAAAGTTCCCGTTCCGCCGATTGAATTTTGTGATGAAGCTTGGGTAATGAATAAATTTGGCGTTCCGGCGACAAAGATAATCGACTTGCTCGGATTGATGGGCGATGCAGTTGATAACATTCCCGGAGCTCCGGGAATTGGCGAAAAAGGTGCGTTAAAAATCATTACCGAATATGGTTCGATTGAAAATGCAATCGCCAATGCTGAGAAAATTACGCATAAAACCTATCGTGAATCGCTGCAGAATAATCAAGATATTATTCGTCAATCGCTCGAACTCGCAACGATTCACACGGAAGTTGATGTTGATCTTGATCTCGATTTGTTGAAGTTTCGTGAACCAAATCGTTCTTTATGTTTGCAACTTTTTCGCGAGATGGAATTTAACACTTTAACGCGAGAATTTTCGGATGCTTCATTGCCGCTTTTCTCTGATATGAAAGAGTCCACGCAAGCCGCGAAGACTTATGAACTCGTGAAAACACGCGATGAACTCAATAAATTAATCCGCAAACTTTGGGAAAGCGAACATTGGGCGTTTGCCGTTGACGATTCAAATTCTGATAGCAAAACGAGTTCGTTTGATAAGCCAAAACCGCTCGGAATCGCAATTTCGAATGTTGCCGGAAGTTCGTATTATGTCGAATTTACATCCGACGAAATGATTGCTCCAATTCGCGATACTTTTGCGAATGATCTTTTTGGCAAATGCGTTTTCGACATTAAACGGAACATCGCGAGCCTCAAAAAACTTGGCGTCGAAACTACCGCAATCAACGATGATGTTTTGCTCGCGGCTTATTTGCTCGACCCGAGTCGTTCGGAATATGACATTGCAGCTTTGGCTCAGCAACAAATCGGGATCAATTCAAATTTCGAAGTTCCCGAAGGCTTTTCGGACAATGAATGGCGGACTTGCGAGCGTGCCGATTTCACTTTTCAACTCGCTCCTTTTTTCCGTAACAAGTTGCGGGAAAGCGGTTTAGAGAAAATTTATTCCGATATTGAAATACCGACGGCAACTCTTCTTTTTGAAATTGAACAAAACGGAATGAAGGTTGATGTCGATGTTTTGCGTGATCTTTCGAAAACTTTTGCCGAAGAATTAGCAAAACTTTCGATCCGAATTTTCGAACTTGCGGGACGAGAATTTAAGATCAATTCGCCAAAACAAGTTGGCGAAATCTTGCAAGAATTAAACATCGAAACTGGCAAAAAAACCGCGACTGGGCAAATTTCGACGAGCAAAGAAGTTCTCGGCGAACTCGCACTGACATACGAATTGCCGCGTTTGATACTAAACTTCCGCGAACTTGAGAAGCTCAAATCGACATACACCGATTCGCTTCCTGAAAAAATTTCGACAGATGGCAGAATTCACGGAACTTTGAATCAGACTGTTGCCGCAACCGGAAGACTTTCTTCGACCGAACCAAATTTGCAAAACATTCCGATTCGCACCGAACTTGGGCAAAAGATCCGTTCGGCGTTTATTCCCGAAGAAGGAAATTTGCTGATTTCGGCTGATTACTCGCAACTTGAACTTCGGATTCTTGCACACGTTACGCAAGATGCCGTTTTGCTTGCTGCTTTCAAAAATAACGAAGATATTCACTCGCAAACCGCGAAGCTCGTTTTTGGCAGCGACGACAAAGAAAAACGCCGCTTAGCGAAGATTGTAAACTTCGGAATCGCTTATGCTGTCGAGGCTTACGGGCTTTCGCAACGAATTGGTTTGAGCGTTTCGGAATCGAAAAAAATCATCAACGATTATTTCGAAACCTACAAAGGCGTGAAAAAGTATATGGAAAAAACGCCAGAATTCGCCCGCGAACACGGCTACGTCGCATCGATTTACGGCAGAAGGCGGAATTTTCCGTCAATCAACGACCGCAATTTCACCGTTCGCTCACGTGCGGAACGCGAAGCAATCAATATGCCGATTCAAGGCTCGGCTTCTGACATCGTAAAAATCGCGATGCTCAACGTTGATAAAGCCCTGAAAGAAAGCAAGTTAAACGTAAAATTGATTATGCAAATCCACGATGAATTGTTGCTCGAAGTCGCGAAAGAAGACGTTGCAAAGGTTTCGGAAATACTAAAATCTGCGATGGAAAGTGCAGTCAAACTAGATGTTCCGCTAATTGCCGATGTTGGTGTCGGGGCGAATTGGACAAGTGCGAAATAAGGAATGAAAACATTTATTGACTTATTTGCCGGGATTGGCGGTTTCCGGCTTGCGTTGGAAAGTTTTGGGATGAAGTGTGTTTTCTCGAGCGAGATTGATACTCATGCGAAAACAACTTACAAAGCTAATTTTGGCGAATTTCCAGAAGGCGATATTACAAAAATTAACGAAGCTGAGATTCCAAAGCACGACATTGTTTGTGCTGGTTTTCCTTGTCAAGCATTTAGTATCTCTGGCAAACAACGCGGATTTGACGACACACGAGGAACCTTGTTTTTTGAAATTGCACGAATCGCAAAGTTTCATCAACCAAAGGTTTTATTTCTCGAAAATGTTAAGAATTTTGAAAGGCACAATGACGGAAAAACATTAAAGATCATTGAAGAAGTATTACAAAATTTAGGTTATGATGTTGCCCGACAAGTTATAAACGCAAACAATTTCGGGTTGCCAATGATTCGGGAAAGAATCTATTTTGTTGCTTTTCGAAAAGATTTAAATATCGAAAATTTTTCGTTTCCGGCACCACAAAATATTACAGGTTCGTTAAAAGATTTTTTAGAACCGGACGAAAAAACATCAGATTATGTAATTCACAGAAACGATGTCAAGATGTTCGGTAAACAACATTTGTTTGAAACATTGCCACCTAAACCTTTGCAAATAGGAATCATCAACAAAGGTGGACAAGGTGAACGAATTTATCACGAACTCGGACATGCAATCACGCTATCCGCACAAGGCGGTGGAATTGCAAGCAAAACAGGAGCTTATTTAATCAACGGAAAACTTCGCAAGCTTTCTCCTCGTGAATGTGCCAGAATTATGGGTTTTCCCGAAGATTTTCAAATTCCTGTAAGCGATGCACAAGCATATAAACAATTCGGCAACAGCGTGGCAACCCCAGTAATTAAAGCGATTTTCGCACAAATACGCGAATCAATCGGAAAAAAACATGAACGTAGAAATACTGAGAAATCGCGGTTCTCGAACGGCTAAGGAAGGTTTTGCAAACGAAAATCAAATTGCCAACAAATTCAATAATTGGGAAGATGACAGTGAAGCAAAAGAGTGGCTCGAGATTATGGGTTACAAACTTTCAGAAATTGAAAAAGTTTTCGCCGTTCAACTTTCCAGCCGAATAGGTAACAAAACTGATGTTCAAGTTCAAATCACAATATTCCTGAAAGACGCAATTTCGGTGGAAAATCTATCGATTAAACTTGTTAGTAATCTCACAGGGTTTAATCAAATTGATAAAAGGTGGGTTGATAGATACTCAGAAGTTTGGAATATGTCGGAAGATATAGTAAATATCTTGAAGCATTTCGTTGGAGAAATTCCGTCTGAAAGAAAAGACTTACGCGATTCAAGGCGAATGTTTTTTAGTGAAATGAGTATTAAAAATCAAGATTCAGTTTTGAAATTTTTTAATGAAAGTAAAATTTTAATTGTTTCAGACTTGCTTCGAGGGCGGGGAGATTTTTCGGCAGGTTGGATGCTAGTAGCTCAAAAGACTACAAAAGAAAGTCGATGGATACTGAAAAATATTAACGAAGTTATGAATTATTTTGGGAATGGAGAAATTCGCTTCACTAAAGACGGAAATCTTAAAATTGGCAGAATCGGAATGCAGCGAAAAGGCGGCGATGGCGGACGAAAAACTGCTCAAATGTTGCAATTCAAAATCAATCCGGCGGAGCTTTTTAAGATTTAATCAAAATTTATCGCAAACTACATTTACTGGCTTTTACATTCAAGTAGTAAATGTTAAAAAATTGTAAGTAAGAAAATAGTTCAAATTTCCGTAGTTACAATTCTTTCCAGATACATTTAGGAGACAAGTAGAAAATGATAAAGAACTTATTAAAATTAATGATGTTAGGCGTGTTTTTGGCAACAACAAGTTTGGTTGCATTTGCACAAGATCCAACGCCAGAAATTCCGCCGACTGGTCCGGTAATTCCGCGTCCGGGTGGTTTGGGCGGTCCGCCGTCAACTGACCCGCAACCTTATGACAAAGTAATAACGAAAGATGCTAAAACAAAAGTTGGTATTTTCAAAGTTCACCAGATAAAAGATAAATTTTATTACGAAATTCCAAAAAGCGAACTTGGCAAAGAATTTCTCTGGGTTTCGCAGATTGCGAAGACAACAATTGGAGTTGGCTATGGCGGGCAAGCACTGGGAAATCGTGTCGTTAAATGGGAACAGCTTGAAAACAAAATTTTTCTTCGAAGTATTAATTATTCGGTTGTTGCCGATTCAAAAACGCCAATTTCAGAAGCGGTTGCGGCTTCAAATAATGATTCAATTTTACAGGCATTCCCGATTGCTGCTTTTGGTGCAAACAACGAATCTGCGGTAATCGATGTCTCACGTTTATTCACGACTGATATTCAGGAATTAAGTGCGAAACAACGCTTGAGTGCGACGGCATTAGATAGTTCGCGTTCGTATCTTGAGAGAATTTCTCCATATCCGACGAACATTGAAGTTGAAGCAACTCATACATACACGCGAATTGCTCCACCAGCCGGACTTGGCGGAGGTTTCCCGATAGCGGCACCAACTGGCGGAATGAATCCTGGAAGTGCAAGCGTTGTCTTGCATTATAGTATGGTCAAATTGCCTGAAAATCCGATGATGCCGAGATTATTTGATGAACGAGTCGGATATTTTTCGCGGAGTTTGATTGATTATGGTCGCGAAGATCAGAGAGCGGCAACTCGGACGTTTATCACACGTTGGAGACTTGAGAAAAAAGACCCGAATGCGGCACTATCTGAACCAATTAAGCCAATCGTCTATTATATCGACTCAGCCACACCGACAAAATGGGTTCCATTTATGAAACGCGGTGTCGAAAAATGGCAAAAAGCATTTGAAGCCGCTGGTTTTAAAAATGCAATTATTGCAAAAATGGCTCCGACAAAAAAAGAAGATCCTGATTTTAGCCCAGAAGATGCAAGATATTCAGTAATCCGCTGGTTGCCGTCAACTATTGAAAACGCTTCGGGACCGAATGTTAATGATCCGCGGACTGGTGAAATTCTCGAATCTGACATTCAGTTTTATCATAATGTGATGAATCTCTCGAAAGCGTGGTATTTTTTGCAAGCCGGACCGCTCGACAAAAGAGCTCAAAAACTCCCGCTTCCAGATGATTTGATGGGAACTTTGGTTGAATATGTAGCCGCACACGAAGTTGGACATACGCTCGGATTTCAACATAATTTTAAGGCAAGTTCGACCTATCCGGCGGATAAAGTTCGCGATCGCGATTGGGTCAAAAAAATGGGACATACACCAACTTTGATGGACTATTCGCGTTTCAATTATGTTGCTCAACCCGAAGATAATATTGATCCGGCTGATCTCGTTCCAGGCATCGGACCTTACGATGAATGGGCGACAATGTGGGGTTATAAACCAATTCCAGGTGCGAAAACTCCTGACGCAGAACTTCCGACGCTCAATAATTGGGCTCGCGAACAAGAAACAACTCCGTGGCTCAGATTCTCAACTGAAGGTTCAAGCGGAAGCGATCCGGGCGAATTGACTGAAGCAGTTGGTGATGCTGATGCGGTCAAATCTTCGGGGCTTGGATTGTTAAATTTGAAACGAGTTGCCAAAATGCTTGTCTCGGCGACAACTACTGAAAAAGGAATGCCTTACGATGAATTGACCGAAATGTATCCGCGAATGCTTGGGCAATGGACGCTAGAAATGAATCACGTTGCGGCGATTGTCGGCGGATTTGATTCACAACAAAAACATATCGGGCAAGATGGAGTTCGATTTTCGCTAATTCCAAAAGCAAGACAGATTGAAGCTGTGAAGTTTCTTTCAGATAACGCTTTTGCCACTCCAACGTGGGCGATTGACAAAGAAATTCTTCGTAGAATCGAACCTGTTGGAGCCTTAAATCGAATCCGAAATTCGCAAAATGGTGTGCTTAATAATTTATTGTCTAGTTCGCGTTTTGCGAGATTGATCGAGCAATCGGCACTCGATGGAAACGCTTCGTATCAGCCGGATCAATTTTTGGCTGATGTCAGAAATAGCGTTTTTAGTGAATTAAACACGCCTAAAATTGTTGTTGATGCTTATCGCAGAAACTTGCATCGTTCGTATCTCGAAATTGCTAATAACAAATTGAATTCCGCCGCACCGAGTTTACCGGCAGGTTTTCCGGCAGCATTTGCCGCTCAGTTTATTTCGAGTGGCGATGAAAGAGCTTATTATCGTGCCGAACTTCGGGCGTTAAATGCTTCAATTGGTTCATCGATTGCACGTTCGGGCGACAAAGCAACCAAAATTCATCTCGAAGGAATTCGCGATCAAATCGGCAAAATTCTAAATCCAGAAAATAATAATTCTGGAAACGCAGCGAACAGAGCGGCGTTAGAATTTCTAGAAATGATGCAAAACCCGACATCTTGTTGGCACGACTATACAATTAAAAAGTAAGGGAAATTACTTTTAAAAAAAGATTAAGCACGTCAAATTTCGACGTGCTTTTTTTTATGTATAAAAATTTATTACCTATTTTTTTATTGAAAGTTTGGTCAAAAGGTAATTTTTAGTTCTGGCTCACCAAAAATTATTTCGTATGTGTAAACAGTAGCTAAACCATTATCAATTAAAGCAATTGGGTAATCGTGTGGTAAAATTCCACCTTTTGCTCCTCTTTGCCAGTCGTATGCTTCCTTAATCCAATAAACACGCTCTATTTTCAACTCACGTTTTCCGAACCAATTTCCGACTGAAAACTTATATTTGCCGTGCAAGATAAATTTGCCGATTGCGTAATAACAATCTCCATCAGTTGCAGCACCTTGATCGACTCTGGTTTCATTTTCATACAAACCGTTTTGTTCACCTGCATTTGCTTTCGACAAACACATTGCACGTGCATCAGTATCTAATTTTGATATTCCATTTTTCATTGAAGGCGAATAAAGCCAGCCGCTTTGTCCAGGAAAAGCGAAAGTATAATCGAGCTTCATATCGCCTCCTTTATCAAGAAATCTAGCGAGGAATAATGAAGCAACTGGTTTGCCGCCAATCCACGAAGGCAAGCCGCCTGATATTGGTGTAGTTGCTAATTTCATTACCCACCAAAGTTTATTCCAATCTCTCGCATCGAAGGCTTTTTTACATTCATCAGCCCATGTTTCTTTTAATCCCATATTTCCCCTAATTCGTTCTGTTAATTTTTATTGAATTTTTTTTGTTCCATTTACAAAAACTCTACTCTACTACTTTTTAATGTTGTAAATTCAAACATAAATTAAGACGTAAAAGCTACCGACTATTTGCCAAATTCAATTCATTTTTAAAATTAGAGGTTGTTTATAAAGCATTGAGAAATTTGCATTTTTATTTCAAATATAAGTAAATACAAAACATGGAAGTTATCTGGAAAGAAACCGAAGCACAAAATTCTCCAATTTTGCTCAAGCGTGAAGCGGCTTTTGATGAATTTAGCGTCAGACATTTGCGAGTTGTTGCGGGCGAAATGCCTGAGCATTTTGCAACGGTAAACGAGATAAATTTGACACTTGACGGGAATTTGACGACACAAAGGCACACGGCTGGCGGCGGAACTAAGTTGGCTTGCGGCGATAGCGATTCGATGTGTATGATGCCTGTCGGGCAATCAGTAATTGCTTCTTGGAAAGGCGAATATGAAAGTCTGCTAGTTGATTTTACGCCAAAATATCTCTCGAAAATGGCAGCAGAAATGAATCTCTCGCCAAATATCGAACTCCGCGAAACTGTCTCGCAAAAAGATCAACTGATACAACATTTGAGTCTTGCTTTTCTTGATGAAGCGGCTAAAAAAGAAACTTCTTCAAGACTTTACGCCGATTCAATTGCACACACTTTGATGTTTCATCTCATCAAAAATTACACAAACGCAAAAGAAAACGCGAAGCAATTTCTCGGCGGTTTGTCTGGTCATAAACTCCGCCGCGTGACCGCATTTATCAACGAAAATTTAGAGCAAGATTTAACTTTAACCGAAATTGCTGGAGTTGCAGATTTGAGTCATTTTCACTTCGCACGTTCATTTCGCAAGACTTTGGGCGTTACGCCACAACAATATATCGCCACTCGCCGCATCGAAAAAGCGAAAGATTTGCTCTCGCATAGCAATCTACCAATTGTCGAAATCGGTTTGCAGACAGGTTTCAAAAATCAAAGCCATTTCACAACGCTTTTCCGTAAATTAACGTCTTTTACACCGAAAGTTTGGCGTGAAGTGAAACAGAGTTAAATGGAACTGAAATTTATAAAAGAATTTTTATCAAGAACAATAGAATATGAAAATAGAACTCAAAGAAATTGGGATATGAACAATCAAATACAGCTTTTTGAAAGCCAGCAAGTAAGAACTGTTTGGTGCGAAACGGAAGAAAAATGGTTTATTTCCATTATTGATTTGATAGCTGTTTTAACGGAAAGTATAGATGCGAATGCCTATTGGCGTAAATTAAAACAGCGATTAAAACAAGAAGGAAATGAAACCGTGACGAATTGTCACGGTTTGAAAATGGTTGCTCCAGATGGCAAAATGCGACTAACCGATGTAGCCGATACCGAGCAACTTTTTAGACTGATTCAATCTATTCCCTCGCCCAAAGCCGAGCCATTCAAATTGTGGCTGGCACAAATAGCCAGTGAACGAATAGATGAAATGCATGATCCCGAATTGAGTATTGACAGAGCATTGCAACAATACCTGAATCTTGGATATAGCGAAAATTGGATAAATCAGAGATTAAAAAGCATAGAAATACGCAAAGAACTCACCGATGAATGGAAAAGGCTTGGCTTAAAAGAAGGACAGCAATTTGCAACCTTGACAGACATAATTACCAAAAACTGGAGCGGCAAAAACACTAAAGAATACAAAAAACTAAAAGGACTTAAAAAAGAAAACCTCAGAGATAAAATGACCAATACTGAACTCATTTTGAACATGTTGGCAGAAGCCTCTACCAAAGACATTTCACAAGCTGTTGATCCAAAAAACTTTGAGCAAAGCAAAAAAATAGCCAAACAAGGCGGCACAATTGCAGGAAATGCACGGAAAGAATTAGAACTAAAAACAGGCAAAAAAGTAGTAACAGAATTGAATGCAGCCACTTTTTTAGAAAATAAAAAGAAATTGAACTCAGAAATAGAGTAAAAAGAGGGAAATAAAAAGAACGAGAAAAAAAAATCGTATTTTGTATTTTGGAAAACTACGAGGAATTTACAAAATTTAAGTAAACAACTGATTTTGTTACAATTAAATAATGCTAGTTTAGAAATGGTGAGTAAATTTACAAATTACTCCTTTTTGTATAACGACAGTAACCGAAAAAAATTGTAACTTGCAAAAAATAAATATCAAAAATCAATGAACGAATTAATACAAAATATAAAGAATTTAGCGATGTTCTACTCTACCAACTTAAATGGCAAAATTGAAGCTAGAACAGAAGAAATGAAAGGCGACGATAACTCTCATTATCTAATTTATCGTGTTTTAGGTATTACTTTACAAGAAGGACAACTTATTGACCAATATCAAAACACAGGACGATTTCTTTATAAGTATGCAGGTTCATTTCTTGAAGAAGCGGCAACTTTATGTTTGAATTTCAAATTTCCAAACGGTTTAAAGACAAAAATAGAAAACACCATTGGACAACGTCCAAAAACTTTTGAGATTGATTTTTTAAATGGTAATGATGCTATTGAAGTGAAATGGAGAGATGCAACAACTGACGGAGACCATATTACAAAAGAACACACAAGAGTTAAAGTAATCAAAGAACACGGTTACAAACCAATAAGGGTAATGTTTTATTATCCTCAAAGAGAACAAGCTATTAGAATTCAAGAAACTTTAAAAACACTTTATGCAGGTGTAGAAGGAGAATATTATGGCGGTGATGAAGCTTGGGAATATTTAATAGCATATTCAGGAGTTGACCTAAAAGCTATTTTGACACAAATTGCTAACGAAAGGACACCCGAAAATGGAAACTAATAAAATCTATCATGGAAATTGTGTTGAAAAACTCAAAGAAATTGAAGCCAACAAAGCTGACTTGATTTACTTTGACCCACCTTTTTTTACTCAACGCAAACATAGTCTTACAAATAAAGATAATTCTAAAACCTACGAGTTTGATGATAAATACAGTTCTATTGAAGAGTATTTAACCCTCATTGAAAATGTTTTAGAACAATCAAAAAGAGTTTTAAAAAACACAGGAAGTGTATTTCTTCATTGCGACAAAACGGCATCGCATAACATCAGAATTGTAATGGATAAGGTTTTGGGTCGTGAAAATTTTCAAAGCGAAATTATTTGGTCATACAAAAGGTGGTCAAATGCCAAAAAAGGACTTTTAAATGCACATCAAGTAATTTTCTTTTATTCAAAAACACAGAATTTTAAATTTAATACTCTTTATACCGATTATTCCGCAACAACAAATCTCGACCAAATTTTACAAGACAGGCAGAGAGATGAAAACGGTAAATCTGTTTATAAAAGAGATGAAAATGGAAACGCAATTTTAGGTAAAGAAAAAAAAGGAGTTCCGCTTTCAGACGTTTGGGAAATTCCATATTTAAACCCCAAAGCCAAGGAAAGGACAGGTTATCCAACTCAAAAGCCAGTTTTATTGCTAAACCAAATTTTAAATATAATAACAGACGAAGGCGATTTGGTTCTTGACCCATTTTGTGGAAGCGGGACAACTTGTGTTTCAGCAAAATCTTTAAAAAGACAATTTATTGGAATTGACATTTCCAAAGACGCAGTAGAACTTGCCAACTCACGATTAGAAGAGATGGTTATTTCTGAATCTAATCTTTTAAACAAAGGAACACACGAGTATCAAGAAAAAACAGAAAAAGAACTAGCTATTTTACAAAATATAAATGCTTTTCCAGTTCAGAGAAATGGCGGGATAGACGGATTTTTAAAAGACCATTTTGAAGGTATGCCAGTTCCCGTAAAAATTCAAGGAGAATATGAAACACTTGAAGATGCAATTGAGAAACTAGAAAAAGCATCTAATGGTAAGGACTATAGAATGAAAATCTTAATTCAAACTAGAGAGACAGGTATTAGCAGACTTTTTGGTTTTGAATCTGATGTGACAATAGTGAAATCACTTGAATTCCAGACAAAAGACTTGATGAAAAATAACGATAAATTTATAGCACGAGTTTTCCAAAAAAGTGGGTTCTGTAGTTAATTGAACATTCGGGTTTCAAATAAATATTTTTGCTAACGTTAAAATTTGTGCTTCTATTTTCACTTATTCGTAAAGCCTTGCTCGTTAAAAAATATTTACCTAAAAACAAACAACCGCAATTTCGCAATATAAACGGCAAGCAGAGAAAAGATTTGTTTGCCGTTATTTTTTTACACTCTTTTTGAAACTACTGTTTCAAGGAGATAAAAAATGCGTAAATTATTTTTAGCGTGGCTTTTTGCATTGATTTTTCAGGTTGGCGTTTTTGCCCAGCAAAGTGAGTTTGAGAAAGGAATCGAACTTGCAAAACGAGGCGATTTCCAAACGGCTCTTTTTCATTTTCAAAAATCAGAGGCAAATTCGGCTCAAATTCATTACAACATTGGAGTTTGTTTTTATCGCTTAAATCAACCCGATAAAGCGGTTATCGAATTTGAAAAAGCCCTACAAATTAATCCGGATTACGAACGTGCGTATTATGCAAACGGAATGGCTTTGGTTGATTTGAAGAATTTTGACGAAGCGGAAAAAGATTTTTTGAAAGCAATCAGGCTCGATGAAAATAACGGTGAAACTTGGTATGATTTGGCGTTCGTTTTTTATGAGCAACGCAAATATGACGAAACAATCATAGCTTTTCGAAACGCAATAAAGTTCAAAAGTGTTGCAAAACCAGTAAGTTACAATAATCTTGGCGTGATTTATGCTTTGCAAGGAGATTTTAAATCGGCAAAAAAGCAGATTGAAATTGCGTTGAAACTTAAGGTTCCAGAAGCGAAGAACAACTTAGAAATTTTGCGGCAAATTTCGTTGGCTAATGATAAAAACTTAATTGGAAAATTGATCTTAAAGGAGAAAAATAATGGCAGATAAACAGCAAGATACGTTGGCGGTAATTGAACTTTACAAAATGCGTGGCGAAGCAAAAATGCGTGAGGCGAGAAAATGGTTTATGACCGAATTTAACCCGAAAAGCACGGCGGAAATCGCACAGTTACTTTTGAGTGGTGAAGACGAAAGTGCAAATTATCGAATGATCACTTCGCATTGGAATATGGCGTGTTCTTTTGTAAATAATGGCGGGATTGATGAAAAAATCTTCCAAGATTCTAACACCGAACACATCGTCGTTTATGCCAAAATTTATCCATTTTTAAAGGAAATCCGTGAGATGTTTGGCGAGCCGAATTATCTGCAGCATTTGGAAACGCTTGTAACAAAGATTCCGAATGTTGAAGCAATTCTGGAAAATCGTCTGAAATTATTTGAAAAATGGGCGATTAGAAAGTAGTAAAAATTTAAAAAATTAGACGCGGAAAAACGCGGATTTGGCGGATATACGCGGAGATTTTATAAAACAATCCGTGTTAATCAGCTTAATCCGCGTTTTTCCGTGTCTAATTTAATCCAAATTTTTCTGTTTGAAAATGTGATAATATGTTGTTTTATATCCAACTATGAATTTCACATTTACAACATCAGGCGAATCGCACGGCAAGGCTTTAGTTTCAATAATTGAAGGAATGCCGCAAGGTGTAACTATTGACATTGAAGCACTTAACCAGGAACTCTGGCGACGGCAACAAGGATACGGACGCGGCGGTCGGATGAAGATTGAGTCTGATACGGCAGATATTCTCTCGGGAGTTCGACATGGAAAAACGCTCGGTTCGCCGATTTCATTGCTTATTGAAAATCGTGATTTTGTTCATTGGACGGAAATTATGTCGTCTGAAAAGGTCGAAACTGAACCGAAAAATCCGCGAATTGTCACACGTCCGCGTCCGGGACACGCCGATCTTGCCGGCGGACAGAAGTTTCAAACGAGAGATTTACGCGATATTTTGGAACGTGCATCGGCACGCGAAACTGCTTCAAGAGTTGCTTGCGGTGCGATCGCCAAGCAACTTCTCGCGAATTTTGGAATCGAAATTCGTTCGCACGTTATCAAACTTGGATGTCTTCCTGAAAATCCGCTCGATAAAACTTGGGCGGAAATTTCTGAAATTGATGATAATTCGCCGCTTAATTGTGCTGATAAAAAGGTTGAAACTGAAATGGTTAAGCTGATTGATGAGGCAAAAGCAAACGGTGACACACTCGGCGGAATCTTTGAAGTTGTAGCTAAAGGTTTGCCGATTGGGCTTGGTTCGCACACTTCTTGGCGTGAAAAACTTGATGGCAGACTCGCACAAGCCGTGATGTCGATTCAGGCTGTGAAAGCGGTTGAAATAGGCGAAGGCGTCGCGAATGCCGGAAGATTTGGTTCGGAAGTTCACGATGAAATTGTTTATACACAAGAGTTTAAACGAAGTTCGAATCGAGCTGGCGGACTCGAAGGTGGAATTACAAACGGCGAAGAACTTCGCGTCCGAGGTTATCTCAAACCTATTGCCACGCTTAAAAAGATGCTCCGTTCAGTTGATATTAATTCAAAAACTGAAGAACTCGCCGCATTCGAACGATCAGATGTAACGGCTGTTCCGGCTGCTGGTGTGATTGGCGAAGCGATGCTCGCGATTACACTTGCGAACTCGATGCGTGAGAAATTTGGCGGCGATAGTTTGGAAGAAATGAAACGAAATTTCGACAATTACGTTAAGCAAGTTAGCGAATTTTAATTTATGAAAAAACCTCACATTCATCTTCGTTATAAAAATCAAACTCCAAAGGAACGCACATGGACAATCCACATTCTTGCAATTATCAAGTTTGTTAAGGGAATAATTCTGTTAATTGTCGGGATTAAACTGCTCACTTTGATCAACAAAGATGCGGCTGACGTATTTGAAGCATTCATCACCAGACACGGAATCGATTCAGGCAACCGAATTGTGAATACGATCGCAGAAAAGTTGGAAGGTGTTGGAAATACACAACTTGTGATGTTTAGCGTTGGTTCATTTCTTTATTCTGCTTTGCAGTTAACGGAAGGAATTGGACTTTGGTTGCAAAAACGCTGGGCAGAAGTTCTCACGGTTATTGCGACCTCTCTACTTATTCCACTTGAAATTTATGAAATTTTTGAGAAATTTACTTGGGTTCGTGTTGGAGTTTTGGTCTTAAATCTATTTGTGGTTTGGTATTTGGCAACGAGACTGAAAGACAAAAGGAAAGAAGAAATAATGAGAGAATTAACATTAAATTAATAAGCGAAATGTCTATCAATTCGTATCATTCATTTGATAAACTAACTCTGGAGGAAATATGGATATTTTGTTCAACAATCCAATCGCAAATATGTCAGGACTGACATTTCTCGCACTTTTCTTTGGTGTCACAATCGTTTCTATCGTAGTTTTTAATGTGCTAAAGCGTTCATTTGATTGGACTTCGAAAATGCCGATTCCAAATATTCCGCACGATATTGATCCTTTCGAAATTGCATATCTTCGCGGTGGCGAAAACGAACTCGCTCGCTCAGTAGTTTTTTCGCTAACAAAAAAAGGGTTTCTTGAGATTACAAACGAAGCCAAAACTTCATTTATTTCGCAAACAAAAAACCAACCCAATTGGACAGAACTCTCGCAAATTGAAAGAAATGTCTTGCCTTTTTTTCAAGTAACAAGAGAAACCAAAGACATTTTTGCAGCAAATGGTCTGGTTTCAATTGTTTCTCCATTTGCGATTGTTTGTAAAAGCAGGGCGAATCTTTCACATTTTCTGACACCAGATGAAGTTAAGTCAAAAACTAAAATATTTGCACTGCTTTTCGCCGGTTCAATTGCTTTACTTGGTGTCTATAAATTGTTTCTAGCTTATCTCGGCGGAATAAATAACGTAATTTTTCTGATAATTTTTTTAGCAATTTCACTGATTGCATTTGGCATAATGAGTAAAACCAGCAGACTTTCATCGCTTGGAAAAAAGTATCTCGAATCGCTTCAAACGGCTTTTGAAAGATTGAAAAACGTCAACAGCGTTGCAAACAATCAATTTGTTCCGCAAACAACATTTGGTGCTATTGACCCGACTCTTTTAGCAGTTGGAATATTTGGAACGAGTGTTCTCGCAGGTTCGGCTTATGGCAATTACGAACAAGCATTTCATCGTTCATCATCAACTAGTGGCTGCGGTTCAGGCTGTGGTTCGTCGAGTTGTAGCTCAGTTGATAGCGGCGGCGGAGATGGTGGCGGCGGTTGTGGTGGTTGCGGCGGAGGTTGCTCGTGAAAATTGGTTTGGGTTTCCGCGAACAGCTAAAATCTGACATTTTTTTACACCAAAATGAGATTGATTTTCTCGAAATCACGGCTGATCATTATCTTGACGCAACTTCAAACAAACTCGCGGAATTAAACCTCTTAAAACGACATTTTCCATTGATTCCGCACGGCTTAAATTTATCACTCGGAAGTGCAGAAGGAATTGATGAAAGTTATCTTCAGAAATTCGCTGAATTAGTGGAAATAGTTGAGCCAGAATGGTTTAGCGAACATATTTGCTTTACAAAATCGGGCGGATCTGAGATCGGTCATCTCGCACCTGTGCCTTATACACGCGAGTCGGTTGAAGTTTTGATTAGAAATATTAAACTTGTAAAATCAGTTATAAAAACGCCCTTAATACTTGAAAACATTACATATATGTTCCAATATCCGACCGCGGAAATGACCGAAACTGAGTTTTTGACCCGAGTTTTGGAAGAAACCGATTGCGGACTTTTGCTTGATGTGACAAATCTTTATATCAATTCGATAAATCATAAATTCGACTGGCGAAAATGGCTTGATGAAATTCCAATTGAGAGAGTTGTGCAACTTCATTTTGTTGGTGGAAATAAGCATGGAAAATATTTAATTGATTCGCACTCGAGTAATACGCCAAAGGAAATTTGGGAAGTTTTTCAAGAAGTTTGTTCACGAACTGATGTTAAAGGTGCAATTCTCGAACGTGATGAAAATTTTCCGCCATTCAGCGAAATAATTGAAGAACTGAACTATGCAAGGAGTATTTCTTGATGTCGCTTTTGGAACAACAAAATGTGCTGGCAAAAATTTATACTGATGAAACTTTCAGGAGTGAATTTTTGTCAGAACCTGAGCAAATTGGTCTGCAAAATGGTTTAACGAAAGAAGAAAGCGTTGAAATTTCGCGAATAATGCCTGCTGAGTTGAAGTTTTTTGCTGATTCACTTTTTTATAAAAGATTAAATGAAGTCGCAAAACTTCTTCCATTAACCCAAAAATCAATCGGCAAAAGGCAGTTTGAAACATCTTTTAATCAATTTTCACAATCATTTAAGCCGAAATCAGTTAAAAAACATCTCGAAGATGCGTTTCAATTTAATAAATTTTTATCAAAACAAACATTTAAAAAAGATTGGATATTAGAAATTATTTCATTAGAAAGAGCCAAACTTTTATTTTATGGTTATGGAAAACTCTTTGTTTTTCGGGTGTTTAGATACAATTTGGCAAATTTGAAAGAACCCGAAGATGTAAAAAGAAGCTACTGGAAACTTCTAACATTTGCCGTTTGGATAAGATTTGGAAGTAAAACTTGGCATCGACTTTTCTGATTGTTGCCAATTCAACATTACGAGTTTAAAATATTATTTATGTCGCTTTTGAAGATTGCCCATTATCCTGAACCGGTTTTATTACAAGTTGGTAAACCAGTTACGGAATTTGACGAAAACCTGAAAAAACTCGTTTCGAATATGTTTGAAACGATGTATGATGCAAAAGGTGTTGGGCTCGCAGCTCCGCAAGTTAGTGTTTCTAAACGACTTTTTGTGATGGATGTTCCAGTTTGGAGCGAAGGTGAAGATGAAGAGCAAGAACCTACTTACAATCCGGTAGCGATAATTAATCCGGAAATTCTTGTTCAAGAAGGCGAACAATACGGCGATGAAGGTTGTCTTTCGTTTCCTAAATTGTATCAAAAAGTTGGAAGAAGCATGAGAACGGTCGTGCGTTTTCAAGATATTAACGGTAATTTTCAAGAACTTGATACTGACGATTTAGAAGCACGTTGCATTCTTCACGAAACTGATCATTGTGATGGAATTGTTTTTCTTGACCGAATGACGGTTTTGAAAAGACAATTGGCGAAACAGAAGATTCGAAGATTACAGAAAACTGGTAAATGGGAATAGTAATGAGCATTGAAGAAACAAAAATTACAGCTGAAGTTGGCTCTTCGAGAGAGCTAAATCATTATTTGTCAGTTGGTTGGGAACTGATTCTAGCTTATGTAAAAAATTCGTCTGACAATCACAAACCACGATTTGTCGTTAGTTGGAAAGCCGAAACTGATCCAATTTATCCGGAGTTTCTTGATGAATGGGAATTGAGCGAGATTCAAAAGAATAAGAATCGATAGATTTTATGCCACCGAAAATTAGAGAATTAATCGCCAAATTACAACGCAACGGATTTGTAAATCAAGGTGGAAAAGGAAGCCACAGAAACTATGAACATCTGAGCGGTTATAGAGTTACAATTTCAGGTAAGATTGGCGATGATGCAAAAAAATATCAAGAAAAATTGGTTAGTGAAGCGTTGAGTGAGGTGAAAAACAAATGAAACACAAAGGTGAACTTTATAAAAAAATTGTTTATTGGAGCGATGAAGATAATTGTTACATCGGGATGTGTCCTGAAATAATGTATGGTGGAGTGCATGGCGACAACCAGTTGAAGGTTTTCAAGGAAATTTGCGTTGTTGTCGATGAATGGATAGAAATTATGGAAAAAGATGGAAAACCGCTCCCAATACCAAAAAATATTGATTCATTACAATTTGCTTAGGAAAAATATATGCAAACACAAAAAAGTTTAGACGAATTTAAAAACGAGCCGTTTGTCGATTATTCGATTGCGGAAAATGCTGACGCGATGAAAACTGCTATTACGCAAGTAGTTAGCGAACTCGGGCGAGATTATCCAATCATCATAAATGGTGAAAAGATTGATTTGCAGACTAAGTTTGCGAGTATAAATCCGGCGGCAAAAGCTGAAGTAATCGGTAATTTTTCTGATGCCGATTCTGACGCGGAAACGCTTGTCAATAAAGCGATTGATGCCGCAACTGAAACCTTCAAAACCTGGCGATTTGTTTCAGCCGCCGAACGTGCAGATTATTTGTTCAAAGCCGCAGCGATTATTCGCGACCGGAAACATTATTATTCGGCTTGGATGGTTGTCGAAGTTGGAAAGACTTGGGCTGAAGCAGATGGCGACACCGCTGAAGCTATTGATTTTCTTGAGTTTTATGGACGCGAAATGCTTAAATGGTCTGGCGATCAACCAGTTACGCCGACACCGCTTGCGGGTGAAGTGAACAATTTTGAATATATTGCACTCGGAGTTGGTGCAATCATTCCACCGTGGAATTTTCCGCTCGCGATTATGGCTGGAATGACAATGTCCGCAGTAGTTTGCGGAAACACAACAGTTCTCAAACCTTCGCCTGATGCACCAGCGATTGCGTATAAATTTATGGAAATCCTTGAAGAAATTGGACTTCCGAAAGGTGTTGTGAATTTTGTCGCCGGAAGCGGAACGAAGGTTGGCGAAGTTCTTGTTAGTTCGCCGAAGATTCGCTTTATTTCGTTTACGGGTTCGAAAGCTGTCGGTCTTCATATTTATGAACAAGCCGCTAAAACTCAGCCTGGGCAACGTTGGATGAAGCGAGTTGTTGCGGAAATGGGCGGCAAAGACGCGATTATTGTTTGCGATGACGCAGATTTGGATGCGGCGGCAATCGGAACTGTCCAGGCTGCATTTGGTTTTCAAGGGCAAAAATGTTCAGCGTGTTCGCGTCTGATTGTTGATGAAAAAGTTCACGATAAGTTACTCGAAAAAATTATTGAACACACTAAAAAGCTAAAAATTGGTCTCGCGATTGATGGCGACACGAATATGACCGCAGTAATCAATCAAAAATCATTTGAGAAGGCAACTCTAATGACTGCAAAAGCAATCGAAGAAGGCGGTCGAGTTTTGATTGGCGGAAAAGGTGATAATTCTAACGGATTTTACATTGAACCAACCATTATTGTTGATGTAAAGCCCGGCGACACAATTGAGCAGCAAGAAGTTTTTGCACCGGTTTTAGCCGTTATCAAAGCGAAAAATTACGATCACGCACTCGAAATTGCTAATGGAACTGAATATGGTTTAACTGGAGCAGTTTTCTCGGAAAGCAAAGAAAATCTCCAACGTGCGAGAGACGAATTTCACGTCGGGAATTTATATTTGAATCGAAAATGCACTGGAGCATTGGTTGGGGTAACGCCATTTGGCGGATTCAATATGAGCGGAACTGATTCAAAAGCTGGCGGTCGCGAGTATTTACTACAGTTTTTACAAGGGAAATCTGTTGCTGAAAAACTGTAAGTAATTTTTTTGAGGTGTTTTATGACAAGCGAAATTGATTTGATTTTAGAACGAGCCGGAAAACTTTCCGCTGACGAAACATTGACGTTATTACAAAGATTGACGGCTAGTTTGCGGCGTAAGATTTCTGTAAAGCAAAAATCAGCTGAAAATGTAAAAGTTGGTTTGATTTATGGAGAATTTAAAAACTCCGGTAGGAGAATGTCAACTGACGAAGATTTTAAACTTGCTGAGTATCATTTTAATGAGGAAGAGTGGAAATGATAAACAAATATGTCATTGATACTCATGCTTTAATTTGGTATGTCGAAGGCAATGAAAAACTTGGAAACAAAGCTAAAATTGTTTTTGATAATGCAAAAAGTATTCTGATTTTACCAATGATTGCGTTGGCAGAGGCAATTGATATTGTCAAGAAAAATAGGACTTCAATTCCTGAAGTAATAATTCTTCTAAACAGAGTTTTTAGCGACCAACGAATTGAAATTGAACCACTCACATTAGATATTTTACAAGAAAGTTTGAACGCTTCTGCGGTTCCTGAAATGCATGATAGGTTAATTGTAAGTTCAGCCTTAGCTATTGAGAAACAAGGTTTTAGCGTTGCGATTTTGACAAAAGATAAATCAATTATTGAATCTAAATTAATAAAAATTGTTTGGTAAAAATATGAAAAAAATAACGATTCCAGTATTATTTGTTCTTGCATTTTCACTTTTTTCTTTGAGTATTTATGCCCAAAGAAATGTGAAACCGGTGAAGTCTAAGACCAAGCAAATTGTCTTTGCAATACTTAATTATAATGAAGGCAAAAAAGTGCTTGAGCCAATTGCGTTAGTCGAAAATGGTAAGTTAATCGACAAAGACGGCGAAAATGTTGCGACAAAAGAACCGAGCAATTTTTTTGCAATGTTCTATAAACCAAGTGCGGCTTATGACGTAGTTTTTGGCGGCAAAATTGCTGGAAAAGCTGTTGTCGAAAAAGATGCCAAATCTACTGAGTGTTCACCAAATATGGCTGGAGCAGCAGTTCAAATTAAAGCGAATTTGAAAGGAAATATTATGGCATTGGCGACAAATATTGATGTCAAAAAAGGCTCTGGAATTCGCCGTTTGCCCACAACTGCGGAGAGAGCAGAAGTTGAAAAACTTGTGCGTGCCGAATTTACAAAAGAAAAAGTTTCAGCAAGTGCATTGAAAACCTTAAATTACCTAAATCTTACGGCTCTTGATGTTAATAATGACGGAAAAGTTGAATTAGTAGGCACATATTTCACCAAAACTTCGGCTTCATCTCGCAGTTTGTTCTTCTTTATCGCCGAAAAAAATGCGAGCGGTAAATTTGCTTTTGGTCATAAAGAGTTTGAATCAATAAAAAAAGATGAAGTTATGAGCGGTGAAATTACAGCACTCGATGGTGGAACATACCAAGAACTTTTGATTGATGTTTTAGACGTTGATGGTGATGGTTCAAGTGAAATTTTCACAATTACCCAAGCATTTGAGGGAAATAATTTTGCGGTTTATTCGAAAAACGATAATAAATGGAGTCGTTCTTTCGAAGGTGGAAATTATCACTGTGGATATTAGATATTAACTCAATCTTAATTTTTTCAGCGTTGTAGTTCAAAATCTGCAACGCTCTTTTTAATTCCTTATTTTTTGACTTATTATCAAACTATGAACAATTTATTTTGCCGTCTAACTTCTAGCCTAGTTTTATTAACTACAATAATTTCTACATACGGACAAACGCCACAATTTCCGGTCAAACGAGTGGAAACTCCTGAAAGTTGGCAGCGAGATGGGCTTAATGCCGTTGAAAAACGTAAAAATTTAAAAATTCGTAAAGGGAAAGCAAAAAATGTAATTCTTTTTATCGGCGATGGTATGGGAGTTACTACTTTAACTGCATCGAGGATTCTTGAAGGACAGCTTCGAGGGGAAAGCGGCGAGGAAAATCAGCTAAGTTTTGAGGAATTTCCTTTTACAGCTTTGTCAAAAACTTACTCAGCAAATCAGCAAACTTCAGATTCAGCACCAACAATGTCTGCAATAATTTCGGGTATCAAAACTAATGAAGGTGTTTTATCTGTAAACCAAAATGTGATTCATTCTGATTACAAAACTGTGAAGGGAAATGAAACCACAACGCTTCTCGAAATGGCTGAAAAGAAAGGACTTGCGACTGGAGTTGTCACCACTGCAAGGCTCACACACGCAACGCCTGGAGCGTGTTATGCCCACAGTGCAGATCGCGATTGGGAGTCAGACGGCAATATTTTCAAGAACGCAAAAGACGCTTATGAAGCAAAATTTCCTGACATCGCCCGCCAACTTTTAGAGTTCAATTTTGGTGATGGGTTGGAAGTGGCATTAGGCGGTGGGCGGACTAAATTTATTCCGAAAGAAAATGTTGATATTGAATACCAGAATATTGTTGGTGAAAGATTAGATAATAGAAATTTAACTGAAGAATGGCTTAAAAAGTATAAAAACTCTGCTTACGTTTGGAATAAGAAAGATTTTGATGCAATTGACGCAAAGAAAACAAAGCATCTTCTGGGATTATTTGAACCATCGCATCTTAAGTATGAATTTGATCGAAAAACTGACGCAGCAGGCGAACCAAGTTTAACAGAAATGACTTCAAAGGCGATTGACGTTCTTTCAAATAACAAAAAAGGATTTTTTTTAATGGTCGAAAGTGGAAGAATTGACCACGCACACCACAACGGAAATGCTTTTCGGGCTTTAACCGAAACAATTGAATTGTCAAATGCCGTAAGAGCAGCAAAACAGAAGGTAAATCTTGATGAAACACTGATAATTGTTACCGCAGACCATTCGCATACATTCACAATGGGCGGTTATCCAATTCGCGGAAATAATATTTTGGGCTTAACTCAGGAAGTTGACGGCAAAGGAATGCTCGAGGAAAAACCACGAAACGACATTGGTGGAAAGCCTTATACAACTCTTGGCTACGCAAACGGAAAGGGAAACCGGGAAGGTCAGCGTCCAACTTTAACTCAGGAAGAAGTTACAAATTCTGAATTTAAACAAGAAGCAACAATTCCATTGAGCGATGAAACTCACGGTGGTGAAGATGTAGCGATTTTCGCAACTGGAATTAATTCATATTTAATTAACGGTTCGATGGAGCAAAATTGGATTTTCTTTGTAATGGCTGACGCTTTGCGGTTAAAAAAATGACAAAAAAAGCGATAATTCTCGCACGCGGACTCGGAAAACGAATGCGTGCGATTAGCAACGAAGTAAATCTTGATAATCAACAGACGAAAATTGCCGAACTTGGTGTGAAAGCCTTGATGCCGATTGTCGGAAGTCGAACATTTTTAGATTTTGGGGTAGATAATCTTAAAAGTGCTGGCTTTACTGATATTTGTTTGGTTATTGGCGAAGAACACCAAATTCTGAAAGATTTTTGTCGAAATCAAAACCTCCAATTTGTTATTCAAAAAGAACCGCACGGAACTTCAGATGCGGTTTTTTCTGCTCGTGAATTTGTCGGAAACGATAAATTTTTAGTCGTAAACTCTGATAATATTTATCCAATTGATGTGTTAAATCAACTACAAACACTCGAAACTGATGGGCTTATTGCATTTGAAAGAGAGAGTTTAATTAAGCAAAGTAACATTTCAGAAGACAAGATAAATAAGTTTGCAGTTGTTGAATTTGACGAAAACAACAACCTAAAAAAAATAACGGAAAAGCCCGAATTCGTTTCAAAAAAAGAAACTTACGTCAGTATGAATGCTTGGGTTTTTACACCGAATATTTTTATTGCTTGCCAACAAATTAAACCTTCGAGTCGCGGCGAATATGAAATTACAACGGCAGTTCAATTTGCGATTGATAATCTTGGTGAAACCTTTAAAGTAATTAAATCTCTGAGCGGAGTTTTAGATTTATCAAGCCGCGAAGATATTGAAAATGTTTCAAAGATACTAAAAAAATTCTTGATTTTATAAAGGTAATAAACTATCAAGCGATTTCAAAAGGTCTTTGCCACGAAGATCAAGTTGCCCACGATCAGTTTGACTTAAAGATATAATTTTTCCCTGCGGATCAATCAAAATTGTGGTCGGAAATGAGCTTATTCGATACGCTTTGATGACTGAAACTATGCTTTCAAGTTGAGCATGATTCCAATTCATACCGTTTTTTTTCATTGTTGAATTAATATTTT
The DNA here is from genome assembly GCA_031414415.1 of Acidobacteriota bacterium. Taxonomy (GTDB): domain Bacteria; phylum Acidobacteriota; class Blastocatellia; order Pyrinomonadales; family Pyrinomonadaceae; genus JANNVK01. Next base: position 33,756 of record JANNVK010000033.1, read on the forward strand.
CGATTGTAAATTCAGTGTCAGTATTTAGCCCAAGAATCTCAAGTCCACGAGGTTGAAACTTTGCGTAAGCTGCTTTCAAATAAGGCAATTCGCGACGACATGGCGGACACCAAAAACCCCAAATATCAATTAAAACGTGTTTTCCGCGAAATTCTGACAACTTGCGTTTCTTGCCTTCGAAATCTTTAAATTGAAAATCTGGTAAAATTTCGCCAACTTTTAATTCAATTCTTTTGTAATCATTCGCCTGATGCTCACGCATGATAATCAAATTTTTCTCTAAATCAATTTTTTTTGTCGAAACAAAGGTTTGTCCGGCACGAAAAATAACAGTTTCATTATCTGCTTTGGCAGCTTCTGGAGAAAGTCTATCGAGATAAACATCGCCATCGCCATCGCTATCAACTCCAAGCCAACCAATTGTTGTTGAAATTTTTTGTGAACTCGCATTAAATCCATACATTACAAGCGTTTTCTTGCCTTTTATATCAACAAAACCTTTGGCGTAAGCTTCTTTTGATTGCCGAACAAGCCGATCACTGTCATTCATATCGTCATATTTATAACTGCGAAAATATTGAATATAAATTGGATAATTAGCAAATAACTTGCCATTAACTTGAATCAAAACTGTCGCTTGCCACAGATAAGGATTGTCTTTTTTCTCACGTTTCATAAGAAACAATTCTGTTTGTGAAAAAGTTCCGTCAAGGTTAATATCAACATAAATACTTGGCTTTTCGTCTTCAATTTCAACTAAAGCTGACAAAATTGAATTTTTTTCTTGAGTTGGATGAAAAAGTCTAGCGGCAGTCATCGTTGCATCAGTTAAATCTGGTAATTTTTCAAACTTTAACTTTGCTGGATCAGCAATATTTTTAAAAATTACATCATCCATATCTTCGGAATTAGCCATTAAAGTTGTTTCAAAAGTGCCAACAAATTCATTGTCACCTGCGAAAGTTAAGATTAAAGAAGTTGTTATTATTAACAAAATGAGAACTATTCGTGAAATTACGGACATTGTTTGACCTCGTTTTTGATTAAATTTAAATATTGAGAAAGTTTTCAAAATCAAGATGAGGCTAACTGATTTGTCATTGATTGACAAGAGATTTATGAAAAATTATGAATATTTTATTTCCGGCAGAATTGAGTTTCTCGGAAAACATACTGATTATTGCGGCGGAAATAGTATTGTTTGTGCAATTGATAGAGGTTTGTTTATCAAAGTTTCTCCAAATGAAATTAACAAAATTAAGCTCATAAATGAAGATACAAAAGAAGTTATAGAATTTAATAGTGATGGAAGTTTGATAGGTAAAGACAGTAGTTGGTCAAAATATCCACAAACAGTAATCGAACGAATTTCGCATAATTTTACGAGTAAAAAATTGATTGGTTGCGATTTAATATTCCGTAGTGACTTGCCTCAAGCAGCTGGTTTATCAAGTTCGAGTGCGTTGATAATCGCGACTTTTGTTGCCGTATCTAATGTTAATAATCTTTCAGGATTTTCTGAATATCAGCAAAATATTAAGTCTCAAGAAGATTTAGCAAATTATCTTGGTTGTATAGAAAATGGGCAAAATTTTGGTGAATTAAAAGGTAAAAATGGAGTTGGAACTTTTGGCGGAAGCCAAGATCAGACGGCAATTATCTGTTGCAAAACAAATTACTTGAGTCAGTTTTCTTTTTGTCCGATCGAGCGAAAAGTAGATTTATTGTTCCCCGAAGATTATGTTTTTGTTGTAGCTGTTTGCGGTGTTGTTGCCGAAAAAATCGGCTCAGCAAAAGATAAATATAATCGACTGTCGTTGCTTGCAAAAGAAATTGTAAATAAGTTCGAGTCGCATCTTTCGCTCTCGCAAGTTATTGAGAAATATGGCTTTGAAGCTATTAAAGCAAAACTTGAAAACAAAGAACTAGTTGATCGTTTAACACAGTTTTATGTTGAAAGTTTTGAGATAATTCCGATGGTTTCTGAATTATTAAAGCAAGGTAAATTAGCTGAAATTGGAGAAATAATTGATTTATCGCACAGGAATGCTGACGAACTTTTAGGTAATCAAACAGTCGAAACTAATTTTTTACAAAGAACTGCAAGAGAAATTGGTGCAACAGCAGCTTCAGCTTTTGGAGCTGGATTTGGTGGAAGTGTTTATGCTTTGGTTAAAAAAAATGAAGCGGAAAATTTTATGAGTGAGTGGCAAAATTTTTATCATAAAAGTTTTCCGCAAAATCAAAGAAAATCTAGCTTTTTTATTACAAAGCCGAGCCAATCAGAAATTTAATTTGTTTTATTTTGCTTATCAGAAAGTTTTTTGAGCATTTTCTTAATATCTGTAACTCCTTTGAAACTAACAAATATAGTGACAAAAATATACCAAACCAAAGATGTTATTGTTAAAATCAACCAAAAGTTTTTCATACAGTTTTTTCTCCTTGCGGTTTTAAAAGTGAGCCAATAACCATTGCAAAAGCTGAACAAACATAAGCTGCAATGCCTGAATAATGAGGTCCAATTTGTTTTGCCAAGTCGATATTTGTTTTCTCCAAAACCAAATATCCGAGCGGAATTAATGCACTAACAAAAATTGAGCCAACTGCTCCCCAACTATTTGCCTTTTTCCAATAACAAGCTGAAACCAACAGAACCGAAATACTCGCCAGATAAATTGTTCCGGTTAAGCCAAGATACGTCCACAAATCGCCTTCAAGTTTGAACCAAAGTCCATAAAGTAAAAGGAAAATTCCGATAAAAGCGACAATGAATCTATTCCATAAAAGCCCACGTTTTTCTGACCAACCTTTGCGAAAAGGTGCAAGAATGTCGTTGTAAATTACGCTTGCCCAGGTGAGCATATAACTCGAATCTGTTGACATATCCGCCGCCAACATTGAGGCAATTAAAATTCCCATCAAACCTGCGGGAACTGCCAAAGCCAGAAATCTCGGCATTGCTTCGAGTGAATCAGTTGCGTTTCCTAAAACCGCGAGTGCTGCAATTCCCCAAATTCCTGGTATCAAAAATCGACAAACAAAGAAAAAACTCGTTCGTGTATAAATTTGCTGACCTGTTTTTGAATCTTTTGCGGCAAGAACTCTTGCGATTGTCGTCTGCCAGGTTAAAACTGCCGCAAGATTCAGAAGTCCATTAAAGACAACATATTGCCAACCCATTTCCGGATTAACGAACGGATTAAATCCGCCTGCACCGTGATTTATTTCAACCGTATTTACCAAAGTATCCCAACCGATTGTGTATAAAATCAAGATTGTGACTGCAATTAAACCAACGCTCATCACGATAAATTGCAAAAAATCAGTGACTAAAACTGAAAGCATTCCACCAAAAATTGTGTAAACCGCAACGCCGACAAGCAAAATTGTCATCGTAATTTCTAAATAACCGACGTTTAATCCGGCAACTAAGACTAGAAATTGTCCGCCGATTCTCAAGAAAACGCCCATATTTAACAAGCCTCCGAGAACAATAACAATTCCAGCGGCGAGTCGAATGTTTGGACCAAAACATTTTTCGATAAGTTCGGGAATTGTGACAACACCTGAATCGCGTAAAGGTTTGATAACGAAACCGGTTAGCCCGACAAAAAGCATTGCGAGTGCCATCAAAATTCCTGGCGTTGCACCCGCGAAGCCAAATTTGTAACCGTTTTGAGCTGTGTACATACAAGTTACGATGCCAAATTCGGTCGCGGCTAAACTCGCAATGCCCAAATAAACGTCCATTTCTCGTCCGGCAAGCAGAAAATCGTCAACTTTCGTGACATATTTTCTGACGTAAAGTCCAGCGAACATTGTGATAAGTAAATAAATTCCAACAATGCTTCCATCAAGGAGCCAATTAAAATTTTGCATTCTGTTTCTCGAATTTTTATTTGATAAGTTTGAAAAAGATTTTCGCTCGTAAATTGAAATTTTACAAGTAAAGAGATTAAACTCTTCAAATGAAAATTGTTTTTATGGGAACGCCAAATGCCGCAGTTGCCAGTTTAGAAAAAATTTTAGTTGATGGACACGACGTTGTTGCAGTTTGGACTCAGCCAGATAAACCTGCTGGTCGCGGCAATAAATTGCACATTTCGCCCGTTAAAGAATTCGCGTTGGCAAATAATTTACCGATTTTTCAACCGACAAAGGTCAAAACGCTGGAAACACTTGAGCTTTTTCAATCTGCCGAAGCAGACATTGCTGTTGTTGTTGCTTATGGCAGAATTTTGCCGGAAACTTTTTTAAAATCATTTCCAAAAGGCTGTTTGAATGTTCATTTTTCGCTTTTACCCAAATATCGCGGAGCAGCACCGGTAAATTGGGCAATCGTCAATGGTGAAAAAATTACGGGCGTAACGACGATGCAGATGGATATTGGTCTAGATACCGGAGATATTTTATTGCAACGTGAAATTGAGATTTTTGAAGGTGAAAATGCTCTTGATTTAATGCAAAAATTATCAGTTTTAGGTGCTGATTTGCTTTCTGAAACGCTAAAAAATCTTGATAATCTTTTGCTGATTCCGCAAAATCATAATCTCGCAACTCTGGCTCCAATTATGAAAAAAGAAGACGGAAAAATTGATTGGAATTTGTCGGCGGTTGAGATAGTCAATAGAATTCGCGGTTTTCAGCCGTTTCCAACTTCATTTACTTTTTTGAACAATAAAAAACTTACTTTGTGGTCGGCAGAAATTTTTGAAAGTTTAGAAAATGATAAGGTTGGTGTTGTTTCATTTGCTAAAGGTGATAATTTTGTCGTCGGTTGCGGAAAAAATACGGCGTTAAAGATTATAGAACTTCAACTTGAAGGAAAAAAACGTATGAAAACTCTTGATTTGTTAAACGGAATTAATGTTTCGGTTGGAGAAATACTTGGATAATCCGGCAAAAATTCAAATATCACCGGCGAGAATTTCGGCTTATGAAATCTTGCTCAAAATTGATAAAGATAAGGCTTTTTCGTCGGTTTTATTACCAAGTTACGAAGAAAACTTGCAGCCAAAAGATCGCGGATTGTGTCACGAAATAACACTTGGCGTTCTTCGGAGAAAATTATATTTAGGAAAAATAATTGAGCAATTTTTTAACAAAAAATTGGATATAGAAGTTCGAATTGCGTTAGAAATTGGGCTTTATCAAATATTATTTCTTGATAAAATTCCAATTTATTCGGCAATTAATGAATCAGTAAATTTAGTCCGAAGAGCGAAAAAAAACTCGGCGAAAGGTTTAGTAAATGCCATTTTGAGAAAAGTTTCGCGTGAAGTTCCAGAGCTTTTGTTTACAGATGAAATTGAGAGAATTTCAATTGAAACATCGCATCCAAAAAGGATAATTGAGAAATGGATTTCGCAATTTGGATATGATGAAACTGAAAAATTAGCAAATAAAAATAACGAAACACCAAAACTTTCGTATCGTTTTACTGCAAAAACAACTGATGCCGTAAAGAAATCAGTCGAAAACGAAGAAGTTGATAACCGCCGCGATTTTTTGCGGGAATTAGCCGAAAACGGGAAGCTATATTTTCAAGATGAAGCCTCGCAGTTCGTCGCTAAAGCAGTCGATCTTAAATTTGGCGAAGTTTTTCTTGATCTTTGTGCCGCTCCAGGAAGTAAAGCAACTTTTATTGCAAACGATAGTTTTAAGAATAATAATATAGTCGTTGCCGGAGATTTTTACTGGAATCGTGTCAAGGTTTTGTGGGAAAGTTGCCATAAACAAGGTGTCGATTTTGTTAATGTTGTTCAATATAATGCTGAATATAACTTGCCGTTTGCGGAAGAAAGTTTCGATGTGATTTTGCTCGATTCTCCTTGTTCAGGCACCGGAACAATTCGACATAATCCGGAAATTCGTTACCATTTAACTGAAAAAGATTTTACTGAACTTGCAACTAAACAAGTTAAATTGCTGAAAAATGCTGCGAGATATTTAAAACGTGGCGGACGAATTATTTATTCGACTTGCTCACTCGAAACTGAAGAAAATGAAAATGTCATTAACCGGTTTTTGAACAAAACTAGCGAATTTCAAATAAATGCCCCAAAAATCGCCAGCGAATTTGTAACTGATGAGAATTTCGCAAGAACTTTTCCGCCGAGAGATGACATTGATGGGTTTTTTATCGCGGAGTTGATTCGCCAATAACTGACAAAGTGATTGAATAGTGTTAATATTTTCGATTAGTTTCCTTTAAATGAGGTCAAAAAAGTGGGATTTATCCAGAGCGTTTCGCGAACTTTCGGAAAATTATTAATTATTATTACTCTGCTTGCTGCTTTTACAGTCGGTTTAGTAGTGGTTGTTTGGCAATCATTAAAAGGTGATGAAGTAAAAGTGCCACAAATTATTGGCAAAGATGTGCTTGAAAGCGAGAAAGAACTTGCTGCATTGGGTTTGAAACTCAAAAAACGTGCAAATCGTTTTAGCAAAGAAAATCCAAACACAATTTTAGAGCAATTACCGAAGTCAGGCGAAACAGTAAAAACAGGACAAACAATTTCGGTTGTTATCAGCAAACTTGATCCTGATAGCACTGAAGAGCCGGCAACTGTTGAGGATGAAGGCGTTGTTACAACTGATCCTAATTCTGCAAATAATCCAAAGAAAGAGAAAAAGGTTGACAAAAAAGCACCAACAACTCGCGATGTTGAATCAAATAAAGCCAAAGTTAATAAGATTTCAAACTCGTCAAATGTTTCTAATAAACCTGTTGATAGCAAAAATAATTCAAATTCGGCAAAAGTAGAAAACAAAAATTCGAACACGAACCCAACAAACAAGAATGGCACAACAACTGGAACTCCGACAAATAAAGCGACTCCGACGAGTTCAAATAAGCCAACTAAACCTGTAACTGGTGGCGATTCGCGACCGCGAAAAGTTCCGCAATAAGCAACTCAAAATAGATTTGAGGCAACAAAGTAAATGATAGAAATAGCACCGTCAATTTTATCGGCTGATTTTGCAAAACTCGGCGAAGAAATTAATGCCATCGAAGAAGGTGGAGCAACGATAGTTCATTTTGATGTGATGGATGGAAAATTTGTTCCGAACATCACGATTGGTTTGCCTGTTTTAAAATCTATTCGTAAAGCTACAAAGTTAAAAATTGACGCTCATTTGATGATTGAAGAACCAGGAAGATACGCGGTTCAATTTGTTGAAAATGGTGCAGATATGGTTTCGGTTCACGTCGAAGCTGACGCTCATTTACACCGCACTTTAACGTCAATTCGCGATGCAGGTGCTTTAGCTGGAATTGTTATAAATCCCGCAACCAGTTTGTTTGCAATAGAAGAAGCATTGCCATTTGCCGATTTTGTGCTTGTAATGTCAGTAAATCCAGGTTTTGGTGGACAATCTTTTATACCAAGTTCCGTCGAAAAAGTAAGAAAGCTCAAATCCTTAATTGTTAAGCGAAATTTATCAACTAGGATTGAAATTGACGGTGGAATTGACAAAACAAATATTGGAGAAGTAGCAAAAGCTGGAGCGGAAATTTTTGTTGCAGGTTCGGCGGTGTTTGGCTCGGGAAATCCGGCAAATGCTGTCAGAGAATTAAAAGAAAATGGGACTTTTTGGACATAGTTTTTACATGGTGAGGTTTAAAGATTTTATGGTTTTTCGTAATAAATCAATTATTTTATTTGTTATTTTAGCGTTATCCGTTTCTGGTTTTGCTCAACAAAAACCAAGTGGCGATGGGACATATTCACAACGCTTAGATATTATGCGGTCGAAGTTGGACACAATGCGTAAATCGCTTGCGAGTGCAATTTCTAGCTTGAAAGGTGATGGCAAAGACAACAAAAAAGACAAAGACAAAAAAGATGATAAAGTTGTCCAAGACTCGTCTATTTCCCGTTTACGTGGCTTAGATAAAGAAGTTTCCAGTTTGCAATCTGATGTAAATAATTTGCGTGGAAAAATTGATCGCTCTGAAAAATATGATGCGAGCGACATTGAACAACTCGAAATCAGCGTCTTAGATTTGAACGGCAGAGTTGATGGCGAATTGTTAGCTTCCGCAAGAGATCGTGCGACAGTCACTTCAACTGTTGGACAAGAACGCGAAATTAAAAAGAAAAAGAAATTTTTGTGGATTTTTGGAAGAGCTGGAAACGATGAATATGATGAACTTATCGGCTCAGTCCGCCCAGGACGTGATAAAGAACTTTTCATTGTTGCGACTCGAGAAGTGCGAAAGGGAAATCACGAAGTTGGTCGATTATTGTTTAATGTAATCATCACAACTTATGCTGAATCGCAGTATTTACCGATGTCAAAGTTAGCAATTGCTGACTCTTTCTATCTTGAAGGTGATAGTAGTAATTTGATTCAAGCGGTTGCTTCTTATCAAGATTGGTTAGCTTTTTTCCCAACTCATCCGCTGGCAGACAGAGTTTTATTAAAAATTGCGGAATCAGAAATGCGACAAGTTGGAAGACCTGACAGAGACGCGACTCGTGCAAAACGAGCTGAACAAAAACTCAAAGTTATGATTCAGCAATATCCAAATAGTCTTTTGATGAGTGAGGCAAAAAAACGTTTAATTGAAGTTCAAGACAATCTCGGTTTGTATAATTTATACATTGGAAACTTTTATTATCGACGTGCAATTGACCAAAAACGTCAAACTGGACTGAAAGGTGCACAATCTCGTTATCGTGAAATTTTGACTAAATATCCTGATTTTGGATATATGGATGAGGCTTTATTCAGAATTGCGATAACTTATCAAGAAGAAGAAGAAACGGATGAAGCGTCAAAGTATTTTCAAAGAATTGTTCGCGATTATCCAAATAGTGAGTTTTTAGAAAAAGCAAAAGAACAGCTAACATTAATGGGTGCAACAATTCCAGAAACTAATCCGGAGCGTAAAGATTTTCAACAACCAGAAAAAGATTCGTTTTTTTCTAACTTTAAAAATGAATTTTTTGGGGCTTATCCAATGACAATTGATTATAACGGTGTTTTGATGACCAAAAAATTTGAAAAAGACAAATTCGAGTTAATTGATCAAATCATCAAAAATGAAGGCGATTTACAAGCGAGTGATATTCCGAAAGCATTAACGACAATTGTTGGTGCGAGGGTTACGAATCCGACTCCGCAGTAATTTAAAAAAAATAGTAATTTACGAAAGTGGCGGAAATTTATTTCGTCACTTTTTGTTTTAGAAATATGAAAACAGCACTCGTTCATAATCCAATTTATAGCAAACACAATACCGGAATTGGTCATCCTGAAACCTCAGTTCGATATGAAGCGATTATGAAATCGCTCAAAAGTGATGATGAATTTTGGAACAACTTGCTCGAAGTTGAAGCAAAAGCTGCGTCAAAAGGAATTATTCAATCGACCCATACTCGAGAGCATTATCAAGACGTTGAACAAGCATATTCTGATGGATTTTCGTCGCTTGATGATGACACGATAATTTCGATGCATTCATTTGAAGCAGCGACTTTTGCAGCTGGCGGTGCGTGTAATGCTGTCGATTTAGTGATGAAAAAAGAGGCAAAAAACGCTTTTGTTTGTGTTCGTCCACCCGGACATCACGCGACTGCTGAGCATTCTATGGGCTTTTGTTTATTTAACAACGTTGCGATTGCGGCAAAATATGCACAAAATCTTTATAAAGAAGTTGAAAAAGTCGCGATTATTGATTGGGACGTTCATCACGGAAACGGCACACAAGGAATTTTCTTTGACGATCCGAGCGTGATGTTTTTTTCGATGCACCAATATCCGTGGTTTCCTGGAAGTGGAAGTTTAGGCGAAAATGGATTTGGACGCGGGAAAGGTTACACCAAAAATTTACCAATCAGAGCAAATACTCCAGCAAGAGATCAAAAAAGAATGTTTGAAGCCACAATTCACGAAATTTCAAAAAAATTTAGACCTGATTTGATAATAATCTCGGCTGGTTTTGACGCACACGAAAGCGATCCGCTTGGTCAATTAAACCTTGAAAATGAAGACTTTATATCTATGACAAAAACTATTAAACAATGGGCTGATGATCGTTGCGAAGGGAGAATAATTTCTTGTTTAGAAGGTGGATATAATCTAAAAACTCTCGGCGAAACTGTCAAAAGTCATATCAAAGAGTTAGCAAATGACGATTATTGAGCAGGTTTAAAAATGTTTGGAGATTGATAAGTAACCCCAAAAATAACACCTGATTTTGGGCTGTTTTTTGTTAAGCCGATTACTGCTGCGGTATCAAATCTCAAACCAGAAGCCTTAATTTGAGTTCCAATCCTAAATTGCGAAAGACTTTCTGTTCCGAGTATTGCGGCACCTTTTCGAGTGTTTTGTCTTCCATTTATTTCGCTCACAACGTTGATTCTTTGATTAAGTCGAAAAATTCCAGCAAGTCCGTAAAGCAACATATCATTTTGAGTGAAAGTTCTGGTCGGAGCCGGAAAAATTCCAAGTCCGAGATTTCCAAAAATATTGACTGCCGGATCACCTTTTTGTTTTTTTCCAAATCTCTTTTGCAACAAAACATTACCAAAAATATTTATTTGATTTAAACCAATACCGCGAGCTTGATTTGTTGTCGGAATTTGGAATCCGAGTTTGAATCCAACCGCTGGTCGAGATTTTGTTTCATTTAGAAGTTTAATCTTAGTCGAAACTGTAAAATCACCAACATCGCTTGAAGAATTAGTGATGTTTGAGAGCGGAATAGCCGAATTTCCTTGAGAACTAACCGCGAGAAAGTTTTGCAGACTTCCTTCAACTTGAAGTTCAACGTTTGGCGATAATCCAACTCTAGTGTTTATGACACCAACTCGTGTTAATTCGCCCTTTAAACCAGATACTGGGAACTTTGCATTTTGAAAAAAATCAACGCCAATTGAAAAATTTATTGATCCTGAAGGCGTAATATCAACATCGTCAGTCAAAAGTGGACGCTGTTGAGCAATCGCAAAAATTGAACAAATAACTAGACTAATTGTGATGAAAAAAATGCGTTTCATACGAACATCATAAACCCTTTGGACAACAGACGCAAAACTTGGCAAAATAAAAGTTTTCAAATACATAATGAAAATAGCAAGAAAATTTATTGTTAGTGGTGAAGTGCAAGGCGTAGGCTTTCGGTTTTTTACGCAACGAATTGCGGCAACTCACCAAGTTGTCGGATATGTAAAAAACCTGAAAGACGGAAGAGTTGAGGCTTTTGCTGAAGGAAAACCCGAAGCCGTTGAAGGTTTTAAACAAGATATTGCAGTCGGACCGCGATTTGCAAAAGTTACTGATATTGAAGAAACAGTAATTGATGCAAGTGGTTTATTCTCTTCATTTATAGTAGAAAAATACGAAAGTAAAAAGGTAAAAAAATAATCTAATTACAATGGAACATTTAAAAAAACTTATCCGCGAAGTGCCGGATTTTCCAAAACCTGGCATCAATTTTTATGACATTACAACTCTTTTGAAAGATGCAGACGGTTTTAAACAAACTATCGATGCTTTTGCCGAAAACTT
>JANNVK010000034.1:0-23163 GCA_031414415.1 Acidobacteriota bacterium
GTTGTAATTTTCCCTGCTTTTCGGATATTCTTTCTTCATAGCGTATTCCTTTAGGCTTCATGCCTGTTATGTTTTTTAATCCAAAACAAGAATACGCTATTTCTTTTTTTTAACCATTTCCACAACTTTTGATACTATCTCATATTCGGAAGCAGATCAGACTTAATGCAAGAATAGTCAGCCTTCGGTTTCGCGTATTCTGAAAAGATTGTCGAAACGGGTTGATTATGTAAAAATAAATTTGCGGTAAGATGATGTTAAAATTATATCTGAGGTAAAAAGCTATGACACAATCGGTAATTATAGAAAATGCAATTTCAGTTTTATCAAAACTCCCGACTGAAAAAGCGTTGGAAGTGGCTGACTTTGCGGACTTTGTATTAAAAAAGCACGAAGAATCTGTTTTACAACAAGGCATCACGCAAATTGTGAGCGATTCAAAAGTGTTTGCCTTTCTAGCAGACGAAGAAGATTTATATACAAAAGATGATTTAAGGGTCTGTTTCAAATGAATAAAGGCGAAATAGTTCTCATTCCGTTTCCGTTTACTGATTTGACGGGAAGTAAGTTGCGTCCTGCTCTCGTGCTTATCGCCGGCGGCGTTGATGTTACGGTTTCGTTTATCACCACTCAAATTCGTTGGCGAGAAGATACTGATGTCATCATCAAACCGTCAACGAATAACGGCTTGAAAAAAGAATCATTATTACGGCTTTCAAAATTAGCAACGATTGAAGCAACTTTGATTGTCGGCATATTGGGCAATCTTGACGCAAATACAATTCAAATAATTAATCAAAATTTGATAAGAATACTGAAATTAGATGAGTGAGCAATTCAAAAGTTGAAAAGATTGTCGAAATAGCTTGAGTGTGTAAAAATAACTTTGCGGTAAAATTATATCTGAGGAAAGATTATGGAAGTTGCAACATTTCAAGGCGAGATTATTAACGGCACAATTCATTTTGCAAAAGATGTGCATTTACCCAAAAGCGGAAAGGTTTATGTAGTTGTATCAGAAGTTATCGACGAACCTGTTAAAAAGAAGTTCGATTTAGCGGAACCGGTTTCGCGGATGCCTGACGATTATATGCCAAGCGAAGAAGACTTTAAATTACTTGACGACTTAGAACTACTGCGAATGGTCGAGGAATCAAAGCAAGACCTGAAAACAGGCAATACTATTTCTCAAGACGAAGTAAAAAAACGTCTTAATTTTACCGAATAGTTTATGGCTGAAATCGAATGGACATCGCGGGCGTTTCTTGCGTTAGAAATTTTGCCGCAAGAAATCGCGTTTCAAATAATCAAACAAGTTGATTTACTGTCGCAGTTTCCGCATCTCGGCGTAAATCTCGCCAGCCGGTTTGTCTCGCTTAAAAACTATCGACAACTAATCATCAAACGAAAATATCGAGTGCTTTATGACTATGATGAGTTTGAAAAAATGATTTATATTGTCGCGGTGATTCGATGGCTCAGTTACTTGAAGCCTTGCTGATCGGGCAAGAGGTGAACAATTATGAATTTCCGATGTATGGTTGCGAAGTTGTCGGCAAACATTGGACTTTTGTTATCTTAGACGGCAAAACTTACTGCATCTCAGAATCTTTTGACTGCACTAAACACCACGAATTATTCAAAATTGTTTCAGTTTTAAGAAAGTTTCGTGAAATGCTCGACGAAAGGCTTTCAAAAGCAAAGTGATGTTGCGTTCAAATCTAAAACCTAGTGTTGTGTCAACGCGATAATGTCGCTATATGTCTGATTACGAAGAAACGTGTAAAAAAAACTGATAATTTCTTGGTTTTAGCAACAAGTATGAAGATGGAAGGATGAGGAATGAAAATTCCGCTAAATCTCTTAACGTCTTAAATCCTGACGCTAAAAACGCTCCAAACGCTCTTAACACTCAACTTCAATTCCCGACACTATCTACGACAGCTTGAAATTGCGTGTTTTGAATCGGAGTTCGTTTGTGCCTCCACGTAAACCAGATTACGCATTAGAGATTTTTTCTCTAAAATATGAAGTTTTCAACGCGTGAGCGGTGTTTTGAATTTAGCCGTGGGTTTCAAACCCACGCTCAACTTTATTCAACCGTCGCTGACGCGACGACAAATGTTATTCAACGTTTCCGTGGGTTAAAACCCACGGCTAAATTCATTCTATCGCTACGCGATACTGGATGAATCCACTAAATATTAGACTTAAGCATTGAGGAAGTTTATTTCACTGAAATTCGGCTCAAGCCTTGTAATATATACCTTTTTCCGACAGCTAAAGCAGACGGCAATTCATAATATAGAGAATCAGGCTGGCAACCAGCGTTCCGCAAGTATCGATAAGCGTTACGCATTTAGCGATAAGCGTTCCGCATTTAGCGATAAGTGTTCCGTAAGTAGCGATAAGCGTTACGCATTTAGCGATAAGACATCCGCAAGTATCAACAAAGCATCCGTATTTAGCGATAAGCGTTCCGTAAGTAACGATAAGACATCCGCAAGTATCAACAAAGCATCCGCATTTAGCGATAAGTGTTCCGCATTTAGCGATAAGCGTTCCGCAAGTAGCGATAAGTGTTCCGCATTTAGCGATAAGCGTTCCGCAATTAGGTTTCTGTAATAAAATTTTCGTAATGAGGCATAATGCAACAAATGTTTAGCTGAACTTGCTGAAAATATCCAATCCGAATAGAATTTACAGTATAAAGAGGTCAAGATGGCGGAAAAAATTGTCACAATATTTGGTGGTTCAAAGTGTCTCGAATCATCTGCGGAATATCAACAAGCAAGGGAAGTTGGTCAAATTCTCGCCGAACAAGGCTATACGATTTGCACCGGTGGCTATCTCGGTGTAATGGAAGCGGCTTCGCGTGGTGCGAGAGAGCGTGGCGGAAAAGTTCTCGGGATTGTGATGAATCAGTTTAAGGGCGAACCAAATCGTTTTCTGACTGACAAGGTCGCAACTGATCATTTTTACGACAGATTGCAGGCTTTAATTACTCGTTCTATTGGGTTTATCGCCATCCGTGGCGGAATGGGAACCGTGACTGAAATTTCGCTGGTCTGGAATAAATTAACAACGAAAGTAATTCCGCCAACGCCACTTGTGTTGCTCGGAGACTGTTGGAAACCTGTCGTTCGGGCTTGGGAAGATAATTTAGTCGTCAGTAAAGATGATCTTTCGATGTTAAATTTTGCCGATTCGGCAGCTGATGCGTGTCGAATTGTGATTGAGAAATCAAGGAAATAATAAATTATGAATTGTCCAAAATGTAACGCTGTTTTATTACCAAACGCGAAGTTTTGTGGTGCTTGTGGATTTACAATCCAAGAGGCACCGCAACAACAAGTTCAGCCACAAGTCGCACAAAATGCTCCGCCACAGAATCAATCGAGTTCGCAAGGTGCGTTTCGAATAGACGACGATGGTCGCGGAACGGGTCGTGGTTATACTTGGGAAGTCTTGCATCCGGGAAGTTTTGCCTTAGCGAGAGTAGTTTTGCAAGCTGAGCAATCTTTAAATGCCGAAGCCGGTGCGATGGTTTCAATGAGCATAAATATTGAACTTAAATCTGAGATGAAAGGCGGTGTTTTTGGTGCTTTGAAAAGAGCAGTTGGTGGTGAATCTGCCTTTGTTTCAACATTTACGGCTCGCGGTGGTGCAGGTGAAATAACTCTCGCACCTTCAACTCCAGGTGCTATTGTTGGAATAGAAATGAATAATCAAACCTTTTTTGTTCAATCGGGAAGCTATCTCGCTGGCGACACAAGTTTGGTTGTCGATACAAAATTTGGCGGTGCAAAATCGTTTTTTGGCGGCGAAGGTTTGTTTATTATCCAAGTTTCGGGAAGTGGTCTGCTACTCGTTGCTTCATTTGGTGCAATTCATTCAAAAAGATTACAAGCTGGTGAACGTTACGTGATCGACACTGGACATTTAGTCGCTTGGGAATCGCAAATGCAATATCAGATTCGCAAAGCAAGTAGTGCAGGTTTTTTAAGCACACTAAAAAGCGGCGAAGGCTTGGTTGCGGAGTTCCAAGGACCTGGAGAAATTTTGATGCAAACGCGAAACATTTCGGCATTTGCAACTCAACTTTCGAAATACATTCCTACAAGCGGCTAGTAAACATATGTTTCACAACGAATTAAATGCAAAGCTCAGCAAATTTATTAATGAGCAGAAGATGTTTTTTACAGCAACTGCACCGACTGTCGGCAGAATCAATCTTTCCCCAAAAGGAATTGACACTTTTCGAGTTTTGGATGAAAACACCGTCGGATATTTAGATTTAACTGGAAGTGGAAATGAAACTTCGGCTCATATTCAAGAAAATAGTCGGATGACAATAATGTTTTGTAGTTACACATCAAAGCCTTTGATTTTAAGACTTTACGGCGATGGCGAAGTTATTGGAAAACAGAATGCGAAATGGGATTTGATAGCTCCAAAGTTTAAACATTATAAAGGTGAACGCCAAATTATCCTTTTGAATATTAAATCTGTCCAAACTTCTTGTGGGTATGGCGTGCCAGTTTATGAACTAAAATCAGAACGTGATACTTTATTAGATTGGGCTAAAAGTAAAGATGAAAATAAAATAAAGGACTATTGGAAAGCCAAAAATTTGGAGAGTATAGATGGTTTGCCGACTAACTTATTATAGATTTTATGTTTGATAAAGATTTTCCTGGAAAAGATAAAACTGTTGGAATATTAGGTGTGCCGTTAGGTTTTGGAGCCGGGCAACGCGGTAGCGGACTCGGCACGCGAACAATAAGGCAAGCCTCTGTTCGCGGTCAGAGATTAGCTGAGCATATTGTTGAACTTGGTTACAAAGTCAATGATTATGATGATTTAGACATACCTCGACCGCTTGAAGATTCATCAGAAAGACCAAAATTTCTCACTGAAATGAGAGATTCTGTTGCAAAAATTGTTCCGGCTGTCAAAAAAATTTTAGAAGCCGGTGAAATTCCGGTAATTCTTGGTGGCGATCATTCAATTGCGTTGCCAACATTTTCTGCAATTCAATCTCATTATCATCAAAACAATGGTGAAGTTGGTTTAATTTGGTTTGATGCACACGCAGATATGAACACGCCGGAGTCTTCTCCGTCAGGCAATTTGCACGGAATGCCTTTAGCACATTTATTAGGCTACGGATTGCCGGAATTCGTTAATTTAGAAGGATTTGCACCAAAACTCAACCCAAAATTTATTGCACATATCGGGGCGAGAGACTTAGATTTGGGTGAAAAAAAACTTATCCGTGAACTTGGTATAAATTGCTGGACAATGCACGATATTGATCGTTACGGAATGAATCATTGTATCGAAAAAGCAATCGAAGTTGTTTCGCAAGCTCCGAGTGGTTTTTCAGTCACATTTGACGTTGATGGTATTGATCCGGTCGATGCACCCGGAAGTGGAACGCTAGTTCGTGGAGGTTTTTCATATCGAGAAGCACACCTTGCACTTGAACGAATTGCGGAAACTGGTAAAATGCAGACGTTTGAAATTGTTGAAGTAAATCCGATGCTTGATCGCGATAATCGAACTTCTGAACTTGCGGTTGAACTTATTCTCTCAGTATTGGGCAAAAAAATTCTCTAATTATATGACAAAAACTCGCGTTGCAATTATTTTTGGTGGACGTTCTGGTGAACATGATGTCTCTATTCGCTCAGCCAAAACGGTTATAGAACAAATTGATAAAGAAAAGTATGAGGTGACACCTCTTGCAATTGGTCGTGATGGCAAATGGCTCAGTCCAAATGCCTCACTCAAACTTTTTCCGCAGTCAACACAAGACGTTTTGACGCAGAAATTTTCAGACGAACCGTTCAACCTACTTGATAATAGATCAAACTTTGATGTTATTTTCCCAGTCTTGCACGGAACCTTTGGAGAAGATGGAACAATTCAAGGTCTTTTCGAAATGGCAAATATTCCATATATCGGTTGTGGAGTTCTTGCTTCTTCATGCGGGATGGACAAAGTTGTGATGAAAGCTCTTTTTGCTGACGCTGGTTTGCCACTGTGTAAATTCGTCTGGTTTTTGCGTAATGAGTGGGAAAAATCGAGCGATGCAGTCCTTGAACAAGTAAGCTCAAAACTTGGGTTTCCGTGCTTTATTAAACCGGCAAATTTAGGTTCTTCAGTTGGTGTCACAATGGCGACAGACATTGAAACTCTGCGAAAAGGAATTGATACGGCAGCTGAATTTGACCGAAAAATTATTGTTGAAGAAGGTCTTGATATGCGTGAAATTGAATGTGCAATTTTAGGCAATGATGAGCCAAATGCTAGTTTGCCAGGTGAATATTTAATTCTTGATGAATCAAAAGCCTTTCTCGATTACACTGAAAAATATACTGGAACCGGAAATAATGATTTTATTGTTCCGGCACCTATTTCAGACGAATTAACTAATAAAATAAAGGAAATGGCGACTCAAGCCTTTAAAGCCATTGACGGCTCAGGACTTGCTCGCGTTGATTTCTTTTTAAGAAAAGATAATGGAATGCTTTTAGTCAATGAAATAAACACTTTACCAGGATTAACTGATGCGTCTGGTTATCCAAAAATGTGGGCAGGAACAGGATTAAATTTTTCGCAAGTTATTGACACTTTAATAATGCTTGCTTTCGAAAGGCATCAAGATAAATCAAGAAATAAAACAAGTTTTTAAGGAGAAATATATGTCAGTTGCAAAAGTCGTCGAATTAATATCATCTTCAAATGTAAGTTTTGAAGAAGCTGTAAATAAAGGAATTGAAAGAGCTTGCAAAACACTTGAAGGTGTTAGAGGTGCTTGGATAAAAGACCAAAAAGTGTCAATTGTTGACGGAAAAGTTGCCGAATATCGTGTAACACTCAAGGTTTCTTTTGTTTTGGAAGATTAAATAAATTTAGCTTTTAAAGACAACATTCCAAAACAATCTACTTAATTGTCAAAAAGAGAATGCTTTATTGCTTTAAATCTGGCAAAACTAACGATGAAAAACTTATAGTTTCTGATAAATTTGCCGTATTACCTTGACATACAAGCATTTAAGCGTGTAAATTCTAGTTTTGTTTCGTAACAAATTGTTGATGGTTATTGCTGTAAAAACTAATGACAAATGTTCACGAATCTACAAAATACAACGAAATTTTATTGTATTTACAAAAAAAGAATTGCAATTTATAGTTTTGAAAAAGGATTTTAACAAAAGTTTTCATGCCAAACGAGGAAATTAAAACAACTGAAGAAGTTGAAATTACAACACCTTTAGTTGAAGAAACAACAACCCAAACCGCAGATGTTGAGTCTGTGACCGAACAAAGTTCAACAGAAATGGATTTTGGTGCAATTCTTGAACAATTCGAACAAGAGCAAACGGCTTTCAGTGCCGGTGAAACTGTGACCGGAAAAATAGTCGGCGTTTCTGAACGTGGAATATTATTAGATTTCGGCTACAAATCTGAAGGAATTGTCGAACGTGAAGAATTCACAAATGCCGAAGGTGAGTTGACTATTCAAGTTGGTGATGAAATTGAAGTTGTCATCAAATCAATGGAATCAGGTGATAATTTTCCAAGATTATCTTTTAATGATGCCAAACGTCGCCGTTCTTGGGTTATTATTGAACAGGCTTTTCGAGATGAAGCTATTGTCACTGGTAAAATCACTGGAAAAACTAAAGGTGGTTTAACTGTTGATTTAGAAGGTGTCGAAGCATTTCTCCCAAGTTCGCAAATTGATTCGCGACCAATCAAAAATTTAGATTCTTACATTGGACAAGACATTGAAACAAAAATCATTAAATGTAGCCGAAAGAGAAATAATATTGTTATTTCAAGAAAGGTTATTACTGATGAAGTTGTAAATGCTGAGAAAGCGATAACTTTAGGTCAGCTCAGTGAAGGTTATATTGTTCAAGGAACCATCAAAAATCTTACTGAATACGGAGCTTTTGTTGACCTTGGTGGTCTAGATGGATTATTGCACGTTACCGATATGTCTTGGAGTCGATTACAAAATCCCAAAGATATGTTCAAGTCAGGCGACAATGTCCAAGTAAAAATTCTCAAGTTTGACCGTGAAAAAGAAAAAGTATCATTAGGCTTTAAACAACTTTTGCCTGACCCTTGGGAAACAATTGCGGAAAGATATCCGGTTGGAGCAAAAATAAATGGAAAAGTCTCAAGTGCAACTGATTATGGTGCATTTATAGAACTTGAATCAGGTGTCGAAGGTTTAGTCCACGTCTCTGAAATGAGTTGGTCAAAACGCCAAAAAAGTCCTAAACAAATGGTCAAAAATGGTGATGAAGTTGAAGTCCAAGTTTTGGGAATTGACCAAAATGACCGTCGTATCAGTCTTGGAATGAAGCAATTACTCCCAAATCCTTGGGAATCAGTCGTTTCAAAATATCAAATTGGTTCTAAAGTGACTGGTAAAGTGCGTAATCTAACTGATTTTGGTGCTTTTGTTGAAATTGAAGACGGAGTTGATGGTTTAGTTCACGTGTCTGATATTTCGCATTCTAAGAAAATTAAACACCCGAAAGATGTCTTGAAACGTGGGCAAGAGGTTGAAGCGGTTATCACTAAAATTGACATTGATAATAAACGTATCTCGATGTCAATAAAAGAATTAACCCCAAGTGCTTGGGATGATTTTGTTATCAATCATCGTCCAGGAACTATCATTAAAGGTAAAATTTCACGATTTGCAAGTTTTGGAGTGTTTGTTGAACTTGGCGATGAACTTGAAGGATTGTGCCATATTTCAGAATTATCTGATGAAAGAGTTGAAAAAGCAGAAAATATTGTTTCAATTGGGCAAGAAATGGACTTCAAAATTCTTAGAATTGAATCAGATGTTCAAAAAATTGGACTTTCAGCACGAGCAGTAGGTAGTGAAGACGACAGTGATGTCGATACAAAAGTTTATTCAACTGAAGCAAAAGGTGGTATGGCATCTCTTGGAGAGCTTGCTAATCTAAAGTTTGGTTCAGGTTCGGAAGAAGAAAGTGAGGATTAAGTTTTTGTTTTAAAAAAATGATCTAAAGAGGAAAATTATGACAAAAGCAGATTTAGTTGAGCAAGTAGCAAAAGAAGCTGACATGACGAAAAAAGACGCTGAACAACTTGTAGAAGTTGTTTTTGATAGCATCGTTGGAGCCTTAAACAAAGGTGAAAAAATTGAGTTGCGTGGCTTTGGGAGTTTTAGAGTTCGTGAGCGCGATGCTCGCACGGGACGTAATCCCAAAACTGGTGCAACTGTCAGCATTCCAGCAAAAAGGGTTGCATATTTTAAGCCAGGCAAAGAATTAAAAGAAATTGTTAACAAGTAATTCTGCTGAATTGAGTTGTGATTTTCTGTGGATTTATTGTGGAGTCCTTGGCGATATGATTATGTAAAAACTGACGAAACCATTATTCGTGAGACACTTAATTATTGTGTTTTTTGCGATTTATTATCGAACTCGGCAACTGATGAAGACAAATACATTCTTCATCGTGCCGATTTTAACTTTGTTATTTTAAACATTTATCCATATATTAGTGGACATTTAATGGTTATACCTTATTCTCATCTTTCCGAAATTTCTGAAGCAAACAAGCAAATAACAAATGAATTAATGGATTTAACAAAGCTATGTCAATCGGCTTTAAAAGAAGTTTACCAGCCAAATGGGTTTAATATTGGAATGAATTTGGGTAAAGCTGGTGGAGCAGGAGTCGCAGCTCATTTTCATATGCACATTCTTCCAAGATGGATTGGTGATTCTAATTTTATGACTACAATTGGACAAACGCGAACAATTCCGGAGTCTTTAGAAACAACTTATGAAAAGCTGAAAGTTAAGTTTGTTTAGATTTTTTGGCATTTAGTGCAGTAAAATGTTGATCTACCGTTCTGGTTTATTCTGATGATTAAAGTCTTACAATTTAAACATTCTTTGTTTTCTTGATCATAAACTCTCCACCTATTTTCATAACTTCCATCAAAATAACTTCCATCAATATTTTCAGGGTCAACATTCATTGTCGAACCTTGTTCAATTGATTCATTTAAGACAAATTTTATTGCAACATAAAGCAGTTTAGTCTGTTCCTTATTGAGTTTGTTTGCCTCAATTTCTGGATTAATTTTTGATAAAAATAATGCTTCAGAAGCATATATATTGCCTAAGCCACAAACTTTATTTTGATTTAGCAAAACACTTTTTAGGTTATTTTTTGAACTTTTGAGCATTAAATTAAAATATTTCTCGTTAAAATCTTCAGAAAATGGCTCAGGTGCGAGTTTTGCTAGTTCTTTTGATGTTTTAAGTTTGTCAGTTTCTAAAATTCTCATAAACCCAAAATGTCTCTGATCTTGAAAAACAAGTCGCGTTTCATTATCAAAATAAAAAATTGCATGAGTGTGTTTAGGATTTTCTCGTTCAGACGGCAACAACATAAATCTTCCGCTCATTCGCAAATGAACAAGCAGAGTCATTGAATTATCTAAATCAAAAAGTATATTTTTTCCTCGTCTGTGAACAAAATTTATTGTCACATTTTTTAAAACTTCAACAAATTCTTGTTTTGTGTGATGTGGAATAAGTTTTTCACGAAATAATTCTGAAACTACAATCGTTCTTTTGCAGACGAGTTTGTTTAACGATTTCGTGACAAGTTCAACTTCGGGTAATTCTGGCATATTATATTTTTGAATAATCTGTGAGTGATGTTTTATCACCAAGAACGACATTTTTACTGACTTTACAATGTTTTCCGACATAGCAACCTTTGCCGATAATTGCATTTTGGATATGAGTTGAACCAGCAATTTTTGAATGTGCCCAAATTACAGAGTTTTCAATTACTGATTTTTCCTCAATTAAAACACCTTTTCCGATAACAGAATTTATAATTTTTGCGTTAGGCTTTATGATGCAGTTTTCTCCAAGAATTGATGTTTGATCAACAATTGCAGTTGTTGCAATCTCAGCATTACTTAAATGAGGCTTTCCAAAATCAATAATTTTATTTGAGAGAAAATCGTGATGTGCTTGCAGATAACTCACCGGATTTCCAATATCACGCCAATATTCATTTTCCATAATATAAGCGTTAAAAGATTTTTTTGAAGCTAACAATCCAGGAAAAACTTTGTATTCAAATGAACAATTTTCATTTACTGGAATCATATCTAAGACACTTGGTTCAAGAATGTAAATACCAGCATTTACTGTGTTTATTGATAAATTTAAAATTTCTTCAGCAGATGGTTTTTCTCTAAAAGCTAAAACATTGCTGTTATTGTCAGTTTCAACTAAACCATAAGCGGAAGGATTTTCAACTCTTGTCAAAACTATTGTTGCTTCAGAATTAGACTTTTTATGTTGATTTATAACCGTCGTAAAATCTAAATTAGTAAGAATATCTCCATTTAAAACAATCGTTGATTCTTGAAAATTATTCGCTGCATATTTAAAAGCTCCGGCTGTTCCCAAAGGGTTCGGCTCTGTAATATAACGCAAATTAACACCAAAATCTGAACCATCACCGAGAATTTGTTCAATTTTATCAGGTTGATAATTTAATGATAAAACGATTTCCGTAACTTCAGCACGTCTTAAAAGTTCTAATTGATAAGTCAAAAAAGGACGATTAAGAACAGGAACGATTGGTTTTGGTGTGTAAACTGTTAGCGGTCTAAGTCGTGTGCCTTTTCCGCCAGCTAAAATTAAGGCTTGCATTTTAGAATTCTATCAAAGATTCTAATTCTCCACTAATTGCTTTTGCATCGATTTTAAGGTAATGTAAGCGTTTTGAGTTTTCACAATATTATGGCTAGAAAAAAGAGACAAGTTCAAGAAGTTGAACCAACGGGCAACAATCAAGCAAAACCGACTACGGTTTATCAAGACACGTTTCAAGACAAGTTTGGTAACAAAGTCGAAGATTTTGGAAAGAAATTTGAAGGCAAAGGCAGAACACTCCTTTATGGACTTCTCGGAATTATTGCATTTGCAATAATTATCGGAATTGCAATGTCCTGGAGCAAGCGTTCCGGTGGTGCCGAGCAAACAGCGTTAGGCAAAGCTATCGAAACATCACAAACACAAGTTTCGACATCTCCACAACCTGCTGGTTCAACAGCTAAAACATTCAAAACTGAAAAAGAACGTGCAGAAGCGTCAGTTGCTGAATTTCAAGCAGTTGTTGACAAGTATGGAAGCGAGAAAGCTAAATATTTTGTTGCTGTTAACAAAATAAGTATCGACCGCACGGCAGCTGTCAACGAATTAGAAATATTATCAAAATCTACGGGAGAAGTTGGAAGTCTTTCAAAGTTTGCATTGGCTCAAGCTAAAGAATCTGACGGTAAAATTGATGAAGCAATTGCTATTTATACTGCCTTGTCAGCTTCTACAACCTCTGTCATTTCAAAAGATACCGTTAATTTTGAGCTTGCGTCTTTGTATGACAAACAAGGTAAAAAAGAAGACGCAGCAAATCTTTATTTTACTATTGCAAAAGCTGCGAGTGAAGCAAAAGATTCTGATGGAAAAGTGATTCCAATGTCACAAACTGCAAGAACTTCAAAAGAGAAGCTTCAGGTTCTTAATCCTGAAAAGGCAAAAGAAATTAAAGAAGAAGCTCCTGATTTACCACCTCCAATGTAAATATAATAGAAAATAATTAATGTTTTGAGGATAGCTAATTTTAGGCTATCCTTTTTTTATAGAATCATAAAAAAATTCATCTATTAGTTATTTGTAACTATTATAAAGATTTAGGAGATATATAATTGTCAAAAACTTCAAATATTGCAGTTGCCGAAGATGTTGTAAAAAAACAAGTGAAATTATCGAACTTGAGTATTCGTGTTTCTTCAAATAACTATCTAGTTTCACTTTTTTTATCAGTTTTTTTTTCAAGTTTACTTTTTTATATTGAATATAATTCAGTTGCAGTTTCGTTTTTATTTTTTGCAATAGTTATAATTCCGTTTCTTTACTTTAACGATAAAATCTTTATTAAAGGAGAAACTTTACATCATAAAGGATTATTCCCTTTTATTTGGTCTAAATTAAATGGAAAGAAGTTAAAACTCAAATTCTCTGATATTGAACAAATTGAAACTCAGGCAATTAGGGCGTTAAAACGTAGCGGAACAGTTTTTTATCGGTATCGAACAACTGTACGCGGAAATGATTTACAAATCACTTTTGCTTCTGGAGGTGAAGATTATCGTAATTTTATTAAGGAAATTTTTCCTCAAGTTATTGAAGATGTTTTAGATAATCGTTCAATTGAACTTCGCGATTATCTTGCTGATTCAAAAGAAATTCTGATGAAAGCTGCTTTTGCGAAAATTCCATCAGCAGAGGTTTTAGAAAATTCACTTGAAGATTTTTCAAATAAAAATCGAAAACGACATAATTTTTCGCTGAATGATGAAGATTATCAAAAGTCTGATTATTTGCGTCGCTTGGCAAATGAGTTAAGAATCTCCGGAAGTTTGCTTCAATCTTTAGAAACTTTTCGTCGTGCTTTATTAATTACGCCAGAAAATCCTTGGTTAATTTATGAATTTTCACGTTGTTTAAGTTCTTACGCAGGTGTCGAAAAAAGCCTGAAATTAGATCGCAGAGCTAATGCGGCACTTCGTTTGGCTGAGATTAAGACAAAAGATGATTCTAATTTGCTCGCAAGAATTGGTGAAAGTTTTTTTCAAATTGGAAGTTTAAACCGTTCAAGAAATTGTTTCCAAAAATCTATTGATTTAAGTCAAGAAAATTTTCGTTCTTCACGTGGTTTAGCTGAAATTTCTTTACGTGAAGGAAAAATTGCTCACGTAATTCATCATTTTGGAACTGCAAAACGTTCCGTCAAGAGTTCGTCAGCACTCGATGTTTGGGCTTCAAATGAAATTGATTACTTTTCACAATTAAATAATAATGAAGAGTATATGGAAGCTGAAGTTCAACGAATTAATTTGTTAGAAGGATTTCGCAAACATAAATCAATGTCGTTAAGAATTTCGTTTATTGGTTTTTTTGTTATTTTATTCGGTAATTTGTTGGATATACAAACAATTACAAATATTGGTTGGACGATTGCGACTATTTCGCTAATTGCTTGGACAATAATGTTAGTAGGACGAACTATTTTTTTACAGAGAATACCAATTGAGATTTTTAATGATTCTGATGATGATTAGTTAATTTTAAAAATTTTTGACATAAAAATGACGCAGAAAACTATTTGTTTCTGCGTTATTTTTGTTAATTATTTTGCAGTTGCTTTTTTGACTTTAGTTGTAGCTGATGTTTTTGGTTTAGATGGTTTTTTCGCAGTAATTGTTGGACTTAACAAGGCATTCCAACGATATTCAGGTGGAGAAATTCCATCATTTAATTTCTTAAAAATAAAATTAGACATCGAATTTATTATCCAATTATGATTATATTCACCGACAGATGCGAGTTCTGCATCTGGTGCCGGATTCATAAAATCAATTGCATAAGGAATTCCGTCTTTGATGGCAAATTCAACGGTGTTGAGATCATATCCTAAAGCCGTGCATAATGTTTTAACATCTTTTTCAACTCTTGTATGTAATTCTTTCGATAAGTAATTTTCAACCCTAACGTATTGCATTCCTGAGAGATACGGTTTTGAAGGATCATAAGGCATAATCAAAACCTCTTCTTGACCAACACAATAACATCTAACAAATTGGTCAAATTCAATGCCTTCTTGCAACGTCATACAAAGCGTTCCACTTTTGTTAAATTCAGTAAAAAGTTCTTCAAGTGAATGAACTTTTGAGACGTTTTTCCAACCACCACCATCAAATGGTTTTAAAAAAGATGGAAATCCGACATATTCAACAATTGATTCCCAATCTATCGGAAATTCTAAATTTCTTAAACTTTCATCTGTAATATCTTTAATATAGCTATGTTGCGGCAAGAGAACAGTTTTTGGAACAGCAACACCAATCTTTTTTGCTAGTGAAAAATTGAAGAATTTGTCATCAGCCGACCACCAAAATGGATTATTGATGACATACGTGCCTTCAAGAGCCATTCTCTTGAGCATTCCGCGGTAAAAAGGCACTTCGTGCGAAATTCTGTCCACAATCACGTCATAACGCTTTGCTTCTTCTTCACGAACACCGCCAACCGTCATCATTTCCGCGATGACTTCGCCATTTCCTCGTTCATTTATTGTTTTAATAAGATTATTCGGAAACGAATGTTCTCGCCCGCATAATATTCCAACTTTTTTCATCTGATTTTTTCCTTAAAATGTTTGTGTAATATATTTTGCTTAATTAAATTAATATTTTAACAGACAAAAACATTGTGTCAAAGGAAACAATTTCTTAAATCAGACAACCCCAAATGCTGATATTTCATCAATAAGTTAGACTCAAAATGTCAAACATACTACTTTGTGTTAATATTTCCAAAGTTTATTAAATTTAGTTGGAGAATTTTAGTGATTGTTATCCCGAAATCTTTATTACCAGTAGGCGTTTTTATTTTATTTGCATTTGTCACGCTTTTTGCACAAGTGGCACAAGTTGCAGAAAAGCAAAAAAATACTAAAAAAGTTGATGAAAAACAAGCTGTTTTGCAAAACATCACAGGTGAGCAAGTTGCTGAGTCTGTAATTTTGGTTTACGGTGGTTTTCGTGGACGTGAAACTCTAAATCAAATTCGCAAAACAGCAATCGAACGTGGAAAAATTATTCAAAACAATTCTGATGGTTCAACGAATAATGCTTCATATGAAAAAAGAATAATTCGCGGTGAAAGTTTAGATAAAGACAAAATTCGGATTGATCAAAAATATAATAATGCTGAGTTTGCAATAATTTATGACGGAACTAAAATTTTTGGACTTTTTGGCGAGACAGTTTTTACGCCAAAAAAAGAAGCTGTTGTAGCTTTTCAAAATCAAACTTGGCGTGGAGTTGAAGCGTTATTAAGATACAAAGAAAATGCTTCTAAAGTTAATTTATTTGGTCGCGAAAAAGTTCTCGGAGTTGAATATTATGTTTTAGATTTAACTGATAAAGAAGAACGAAAAACTCGTTTTTTTATTAGCACAAAGTTAGTCCGAATTGCGACTATTGAATATACCGAAGATTCAATCAAATATGTCCGTAAATTTTATAATTTCAATTACGCTCAAGGCACGCTTGTCCCTTCAAGAACAACTCTTTTAGCTAATGGAAAACAAATTGAAGAAGCGACAATTTCCACCGTAACTTACGGACAAAAACTTGATGATGCATATTTTGAAGGAAATTAGTCTCAAACAAATCAACCTAACCTAACTCACTGAAACTGAGATTCCAATGGTTTTTCTCAAAAAAAATAATATTGCAACCTTTTTCGCCGTCCAACGTGTTTTAAATGTTGGACGGCTTTCGCATTTCCGTCTTGGTAAAAATGGAAATGGAGAACACTATTGCACACGAGAGTTTTGGAAAAATTCAGATGGAGGTTTATTTTCCAATTATGTCTGAAAAACTCTCTGATCATGAACTGCTTGAAGCAGTCAAACAAGGCGATGAACTTGCTTTTGACGAAATCGTAAAACGCTACCAAAAGCCAATAACCAACTATGTTTTTCGTATATTAAATGACTTTGAAGAAGCTGTAGATATTGCACAAGAAAGTTTTGTTCGTGTTTATTTTGCTATTGAACGCTACAACACAGAATATGCTTTTTCGACATACATTTATCGAATTGCAACAAATCTTGCAATTAGCGAAATTCGCAAGAGAAAACGCCGAAAGCTGTTTTCATTTACTGGGTTTTTCCAAAACAACGGAGAAGAAAGTGATTTCGATGCGATTGATGAAAAAAGGTTGCAAGATGAGGATTTAATTGAACGCGAACGTAAATTGACAATTGCAAAAGCCATTGAATCATTGCCTGAAAAATATCGTTTACCAATTATTTTACGAGATGTTGAAGAAAGAAATTACGATGAAATTGCTCAAATTCTTGAGTTAGGGCTTGGAACAACAAAATCGCGAATTTCACGCGGAAGAGCAATTTTACGAGGCAAACTCGCAGATTATTTTGAAAAGACAAATCATGAATAAATTTAATGAAAATTTGAGTATTGAAGACAAAGAATTTCGCCGTGTGCTTGGTAATCTTGAAAAAGTTGATGTTCCAAACGACTTCGGTTTTAGTGTCAGAGCAAAAATTGCAAATAAAAAAGAAAATAAAAACTCACTTTTGGGAACTTTTCTAAAAATCGCAACTCCAATTTCTTTTGCGTTATTAATCGGCTTTTTTGTATTCTTTAATTATTCAAAAGAGATTATTCAACCAAATGTTGCTAACGAAACAACTCAAGAAAACATTCTTGAAAACAAAAATACATCACTAAACGAAATTAAAACTGAAAAAGTAATAGCTGGTTTAGATGATAGCAACATAACTAAAAACACCGAGAGTAAGCCAGCAAATATTTCATTTAAAGAACCTCTGAAAGAATCTAAACAGCAAAATGAAAATAAAATTATCAGTAATTTGAGTAATAAAAATAACTCTAAAGAAGAGACTTTGACTTCTGTTTCAGCTGTAACAGAAGCTAAAAAAGTAATCGTTCCAAAAGGTTTAAATCAAAATAACAAAATTGAAAAACCTGATGCAAATGTTGTTCCTGCAAGTTTTGAAATTGAAAAGGTTTTAGGCGAACTGGGCATTGAAATTGTTGAAGCAAATAACAATTTAACTGTGAAAAGTATTAAAAAAAATTCAGTTGCTGAACGTTCGGGATTAAAATCCGGTGATATTGTTGAATCGCTCGATAATCAAAAAGTTTCACCGAAACAAACTAGCAGAAAAGTTTCAAACGGCAACATTTTGACAGTTTCCCGCGATGGAAAAACGATAGAGCTAAAATTGCAACCTTAAACTCGATAATTTATATACACCAGTTGATAATCTTTCTGCAAAACCTTCGTCAACCAATTTATGATTTGCTAATCCGCATTCTTTGCGTGTTAAACCTGTAAATCTTGATAAATCACCTAACAAAGTTATGCCACATATTTTTAAAAATTCACGTGCAATTTCTTTTAAAGCCAAATGTCGGTCAATTTTGATATTAATTTGAGTTGGAAAACGTGCCTCGCTGAGTGTCCAAATATATGTAAACTTTGGTTTGTATAAAACTTCTGATGGAATTACAAGCATTTTTTTTTGTAATTCTTCGAGTGCTTTTGTCAACGATTTTCTATCTTCAATCCCAGTTTCGGTTCGCAAATCAGAAGTTGCCATTTCCTATTCAAGCCGCAAAACTTTAAGAATTTTCTTGGCATTGCTTGATAAAGTATTTTCATCAGAAACACCATAAACTGCTTTGAAATAAGGAATTAAACGTGGAGCAATAAACATCGACCGACCTTTGCAAACCTTTCCATAAAAAACTTTACTACGCATAAAAACTTCGTCTTTTAATGCCCAAGCCAAACTCATTTCGACATCTTTTTGAACATTTTGAGGCGTGTTAACATCGCGTCTTCCGCAAACGGCGATGTAAACTGAAGGCAAAACTGTTCGCGAGTCAGTTAATGTCAGACAAAATCCCAAATCCTCAATTAACGACTCAACTTCAATAGCTTTGTCAATTTTTAAAGTTTCTTCGCGTTGCCATTTTAAGTCCCGATAAACTTCAATCTCTTCTGGAATATATTTCATCTATCAATTAATATCACGCAAAAAAAAGACGAGCAACAACTAAATGTTACTCGTCGATTATGAACAATAAACTGTCGTTTATTTTACTGGCGAAGAGGCTTGAATTGTAATTGAAGAACCTTCAGTTAAATCTATATCTTCTTTGCCTGTAACAATTACCGACCCAGCTCCTGCTCCGCCACCGATAGTTGCTCCAATAATCGCACCTTTTGCACCGCCAATGATTGCACCAATAATTGCACCAGCACCGGCACCAATTCCACCGCGTTTAATACTTTCTTTTGTTTGACTTTTACCTTTTATAGTTCCTTCTTCATCAACTTTTACAGTTTTCCCGTTTGTATCAGTAATACTTTGTAAAAAACCGGCGAAATCATAAGTTTGTCCATTTGTTAATAATATTTTCTCAAAATTGAAAGTTAATTTTGAGTTTCCGCTAATTTTTCCTGAGCGATTAATACCAGAAATCGAACCTTCAACAATTGCACCGCGATATTCATTTGGTGATTCAATCCTAATTCTAAATCTATCGCCATTTTGCGAAACCTTTGTTGATACATTATCTTGCAAAGTTCCGGTTAATATTGCACCATCTGAAACCGCGTAATCACCGCGACGACCTTTCGAATTTGCTGGCGGATTTCTTGGATTCCGATTTGTCGGAAAACTATTCGGAGTATCGTAAATATCTAAATTAGCAACTTCAGAAGTTTTTTCATAAAAACTTGTCACAATAAAAGTCTGATTAATTTCGTCATCAGTTAGACGACGAATAACTCGCAAAGATTGTCCATTATCCATTGCTGAAAAAGTTACAACATAGCTATAATCTCGCAGCCGATTGCTTTTTTGTGCTTCTTGTTCGGCAGAAATAGTTAGTTCATCATCCTTAATTTCTGAGCGAATCCGAATATTTCTACCATCATTTGTTTTTTGAATTTTCTCTCGTCCATTAGTATCAAAACTTACTCTTGGACTCTTTGATGATGCAATGCTGACAGAATTTCCATTGTTATCGATCGCAATTACTTGAGGTGAGTCAAGTTTTTCGTCAAAATGTCGAAGTGCAGCATCTTTCTCAAATTGTGGCGAGTTTTGTGTGGCTTCAGTAATAATTTCGCGGGCATTATCACTGCGTGAAACATCAAGTTTATAAGTGCCGTTCAATCCGTTATCAAAATACTTTGATGAAATTCTTGGATCTGGAGTTGATATTTCATTTGTTGTAACTGAGTAATTATTTGAAAGACTTTCCACTAAACCGCGAAAATCTCTCCAGCTATTTTGCACTTTTGCATCTAATTTTGACTTCGCTACAAATCGAGAAACATTCTCAGTTGAATTTATAATTAAAGAAACATCATCAGGTTTTTCAACTTGTTTTTGAAATTTTTCTTCAAAATTGACAATCGAATCTTCCAATTCGTTCATATAACCATTAATTTCATTTTCATCTTCGCGATTAAAACTTTCACGATTCAGATTTGCATTTAAGTTATATCGAAAATCTTCAAATTTAATGTTAATTTTTCGAACTGTTTCGCTCGTGCCAGAATTTTGTGCATAAAATTCTGAAGCAAGTCCAAAAAATATTAAACCGAATGCAATAATTAGAGCGATGTTTTGTTTTGTTTTTCTGATAATCATTTCACACCTTTTAATCTAGTAAATGTTTTAAAAAATAATAACTACAAATTTGTCAATAGCATTTGTTGTGCCAAATTTATTTGATTCAAAAAAATAACAAAAGTTTGCTTTTCTATGCTAAGATTTTCAAAATTAGCTATCATCAGCTTGTTAATTTAAGTAAATTTTATGTCAGTTTATATAGCAAAAATTAAAGATGCCGGCGATGGTTTTTTTATTGGAACATCTCCTAGTGGAAACTCTATAACTATTGATACTAAAGGTGAAAGACACTCAGCACCAAGCCCTTTAGAGCTTCTCTTAATTGCAGTTGGTGGCTGCACGGCAGTCGATGTTGCGGAAATTTTAAAAAAAAAGCGGCAAGAAGTTACGAGTTATAACATCGAATTGACCGGAATTAGACGAGAAGAACATCCGCGTTCCTTTGAAACAATAAATGTTCACCATATCGTGTATGGACGTAGCGTTTCGGCAAAAGCACTCGCCGATGCCATTCAACTTTCAGAGGAAAAATATTGTTCAGTTGCTGCAAATGTTAAACCGACAACTAAAATTACGACGAGTTTTGAAATTATTGAAGTTTAAAAATAGGAGAAAATATGCCCCTAAAATTATTTATGTCATTGATAATTTGTCTGAGCTTTGCATTTAGTGCTTTGGCTCAAGATACAATTGCTAAATGGCAGAAAGTTGATTTTTCAAAGAGAATTTTGACTAAATCAGAACTTTCAAAGGTAGCAGAATATGATTTGCCACTTTTGAGAGGTCTGGTTTTTGGAAAGCGAGGACGAATATTTGTCGAACGCTCAATTCAAACTTATCTCGAAAAACAGTCTTGGTATAAGCAAAATCAGAGTTTTACTAACAAAGTTTTAACCGCAAATGAAAGAAAAAATATAGATTTAATTCGGGAAGCTGAAGCTAAAATACATAACGAAGTTCGCCCAGGCGATTTGAGATTTTGGATTAAAAACGAAATACCTGATGATAAAATTTTTGCATATACAAGTGCAGAATGGAGTATTTTAATTGCAGAATTTGAAGCTGTTCATGGTAAAACTTTTTCTGAGGAATGGCTTCAAAAGTATTTTGGAGAAAGGTATTGGTATAAACCAAATTTAAACTATTCAAACGCAGTTTTAAGTGAGATTGAAAGAAAAAATCTTGAGAAGTTTATTTCCAAAAGAAATGAGTCACGCAAGGTTGAAATATCTTTCGGAGATATGGACAAATTTCAAGATGTATTACTTAAAGAAGAGCAGCTTAAAGGTATGAATTTAAATGAATTGCGTTTAATTCGAAATGAGGTTTTTGCACGTCGCGGAAAACGTTTTTCTACTGTTGGCGATAAGCAATCTTTCGAATGGCAAGATTGGTATAAACCTTTAAAAGATCAATCAAAAGTAAAAATTAACTCGACTGAGGAAGCAAACGTTAAGTTAATTCAAAGTGTTGAGTCGAGAATAAGAGAAAAATTATCTTCTGAAGTTCTTAGTGAAGATACAGTTATAGGATTATTTGCGGAAGACTTAAGAATTTTGCGAAATGAGATTTTTGCCAAACGTGGACAGATATTTAAAGATTCAAAACTACAAAAATATTTTTCAAGCCAACCTTGGTATGTCCAAAATCCAGATTTTAAAATTGAAATGTTGACTGAAGTTGAGTTAAAAAACATTACAATTATAAAAAATGAAGAGCAAATTGCAATAAGTAAGTTTGTTCTTGTCGAAGGCTGATAAAATCTAACTTATAATCTCGCGTGCCGAGGTTTTTATAAATTATAACGGAAGTCTGAACCACAATTTTAGACTTCCGTTTTCTTTTTGTTTGTCATTTAGCTAATATAATTTGGGTTATTGTGAGTTTTATTTGCTATGAACGATTTATCGCCGGAAGAAAAAGAATTAAATAAAAAGCAATTAATGCTTGAGCGTTTAAAAGAAAGGCTCGCAGATCGTGAAGAAGAAATGACAGATCTTCGGGCTGAACTTGAACAAGTTGAAGCTAATTACACGATGGTTGTTGGACGTTTTTATGCAGAGCTCGACGAAATAGAAGCCCAAATTGCCGAAGAAGAATTAAAACTCGTTCCAGACGATGAAGAAATCATAAAAAAAGTTGAAGAAGCTCGTCGGCGTGCTGAAAACTCAGCTGCTGCGGCAGACGAAGCTCAAAATTCAAATAATAAATGGAATCCAACTCCTGAAGCAAAAAAGGCTTATCACAAACTCGCACGCTTAATTCACCCAGATTTAGCTTTTGATTCAGACGAACGTGAACGCAGACACGTTTTAATGGCTCGTTTAAATGACGCATATTCAGATGGAAATCAGAATCTTTTGGACAAATTAGTTGAAGAATATCGCGACAGTCCAGATTTAATCAGCGGCGATTCAATTGGCGATAAATTAGTGAAATCAATTCGCCAAATTTCACAAGTTACAGTTCGTTTGCATCAACTAAAACATGAAAAAATAGAAGCAGAAAAATCAGAAGCGTTTAATATGCGAGAGAAACTTCGCGAAGAAAAACTTCTCGGGCGTGATTATTTTAAACAGAGTTCTGAGCGGACTAAAACGATGATTATGAAAGCGGAACGCCGTCTTTTAACACTCAAAAATCTTAACGAAGCCCAAGAAGATTATGTAAAAGAGAAGTTTGGAATGGATATTAAAGATTTTAGAAAGGAAAATTAGAACTAATAAATTAAACATTTTGCCCAGCCGCAAAACCTGACGACCAAGCCCATTGAAAATTGTAACCGCCAAGCCAACC
>JANNVK010000035.1:0-7957 GCA_031414415.1 Acidobacteriota bacterium
AAATGGCGATTGGGGTTTCGATAAAGTAATCGCCGGAATGGCTTACGATGAATCTAGTTTTTCTTCAACTGGACAAATGACCTCGAAAAAACTGACTTATTGGACAAGTGATTATGTTTTAATCAACGGAACCAACGAAAAAGCAGAACGAAATCCGAGAGTCACCAAAGAGGAATCAATAATTTACGACAATCTCGGCAACGGAATCTCGACCACTTCGACAATCGAATATGAAGGCGATTTGAATCAACGCGAAACGCCTTTGCTGGCAAAAAAGACTTCGCAATATAAGTTTGTGCCAGCCGGAAGTCCGTTGCCCGCGTTACCTGAGCGGACAAGTGAAACACAATATCTGCAATCAGATCCGAACATTTTGCAGACAACCAAAGATGCTTACAAGGCTCAAAATATGGTCGGTTTAGCGACAAACTCGGTTGTCAAAGATGCGAGCGGAATAATTGTTTCAAGAAGCGAAATGCTCTATGACGAGTCCGTATATTCGCCAAACATCGGACGCGGAAACCCGACGACATCGAGAGTTTGGGACAGCACCAAAGGAAATCACGACAACCCAAACGCCTACATCGCCACACACGCAAAGTTTGATATTTACGGCAATCAGACCGAATCGACCGACGCGAAAGGCAACGTTTCGACCACCGAATATTCGGCACTTTACAACTACGCCTTCCCGACCAAAGTCACAACACCAATCCCGAGCGACGGCGTAAACGGCTCAAACACAGCGTTTATTACAACCGTAGTTTATGATCCGACAACAGGTTTACCAACTTCAACGACCGACGCAAACGGTTTAGAGACGCGAATCGAGTATGATCCGACGACTTTGCGACCGATTCGGACGAAGAATTATTACCAAAATTCGCAAGTCGGCGGCACATCGGAAACAATTTTCAACGACACGCCGGGAAGTATTTCAGTCAAGTCGCGGACGCAGATTGACGCGACAAATTGGGCGGAAAACATTACATATTCTGATGGTTTGGGGCGTGCGTTTAAGTCTGAAAAACTCGATTCGGGTGGCAGTATTTTCACCGAAACGGAGTTTGACAGCGTCGGCAGACCGAAGCGTTCGACGAATCCGTATCGGGCGAATGAAGCGAAAGTTTGGACAACGACGAATTATGATGTCCAAGGCAGACCGTTTGAAATTGTCACGGTTGACGGTGCAAAAGTTACGACATCTTTTGGACTTTCGACAACCGGAACTCACATTGGGACAACAGTTACAGTCACCGACCAAGCGAACAAACAACGCCGAAGCATTACAAATGCGTTAGGACAATTAACCAGAGTTGATGAACCTGACAATAACGGAAACTTAGGAACTTTAACGAGTCCGACACAACCGACAAATTACAACTATGATTCAATTGGAAATCTTGTCAAAGTTTCGCAAGGAATTCAAAATCGTTTTTTCAAATACGATTCACTTGGGCGTTTAATTCGAGTTCGTCAACCTGAGCAGGCGACAAATCCAAGTTTGACTTTGAGCGATTCGATTACAGGAAATAACGATTGGTCAAGCGGTTCAACCTACGATTTGAGCGGAAATATATTGGCAAATACTGATGCCAAAAATGTAGTTACAAGTTATGTTTATGATAACTTAAATCGTCCGTTGACAAGAACTTATAATGACGGAACGCCAAACGTAAATTATCAATACGACAATGGAAACACATCATTTTCAAAAGGTAAATTAACCAAAGTTTCAAATTCAATTTCTACAACGGAATACACCGCGTTTGATAATTTAGGCAAAATTTTAAGCCACAAACAAACGATTGACGGAAATAGTTATACAACGGCTTACGGTTACAATTTATCGGGAGCATTGATTTCTGAAACTTATCCGAGTGGAAGAACGGTTAAAAATACTTTGGATAATGACGGAAATTTAGCGATTGTCGAAAGCCAAAAACTGAACCAAGTTTCAAAAACATATGCCAACGGTTTCAAATACACGAGTGCAGGTGCTTTGAGTTCGTTGAGGCTTGGTAACGGACGTTTTGAATCAACACAATTTAATTCAAGACTTCAGCCAATACAAATCGGACTTGGAACATCGGCGGCTACCCAAAACCTATTGAAATTAAACTATGATTTTGGTGGAAGCGACAACAACGGTAATGTAAAATCTCAAACGATAAACACCGGAACTGCAACATTTATACAGACTTATCAATATGATTCGCTCAACCGATTGACCGAAGCGAAAGAAGTTTCTAACGGAAATCAGGCTTGGAAACAAAACTTTGGGTTTGACAGATTCGGAAACCGAACGAACATCAGCGAATACATAGGAAACTCGCTGACAAATAGCCAAACGCCACAAGTTGACGCGACAAACAACAGATTTACAACCGCAAGCGGGTTCGTTTATGATTTGAACGGAAATGTTGTAATGGATAACCAAAGCAGAAGATTTGAATATGATGCTGAGAACAGGCAAAAAGAAGTTCGTGACACTAATAACGTTCTTACGGCGAAATATGTTTGTGATGGAAACGGAAATAGAGTTAAGAAAGTCGTAATTGCAAGTGGTGAGACAACAATTTTTGTTTATGATGCAAATAGTAAATTAATTGCAGAATACTCAACTCAAATCTTACAAAATCCACAAGTTCAGTATCTGACAAACGATACATTAGGAAGCCCAAGAATTTTGACCGACGACTTTGGTAAAATAATTTCTCGGCGTGATTTTCGTCCTTTCGGCGAGGAAGTATTTGCTGATGGAAATGTAAGAACTATTAACCAGAAATACGGCATAAATGATGAAATAGATCAAAAATTCAGCGGAAAAGAGAGAGACACGGAGACTGGTTTAGATTATTTTCTCGCACGCTATTATGCGAATCAACACGGGCGATTTACCTCAACTGACCCAATTATTATGGCAAAAGAAAGATTGTTTGACCCGCAACAGATAAATCTTTACGGTTATGCTCGAAATAATCCTTTAAAATATATTGACCCGAATGGAGAGCAGATAAAAGTAACTGGTTCTGCGGAAGATCAAAAACGCTATGTAGATGATTTAAATAAACGTTTGAAAGACACTGGATTACAGGTGAAAATTGACAAAAAAGGCTACGTCCAAGTTGATGGGAAAACGCCTGATAAACTAAAAGACAGCGGAGCAAAACTGCTTTTAGGTGCAATTAATAATGAGAAAACCGCCAACATCGGTTTAGTTCAGAATGATGGGCAAGTCGATTTTGGAACTCCATTTGGCAAAGATGGAAATATTGGCTCACAACAAACAATTGATTACGGAGATTTAAAAGTTCTTAATGACGCAAAAATTGATGGCTATGACAGTTCAAATGTTGCATATCACGAAACAATCGAAGCTATTCAAATACAGTTGGCAGGAAAAGATTTTGAAACTGCTCATGGACAAGCAAATTCAATTGCTCCAGGTCTTGTTAATGGAGACCTTATTTCAGGAATTGATAACGGACGTGTTGTCTATCAGGCTCGAGATTATACGGTAGCTGGTTCTAAAGGTAGTATTGCATTTGCTGTCGTTAGTGTTTTTGCAAAGCAACCTACGGTCAAAGAATATGATTCAAGTAAGGATAAATTTAAGTTCAGGGCAAGCTATCCCTTGAATATTACAGCCATTGCCAAAGGTAAAACTGCCGATTATAAGTAGAAAAGGAGATAGAAAGTGAAAATGCTAAAAATGACGCTATTTATTATATCGGTGATTTTCCAATTATCTTTGGTAAATGAAATATCTGCCCAATCCCTATTAGGCAAGTCACAAATCCTAATTGCACATAAATCAAAAACGGCTTTCGTTGGCGAAGTCGTTTTTATAGGTAATCCACCACCGGATGGTCTCACAACTCAAATTGTTGGTGTAGCTCAAACGGTGATTTTTAAAGTAAAAAAGAAACTGAGAGGTAAAATAAGAAGTGAATTCGTCAAGGTGAGTATTGAAACGATGAGAAATAATTTGCTTCAAGGCACAATTTTTGAAGGAACTGAATTGATTGTTTTTATAGGCGATTGGAGTGGAACTGGAAAATCTGATTCGTGTGGAGATTTTGAGGCAAATTCAAATAAATCAATATTTACACCAACTAAAGACCCGAAGAAGGATTTCAAAATGCCTTGTTATTCAACGGATATAAAATCAATTATCGAAGCAACAAAAGAAGAATTATCAGCGGTTGCTCATCTTGTGAAGTAGCAAAAAAAACGAACAAACATCAATGAATATTAGGGAACATCGCTGACAAATAGTCAAACTCCGCAGGTTGACTTAACAAACAACTGTTTTGCAATTGCAATCATTGCAAAGAAATCCAAAAGGTGAACAAGAAACTCAGAAATTTAGGGCGAAAAATCCAATCAATATAACAAAGGTTCAAAGGTTCAAAAATAAAGTAGGTTTAAGACGCGAGGAAAGATATGAAAGAGGTTTTGTTGATTTTTTTATTATTTCAAATTTGCATTCTATTTGTGATGCCACAATCTCAATTAAAAGCTGAAAACAATAAAAACAAAAGCGAAGTGTTTTTGTTGGGAGAGGTTGCATATTTGGGCGACCGAGTAGTTAATTTGTCAACTGCTATTCATGTTGAGCGTCAAACAGTTGTATTTCGAGTTATTGAAATTTTCAAAGGAAAAATGGATGTCGAATATGTCAAAGTGGCTTTACAAATTTCAGATGCAACTAATGGTTTATCTATTGAGAAATACAGGGTTGGGAATAAATTTATACTTAACTTAAAAAATGATGTATTTAACAGCAGTTGCACTGATTTAACTTCTGATTGGGAATTTAAGGTAAAACCAGAATTTCTGAAATTTGAAAAATACCCTTGTTACTTTGAAAACTCTACATCAGTAGTTGTAGCTGACAATAAAAAAATAGAAAAAGTAAAAAGTAAATATAAAAAAGTCAGAAAAGATAAATAGTTAAGCACATGTGGAATTTTATTAAATACAATTCGACACTTTGAACGGAAACTTAATCCAAGACAATCAAAATCGACAATTTACATACAATGGCGACAACAAGCAAACGCTTGTCAAAGATGCGAACAATCAAGTTGTCGGGCAGTATGATTACAACGGCGACGGCTTGCGTGTCAAAAAAGTTTCAGATATCGAAACAACGATTTTCGTCTATGATGCGTCAAACAGATTAGTCGCAGAATATTCAACACAAATAGAACAAAATCCGCAAACAAGCTATTTGACAACCGATAACCTTGGTTCTGTTAGAATAATTACAAATCAAATCGGACAAGTTATCAAAAAAATGGACTTTCGTCCTTTCGGTGAAGAACTCGCACGAGCAAATTCGGGACAAAGCAATGTCAAAGATAAGTTTGCCACATATAAACGCGATGATGAAACAGGTTTAGACTTTGCACAAGCAAGAATGTTTGGAAGTAATTATGGGCGATTTACTGCGATTGATCCAACATTGCGTAGCATGAATGGCAATAATCCGCAGTCGTTCAATCGATACGTTTATGTGATGAATAATCCGCTTGCTTTTGTTGACCCGCTTGGACTTTGGGGAATTCGATTTGATGCTGTTTATAAGAAAAAAGACGGAAAAGAAACGACTGAAATTGACCACTATAATGCGGTTGCAGTTCAGACCAAAGGTGATAAAGACACGCCTGCCGAACTTGCAAGGCAACTCGGACTTAAAGGCAAAGAAGCTGATAATTTCGTCAAAGATTTCGGCAAAAAACTTGACGGCGGAAAGATAACTGGTGATAATGTTCAACTTTCAAAACTTGGTGGTGATGTCGGGCGAGTTTTTGGAGTTGTTCAAGATTTATATTCTGACCAAAGAAAAGAAGATGCTAAAGGAAAGGGAAAGAATCCGGGAAATGGAACTTACGCAGATTGTTCTTCAACTTGTGCAAATCTTAATTCGCCATTAACAGGTGCGAATGGTCAAAATTGGTCTGTTTTCGTAATGGATGAATTTATTAAGGATAATCTGACATCGAAATCCGAGAGTGATTTGAGAATTGGAGATGCTGTCAGATACGCTGACGAGAAAAATGTTCCAAAGCATTTTACAACCTTTATTTTCAGAAATGACGATGGAGTTCCACAGGTTTTTAGCCGAAGCGGAGAAGGCGGACGCTTTGAAACTGGTTCTGCTTCAAATTTTACCTCAGCAAATCCTAGATTTAGTGGTTACGGGACTATTCGCGGAATCGGAAAAGATTCAAGTGGATATTATGGAAGGAGGTAATCTTGATGAAAAATATCTATTTGGTTCTACTAATCACAACAGTTCTACTTAGTTTTCAAGTTTCAAAAGCGGAGGAACGATTGAAACTTTCTGGGAAAATTCAAAATATAGTAATAGAAGATAAAAAAGATTCTTTGCATGTTTTTATAAAACTGAAAATGTCATTTAAGGCTGTCGGCAATGACTCTATTCTGTTATGGAAACAAACCTATCCGCATGATAAGAATTTACGGGACAAATTCTTATGTGTTAACTCCAAGATTTTAGGTTTTTTAGCAATAGCTAAAGAGGAAAAGATTTTGTATTACCAACAATGTGCTTTACCTTCAATTCAGAGATCGGCAGCTTGGCAAGAAGTTAAAAATGAGATTGACAGTAAAATGCTTCCATCAAATCAAATTCAAATCATAAAGAGTGGAGAAGCATTAGATTTTGATGCAGATTGGAGTTTTATTTTTTTGAAGAAAAAAGCGATAAATTCAAATGATCCTTTTTGGGGTTACAGTTCTGAATATGATGTTTTATCAAATGAGATAAAAAACGCAAAAGATTTGTCATTGCAAGTTACATATCGTGTTTGGTCATCGGAACTTGAATCACGCTCTGACATAAAACATAAAAAGCCTTTTGGCAAAAAGCTTCAAAAGCGTTGGAAGAAGTTTGGATATTTATGGCTTGACGATATTGTTTCTGAGCCGATTAGTCTTGATTTAAATTGTGCAACCGTCATAAACGATGAGAAATGAAATAGATAGCGGTGCAAACACGGCATTTATGACGACAATGGTTTATGATCCGACCACAGGTTTACCGATTTCGACAACCGACGCAAACGGGCATACAAGCACAATAGAATACGACGGATTCTTGCGACCGATAAAATCAACCGCTCCAAACGGACACCAAACAATCACGGAATACGGCTTGGGAACGACAGAATCGACCCGATTTACAAAGGTCAAAACGCAGATTGACGCGACGAATTGGAAAGAAGCGTATTCGTGGTATGACGGATTAGGGCGAATATTTAAGTCGCAAAGTGTCGATTCAAACGGCGATGTTTTCACCGAAACGGAGTTTGACAGCGTCGGCAGACCGAAGCGTTCGACGAATCCGTATCGGGCGAATGAAGCGAAAGTTTGGACAACGACGAATTATGATTCACAAGGCAGACCGTTTGAAGTTGTCACATCTGATGGTGCAAAAGTTACGACCGCTTTCGGGCTTTCGACCACCGGAAACGCAATCGGGACAACAGTTACAGTCACCGATCAAGCCTTGAAACAACGCCGAAGCATCACAAACGCACTCGGACAATTAACGCGAGTTGATGAGCCGAATGACGCGGGAAATCTCGGCACGCTCAACGCTCCAACTCAAGCAACGAGTTATAT
The DNA here is from genome assembly GCA_031414415.1 of Acidobacteriota bacterium. GTDB lineage: Bacteria > Acidobacteriota > Blastocatellia > Pyrinomonadales > Pyrinomonadaceae > JANNVK01. The sequence continues at coordinate 7,660 of JANNVK010000035.1, forward strand.
TTACGACACGCTCAATAATTTAATCACGGTTAATCAAGGCGTTCAAACTCGAAGTTTTGCATACGATTCTCTGTCGCGTTTGAAGCAGGCGAATAATCCCGAAAGTGGAATAATCAATTATGTTTACGACAATAATTCGAACTTGACGAGCAAAACAGACGCGAGACAAATCACGACAAACTACGTCTATGATAATCTCAATTGAGTTAAGAATCGCAACTATTCAGACGGCATAACGCCAAATGTCGCATACACTTACGATAATTTGACGAACGCCAAAGGCAAGCTCATAAAAGTA
>JANNVK010000036.1:0-23158 GCA_031414415.1 Acidobacteriota bacterium
AAAATTTTTGGAACAGAAGAATTAATGTTGCGTCTTGAAGCAAAAGTTGCCGAAGCAAACCCAACTTACAAAACTGATTTGCTGACAGATGAAGAACATGGCTTGCAAGAAATTGAAGTGACTTATCCAAATGGCTCGAAATTTATTTTCGACTGGAACTTAGGAAGTTATGTCGAATTTCAAAAAGCGGTTGAGCTGAAAACGACACTCGAACGCGATTTTCCATCGCCTTTTACACTCGGCGAAGACGAAAAAGAAGAAGAAGTTTTAAGTCGCGAAGAACTGCTCGAAAAAATAATGAACGCTGCGAAAAAAGATTTGCAGATTCAGCGTTACAAAGGTTTGGGCGAAATGAACCCCGAACAACTTTGGGAAACAACAATGGATCCGACCAAACGAACGTTGCTCCAAGTAAGAATCGAAGACGCAATTGAAACCGATCAAATTTTTACAATTCTCATGGGCGATCAAGTTGAACCAAGACGTAAGTTCATTGAAGACAACGCTTTAGATGTGAAAAATTTGGATGTTTAATATTAATCAAGACATTCAATTCGGTAAAATCAGACTTGAAAAGGTATCTATCGAGATGCCTTTTTTCGTTTTCCCTAAAGATCCAACTTTCATAAATCATAAACTTGAGCGTGAATGGTGTGTGGATACTATCACCTCAACTAGTTTGTTATGATGCAGTTGATTCACTTATATGACTCCAAACGAAAACCAAACAAGAAAACAATTGATTGACGGACAAATTGCCAAAGCAAATTGGAATTTGGCTGATGCTAATCAAGTTCGGTTTGAAGTTCCCGCAAGTGGCGATGATGACAATTGGACTGATGGCATAACAGATTACAGTCTTTACCAAGAAAACGGCGAAATTATTGCGATTGTTGAAGCGAAACGGCAAAGTCGAAGTCCGCAAGTTGCTCGTGAGCAAGCCAAACTTTACGCCGTTAGAATTGAGAAAAATCAGAGTTTTCGCCCGTTTGTTTTTCTAGCAAATGGTTTGGAAATTTGGTTTTGGGACACAGACACAGAAGCACCGCGAGAGATTGCAGGATTTTTCTCGCTTGATGATTTGAAACGTCTGCTTCACATCAAACAAAACAAAATTTCGCTTGCGGAAACTTTAATCAGCAAAGATATTTCGGGGCGGGCTTATCAGCAAGAAGCGATTCGCCGCGTTGCCGAAGCATTTGAACACGGCAAGCGTCGGGCGTTGCTGGTGATGGCGACAGGTTCGGGCAAAACGCGGACTTCGATGGGTTTGATTGATCTTTTTTTGCGGACAAATCAAGCTCAAAAAGTTTTATTTTTGGCTGACCGCGATGCTTTGGTTGACCAAGCCTTGACTGATGGTTTCAAAACTCATCTGCCAAACGAACCGAATGACCGCATTTACACGCACCATATTGACAAGACAAAACGGCTCTATGTCGCCACTTTGCACAGTATCGGGCGGTGTTTTGAACAATTTAGTCCGGCGTTTTTTGACTTGATAATTTTTGATGAAGCTCATCGTTCAATTTTTAATAAACTTGGCGAAGTAATTGATTATTTCGATGCCCGAATGATTGGTTTGACGGCGACACCTGCAACTTTTGTTGACCGCGATACATTTTTACTCTTTGATTGCGAAGACGTTCCGACCTTTTGTTATCCATATAATCAAGCCGTTGATGAAAAAGTTTTGGTTGATTACAGTCTTTACAAAGCTCAGACGAGTTTTCAGCGAAGCGGAATTCGCGGCGTTGATTTGACCGAAGAAGAACAAAATTTATTGATTGAGCAAGGTCTTGACCCGGAAGATATTGAATACGAAGGCACGGAAATTGAGAAAACTGTCAGCAATAAAGAAACTTTGCGGAAACAATGGAGCGAATTCTGGGAGGTTTGTTTGAAAGACGAATCGGGGCAGCTTCCGTGTAAAACGATTGTTTTTGCGATGACTCAAAAACACGCTGAAAGATTGATGATTGTTTTTGAAGAGATGTTTCCGCAGTTCAAAAATCTCGTTCGCGTGATTACGCACGACACCGAACGAGTCCGCGATGGCAGTTACGGTGCGGGTTTGATTACGCAATTTAAAAAAGAGAGCGAACCGCGAATTGCTGTTTCGGTTGATATGCTAGATACGGGAATTGACGTTCCCGAAGTTTGCAATTTGGTTTTTATGAAGCCCGTGCGGTCGCAAATCAAACTTTGGCAGATGATTGGACGCGGAACTCGCAACGATGAAGCGTGTAGATTCAAAGACCGTTTGCCCGATGGACGCAAAACAGAATTTAAGATTATTGATTTTTGGGAAAACGAATTTGATAAAAACGCCGAAGAAACCACGAAGCAAAGCGTTCCGGTTTTAGTCACGATTTTTAACACGCGGCTCAACATTTTACGGCTTTATTTGCGGCGACAAGACACGGAAGAAGCGAAAAGCACGGTTGCCGATTTGCGTGAAATGGTTTCGCAAATTCCGCTTGATTCGTTTCAAGTGAAGAAGATTTTTCCGCAAATTGAAGAAGTTTGGAAAGAATCTTACTGGAAATTTATCGGTCTCAGCAATCTTGATTTTCTACGTTTGAAGATTTCTCCGCTTTTGCGGTTTGTGCCGAATGTTGATGTTGCCACCGCGACTTTTACGAGCAAAGTTGAGCGTTTGAAATATCAAGTTTTGACGCAAAAAGTTCAGCAAGGAACCCTTGAATCAATTCTCGAAGACGTTAGCCGTTTGCCCGATTTTGTGCTTGAAAAAACGCTTTGCAAAGAATCAATCGAACTTTGTTTGACTAATCGTCTGGAAACCGCGAGTTTTCAAGAATTAAACGGCGTGATCCGCCATCTTGCACCCGAAATGAAATATCGGCGTGAAAAAGAAAATGTTTTTGTTTCGCTTGATTTGCAAGATTTTATTATCTCTCGTGGTTACATCACACTAAGCGAAGGCGGCGAACATATTTACGTTGAAGAATATAAAAATCGGGTTGAAAGTCGCGTTAGTGAAATTGTCGCCACGCATCCTACTATTCAAGCGATTCGTGAAGGTTTGGAAGTTTCAAATGAACAACTTATCGAACTTGAACGAACTTTGCGGAAGGAATTAGGCGTGGAAGATGTCCAGCTTTCAACCGATAATATTCGCAAGGCTTACGGCTGGCGAGTCAATAGTTTTCTCGGTTTTATGAGGTATTTGCTCAATCTTGAATCGTTGCCGAATTACGATACGGTGGTAACGCGGAAGTTTGAAGAATTTATCATCGAACATCATTACAACGGCGAACAAATTAATTTTTTGCGGGCGATTCAATCCGATTTTTTGCGTAAAAATAAACTCGAAATGATTGACCTTTACGATACGCCGTCAATCGTGCGTTTCGGGCAAAATGCCGTTGACCGACTTTTTACGGAACAAGATAAAGCTAAAATTTTGCAATTCACAAGAAAGATTGCTGCTTAAAATGTTCTGAGTTCAAACTTCAGTTTGCCTCCGTCAGCGAAGCTCGACGGAAACACGCTGAAGCGTTAACTTAGAACGAAAAACAAATTATGCTGACAGATTCAAAACTTCGCTCGACCATCAATTCGCTGTGGGATAAATTTGCGAGCGGCGGACTTTCAAATCCGCTTGATGCGATTGAGCAACTTTCTTATTTGCTGTTTTTAAAACGGCTTGACGATGAAGAACAAAATCGGCAACGCACCGCCAATTTGCGTGGTTTGGAATACGTTCCGCTCTTTGTTGATAAAACCTTGCAATGGAGTTATTGGACAAATCTCGCGGCAGGCGATGCCTTAAAGCACGTCAAAGAAAAAGTTTTCCCGACGCTCAAAACGGTCAGCGGCGAAGGCAGTTCGTTTGAACTTCAGATGGAAAATGCCGAGTTCAAAATCAATAAACCCGCGTTGCTGATTGAGGCTTGCAAGACAATTGACGAAATGCAAATTTCACAGCAAAACCAGGATGTGCAGGGCGATATTTACGAATTTCTGCTTGGCAAACTTGGCGGACAATCGGGACGCAACGGGCAATTTCGCACGCCACGCCACATTATTCGGATGATGGTGCAAATGCTCAATCCGCAGGCAAACGAACGGATTTGTGATCCGGCGGCGGGAACTTGCGGGTTTTTGGTCAATGCTTATCAGTATATTCTGGAACAAAATACGAGCCGCGAACTGCTGAAATATGACGATGAAGGTTTGCCGCATAATTTAATTGGCGATCTTTTGGATGAAAAATCTGAAATGTTTTTGCAGACGAATGCTTTTTCGGGTTTTGACAGCGATTCAGGAATGACGATGTTGCGGATTGGTTCGATGAATCTGATGCTTCACGGCATTAATCATCCGCGATTTTTTTATCAAGACACGCTCTCGAAAGCCTATTCCGAAGAACGCCGTTATGATGTTGTCTTGGCAAACCCGCCATTCAAAGGGGCGATTGATGCCAATTCCATCGGCGAAGGTTTGCCCGCGACCATCAAAAAAACCGAGCTTTTGTTTATTCATTTGTTTTTGCGAATGTTGGAATCGGGCGGACGTTGTGCGGCGATTGTGCCGGACGGCGTTTTGTTTGGTTCGTCGAACGCACATGTTTCAACGCGGAAAAAGTTGATTGAAGAAAACAAACTTGAAGCTGTTATTTCAATGCCGAGCGGAGTTTTCAAGCCTTACGCGGGAGTTTCGACGGCGATTTTGTTTTTTACAAAAAACGGCACGACCGATAAAGTTTGGTTTTATGATATGAAATCGGACGGATTTTCGCTTGACGATAAACGCCAAAAGACTGCGGATAATGACATTCCCGATATTTTGGAATGTTGGAATAATCGCAAGTCAGCAGATTTTCACGAATTTCGAGAGCAGCGTTTGTCAGCATTAAAAACCGAAGTTTCACCGCTCAAACTCAAACGGCTCGATTTGCATAAACTTATCAATCGTCTGACTTTTGAAAGCGTGATTGCTGCAAAAGAAGACGAAACGCCACGCCTCGCACTCGAAACCGAAGCGAAAAACTTGGCTGATTTAGAAGGACAAATCAAACCTTTGCAAAACGAAATTGACCAACTGACGAGGCAATTTTATGTTTCAAAAAGCGACATTCAAACCAACAAATACGACCTTTCCGCCAGCAGTTACCGCCAAATTGAAGCAGACGAAACATTTTACGAAGAGCCAAATTTTACACTCAAAAGATTGATGAAATTAGAAGACGTTATGAAAGAGGAAAGCGAAATTTTGTTTCAAACAATCAACCATTTAAGTTATGATAAGCCGAATGCAAAATAATTACGAAGAAGTTTCGGAAAACAAAATGTGAGGTAAAAACATGCAAACAATCGAAGGAATTTATCATAATGGCTATATTAAACTACTCGAAACGCCAAAGGAAATCGGTCAGGCGAGGGTTATCGTAACTTTTCTCGAAGATGAAATGAAAGCGAGCAATCAACAGCTTTTGAGCAATTTAGGTGAGATTCTAGATGATGATTTGGAAGCGGCGAGCCTTGAAATCAGCAAGCAGTTTCTCAAAGCAATTGAAAAAAGCGGCGATGAAGTTCAAAGATGAGCGTTTTTGTTATCGATACACATCCGATTCTTTGGTTCACGCTCAATAAAAGAAGTTTGTTGTCCAAAGCAGCACTACGCGTTTTTGTTGATGCCGAAGCTGGAAGTGCTTTTATTCATGTTCCCGCAATGGTTTTGCTTGAAACGGCGATTCTCGACCGGAGCGGCAAAATTAAACTCGACGGCGGCTTTTTGCGTTGGACGGAAACATTATTTTAAAATTCCAGTTTCGGCATCGTGCCGCTCGAACCTACTATTATCAATTCTGCCATCGGCTACAATTTCAACGGCGATCCATTTGATAAAATCATTGCCGCAACCGCCGCCGAACTCTCTTTGCCGCTTATCACAAAAGACACGGCAATTACGAATTCAAAACTGGTTGAAATTTGCTGGTGAAAATGTTAAGCACAGAAATTACGTGCCGAATTTTTGGAAGAATGGCAAATTGGGAAAATTGTTGACCAAAGCAAATAAAGAACTTCAAAAAATGGTTGTTTAAGTATAAAATGAATTTATGAAACAGCAAATTACGATTGATTCGGTATTGTGGAAAGAGTTTGAAACAAATGCAAAAAAACATCGGTGCAATCCTTTGAATTTACTGTCCGATTATATGCACGAATCGCTGGAAATCTGGAAACATCAAAAAAATGATCTCGAAATTCAAAAAGAGGTGAAAAAAAATGGTCATACCGAACTTGATGTGGCTGATATTTCAAAAATTGAACGCGAGAATTACCGTCGTTTTCAAGAAGCGATGTTTGCCGAAGGTCTAATCAGCGAAATCAAACCGCCGCGTGAGGCATCACTTTACCAAGACTTTCCGCCGCTTGATGTTGAAGGCAAACCCGCCTCAGAATCAATCATTGAGGAGCGACGTTAAATGGACACGCAATTTTTTGACAGCAGTGCGATTGTCAAAAATTATCTCAACGAAACAGGAACAGCTTGGATTAAAAGTTTAATAACAACGATTCCATCAAACGAGATTTATGTTTCGCGGCTGGCAAGTATCGAAGTCGTTTCGGCGATTGTCCGCCGCATTCGCAACGGGCTAATCTCGCCAACCGATGGACAAAATTACCTTAATCGCTTCAAATCGGATTTGCAACTTCATTTCAAAGTTGTCGAAATCAGTCTGCCGTTAGTTTCAACGGCGGTTAATTTGGTTGAAAAACATGGCTTGCGTGGTTACGACGCGATGCAGTTGGCAAGCGGTCTGACGCTTTACATACGGCTTTCGGCGGCGATGTCCACGCCCTTTACTTTCACCTTTATTTCTGCTGACAACAATTTGAACAACGCCGCACAATCGGAAACTCAAGCTGTTGACAACCCGAATAATCATCCATAAACCCGAAACTAAACAAAAAATATCCGCTGAATTTTTGGCACGTTTAGAAGAATGAAAACTTACGAAATGAATAAAATTCCGCTCGTGAAAGTCGCCAAAATAAATATGGGACAAAGCCCGCTTTCCGAGTCATATAATAAAGTTGGCGAAGGACTTCCTTTTTTTCAAGGAAAAACTGATTTTGGAGATGTATATCCAAAAATCAGAGTTTTTTGCACTTCACCAAATAAAATCGCTGAAGCTGATGACATCTTGCTTTCCGTTCGTGCTCCCGTTGGTTCAATCAATATTTGCAAAACAAAATCTTGTATTGGACGCGGACTTGCTGCAATTCGCGGAAAATCAGAGATTGACCAAAAATATCTTTATTTCTTTTTGAAATTCTACGAGCCTGAATTAGAAAAAGCTGGAAAAGGTTCAACATTTGAAGCCGTTAATCGTGAAGATGTTGAAAATATTGAAATTCCACTACCACCACTACTCGAACAAAAGCGAATCGCGGGAATTTTAGATAAGGCAGACTCTTTGCGTCGCCAACGCCGTTACGCCCAAACTCTCAGCGATTCTTTTCTGCAATCGGTGTTTGTGAAGATGTTTGGTGATTCTCCAACAAAAACGACTAAATTTCCACTTACAAAAATCAGACAAATAGCTGATATTATTGTTCCAACAAGAGATAAACCAAAGAGTTTTTCTGGAAATATATCGTGGATTACACTTCCAGACATCAATGAGCTATTTATTGAAAAAACGCGACATTATCTTTCACACGAAGAAGCCAAAGTTGTTGGTAATCGTCTAATGCCGAAAAATACAGTGCTTTTAAGTTGTGCCGGAAGTTTAGGGAAAATTGCAATTGCTTCAAAAGAAACATACGCAAATCAACAGTTTTATGGAGTTGTTGCAAAGGAAAACTTGTGCAATTCCATTTATATGGCAATTGCTTTAAAAATGTTAGGTGAAGATTTCTTCTTTAGAATCGCAGGTATTTCAACCTTAGCATTTTTTAGTAAAGACAAAGCTCTTGATATTGAAATACCTTTGCCACCACTTCCATTACAAGAAAAATTCGCCAAAATCGTCCAAAAGTTTGAGCGAATCCGCTGCCAGCAACGCGAAGCCACACGCCAAGCAGAACATCTGTTTCAAACATTATTGCATCGGGCATTTCGCGGGGAATTGTAAATATACCTTTGTTCAGATTCCGCGATAGATATTTATGGCGAGTTTAGAAATCAATTTTCACCGCCAAGTCTCCAAGAAAACCAAGAAGAAGTTAGAATTTCAGAAGATATTCTTGGCGTTCTCTGCGTTTGGCGGTTAATTTTCCTAATGCTTAATCTCGGGTAAATTCAAACATTGTGCTGTTTGGAAAACTAACATAACTTCGTGGCTGATTTTCATTAATTTCGATACAATTTAGTTATGAAAGCTATAACTCAAAATGAATTTCGCGTTCCGGAACGTTTGCAGGGAATTGAGAAGTCAATGATTCGCCAAATTGCTGATCGTGCGTTGCCAGGCTCGATAAATTTTGGACTTGGTGAACCTGATTTGCCAACGCCGGATTGCGTAAAACAAGAAGCGATTCGTGTGATTTCAGACGAAATGAACGGCTACACATTGCAAGCCGGAATGCCGCCGCTTCGCGAGAAAATTATTACAAACTATCCGCACCTTGATCTTTCACCAGACGATGTGATTGTAACTGTTGGTTCATCCGAGGCTTTATTTGTCGCACTTTTAACGCTTTGCGAAGCTGGCGATGAAGTTCTTGCACCAAATCCGTGTTTTCCGGCTTATCCCGGAATTACAAAAATGAGCGGTGCAAATTTCGTGCAATATCGCTTGCCAGCAGAAAAGGGATTCGCGTTTGATATTGACGAATTTAAATCGAAAATCACAGACAAAACTCGTGCGGTAATGGTTTTGAGTCCATCAAATCCGACTGGTCGCTGCCACACACGCGTTGAACTTCAGCAAATCGCTGAGGCGTTGAAAAATACTGGAATTTACGTTATTTCCGATGAGATTTACGCCGACATTTATTTCACTGATGAAAAGCCAGCATCAATCTCTGAATATTACGATAAAACATTGATTGTAGGTGGTTTATCAAAATCTGTAAGTATGACAGGTTGGCGGCTTGGTTGGCTCGCTGGTGCTTCGGAAGCGATGAAAAAAGCGTTTATTCTACACGGTTATAATGTAACTTGCACAAACACGATTGCCCAAAAAGCCGGAATGATTGCGTGGACAGTTGAAGGCAAAAAAGCTGTCGCCGATGCTCGCGAAATTTATAAAAAACGGCGAGATCTGCTTTTAAATTTGATTGAAAGCGAACTCGATTTGCCCGCAATTTCGCCCGAAGGAGCGTTTTATGCGATGCTTGACGTTCGTTCGATTTGCGATGATGAAATGGAAATTGTTGAGAAATTCTTAAACAATCGAGTTGTGACAATCTGCGGTTCAGCATTTGGAAGCGAAACAAAAGGCTTTTTGCGAGTTTCTTTTTGTGCAGATGAAGAAAAAATTCGTGAAGGCGTGAGAAGAATGAAAGAGGCTTTGAACAAGTAAATATTCTTTATTTGAAAATCAAACTAACTTGACTTATTATCAATTTTTATTGACAATAAGTAAACAATATGTCAATTTTTAACTTAGAGAAAATTCTGCTATGTTTTTTTAAATTCAGCAAATCTAATCTTTAATGTATTATTGTTCGCATGGAACGACCTCAACCACTTTCATCAGAGAGTGCCAAAGAAGAAATTTTACTAAAACTTGCTGAAGGGAAATTATACCTTACTGACCATTGCAAATATGAATCAATGCCAAAAAGGAAAATATTCACTCCAGACATTATTATTGCTCTTGAAATTGGCGAGATAAAACGCAAACCTGACTGGGATGTTGAATATCAAAATTGGAAGTATAGAGTCGAAGGATTTGATGTGGAAAATGATGATTTGATAATAATAACAGTCATTTTGGACAATCTAATTATAGTTACAGCTTTTTAAGGACTAACAAAAATGAAATGCTATAGTTGCAAAAATGAATCTCAACTTAAATTAGTTGAGAAATATCAATACAAAGAAGTCGGTTTGCATAATATTTATCTGAAAAATATAGAAGTGCAAATATGTGAAAATTGTGACTTATCTTCTCCAATCATTCCTAAAATTATTCGTTTACACAACACAATTGCAAGAGCAATTATTTGTAAAAAATCGCTCTTAATTGGTGAAGAAATTCGTTTTTTGAGAAAGAATTTGAGAATTAAAGCACAAGATTGGGCAAAATTATTACGAAAAGATGTGGCAACAATTTCTCGTGCAGAAAAGAATGGAAACGTCTTAAACAAAGATTTGGATTTATTAATTCGACTTTTATATGTGAGAGTTTGGGAAGAAAATAATGATAAATTATTTACTGAGGAATTTTTTGGAGCAATAAAAGATGTATTTTTAGGTATTTTAATTGATGTGGAAAATATCGAAGATTATTCATATATTGATTTACCAAATAAATTGAAAACAACAATAGATTTGGTTTCAAAACCAAAACAATCGATTAGAATTCTTCAAACAGTTTAATTTTCAGTTAAGTCTTTTTTTGAAATTATGAAAAAGTATCGAGTAGGAATATTAGGTGCGACAGGCACGGTTGGGCAGAGATTTTGCCAACTTTTGGAAAATCATCCGCAGTTTGAAATAACGGCACTTGCGGCTTCGGATCGTTCGATTAACAAACCGTATGTTGAAGCGACGAGTTGGAAACTGCCGTCGCCGATGCCCGAAAGTGTTAAAAACATTGTGGTTACGCCGATTGAGCCGCCGCTTGATTGCGATATTATTTTTTCAAGTTTGCCGTCGTCGGTTGCCCGCGAAACTGAAATCGCTTTTGCCCGTGCCGGTTTTCCGGTTATCAGCAATTCGTCGTCGTTCAGAATGGACGAAGATGTGCCGCTTTTGATTGCCGAAATTAACCACGAACACATCGGTTTAATCGAACGCCAACGCGAAAAACGCGGATTCGGCAAAGGTTTTATCGTGACAAATCCGAATTGTGCAGTAACATCTTTTGCTCCACCGCTTGCCGCTTTGCAAGCAGCTTTCGGCGTTGAATCGGTCTTCGTAACCACGATGCAAGCGATTTCGGGTGCAGGTTATCCGGGCGTTGCGAGCCTTGATATTACCGATAATGTAATGCCGTATATCGCTGGCGAAGAACCGAAAGTTGAAATTGAAGCACAGAAAATTTTAGGAAAATTGAACGGAGACCATATTGAAAAAGCGGATTTTGTTGTGTCTGCACAATGTTTTCGAGTTCATGTAACGGACGGACACATGGCTTCGGTGCGTGTAAAACTGAGAAATAATTCAACGCTGGAAGAAGTTGTCGAAGCAATGCGTGAGTTTCCGAGTTTAGATTTATATTCATCGCCGACAAATTTTATTGTCGTTAAAGATGAACCTGACAGACCTCAGCCGAGACTTGACCGAAATGCCGGAAACGGAATGACCATCACTGTCGGACGTTTATTTCCCGACAATATTTTCGATTACCGTTTTGTTTGTTTGTCTCATAATACGCTTCGCGGTGCGGCAGGTTCGGCGGTTTTGAATGCGGAATTGTTAATTAAGAAAGGTTTTATTTAGGCAATTTTGTTTAGGACAATAAACTTATTCTTGTGAATTTTGATTATTATGGTTGATTCATTTTCGGAGCGAACTTATATTCAAAAGGTTCTGATTGCGGTCGGAATCGTTCTCTTCACATATCTTCTTTATCAATTGTTTTTCTCGGTTTTTGATATTATTCTGCTGGTTTTCGCCTCGGTTTTGCTCGCTGTTTTTCTACGCGGATTGGCTGATTTGGTAAATCGTTACACGAGACTTTCAGAAACAATGGCGGTTTTGCTTGTTTCTGTCTTACTTATCGCAATTCTTGCCGGCGTAATTGTGCTTCTGGCTCCGAATGTTGCCGAACAAGGCAAACATCTGCGTGACGAACTGCCGAATTCTTTTCAGAAAGTAAAGGACTTTATTTCTCAATATAATTGGGGCAAAACAATAATCGAACAGTTGCCGACGAGTAATCAGCTCAGTGAAAGACTCAAAAACATTGAGCTTTCGAGCGTTTTTTCGCGTGTCGGCGGATATTTTTCGACGACTGTCGGTGCGGTTGGTAATATTTTTATTACCATTATGCTGGCGATTTATTTGGCAACGGAGCCGAAATTTTACTCTAACGGACTGTTAAAACTTTTTCCGCTGCGAATTCGTCCGCGTGTTGCCGAAATTCTTTCCGTAATTGGCGACACTCTCAGTTGGTGGCTTCTCGGAAAGGTTGCTTCGATGATATTTATCGGCGTTTTGACGTGGATCGGACTTTCAATCTTAGGCGTTCCCCTCGCACTTACTCTCGGATTAATTGCCGGACTTTTATCCTTTATTCCGAATTTCGGTCCAATTTTTTCTGCGGTTCCGGCAATTCTGCTGGCGTTTATTGAAAGTCCGATGAAGGCTGTTTATGTTTTGGGGCTTTTTATCATTGTGCAGTTGATAGAATCTAATATTGTCACACCAATTATCGAACGCGAAACGGTCGAACTTCCGCCAGCGTTGACGATTTTGTTTCAACTTGTTCTAGGCGTTTTAATCGGCGGCTTGGGTTTGGTTCTTGCGACGCCTTTGCTTGCCGTGATAATGGTTTTGGTTCAGATGGTTTACATTCAAGACATTCTTGGCGATAAAACTTCTGAGATTAGTGATGAAGATTTGACCGGAAAAGTGGATGAGGCGGAAGTTTTAAGTTAGTTTTATTTAGCCGTCTGCAACGGTTGTCGGTTTTTAATGCGGGATTGTTGATAAAAAAGGGTTTATTTAGATGGATGTAAAAATGAAAGAGGAAAAAGTAGAAGTAGAGATACAACTCAAGTTCGATGACTTTTTCAGAAACATCTTTTGGGAGACTTTGAGGAAAATGTGGTTTGTTTGGTTAGTAGCATTTTTTTTAAGTCCGATGATAGTTTATTTTATTTATTTGATGCTAACTACTGGAAAATTTAGTATTTTTATTCTATTCCCATTAATGCCAATTATTGCCGTTCTATTGAGCATATACTCTGTTTACACGTCTGCGAAGAAAAATGCTGAAACTACACGTCACTGTATTTTTTGGTCTTTTTCAGAATCGGGATACGAAACTTTTACAGCAATAGGAAAGACTGAATCTAGTTGGGAAGGAATAGAAGAAATCAAAGAAAGCAATAAAGACTTTCTCTTAATACCACAAAAACCATTATTTATTATCATTCCTAAACGTTTCTTTGACGAATCTCAACTAATGAGATTTAAACAAATTGTTAGTGTTGGATTAGGCGATAAAGCAAAATTAAAAAACTGAGGACAAAGGACTAAAGACTAAAGACTAAAGACTAAAGACTAAAGACTAAAGACTACGGACTAACCGATGATTGAAAGATACACATTACCCGAAATGAGCGAACTTTGGTCGCTTCGTAATAAATTCCAAAAATGGCTTGATGTTGAAATCGCCGTCTGCGAAGTTCATGCGGAAGACGGCACGATTCCGAAAGATGCCGTTGAAATTATCAAAGCAAAAGCAAGTTTTACGGTTGAACGCATCAACGAAATCGAGAAAACTACCGATCACGATGTTATCGCTTTTACGACAAATTTGGCGGAAAACATCGGCGAATCTGCCCGTTTTGTGCATTACGGCTTAACTTCGTCTGATGTGGTTGATACGGCAAATGCTTTGTTATTAAAGGATTCGTGCGATATTTTGTTGCCGAAAATTGATGCACTTTTAGAAGTTTTGAAACGCCGGGCATTTGAATTTATTGACACACCGCAAATTGGCAGAACTCACGGAATACACGCCGAACCGACATCGTTTGGACTGACTTGGGCGTTGTGGTATTCGGAATTTCAACGCAACAAAGAACGACTTTTGAAAGCAAAGTCCGCAATTTCAGTCGGCAAAATTTCGGGTGCCGTCGGAGCATTTGCACATCTTTCGCCTGATGTTGAAGAGCGTGTTTGTGCAAAATTAGGAATTGCCGCCGCAGACGTTTCAACCCAAGTTATCCAACGCGACCGCTACGCCGAATATCTTTGCACATTGGCGATTATCGCTTCGAGTCTCGAAAAAATCGCGTTGCAAGTTCGCCATTGGCAACGCACCGAAGTCCGCGAAGCACAGGAAAAATTTAAGGTTGGGCAAAAAGGTTCAAGTGCAATGCCGCACAAACGAAATCCGATTATGTCTGAGCGAATTTGCGGAATGGCTCGGACAATTCGTGCGAATGCAATTGTCGGTTTGGAAAATGTCGCACTTTGGCACGAACGCGATATTTCACACAGTTCCGCCGAACGAATCGTGTTGCCGGATTCGTCATCAGCTTTAGATTATATCTTGGCAAAAGCCACGAGTTTGCTCGATGGTTTAATTGTTTATCCTGAAAATATGTTGAAAAATTTGAACGCGACTCGCGGTATTGTTTTCAGCGGACAACTGATGTTAGCGTTGACACAAAAAGGTGTAAGTCGTGAAGATGCATATGTTTGGGTGCAGAGAAATGCAATGAGTGTTTGGGACGATACGACCGAATCTTTAGAATATAAAGATTTAGTAGCGAAAGATAGAGATGTTTCGGCTCATTTAACGATTGAGGAAATTGAGAAAGCGTTTGACGTAAAACATTATTTGCGAAATGTTGGGAAAGTTTTTGACCGCGTTTTTACTTAATAGAAGGCGGTTTCTGATTTATGAAAAGAATTTTATTATTAGTAAGTTTGTTGTTCCTTGGAATTCTGAGCGTTTTTGCACAAAAAGGCGAAGTTGTCGAAAAACAAGTAAAGTTTGCCAAAGGTACAACTTCAATAATAGTGAGAGGATTAGTTCGAGACCGGTTTGATTCACATATTTTTCAACTCAAGGCAAAAGTAGGGCAAACACTATCAGTCAAAATGATTTCGTCGCGTCCGATTAAAGATGCGTATTTGTGTGTCAATTATCCATTAAATGATACTGGAAAAAACGAAGGAGTTTGCGAAAAAAGACAATACAAAATTAAACTACCGAGAAGTGGGGATTATCAAATTTATATAGAAGCAATCCGTGACAATATTCCCTATTCAATAACAATTTCAGTAAAATAATATGAAATTTTTATTAGCAGCTTAATTTAAATAAGCCTGGCAAAAATTTAGTTTTAAAAATAAAAAAACGAGAGCCGAAACTCTCGTTAGATGTTTGAATTGTAAAAATTCTAGTTTGACCAATTGTCAGCCAAGTTTCCGATAACCGGAATTTTGAAAATTTGACCTTGGAAGGCTTTTACTGCTGCATAAATAATAAATCCAAGCAACGCAACAACGTAAACAAGAAGAAACAATCCAATAACTAATGCAAGAATTCCAGAGTTAGCCGCGGCGGCAATTCCTGCCAAAATTTGAATTGCAAATCCAATTACTAGTCCTGCAACTGAAAGCAAAATAGATTGAAAAGCGTGAAAGCGGGGAAGTTTGTTTGTTTTGTCTGTTACAACAACAATGATGCTGTAAATCAAGCCAAGAGCACAAACAAGGTTCCCAACGTAACAAATCAGAGCACCAACGTTATTATCAAGACCAAGTGCAGTTTTACCGTTTTCCATAATGAAAAATCTCCTTTTAGGGTTAATGTTTTTTATTTTTAATGCCGAACGTGGCACAAATATACATTAAAGACGCTTTCTTGACAACGTTTTGCGTGTTATTTTTAATGTTTTAAGATTATTAATTATGAAAGCAAAAGTTTATGTAACATTAAAGCCGAGCGTTCTTGACCCGCAAGGCAAAGCGATTCAACATTCTGTTGAGTCAATCGGTTTTTCACAGATTGAAGAAGTTCGACAAGGAAAGTTTTTTGAAATCGCTTTAGACTCAAGTATTTCTGAAGTTGAAGCGAAAAATATTACTGAACGAATTGCGAAAGAAGTTTTGGCAAATCCGGTGATTGAAGATTATCGGGTGGAAGTAGAAAAATAATGATGATTGGTGAACGATGAATGATGAGTTTTTGCATATCATTTATCATTAATCACTCATCATTTACCATTAAAAAAGATGAAATTTGGTGTAATAGTTTTTCCGGGTTCTAATTGCGATCACGATGCTTATCACGTTGTTTCCAAACACGTTGGGCAACCGGTAGAGTTTATTTGGCATAAAGAAACCGACTTAAGCGATTTTGACGCTCTTATCGTTCCGGGCGGATTTTCGTATGGCGATTATTTGCGATGTGGAGCTTTGGCGAAATTTTCGCCTGTTATGCAATCGGTGAAGAATTTCGCGGCTGAAGGGAAGTTTGTTTTTGGCATATGTAATGGTTTTCAGATACTTTGCGAAGCCGGACTGCTTGACGGTGCATTGCTCAGAAATCGCGATTTACATTTTATTTGCGATCACGTTAATTTGCGTGTTGAAACCAATGAATCGCCTTATACAACTGAGCTTGAAACCGGCAGAGTATTGTCGATTCCAATTGCCCACGCCGAAGGAAACTATGTTTGCGATGATGAAACTTTCGATAAACTAGAAGCAAATAAGCAAATTATTTTTCGTTATTGTGATGAAAACGGCGTTGTAAACGATAAATCAAATCCAAACGGTGCGAGATCAAATATTGCCGGAATTTGTAATGAAACGAGAAATGTTTTAGGAATGATGCCGCATCCAGAAAGAGCCTGCGAGGAACTTTTAGGTTCAAATGACGGAATTGATGTTTTTAAATCTTTAACTAAGGCAATAACTGCTAATATGGAAGAATAATGAAATATGAAGGACGAAAACTTGTTCATCCTTCATATTTTTAATTTATTTATTTAGTCCAATAAACCTCAACTTCGTAGTCTTTTGCACCACTTCCGCTATCAAGAATTTTTATAAAAGTAGTAAAGTCATTGAATCTGTCTGGTTGTTGAATAACAGTTGCACTTCCACGCCCTTTCTTTTTGTTGACGTAAACTTGAACGTTTTGATTTGGCAAAGGTTGAGCAAAACTAAATGTTCCTGGACCATAACTTTGACCAGCAAAAATGCGTGCGTCTAGTGTATTGTTACGAATCACGAGATGAACTTCGTTATCGACTGTTCCACGCCACGAAACACGTCCAAGAACAGGTTTATTAAATCCACCGCCGTTGTTTCCGCCACCATTTCCATTTCCCCAACCGCCGCCGTTTCCTGAACCGCCGAGTTCGCGATTAATATCGTCAATCGAGCGTTGTGCATCTCGCCAATAACTATTGTTTGAGCCGAAAGTTGGAGCTCGGCGAGCAATGTCAGTCAGAAATGTTCCGGCATCACGCAATTCAGACGCACGACGGTTGTCACGAACCATTTGCTGGAAAAGTCCGGCACTTGCGTCAAGCTGAGTGGCTAAAAATGCCGCCTCAATATCGCTTCGGCTGGCTGAAAATCCACGAGAAATTGCTTCTTGGGCTCTGTCAGCCAAATCAACAGTTTGACGTTTTAATTGGGTTGAAAGATTAGTTAATCGCGAAGATGAAAAATCTGTGTCATCTTGTGCAGAAACACTGATAGAAATCGCGAAAATTGAAAGTAGTGTAAAAAGTAAAAGTTTCTTCATAAAAATTCTCCTAAAATCTAAGTTTAGGGGAGAGAATTCGCAACTTAGAAGACGTTTGATTAAAATGCGTTTGCCGTAATCTTTTGAAATATTTAAATAATAAAATTACGTTCATTTGATAGAGCGATAGAAATATTCGCCAAAGCGACAAACATCAATTTAACATATTTCAAAAATTACAGGTGATATTTGCGGTTATCGGGTGGCAGAAATCGAAGATGAAATAACGCAATAGGTTTTTTTATATGGATAAGTTGATTGATGAATTGGCGAAAGAATATCATCTTAAATAAGGCGAATTAAACAAGTGCCAGAGTTTTGCATTGTTTTGCGAAACTCTGCTTTTGGTTTATCATCAGATTTGAGGCTTTATGGCACAATACAATCTTTTGGCTACTGAGACAGTTACTCTAAACGATATTTTCTCTAACGGAAAACGTTACGAAGTTCCCGAATTTCAGCGAGATTATTCTTGGAAAGAAGAACAATGGAGCGACTTGTGGGATGACATTTTGGCGATAAAAGAAAATCGCAGTGAAGTTCATTATATGGGAGCCGTTGTTCTACAGGATTTTGAAAACAAGAATTTTAATATTATTGATGGTCAACAAAGATTGGCAACCTTGAGTATAATCTCACTTGCAATTATAAAAAGATTAAGTGATTTGGTTGAACCCGAACAGGAAAACGATGAAAACATTGAACGCATTGAAAAACTTAAAGAACAATATATTGGGAAAAGAGATGCGGTTTCACTTAAATATTCAAATAAACTCCAACTAAATGAAAATAATAAATCCTTTTATCGCAGTTATTTAGTTCAACTAAAAGAGCCGAACAATATTCACCGAGAACCTGCCTCAAACAAATTGCTAAAAAAGGCTTTTGATTTTTATTATCAAAAAGTAAAAGAAGTTTTTAGTGAAAAAAATGGCGAGTTACTTGCTGATTTTCTCCAGAATCAAATCGCCGAGAAACTTCTTTTTATTCAAATTGTTGTCAAAAATGATTTGGACGCATATACAGTTTTTGAAACGCTTAATTCTCGTGGAATTGAACTTAGTGTTTCTGATTTGCTGAAAAACTACCTTTTGTCATTAACGGCGGAGAGTATTGAAGATAAACTTCACGCAAAAGATCAATGGCAGCGTATTATTCAAATTACCGATTTAGAGAAATTCCCAACATTTCTGCGGTATTTCTGGCATTCTCGATATGAAGTAATTCGTAAAGAACAATTATTTAAAGCCCTTCGGAAGTTAGTAAAAACTAAAGAAGATACATTTAATTTACTTGATAATTTAGAAAAATATGCGGCAGTTTATTCTGCTCTAAAAAACCCAAGTGATGAATTGTGGCAAGGCAATAAAGAAATTAGAAAGCGAGTTAATGAATTAAAATCATTTGGAGTTACTCAGCCGTTTCCGTTACTTTTGGAAGCATATTTCAAACTTCCGATTTCTCAATTTGAAGATGTTTTGAGGTTTTGCTCGGTCATTGCTTTCCGGTATAACGTAATTGGAAATTTAGATCCTAAAAGACAGGAATTAGCCTTTCATAATGCTTCCAAAAAACTTTTTGACGGATTAATTACGAACAGTTCGCAAGTTGCTCTTGAGCTGAAAAATATCTACATAGATGATGAGAGATTTGAGAACTTATTCTCGACAAAACAAGTAAATACCAAAAACAAAAAGAAACTTGCGAGATTTATTTTGTATTCACTTGAAAACCAAATTGCAGGAACGGAAAGAAATTTTGAAGATGAAACAGCAAGTATCGAACATATTTTGCCTGAAAATCCGCCGATTGAATGGGAAACTTCTTTTACCGAAGAAGAACAAGAAAATTATATTTACAGATTAGGAAATCTGACACTTCTTGAATCAGCTAAAAATAATGACTGTGGAACTAAACCTTTTTCGGAAAAACAAACAATCTATAAACAAAGTCAATATCAAATGACAAAGCAAATTGATTATTCGGAATGGACAACAAATCAAATTAGGTCGAGACAAGAGAATTTAGCTAAAATCGCTAAAACTGTTTGGAAAATATCACAGCTCTCAATTAATAAAGAATAGTATTCGAGACTGTAAACGCATATTGAATTACCCAACTATAAGTCCTTGGGCAATCATCGATTGTTCATGCGGAACTAAATCAATATTAAAAATTTCATAAACTATAATTCGCAAATGGAAAAAGAACTAAACCAGCAAATTTACGAGAAAATGCTTATGCGTAATTTGAGTTTAATTCATAAAAACTAAAAACAAGATTTTTTTACGTGTCAAAATCTATCTCACAATTTATTATTTTTCGTTGATAACTAAGCCATCTAAAGAAACTTTCCAAACTAAAACTTCTGCGTCTTTTTCGGCTCGTAAGGCGTTTTCAACTTCGGCTTTTTTGCCTTCTTCACAGAAAAACGCGATACAACCGCCGCCGCCGGCACCGCAGACTTTTGACGCGATTGCACCGTTTGAAAGTGCAACATTGATAAGTTCGTCCATTCTCGGTGTTGTGATATTTGGCGATAAACGTCTGCGTTGCGGAGCGGCTTTTTTCAATATTTCGCCAACTAAATTCCAATCTGCTGCCAACAGAGCTTTTCTGAGATTAACTGCGGTGTCGCGGATTCCGTCAAAAATATCGAAGAGTTCTTTATCGCCATCAATGTGGCGTTTGGTAATTTCCCAATTATTTGTGCCAGAATTTCGCGGTTCGCCTGTGTAAAGCACCACAATTCTGTCTTCAAGTGTTTTAATATCAACATTTAGAGCTTCGCGTTCCATTCCGTCGGCACGAAAATGGATTGAGGCAACCGAACCGAATTGTGCTGAATAATAATCTTGAAAACCTGTCGGAACTTTTATTACCTGACATTCAACATTAGCCGCAATGCGAATAAACTTATCTTCAGTATAACGATCTCCGACGAGTCGGTTTAAAGCTCCAATACACGCAATGTTGAGTGTAGAACTCCCAGCAAGTCCAGCACCAGCCGGAGCTTGCGACTCAGTTATCATATTAAAACCAACTTCGGGCTTAAAAAAATAAATAAGTTTTGAAAGTAATTCCAGACGCGGTTCGTTGTAAAGTTCGCTAATTTTATCAACCGAAGTTTCAAATTTTTCTTCGCGGTCGATTGATTCAATAACAATTTTGTTGTCAGTCCGCGTTTCTATCCGGCATTTTGCCAGTAAATCAATTGCGAAATTAACTGTTGCTGCACCTTCGTGAAATAAAAATAGCGGTGGAATATCAATTGTTCCGCCAGCTAAATCTACTCTAGTTGGTGCTGAGGCTTCAATAATCATAGGTATAAAATAGTCCTTAGTCCTTAGTCCTTAGTCCTTTGTCTTTAGTCCTTCATCACTTTTCACTTTTCACTTTTCGTTCTTCACTAAATCATCACTTTTCACTTTTCGTTTTTCACTAAATCATCACTTTTCACTTTTTGTTTTTCACTTTTAACTAAATCATCGTGTTTGTGCGGAATATGAAGTTTGTCCTCAATTTTATGAAGTTTTTCTTCTAATTTGTGAATTGTTTCAGGTTCTATTTTTTCGACACGTTTTGAGAGCCAAATTTTTTCAATTAGATAAAAAGCGAGAATTCCAATTGCGACAATAACTAACAAAGCAATTCCAATTTTTTGGAAATCGCCTATGATACTTATTATCAATCCGCTGAAGAAATAACCAACGCCAGCGAGCAACAAAGCCCAAATCGAACAACTAATTATGTCGTTAATCAAAAATCTGGAAAAAGGCATTTTGCCAACGCCGCTTGAAATACAGATTGCAACTCTAACGCCATAAATATATTTTGAAACTACAATTGCCCAACCGCCAAATTTATCAACCAATCTTTCGATTCTTGGTTGTGATTTTTGATAAAATTTATAATTTTTTATTCTAGCTGCGAAAAATCTGCCAAGCCAATAACCAAAACTGTCGCCCGCAACACCGCCAGCCATTCCAAAAAGAAAAACTCGACCGAAACTGTATTCGCCAAAAAAACGGCTATGAGCCATAACGCCACTGATTAAAAGTGTAATATCGCCTTCAATCATACAGAGCACGAAAATTGCGTAAACCCCATAACTTTCGATGATTTTGTAAAAATAGTGATCTTCCATTATTAAGCGAACCACTAAAAAGATTAACTTTCAATCGCTTTTGAGTCAAAGAGATAGCTAGTTTTAACAGATAAAATTGAGTCTATTAATAACGCAAAATACTATTTGACAGTTAGTTACCTACTTAAATACAATCAATTTGCGTTACCTACCCGATATTCTGAGCAAAGATAAAAAATGAGCGATTCAGCTGAGACGAATAATAGACTTATTGGTGTCGAGATTTCAAGTAAATCTTTGCATTTAGTCTGTCTTAATTCTGAAAATAAAATTATTGAATTTGAGACACACACTTTCGTGGATGTAAACGAAATTATCCCGCAAGTTGTTGAACACACACAAAGTTTTATTTCAAGAAATGGAAAATTTGAAAAAATTGGTGTCGCAGTTTCGGGGTTAATTGACCAAAAAACAAATCGTATTAGGCTTTCTAACCGAAATCCTCAACACGCTGAACTTGATTTAGCTGTTGAATTAAAAAAATCGCTAAAGATTGAAGTTATTTTAGAAAATGACGCAAACGCCGCAGCTTTTGGCGAATTTAAGCTAGGTGCTGGACGCGGAAGCGAAAATTTATTTTTTGCAACACTCGGCGATGGAGTTGGCGGTGCAATTATTTTAGACGGAAAGCTCTGGCGTGGAGCCTCAGGTTATGCCGGAGAATTTGGTTTTACTTCAATTGACACCGAAGGCACAAGGCTTGAAGACGTTGCTTCTGAGGTTGGAATTATAAGAAGAATTAACAACAGATTAGTTCAAGACCAATCTTCATCTTTAGGAAGTATTGAAAACATCAATATTGTTGATGTCGTCAGAGAAGCAAATAGTGGCGACGAATTTGCCCAAATGATGCTTCAAAGAACAGGTAATTTTGTTGGAATTGCGACGGCAAATGTGATAAATTTTCTTAACATTGAGAGAATTGTTTTTGGCGGAACTGTCATGCTTGCAGAAAATCACGTTCTTAATTCAATTATTGAAAGTGCCAAAAATTTATCATTTGAGCCTTGTTTTGAAACTACTTGTATTTTGACGAGTGAGCTTGGAGAAAAGGCTGCTGCTATTGGAGTTGCTCTTTTAGCTCAATCAAAGTGAGAGAAAAGTCAAAACTTTAATCATAATAATCAGCTAAACTTATTAAGTGAAAACTTGCACAAAGTATTAAATAATAGTATTTCTCTAAATAGAAATTAGTAAAGTTCGCTTTTTTCAGTAAGATGCGAGCTGTTCTTAAACATAACTTTTAGAAACGAACCTTATTACTTTGATTTTTCAAGAATTTGAACAATCTGAGGTAAGGTGTAAAATAATTTCAGACGATATATGTCACAGATATTCAACAAAGGTGCGAACAACATTGCTAAAGCGAGTATTGCTGGTGCGATAATTTTGGCAGGTTTAGCCGGACTTATTACAAC
>JANNVK010000037.1:0-61078 GCA_031414415.1 Acidobacteriota bacterium
GGCGTTGGTCGGTGGTTTGGCGATGGCAGTTTATGGAAGCGACAGAAATACAAAGGACATTGATATTATCGCAAACAAACTTTTACCGTTAGAAAATAAAGGTTTATTGCGACAAGGCGGCGAGCGTTATCTGATAAAAACTCACAAAAAAGAAGTCGCAGTTGATTGGATTATTCGCAATGATGAATTTAAAAAACTGTTTCAAGTTGCCCTTAATGAAGCAGTAAAAATAAATGATGTTCCAATTCTAACTCCTGAATGGTTAGTAATTCTAAAGTTCATTGCCGGACGATTTAAAGACCAAGAAGATGCGGTCTTTTTGTTAAGCCGTAAAGAATTAGTCAACAGAAATCTTATCAAACAAAATATCGTCAGAGTTGTCGGAGCAACAGCTTGGGGATTGGCGAAACACGGTTACCGGCGTTGGTATGACATTGCCGATGGCAAAAGCCGCGACGAAGAACGCGATGAAAAAGACGGTTACATTGATTCGTAAAATACCGCAAACCGCCGGCAGTTTGGGGCGAACTTAAATACCGGTGAATGATGAATGGTGAATGGTGAATGTCGGAAAGAAGGAATTCATCATTCATCACTCACAATTCACCATTAAAAAAGATTCGGCGGAAGTTTATGCGGTGAGAATAATTGTTAATGGTTAATTATTAATTGTTAATGCCAGAAAATCACAATTCATCATTAACAATTTACAATTAACAATTTATCATTGATTTTATGACTATCGGAAAAATAAATCTTGATGTAATTGACGAAGAATCGGCTTCGCAAGCAATTGATTTTGTCAGCAAAATTGCCGATGAAAACAATATTGATTGGGCGTTGGTTGGCGGTTTGGCGATGAATTTTTACGGCAGCGACAGATTGACTAAAGATATTGATATGATTTCCAATCAACGCTTGCCGATTCCGAAAGAAAAGATTGTCGGGCAACTGCGACAAGGCGGAGAGCGTTTTCAGGCTGAAACTGATAAAAAGATTGTGTTAATTGACTGGATTATTCGCAACGATGAATTCAAAGCATTATTCCAAGATGCGTTGGCAGAAGCGGTTAAGATTGATGATATTCCGATTCTCAAGCCCGAATGGTTAGTGATTTTGAAGTTCATCGCCGGACGCTTCAAAGACCAAGAAGATGCTGTCTATTTATTAAGCCGAAAAGGTTTAGTCAACCGTGGAATTATCAAAGAGAAAATTATTAAACATTTTGGATTAGCTGCTTGGGGATTAGCAAAACACGGCTATCAGCGTTGGTTCGACCTAGCTGACTGCAAAAGCCTTGAAGATGAACGGAACGAAAGAGAAGGTTATATTGATTCGTAGATTATTGTTGAATACCGCAAACCGCAGACAGTTTGGGGCGAACTTAAATAATGGTGAACGGTGAGTGATAAATGGTGAATGTCGGAAAGAAATAATTCATCATTAATCACTCACAATTCACCATTAAAAAAGTTAGCGATTCGGCAAAAGTTTATTCGGTAACAGTTAGCGGTTATCAGTTAAAAGAAGTGATGTGATAAAATGGCAGATAGTTTGAGGTGAAAAATTATGATGACCGAAGAATTGGAAATTATTGAACAAGTTGAGGAAGCTGAAGAAATGCCATCGTTTAATCACAGTTATATTTGTTTGCAAACTATCTTGCAACTCAATCAAAATCCTGACATTATTCCGCTTCCAGAATTAACCTTGGATGTTGATAAAGGTTTGACTCCTGATATTTCGGTTTTTCCGAAAGATAAAGTTAAGCCGAATTTCTTTGAAGACATCACGAAATATCCCGACATGCCGACTCTGGCAATCGAAATAATCTCAGCCAGCCAAAACATTCAAGATTTATTGGCGAAGGCTAAACTGCTTGTCAGAAACGGTGTTAAAGCTGTTTGGACAGTTGAACCTTTTACCAATACAGTATTTGTTACCGACAAAATCGGCGAGAAGCGTCTGCATAATCAAATCATCGAAAGCGAAGGCATCACCGTAGATTTTCGACAAATTTTTGCGACCAATTAACCTTGCAGAATGCTGAATACCGCAAATCGCTGACAGTTTGGGGCGAACTTAAATAATTGTGAACTGTAAATGATAAATGGCGAATGTCAGAAAGAATAAATTCATCATTAATCACTCACAATTAACAATTAAAACAAGTTGGCGATTCGGCGGAAGTTTATATGATCGGCATAAACGCGACTATTAAGGAACGTCTAAAACTCTAGTCTGCAACACACTTCCTAAAAGTCGCGTTTCTTCAATGAAAACTCTATTTTTATAAGCCTTCGCTGACAACATTAAAACGGATATTTGAGAACCAAATATCCGTTTTAAAATTAATTTATGAAGTTATGTTTACTCAGTAATTGTCACGCTGGCAGATTTGCTATCTTTCTTTTCGTTAGCATCGTTAAACATATCGGCGTTTAACTTGTATGTTCCGGTTGCTAAACCATCAGGTAATGTTAGGTTGTATCTTGCAACTGCATCGCCATCAAGGTCTAACGAAACTTCAGTTCCTTTGAGCGTTTCATTTTTTGAATCAGTCAAATAAAGTTTGACTTTAACTTTTCCTGGATTGTTAGCGATTGCTGCAGCACCATACATTGTGTCGCCAATTTTGAAACTTGTTGCAGGAGATTTTCCTTCTTTATCAGTTGAAGTTGAAAGACTGCTCATATTAGCTGTGCTCATATTACAAGCCAGAAGTAGTCCAATTATTAAGACAAAAACTACTGAACTCGATAACACGTTTGATTTTTTCATAATATTTTTCCTTTAATTTAAATTTGTTTTTTTTGGGGGAAATGCTAAAAAACGTGCATTTCTCAAAGTTTTTCAAAATAACTATTTAATATATAAACACCAAAGGTTTTGCTTTTTCGATAAAACCCAAAATTTCAGTTCATTTATTTAAAAGTTAATTTTTATAAACCTATCATTTTTAGATTATTTTTAATAGTTAAAAAAGTCTGTTTTGTCCGGTTTTTACTTCAAGCAAAACTTTTTCAATGTCTATTGCTTCAGCAGTTTCCATTTTTTTTAAGACGAGTTCTTTTTCTTCACGAGAAAAATGTTCCCAAATCGCAGTGAATTCTTTGCTGTGTTTAATGTAGTAAATTACAGAATTTGGATTCATTTTAATTAGTTGGATTCTCTATTTCTTCCACAATCATTTTTTGCGTCCAGGTATTTTTTGGAAAACGTTTCTTCAACAAATTAATTGCTTTAATCCTCGACTCTTGACTATAATCTCCGCAGCCAAATTTAGTCCATTGGTTAATTTTGTAAACTAAATAAATTGATTCAGGCAAACGCTTGTCAGTTGGCGACAACCTTGCCCAATCAAAAACACGTTTGGTTAAATAACTTGCGGCATCAGCTGTTTTTTTGAGTTTTTCGTGTTCAAGTTTTGCGAGATCAGACTGTGTTTTACTCAAAAAAGCTGGTTTGAAAGTCGGAATTCTTTCATCAGAATTTTCAGCATAAGTTCCATCATATTGCTCGCACCACCAACGTTCATCAACCCAAGTATCAAATTCGTCAATATTTTCTTTATCAAAACCACTTTCTAAATATGGCGTTAAAAATCGAACTGTGAGCAATATATTTAGACCATTAAAATCGCGTTGGCTGATAGTTTTGGCATTAGAATATGTCAGAAAAATTTCTTCAAATTGCGGATAAAGTTTAATAATTTCAGGTGTAAACGCTAAAGCCGTTTTTTCGTCTTTGAGCAAATAAGCACGAGTCCAAATTACCGGAATCAAACGTTGTTTCCAATAATCAGGAAAGTCAGGATTTTTCAAAACTTCGAGCAAAACTGGTGTCGAAAAATGCTCGTTTATTATTTGAACAGTTGTCGGATTTAAAAACAGACGATTGTCCCAAGCCAACTCGCTGGCGAATTCCTTATCAATATCAGCGTCAAACTGACTTTTGCTCATATCGGGAAAATTAGTAGCGTCCCAATTATCTTTTTGTCGCTGAATTAACTCTTGCATTGTCTGCGAGGTGCCGTTAAATCCATCATCGTAGCCATAAGCAAAAGGTTTACGCAGCGAATGTTTTAAGAAATCGGCGAGCGTTTCTGAAAGTTTCATTCGTTGTTCAATAAATGCATTTCGCGTAGAAATCGGCAAATCGAGCGTTGAATATATTACAGAATCGATTAATTTTCGGGCACCAGCATCTTTCTTTTGGCTAATTAAAAGGCGTGCAACGTGATATGCAACTGTCGGATAAGCAACCGAACTTGTCGAAATTTTGTCCGAATCTTTAATTAAATTCTTTACATCAACCGAACTTGTTGTCGCTTTCGAAAGTGCTGTCATCAGCCAAATATCTGCTGAAGTTTCCCGCCAACGGTCGCTTGCGTGTGTGTATGCAAAAGGTTCTGACGATTGATATGTGAAAATCCAATCAGAAATTTCGTCGTCTTTGAGATATGTTGGGCGATTTGCTAGTTTGTTAGTCTCAATTTCTTCAACTGCATTCGAATTAACATTTGATGTTTCTTGATTGCTAATTGAAGTATTGGTAGCTTCGCGAACAACATCAACATTCATATTCGAATTAGCATTTGTTTTTTGAGTAAAATCTTCACTCGATTTTTGTGCTTTTTCTACGATTGAATTTTCTAATTTTCTTAATAACCTATTGTAATCAATCACATCTTGGCGAAAGGAATCAGGATTTCCTTGAAATGAAAGCGTTTGTGCAAGTTCGCGAACTCTTTCTTCCGGTCTGATGCGATATTTGATGAGATTTATCATTTTCGCGGAAGATTCGGAAAACTTAGAACTTCTTGCCATTACTAGGTTTAGACGAGTTTCGGCTTCACTCAAAAGGGAATTGGCTTTCAGTTGGCTTTTTGCAACATCTTCTTCAGTTACGATATTGTTCCCGCCGACACTTGATTGGCGAATCAAGGTTCTGGCAACCAGATAATCGGCAGTTTCCTTCCACGGAGAATCAGAATCTTGCGAAATCCTGTCAAAATTTTCGCGTGCGTCTTGATATTTCATCGCATAAAACTGTGCGGCAGCAATTTGATAATCGCGATCTTTGAGCAACCATTTAGGTGAAGTTTCGTTGAGTGTTTGTGGTTGTTCAGCACCTTCGAGGCAATTTCCAAAAACAGCATCTTGTCCGCGAATCCATTCCTGAACATCTTTTTCCTCATTGCTGCTTCTATTTGAAAGCGTTTCTCTTGCAACCTCAAACGCATTTTTTGTGCAATTAGGAAAATAATCATAACCACCTTGATATTCGCGTTCCGTATAAATCGCCGGTAATTT
Source organism: Acidobacteriota bacterium (assembly GCA_031414415.1). Lineage (GTDB taxonomy): Bacteria > Acidobacteriota > Blastocatellia > Pyrinomonadales > Pyrinomonadaceae > JANNVK01. The sequence goes on from JANNVK010000037.1 coordinate 5,316, forward strand.
CTCTTCGTTTTTTACAACCGAAGCTCTTTGTTTGAGCCAATTTTTAACCGCTTCGGTAACATCATTTCCTTCAAATTCTTTGAAATTAAAATCGGCATTCCAAATTTCAATTAACGCTTTTTGTTCAGTTTGCGAAAAAGTTCCACCTTTGAGATAGCGATATGCGGCTGTCAAAACAATTTTTTGATGAGTTGGTTTTACAATACCAAGTTTGCCGGAAGCAAAATCAGTCCAAGGATTTTCAGGTGCATTTGAATATTCAAAAATTGGTGCAAGATAACTTGGTCCGCAGGCTTTAACATCAGGCAAACCGTTAAAAAATACGCAAAAAACTAAGGTCATTGATGCAATTAATTTTGCAAATGTCACGAATTTATTGTTTGTATTCAAACTCATTTTATCTTCTCCAAATCTTTTTCTGACCAATTGTTATGAAAATACCAGAATCTTCTATTTTTTTGAAATGCAATGTTTAACGGTTCGTCAAATGCTAAGCCGTAGCTATTTTTACACAAACTATCATTAAAATCTTTTCCCGATGCAAGATAATTTTTTACTGTTTCGCTATCTTTTCCCATCCGAAAAATCATCGGCACAGCTTCGTCAACAGGTAAATCGCCAAACCAATTATCGCCGATGCAAAATGATGCCAAAGCCGTTATCGTAAGTGGAATATTTTGCGGAATTTTCGGACGCAACTCTGTTAAAAGACTGCGATAAAATTCGCGTTCGGAAACGACTACATCAAAATCTATCTGAATTGCTTTGACATTTTTCTGCTTCAAAGTCCGCAAAACGAGTTCAATAATCTCAGATTTTTGTTTAGCAGATAAAGTTGCTCGCGTAATTTTATTTGTCTCAATTCGAGTTACCGCAATCAAAAATGTGCTTTCATTAACCTCAAGCGGTTGTCTCCGCGGACGTAATTCAACATCATCTTGCTTTAATAAAATTGTCTGCGAAAGATATGCAACTCCGACATTTTCATCATTGATAAACTTCAAATTTTCGGGTGTTTCCCAAGCCCAAAGTATTATTGAAGGAAGTTTTACATCACTTTTCATATTTGGTTTCTGACAAGAAGCTAGAACTAGCGAAAATACCAGTAAAATGGCAAATCTGATGGCAAAAAAAGACATAAAATAAGATAGCACAATGGTTTGAAAGATTGACACGCAGGCAGGCTGCCCACGTTCCGTTGTGAGTTTATTATGTTTATTAACTTTTGACTAGAGTTTTCGTAATGGTTTTGATAGAATTTTCTTGAATGAATGGTCATTCATTTTTAACAATTATGGAACGTGAACAATTACCAATGGACGTAGTATTTGTAGGTGCCGGACCCGCAAAATTATCAGCGGCTTATCATATCAAACAATTGATTAAAAAATCGGGCAAGTTTACTGATTTGGAGATTGCGATTGTCGAAAAAGGTCCCGCAGTTGGAGCTCATATTCTTTCAGGTGCTGTGGTTGATCCGCGTGCTTTGAAAGAATTATTTCCAGATTTTATTGAGCAAGGTTGCCCGGTTGACGCACAAGTAACGGCAGATGCCGCTTGGTATTTGACTAAAAATAAAAAAATAGTTACTCCAATTACACCGCCGCCGCTTGTTAATAAAGGAAAATACATTATTTCTCTCTCCAAAATGTGTGAATGGCTTGCCGAAAAATGCGAAGCCGAAGGTGTAAATATTTTTCCCGAATTTCCGGCATCAGAAATGTTGTATGACGAAAATGAAGCCGTTATCGGAATTCGCACTGGCGATAAAGGAATCGACAAAGAAGGCAAACAAAAAGGGAATTTTGAAGCTGGAGTTGATCTCTTAGCTAAAGTCACAGTTTTGGGTGAAGGTTCTCGTGGACATTTGACCAAGCAATTATCTGAGCGTTTGAATCTCAACGAAGGCAAAGAACCGCAAATGTATTCGCTCGGAATTAAAGAACTTTGGGAAGTTCCGGCGGGAAATATTGAAGAAGGATTAGTCATTCACACACTTGGATTTCCTTCAGATACAAAGACTTACGGCGGTGGCTGGATTTACGGAATGAAAAATAATCTTGTCAGCATCGGTTATGTTACCGGTTTAGATTATCTCAATCCGCTGATTGATCCGCACGCAGAATTTCAAAAATATAAAACACATCCGGCGATTTCAAAGATTCTGGAAGGCGGAAAAATGTTGAAATATGGTGCAAAAACGATTGCCGCTGGCGGTTGGAACACAATGCCAAAACTTTATGCTGATGGAGTTTTGCTTGTCGGTGATTGTGCGGTTTTCTTGAATGGACAACGGATTAAAGGAATACATACGGCAATGAAGTCGGGAATGTTAGCTGCAGAAACAATTTTTGAGGCTTTGCTAAAAGATGATTTCACCACAAAAACGCTTGAGAAATTTAACGAAAAAGTAAACAAAAGCTGGCTTTTTGAAGAGCTTTATGAAGTTAGAAACTTCCACGGTTCGTTTCAACAAGGTCGCTGGCTGGCACTTGCCAACGGCGGTTTACAATTTTTAACTGGTGGGAAAAATTGGGGAATTTTCGATAAAGGACATCACACCGTTGGTCATGAGAGAATGAAAAAACTCGCCGAATATGATTACAAAGGCGATAACATTGAACAACTTTATGGCGATTCTTCGAAGTTTGACGGAAAACTCACATTCGATAAACCGACCGATGTTTTCCATGCAACTGTCGCACATAATGAAGATCAACCGATGCATTTACACGTTGCAGATACTGATATTTGTGCAACTCGTTGTGCCGAAGAATATGGAAATCCGTGTCAAAGATTTTGTCCAGCTTCGGTTTACGAGATGGAAAACAACGAAAAATCTGGTAGACGCGAATTGAAAATTAACTTCTCAAACTGTGTCCATTGTAAAACTTGTGATGTGATGGATCCGTATCAGATAATAAATTGGGTTACGCCCGAAGGTGGCGGCGGACCTAATTATAAAGGAATGTAGTAAAAATTATCAAAAAATTTGAAAAGCTCGTTTGACAAAAAATATGTTGACGAGCTTTTAATTTTTATTTAATAATGTATGTAGCTAAGAACTCCTACTTTTAGCTAACACGAAAGATTGTCAAGAAAACTCAGCTTCTCCTAAAAGCATCAATTCCGCGAATCTAACACAGCTAAACTCTAAAAATATGGCAAATATGAAATGCTCTCAATGTGGTTTGACCAATTGGGCAACTGCAATCAACTGTAAACGTTGCGATTTTAACTTTCAAACTGGTGAATTTCCTGACTTTTCGAAAGAAGAAGAATCACCAACGACTGTTAATCAAAGTCACACTATTTCTCCAAATAAATATCAGCAAAATAACTATAATTATTCCGACAATCAGCCTCGAGATTTAAAGCAAGGAATGGCGATTGCTTCAATGATTATGGGAATATTGGGTTGTTTTTTGACAGCAATTCCGGGAATGATAATGGCAATTTTAGCGTATAAAAAGGTTAAGCGTGAACCTTTTGTATATGGTGGAAAAGGTTTTGCAATTGCTGGAATTGTTTTGAATGGAATTCAGCTTTTGTTTACGCCAGTAATTATCGGAATAATTGCGGCAATTGCGATTCCTAACTTCCTTGTTGCTCGTCGTTCAGCAAACGAAGCATCTGCAATTTCAAATCTTCGAACAATTGCAGGTGCTGAAGCTACATTTATTTCATCGATTGGTGCTGGAAATTGTGGTGATTTAAAGCAACTAGCTGAAAGTCAATTAATAGATGAAATATTGGCTGGCGGTCAGAAAAATGGTTACCGATTTACAATTGTAAAAACTCCTTCAAACATTTATAAAGGTTCAATAAAATGCGAAGTCTCAGCGGTTCCAATTGTGGAAAATAAACCTGGTGATTCATTTAAAGCCACAGGAACTCGTTCATTTTTCGAATCAAGCGAAGATGATTGGAATATTCGTTATTCATCAATTCCGGGTGTAAGTGCAAAAATCAATGATCCAATTATTGGTCAATATCCAACAACTCAGCCACAAATTTCGACGAATCCGAGAGTTCAACCGAGAAATTATTAACCCTTAAACTCAAGGTTTCTTGATTGTCATCAAGATCATTATGTAAGGTTTAGAACTTTTTTGTTTGACGGCTTTGAAAAAATCAAGTTGCAAAGGTGTTGCTTAATTTTTCACCTTCAAAAGCTATGAGGAACTGTCTTTACGGACATCCTCATTTTTTTTGAAAACTAATCAACTGCTACAAAATTTCGGCTCTTTAATTTTAACTAAACCATGTTGATAAGCATAAATAACCAAGCAAAGTCGGTCTTTAACCTCAAGTTTACTAAAAATAGAAGTTAAATGATGTCGAACAGTCGATTCGCTAATGTTTAGTGTTTGCATTATTTCTTTATTGCTTAAGCCTTCGCCGATTGCAGAAATAACTTGTTTTTCTTTTGGTGTGAGCGATTTAATTTTTTGTTTTTCGTAATCTCGTTTTTCTATTTTAACAGCAGAAAAATTGTTCAAAGTGCGAGCCATCAAAGTTCGATCTATCCAAATTTCACCGTCAGAAATTTTTTCTACCGCACGAACAAAAGTTTCCCAGGGCTGGCTATGATAAACAATTCCTGCAGCACCAAGTGAAACCGCTCGCTCTAAAACATCTTGGTCTTCGCCTTTCGAAAGTAGCAAAATTTTTGAATTTGGCAGTAACTGTTGAAGTTCTTTTATTTGCTCAACACCGGTCAGACAATTTGTAATTGGACTGTAAACAACTACTTCGGGTTCACAGTTTTCAATCATGTTTTGTGATTCAGAAGCAGTAAAATGTTGCGGTGAATCAAATTCACCAACAACTTTTATTGACTGATTCTTTTCGAGAATTGATTTAAGTCCGGCACGAATAATTCGTCCATTTTCAACCAATAGAACATTAATTTTTGTCTTATGAGATCCATTTAGGGGTTGCATAAAATCTCTTTTTCTCCACTTTTGAAATAAGTAAATTTACAAAATCGAATTTCGTCTTGTTGTGGGGTAAAACAGTCAAAAATATCACTTTCTAATGTATATGTATTTTTTGGGCGAAATGTTACAAGTTTTTTTAAAAAATTAAAAAATATTTTTTTTACATTTTTGTTAACTGAAATGATTATAAAGTCTTAAATATAAATTAATATTTGTCGATTAATTTTCGAGCAAAACCATAAAGTTATAAATTTAAAGGAGAATTAGCTGATAATCTTATCGTCTAATTCTCCTATTTTTAATTTAATTTTACCGTCTAAACATCTCATAAAAATTTGGTATAAATAACCGCAACATTTAGGAAATATCTCCGATGTGCAACTTACAAATTAATTTTAGAGTTAATCTGTTCCAGAAACACTAATTGAAAAGAGCGTTGCAAAGCCAATGTATTTAGTTGTATTGCATACCAACCGCTCAAAAATTAATTGTCATCGGAGGAAACCTTTTCCCTCGTGTTTGTTCGTGATCAACGCAGTTCTCAAAACCTAATGCTCACACTAACGATTTGTGAAAAATAGCAACAGAACACAGAACAAATTTACTATAACCCTATGAATTTAAGGAGATTTTATATGTCGAAACATAACACGTTGATTCGTTCGAACAATTCACGAATCACTAAGTCCTACCGAAGCTCACTTTTTAGAGTTTTTACTGGTTGGATTCTTGTAGCATTTATTCTGAGTTTTTCAACTTCGATAAAGGCATCAGAACAACCTGCAAAAACAGAGTCAAATACTATTGCAACTGTCGCAGATTATAGTGCAACCAGTATTTTTAATTATTTTTACTCGTCATTATTTACTCAAGAAGTTAAAAAACAAGATAATGATGAATCCATTGAAAAGAAATCAAGTTCGGCGGTGAAAGTCGATTTCGAGGACTTCAAATCTGGAACCGTTGATGGTCAAAATCAATGGAGAAGTACAGGAAACAATGGAGTCAACTCAAATTTCGATGTTGAGGTTACAGAAAATGGTGGAATCGTTCCGACAACTTTTGGAACTCGCAGTTTAAGATTATCAAACGCCTTCACAAGCGATTCGATAGCCGACCAAACATTTTCTGCTACGCTTCCAAACGAAGGTGGCGAAACCGGTGCAGAAAATCTCGGCGAAAAACGTGGCGAACGAATGCGATTATTCTCGTCTGAATGGGATTTTGCTTCAGCTGATCCAAACTCTGAACAGTTCGGACTTTCTGTTGTTGCTAGCCCAACCCGAAACGATGGTTCGCAAATGAGCTATGTTCGAATGGTTGATACGCCCGAAGGAATTTCGGTGTTCTTCAAAGATTACAGAAACGGCGTTGGCTTTACAGAAGTTAATGTTGCCAATGGTCTTGATCGATCACAACTTCACAAAATTAGACTAGACATCGCTTTTGTTGAAGGTGCTGGAAACGACATTGCTGATGTTTATGTAGATGATGAGCTTCGACATACAGGAACAACCTGGGAAGATTTTTATCGCGAAAATGGAAAGCGTCAACCGCCAGTTGTTGATTCAATTTCGTTTAATGCAGATGGAATTGCTTATCCAGCAAATCGTGGGAAAGGTTTTTTGATTGATAATATTGAAAGTAACCTTTTACCTTTTCCCTCAGTTTTGTCGATAACAAGACTGACTCCAACTAATCAAATAACAAGTGCTTCATCAGTTATATTTCGGGTGGTTTTTGATTCGGCAGTTACAGGCGTTGATGCAGGTGATTTTTCGTTCACCGGAAGTGTTGTTACTGGATCTGCAGTTGCAACCATCAATACGACATCTCCATTCGATACTTACGATATTACAGTCTCAACTTATTCAGGAAATGGACTTCTTCAGTTAAATGTTGTTGATAATGATTCTATTGTATCTGGCGGTGTTGCTTTAGGCGGTGCTGGAGTCGGAAACGGCAGTTTTAGTGCTGGAGATACCTACATAATTGATACAACAGTTCCGACTGTTTCATCAATCAATCGAGTAAATCCGAATCCAACAAACGCGTCTAGTGTTCAATTTACGGCAACATTTAGTGAAAATGTCCAAAATGTCGATACTACGGATTTTGCAAAAGCTTTAACTGGAACTGCTAATGGTACCATTTCCAGTGTTTCAGGAACTGGTTCAGTTTACACAATTACAGTTACTGGAATAACCGGAAATGGAACTCTCGGATTGAATCTCGTCGATGACGATTCGATTACTGATTTTGTTTTGCCAACCCCATTTACGCTTAATGGCGGAGCAAGCGGAAGTTTTACTGGACAAGTTTATAATATCCTAGAAAATCAAACGATTATGTTTGGTCCTTTGCCAGCTAAAACTTATGGCGATGTCGATTTTAGTTTAACGGCAACGGCAACTTCCGGATTGACTGTAACATTTGCATCAACAACTCCAACAATTTGCACCGTCAGCGGTTCAACGGTTCACATCGTTGCAGCAGGAAATTGTTCAATTACCGCTTCGCAAGCGGGTAATGGTTCTTATGCACCCGCAATTGATGTTGTTCAATCATTTACAATTAGTCAAACTCCGCTGACAATCACGGCTTCGAGCCATACAGTTAATTTTGGTGATGCCGCTCCGATAATTACTCCAGCTTATGTTGGTTTGATTAGTCCGGCGACAGCACCAGCGACTGCTCCAATTTGTATCACAGCATATTCGGCTGGTTCGCCTGTTTCAGGTTCGCCATATTCGACAAGCTGTTCTGGTGCGGTTGATACCAATTACACAATTAGCTATGTTACTGGAACAGTTGCAGTTAGTGCAGTTCCTTTAACAATCACGGCATCAAGTCACACGGTTAATTTTGGAGATGCTGCTCCGACAATTACGCCGACTTATGTTGGTTTGATTAGTCCGGCGACAGCACCAGCGGTTGCTCCAATCTGTATCACAGCATATTCGGCTGGTTCGCCTGTTTCAGGTTCGCCATATTCGACGAGTTGCTCAGGTGCGGTTGATACCAACTACACAATCAGCTATACAAATGGAACAGTTGCGGTTAATGCAGTTCCTCTGACAATTACGGCTTCGAGCCATTCGGTTAATTTTGGAGATGCTGCTCCGACAATTACGCCGACTTATGTTGGTTTGATTAGTCCGGCGACAGCACCAGCGACTGCTCCAAGTTGCATGACAGCATATTCGGCTGGTTCGCCTGTTTCAGGTTCGCCATATTCGACAAGCTGTTCTGGTGCGGTTGATACCAATTACACAATTAGCTATACAAATGGAACAGTTGCAGTTAGTGCAGTTCCGCTGACAATCACGGCTTCGAGCCATACAGTTAATTTTGGTGATGCCGCTCCAATAATTACTCCAGCTTATGTTGGTTTGATTAGTCCGGCGACAGCTCCGGCAACCGCTCCAATTTGTATCACAGCATATTCGGCTGGTTCGCCAGTTTCAGGCTCGCCATATTCGACAAGTTGCTCGGGTGCGGTTGATACCAACTACACAATCAGCTATGTTGCAGGAACAGTTGCAGTTAGTGCAGTTCCTCTGACAATCACGGCTTCGAGCCATTCGGTTAATTTTGGAGATGCTGCTCCGACAATTACGCCGACTTATGTTGGTTTGATTAGTCCTGCGACAGCTCCAGCGACTGCTCCAAGTTGCATGACAGCATATTCGGCTGGTTCACCTGTTTCAGGTTCGCCATATTCGACAAGCTGTTCTGGTGCGGTTGATACCAATTACACAATTAGCTATGTTACTGGAACAGTTGCGGTAAACAAAGCAAACCAAATGATAACCTTTGTAAATCCTGGAACTAAAACTTACGGTGCCGTTGACTTTTTGGCAGGTGCATCAGCAAGTTCTGGTTTAGCAGTTAGTTATTCTGCTAGTGGAAACTGCACGGTAAATGCAAGTAGTGGTTTGATTCATTTAACAACTCCACCGCTTGTTGGTGGAACTTGCACAATCACGGTATCGCAAGCAGGTGACTCAAATTATCTTCCTGCGACATCCGTTCCGCAAACATTCTCGGTTCTTGCAAATACGGCACCAATCAATATCACGATGCCAACGATTGCAAATCAATTGAATGGTGCAGTCATTACCGTTCCAATATTAGTTTCATCAACAAACGGTCACGACATTGCGTCATACGATTTTATTTTAACGTATGATCCAACTGTTATATCGCCAATAGGATCGGGATTTGATATCGCTGGCACAATGTCAAGTGCTTATACTGTCGGCTCTACTTTGAGTTCCGGAAGCGTTCAGGTAAGCGGAATCGGAGGACCGGATTTGGTCGGAAGTGGAACACTACTGAATATGAAATTTACAGTTATTGGATCTAATCCGGATTGTAGTGCGTTGAATTTCAGTTCATTTGTTTTCAATGATGATGGTCCGACTGAAGACGCTTCATACGTTAATCCTTTAACAAATGTTTGCGTTGTCAATGGAGTAGCTAATGGAACTGTAAATTATTACTTCGGTTCTCTACCTGCCGTTCCAAACGTTACGATGACTGCGGTTGGTGGAACAACAATTACTGCTGTTACAGATATGCTAGGCAGTTATTTGCTTTCGCCATTTGGAAACGGAGCATACACGGTAACGCCGACGAAACCGAAGTATGTATTCAACACAGTAGGTGCAATCACTTCGCAAGATGCACTTAAAATTCAGCAACACGTTTTAAATCCGGTCGCAGCTGCATTAACGCCGGATCAATTGCTCGTTGCTGACGTTTCGGGAAATGTAGCTGTTACTTCTTTCGATGCGGCGATGATTCAACGCTTTATTTTGGCTAATCCAGCTTCAGGAGCAACTGGAGATTGGAGATTCCAAAATCCAAGCACAACTTATCCAAATCTGATGGCGAATCAAACGACCAATTACAAAGCCTTATTAATGGGCGATGTAACTGGAAACTGGAATGGTAGTCTTCCACCAGCGTTAGCTGACGAAATAGAACAAAAAGAAACCGAGACGATAAAGGAAACTACCGCTTCTAGTTTCGCACCTGTTAGTGTAAGTTTGCCGACAACTTCGAGAGGCACAGGACTTAGTTTTAGTATTCCTGTGACTGTTGGAAGTGTAACCGGTGAAGATATAACATCGTTTGATTTTGATGTTTTGTATGATCCGACTGTTCTGCAACCGCAAGCAATTGCTCATTCAAACGCTGGAACTTCAAGTAGTGGAATGACAGTTGGTTCGAGTGTTCCGAATGCGGGAAGATTGCGTATTTCAGCTTTCGGACCAGCATTAACGACATCGGGAGCGTTAGTTAATTTGAACTTTACTGCAATAGGTGCAGCTGGAACAAATACAAACTTAACGTTTTCACCGTTTCAATTTAATGAAGGAATTCCAACTTCAACTTTAACTAACGGGTCAATCACAATCCTCGGACCAACGGCGGCAATGGTTGAGGTTGGTGGTCGTGTGACGAGTGCTAGCGGACGTGGAGTTTCAAGAGCTCGCGTAACATTAACTGACAATAGCGGTGTTGCTCGCACCGCGATGACTAACTCGTTTGGGTATTATCGGTTTGATAATGTTCAAGTTGGTGAAACATATATCGGGAGCGTTGCATCCAAACAGTTTACATTTACACCACAAACCGTAAATGTTTCAGATGGACTAACTGACCTAAATTTTACGGCTCTCCAACCATAAAATTTAAGTTATAACCAAGTGAATCCGGCAAGACGAAAATCTTGCCGGATTCTTTTTTGTCAATTTTTATTATGCCTAAAAATACACATCAGGAAGTTTTACCGCTAAGACGCAGAGAACTCCAAGTAAATCTTTTCAATTTATAAATCTTTCTTGGCGTTCTTAAATTCTTGGCGGCAAAAGACGATTTTCTGGGACATCCGAAAAATCTCAATTGCGTTATCTGGGTTAAATTAAAAACAAAAAAAGAGACGAATTTTTAAATACGTCTCTTTAAAATTGAAAGCCGATGATGGGACTCAAACCCGCGACCTGATGATTACAAATCAACTGCTCTATCAACTGAGCTACATCGGCAAAATGTCGATTTTTACAAGCGACAAACGAATATATTACAGAAGCATCTTGATTCTTGCAAGCAGAAAAGTCAGAAAAATTTCTACTTAATTAATTTTTGAATGTCGCGAAAATTTTTGTGTTTAGAATTTTTCAATATTTCAAAAAATGCCATTTCAACAGTTGAAAGGTTGGCACCGTTTTTAATCATTTTGGCAATTCCGGTTTGTTTATCAATTTCGTTTCGTGAAGCAATACAATCACTTAAAATATGAACGTCGTAATTATTATTTAGCAAATCGAGAACAGTTTGATTAACGCAGATGTGTGTTTCAAGACCGCAGACTAAGACTTGCGATGCGTGAAGTTGTTGCAAAGCCTCGACAAATGCTGGCTCGCCATAACTGCTAAAAGTGTTTTTCTCAATAAAACTAAAATCATCATTCAAAAGCGAGTTAATCTCGCTTGCGGTGAGTCCGAGTCCTTTCGGATATTGTTCGGTAACGATAATCGGCAAACCGAGAATCTGAAAACCTTTGACGGCAATTGAGGATCGTTTGGCAATTTGCTCAAAATCAGGAATTACGGTTCGAAATGCTTCTTGGATATCAACAACAATTAGAACGCAATTTTCAGTCAACTTCATCATTTTTTTCCTTTTTAGTTTTTTTAAACTTGGCACTTTCAGCTTTTTCGCGTTTTAGTTGGCGAAAAAAAATATAAACAGCTCCAATTCCAAAAATTAAAAGCAAAATCATCATCGCGGCGATAAAATAAAGTTCAGCCAATTGAGAATTTGTCATATGTAAAGTTTAACTTAAAGAAACACAAAGGAAAAACGCGAACCGTTCAGTGTGAACAAATTCGCGTTTAAATTTTAAACTTTAAACTTTAAACAATGAATATTTCAAATTACCTTGCGGCGTTTGAATTCATTATCGAATTTCTTGAACTATCAGTTGTTTGTCCCGGATCACGCATCGCAGTTGTGTGGCACCAACCGGTTTTATGTCCCATATTGTTGGCTCCCGGAAGTTGTGCGTAAGCACGTTCGACAACGCCGTCTTCTGGATCGCCAAGAAATAAATCTGTCGCGAGACTGCAATAATCATATCGCCACCAAACATCTGTAAACGACGTGGTGTGATAATAAACTTTGCTTCTTGCCCACGTTGGAATGCCGGAAAGCCAAGTTGCGGCACCGCTGTAAGTTAGATCATTATTTGAGCCGCAACCAGCACCAAAAATTTGTCCTAAAACAGCTAAATTTCCGGCGAGTGCTGTGCCCTGATATGGCGTTCCGACTGATTGGATTAAACGCGAGCCTGTCGCATTATCTAATCCGCTCCAATAATATGTGTATAAATGAAGCGAAGCCGCACCGCCTTGGCTATGTGCGACAATTCCAAATGATGGTAAGGATGCACCAAAATTTTTGATTAAATTAGCAAACTGATCGTGTGTTCTGTTTTGGTTTAAATCAAGAAATTTTACGAAATTAGAAAATTGTGCGGTTTGCGTCCAAGAATCGCCTGAACAATAGCCGTGAACTAACATCAATTTTCCGCCAACAGCATTAGTAGAATCTAAATTAGCCGGACGTTTTCCGAAACGCATTTCGTCCGTAATTTGACCAAATGAATTTTTTGCCGAATCAGTTGGATAAATTGTCGGGAGCGAAATTGTTTTAGATTCGGCAACAATTACCGAAGAATCAGCATCTTGGAGACGAACATTGCGAAGTTCGTAGTTTCCTTTAACATTGGAATTTGCCAGCCAACGAGAATCTAAATTGAGTGTAATTCGATTGCGGTCAACAAAACTCATTCCGCCAATCCAAGTTGCGGCTTCTTCGCGTCCATCGGCGTTTAATCCCCAAACTTCAGCGTGTGCAATAATTTTTTGACCATTTCGTAATCCGCTGATTGGCAAACTGATTTGGAACCGAACATCATCAGTTAATGTTGCTCTCGTTTTAGAACCGATAACTCCGCGATTTTGCGAAACGTTAATTAGATGTTCAGAAGTTCTGATAAACGGATTTCCGACAGGATTTGTCCCGAAAACAGTAATTTGTGCAGTGTGCTTGCCAGAAATTCTCGGAGAAAATCCTAATCTGAAATTTCCATCGCCAACGCTCGTCATTTTAACCGTTTCAACATTGCCGTTTGGCAAAGTTATTAAGGCTGACGCTTCAGAAATTGAATCTTTTAATGACGTAGGTTGGTCGATATCGTTATTCGTATTTCCATCAAACAGGGAAGTTACGAGTCCAAATTCAGTGCCAACAACTGTCGAAAGCGTGTCAACATAACTATAAAGCCGATAAGGCGAGTCACTCGAAACTACTAAATATCCAATTGGTTTTTGTGAATCTGTAAAAGTTTCGCTTGTCTCAATTTTTACATTAAGAACGCCGGTTTTGATTGATTCAAACGAAAAGACCTCAGCCGGAAAAGTTGAGCCTTCAAATCCGACATCAGATTTTTCAATCTTGATTCCTCTTGAGTTTTCACGAACATCAATTAAATCTTCGCCATTTGACCCAACAAAAACTTTTAATTGTACACCTTTAGGCGAAATTAAAGTTAATTTGAAGTTTTCTGAATTATCCACAGGAATCTCAAAAGTTTGCGAACCTTTGATTGGTAACATTGCAACTCTCGAACGATTTCCGAGCGTTTCGGGATTTGGAAGTCGCATTTGATTGATTTCGTCGGGCGAACCTCCAAGTTGTTTAAAGTTGTCTGAATTGAATTTTTGTGCAGTTATTGTCGCCGTAAATGCAACAGAAACCGCAAGAAAAAACGTGTAGTAACGGATTTTGTTTAGTAACATCATATTCTCAAATTCTCCTTGGCATTTAACTTATGAAAACGAAAAAAAATATTGCAATATTGTTGGGTATTTGAATAATACGAAAAGTGAGCAAATATTAACCGCAAAGTCGAAAAAAATCAATCTTGAGTGATATAATTTAATATTATGGAAAGGTTCGTTATTATTTGCCCATGTTGCGAAGCAAATTTGAGTATTGATGCCCAAACTGGTGCAATTCTTTTGCATGAAGAAAAAAAGAAACATCTTGGTTCATTTGAAGATTTGCAAAGTGAACTTGATAAAAAGAAAGAAGTTCGCGAACAGTTATTTGCTCAAGAAATGTCTTCGATGAAAGATCGTGAACGGCTTCTCGAAGAAAAATTTCAAGAAGCATTTAAAAAAGCCGACAAAGAATCTGGTAAGCCATTTAGAAATCCGCTCGATTTTGATTAAGTGCTTAATGCGTTTTAGATTATGACGTTTGACAGTGTTGTTTGAAACGTTATAATTAGAAATTTGTTTCAAGCTGTATTGATAGCAAAAATTTAAACATTTTTTAGTTTAATTGATATTTTTATTGAATGATTGTCAGCTTAGAAAAAATCAACGAACTTGAAACTTTTTACGATCTAAATATTGAGTCTGAAAAGATTTTGCTTGAAGATGAATTTGCGAAACTCAAAACAAACGTAAACATTTCGGGTTTATTATCCAAAAAAGAAGAGATCATTAGATTCGAAGGAAAACTTCAAACTGCAATATTATTAATTTGCGACAGATGTTTAACTGAAACTGAAAAAGATTTTTTTATAGAAATCGACGAGAGATTTGTTGATAAAAGCATAGAAATTTTAGTCAACGAAAAAGAAATTACCGAAGAAGATTTAAACGTATCAGTTTTAGAATCCAACACTTTTGATTTTTCAGAGGTCGCAAGAGAACAATTATTACTTCAATTAGCAACGCATTTTGTTTGTCAAGAAAATTGTCAGGGCTTGTGTCAAACTTGTAAAGCTAATAAGAATATTGAAGATTGCAACTGCAATCAAAAAGAGATTGACCCGCGTTGGTCGGCTCTAAAAAATTTAGTTAAATAATTAAAAATCTAATAGCAGTTAAAAATTTTTGAATTTAAAAGCTGTTTTTGAGATATTAATAAAGAGGAATATTATGCCAAATCCAAAAAGAAGACATTCACATTCGAGAACAAGACAACGACGTGCCCACGATGCTTTGACACCACCACAATATTACATCGACAAAGAAACTGGTGAACCGCAACAACCACACAGAGTAAATCTGAAAACTGGTATTTATCGCGGAAGACAAGTTTTAGAAGCTAAGGAAAGTGAATAATTCAGAAGTCTAATTTCGTTATCCAAAATCTAAAATGGGAATTAATGCAGGAATAATCGGTACAGGACATTCATATCCGACTGGTCTTTTGACGAACGCCGATTTGGAAAAAATCGTTGAAACAACAGACGATTGGATCACAACTCGCACCGGAATTAAACAAAGACGCAAAGCATCTGCTGATGAATATACGTCAATGTTTGCTGTCAGAGCCGCAAATCAAGCTCTTGAACGTGCCGAAATGGACGCAAAAGACATTGACATTATTGTTTGTGCAACAACAACTCCCGATCAAATTTTACCTTCAACAGGTTGTATAATCCAAGCTGAAATTGGTGCTAATAACGCTGCCGCTTATGATGTAGTTGCCGCTTGCTCAGGTTTTTTATATGGTTTGACAACGGTTGAATCTATGATAAAAACCGGACAAGTTCGAAATGCATTGGTAATTGGTGCTGAAGTTTTGACCAAATATGTCGATTACACAGATCGTGCAACTTGTGTGATTTTTGGTGATGGAGCTGGAGCAGCAGTTTTGTCTTCTGTGCCTGAAGGCAAAGGTATTTTAGCCACGAAAATCCGTTCTGACGGTAGATATTTAGAGCAACTTTACTCGCCTGGCGGAGGAACTCGAATGGGAACTTCGCACCAAACAATTGACGACGGACAACATTTTTTCAAGATGAAAGGCAACGAGCTCTTCAAAGTTGCTGTGCGTTCAATGGCTGAAATATCGGCGGAAATGCTTGCGAAAGCAGGTTATACGGTTGATGATGTAAAAATTGTAATTCCACACCAAGCAAATCAGCGAATAACTGATGCGGTCGCATCAAGACTCGGCGTTCCCGAAGAAAAAGTTTATTCAAATATCGCTCAACACGGAAACACTTCTGCCGCATCAATTCCGATTGCTTTGGATGAGTGCATTCAATCTGGTAAAATTGTCGAAGGTGATCTGGTTTTGATGACCGCTTTTGGCGGCGGTGTTACTTGGGGTGGAACAGTTATTAGATTTTAAATTTATAAATCGTTTGGAGGGGAAAATGGAAACACAAACTTTAAGTGACCAAAAAATTAATTTAATTGTAGAAATTTCAAAATTAGACAAATTGGAATCTATTCAGTTAGTCAAAAAATTTGTTAGTAATTTGAAAAAAAATAACACAAACAAACAAATACAAATGCTCAAAGAATTATCGAAACCAATTAAAGAGAAAACTGATATTGAGGAATTAATACGAGAACAAAATTGGAAGCCGATTGACCGCAAAGAGTTTGATAGATTAGTAAAAGAACTTGATATACAAGAACCGCTTGAACAACTTTTAGCAGATATTTGAAAATGCTATATTTACTTGACACAAATATAGTTATTCACTACATCCGAAAAAGTTTGCTTGCAAATACCATTGACAATCTTTATGCACCGCTTGACATTCCAAATCGTGCTGTCATTTCGATTGTTTCAATCGGCGAACTGAAATCCATTGTAATTAAAAATAAATGGGGATACAGAAAATTGGAAACAATGAGCCAAATGCTTTCTCAAATGATTACTGCAAATATTGACAAACAAGATATTTTGAATCGCTATGCGGAAATTGATGCCTTTAGCCAAGGTCGTTTAGAAAGTAAAAAGTCCAACTTTTCTGCCCGAAATATGGGGAAAAATGATTTGTGGATTGCCGCAACTGCATCAGTTTTGAACGCTATTTTATTAACAACAGATAATGATTTTGATCATTTACAAGATGACTTTTTGCAGGTTGCCAAGATTGATTTAGTAAATTAATGTCGAAAATAGCATACATATTTCCTGGGCAAGGTTCGCAAGTTGTCGGAATGGGTAAAGATTTATTTGATAACTTTCCTGTTGCTCGAAGTGTTTTTGAAGAAGCTGATGAAGCGTTAGGTTTTTCGCTTTCAAAAATGTGTTTTGAAGGCACAACTGAAGATTTGGCTTTAACTGCTAACACCCAACCAACGATTTTAACTTCTTCTATTGCAGCATTTAGAGCAATGCAAAGCGAAGGTTTTGTTCAACCTGATTTTGTTGCCGGACACAGTTTAGGTGAATATTCAGCCTCGGTCGCGGCAAATGCGATTAGTTTTAGAGACGCTGTGCAAACAGTTCGCAAACGCGGAACTTATATGCAGGAAGCTGTTCCAATTGGAGTTGGTGCAATGGCGGCAATTCTTGGTTCTGATTTAGAAACGATTGAAAAAGTTTGTTCAGAAGTTGCGAACGGACAAATTTGCTCGCCGGCAAACATCAATTCACTAAATCAAATTGTGATTGCCGGAAACGCCGAAGCGATTGACCGAGCTTGCGATTTATTAAAAGAACGCGGAGCGAAACGTGCGATTAAATTGAATGTTTCTGCTCCTTTTCATTGTGCGTTGATGATGCCCGCACAAGAAAAATTGCACGAAGATTTACTGAAATTAGAATATAACGATTTGCTTTACCCGATTGTTGAAAATGTTTCTGGTGAGATAAACTCAAATAAGGCAAGAGTTTGTGAGGCTTTGACTAATCAAGTTTCATCTCCTGTGCGTTGGTTGCAGTCAATAGAAAATTTGGTCAAACTTGGTGTCGAAACATTTGTCGAAGTTGGAACAGGGAAAATTTTATCCGGTTTAGTGAAACAAATTAACCGTGATGTTCGTTGTTTTAATGTCGAAAATTCAGAAAGTTTGAAAATTAGTTTGGAAAATATTAAAAGTTAAGTGAGTTGTAAAGTAATTTAGGTTAATATATTTTTGCAATTTATATTGTAATTACAACTTAGTATATTTAGTTAAATTAGGAGAAAAATATGTCAGAAGTTCAAGATAAAATTAAACAGATTATTGTTGACGAATTAGGTGTTGACGAAGCAGAAGTTACTGAAAATGCACGCTTTATCGAAGATTTAGGTGCAGATTCTTTGGATTTGGTAGAACTTGTAATGCGGTTTGAAGAGGAATTTGATATTGAAATTCCTGATGAAGACGCAGAAAAAATTCAAGCTGTTCGTGATGCTTATGCATATGTAGAGCAAAACAAAAAAGACTAAATTCGTCATTTGTTTTTAGTCCTTTGTCCTTTGTATTTTCAATAAAGATGCAAAGGACAACGGGCAAATGAGTAGGACTACATTTTATGAAACGTCGTGTTGTCGTTACAGGACTTGGTTTAATAACTGCTTGCGGAAATTCGGTCAATGAAACGTGGGAATCGTTAATTGCTGGAAAAAGTGGTGCGGACTTTATTCAAAAGTTTGACACGGAAAAATTTGACGTAAAATTTGCTTGCGAGGTTAAAAATTTTGATCCGCTAACGCTGATTGAAAAACGCGAAGCTCGCCGAATGGGAGCTTTTTCTCAGTATGCAATTTTTGCTGCTGATGAAGCGATGAAGCATAGCGGATTGGTAATCGATGAATCAAATGCTTTCGATATTGGAACTTATATTGGTTCGGGAATCGGTGATTTTTGGGCGATTGAACGCGAACATGAAAAACTCTTGAATGACGGACCAAACCGTGTTTCACCATTCTTTATAGTTTCAGCAATCGTGAATCTGGCTGCCGGAAATGTCTCAATTCGTTTCGGTGCAAAAGGACCAAATTCAGCAACAGCAACAGCTTGTGCGGCTGGAGCTCACGCCATCGGAGATAGTTTTCGGCTCATTGAACGCGGCGATGCTGATGCAATGATTTGTGGCGGTGCCGAGTCTGCAATTACACCAATGTCAGTTGCGGGTTTTAATTCAATGAAAGCATTGTCTAAAAACAACGAAAATCCACAACAAGCCTCGCGTCCTTTTGATGCAAACCGAGATGGTTTTGTAATTGGCGAAGGTGCCGGAATTTTAATTTTAGAAGAATTAGAATTTGCAAAAAAACGTGGTGCAAAAATTTACGCAGAAATTGTCGGTTATGGAATGACTGGTGATGCTTTTCATCAAACAAGTCCCGACGATACTGGTTCGGGAGCGATTCGGGTGATGAACAAAGCACTTAAAGACGCTGGAATTACGCCTGATAAAATTGATTACATCAATGCTCACGGCACTTCTACTTTCTATAATGATCGTGGCGAAACAAAAGCGATAAAAGAAGTTTTCGGCGAACACGCAAGCATAGTCGCCGTAAGTTCAACAAAATCGATGCACGGACATGCACTTGGAGCTGCGGGCGGAATTGAAGCCGTAATTTCAATTATGACGATATTAGAGCAAAAACTTCCGCCGACAATAAATTACGAAACGCCTGATCCAGAATGTGATTTGGACGTTGTTCCAAATTTTGCGAGAGACGCGAAAGTTGATTATGTTTTATCAAACAGCTTTGGGTTTGGCGGAACAAATGCATGTTTAGTTTTTAAGCGATATACGGATTAACTTATGGAAGTTCAAACAACTACAAAACATAGAAATCCTGCATTGTATCTGAAAAGAGATATTTCAGATGATGTAGTTTTTTATCCAGCCGAATTAGACAAAGAAATGGGCGAAACTGCATATCACTTTTTATTAATATCTGAACTATTTCATTTATTACGTGTTTTTTTAGTCTCTCAAAAAGATTCAATAGTTGCTGCCAACTTGATGGTTTATTACGATAAAGGTAATGTTAAAAAGTGGTTAGCACCTGATATTTTTGTCTGTTTTGGGGTTGATAACAAACCACGGCGTGTTTTTAAGACTTGGGAAGAAGGAGTTTTTCCGCAAGTTGTCTTCGAGATTGCCTCTGATTCAACATTTGAAAATGACCTTGGTGGAAAACGCTTAAAATATGCAAGTCTTGGGGTTGAAGAGTATTACTTGCTTGATCCTGAACGTGAGTATTTACCTTCGCCAATTATGGCTTTTCGTCGCGAAAACGGTCGCTTAATCTCCGTAAACATAGAAAACACCCGTGTTTTATCACCTTTGTTAAAACTAGAAATTGTTGATAACGGCAAATCTTTTAGACTTTTTAATCCGAAAACCAAAGAATTTTTACAAGCTGTTTTGACTGGTGAAGAATAGTTTTACAGTCTTTATGGAAGATTATTATGAGAAAGATAACATACACTTTTTGGAGAGATGGAGAATATTATCTCGGATTTTTAAACGATTTTCCTGACTTTCAAACTCAAGCCTTATCAAAAGATGAGCTGCTCGAGAATCTAAAGAGTTTAATTGTTGATATTGAAACTGATGAAATTCCCTACATAAGAATTGTAGAAGAGTTAGCATTAGCTTAATGAAACGTAAAGATTTAATAAGAAAAATTGAATCTTTCGGTTGTTTATTTGTCCGACATGATGGAAGTCATGATTGATATTCAAACACCAAAACTAAACAATCCCAAGCTGTCCCAAGGCACAAAGAGATTAACGAAAATTTAGCAAAATCAATAATTAAGAAACTTTTTAATGAGTCTGAATGAATAGCCATTCAGACTCATTGGATTTTTTACAGCAAAAGTTTTAGACTTAAAATGTTATGAAAATTATAGTTTTAATGAAGCAGGTTGCCAATAAAGACGCAGTTTTGCGAATTGGCAAAGACGAAAAATGGATTGAGGAAACTGACATTGCATTTCAAACCAACGAATCTGATGGTTATGCACTTGAAGAAGCCTTGCGTTTGAAAGAAGCTAAAGGTGGCGGCGAAGTAATAGTTTGCACACTTGGCGGACAATCAGCGAAAACTGTTATTAAAGACGCACTTGCACGCGGAGCTGATCGGGCGATACATATTGTTTCTGAAAATTCCCAAGGATTATCACCATTCAAAATTGCAAAAACAATTGCAAATGCAATTCGCGAAGAAAACGCTGATTTAATTTATGCAGGTTTACAATCGGATGATAGCGGATATGGACAAACTGGTGTAATTTTGGCGGAACTTTTAGGAATCCCACACGCGACTTTGGTAATTCAAGTAGATCGCGAAAGTGAACAATTTCGTGTCAAGCGAGAACTCGAAAGTGGTTGGTATCAATGGTTTACCTATCAAACACCGGCTTTGATGTCTATCCAATCAGGTATTTCACAAATAAGATATGCAACCTTGAAAGGAATTATGTCAGCCAAAAGCAAACCTGTTAAAGAAATTGCAGCTGATATAGAAAATTTTGATTCAGCTCAACATATCAATAAAGTTTATCTACCGCTTAAACTTAAGCAAACTCAAATGCTCGGTGGCGGCGATGCAAAAAAAGGTGCAGTTGAATTGGTCGAAAAACTTCGAAATGAAGTAAGAGTTCTCTAATTTTATTAAAAATTTAACTTAGGTTGATAGAATTTTTTCTGTCAACCTTTTTTTATTTTCAATTCCTGAAAAAAAATCACAAATTTTTTGTATTTTATTAGACTCTGAGATAATATTTCACTACAAAAAAAATTTAAATAAAAAAGGAAGTATTCTAATGGTTAAATCAATTAATCGCTTTGCATCAAATATATGTGGTTTATTAATAGCGATTTCATTTATGTCAAATGTTTCAGCTATTTATGCTCAAGCTGAGTGTAATAGTGTAAATCCGCCACTTGTGACCACAGGTGATATTTCTGCAGCAGATACTGATCAATCATTGCGGCTTTTCCGTGACGGAAGAGGAACAACATGTTTGCTTAATAGACCACAAACAACTTCAGCTGGAACATATGATGCCGATCAATATACATTTACTAACACTACTGGCGGTCCAATTTGTGTGTTTGTTGATTTGGATGCAACTGGTTGTGGTATTGCTGGTAATCAAATCAGCATGTCAGCTTACACAGGCAGCTATAATCCGGCAAGTATTTTAACAAATGTAATAGCTGATCCGGGTTTAAGTACAGGCGGAAATTTTGCAACATCGATGAATTTTAGTGTTGCGGCTGGTGCAACTTACGTCATTGTTGTTCATAGCGTCAATGCAGCAACAACTTGCCCTGCTTATTCATTCAAAAGATATATCACTAATAATTGCCGCAACGCAGGTTTTGATGCAGCTAATGACGGAAGTGCTGATTTAGCTTTATTTCGCCCAAGCGGTGCATTAGCAACTTGGAATACAAAAACTCTTACTGGTGCAGCAGTTTCTACACAATTAGGTTCAGCTGGTGATGCTCCTGTTGCGGCAGATTACAACGGAGATGAAACAGCTGATTTGGCAGTTTTTCGACCTAGTAATGGAACTTGGTATAAATCAACAAATCCGGCAACTAATTTTGGTGCGACACAATGGGGCTTAAGCACAGATGTTCCAGTTCATGGCGATTACGACAGAGATGGAATTACTGACGTTGCAGTTTTTCGTCCATCAGATAACAACTGGTATATTTTGAGAAGTGAAACCAATTCATACCTGCAAATTAATCTTGGTCTTGCAGGCGATAAACCAGTTGTTGCTGACTACGATGGTGACGGAAGATCGGATCCGGCTGTTTATCGTCCGAGTAATGGGTTATGGACTTATCTTGCAAGTTCCGGCAACTATCTTTCTTTCCCAAATCAAAGATTATTTGGACTTTCGACTGATATTCCTGTGCCAGCAGATTATGATGGCGATGGAAAAGCTGATAACGCTGTTTATCGTCCGAGTGAAGGAAACTGGTATGTTTTCCGCAGTTCAGTTACTGCGGCAAATTTACAAGTCACAACTTGGGGACTTAGTGGTGATATTCCGCAAGTTGCTGATTATGACGGAGATAGAAGAGATGACTATGCAGTTTTTAGACCATCTACCAATATTTGGGGAATTTTAAGAAGCACGGCAGGTTCATTTGTCACACAGTTTGGACAAAGTGGTGACATTGCTGCAACTTCACCAAATAAAGTTCCTTAATCTCTTTATCAATAGATCAAAAGACCGAAACGCAAGGTTCGCTTTGCCAAGTTTCGGTCTTTTTTGTCATAATAAAGATTAGTTAATCTTAAATATTTATGAGTAAAATTTTAGTTTTTATTGAACACAAAGATTGCGTTTTAAACAAAACCTCGCTTGAGGCAATTACGGCGGCTCAAACTATCGGGAAAGAATTAGGTTTGGGTGTCTTCGCAGTTATTCCTTGTGGAAGCGATTGTTCGTTGGCGAATGATATTGCAGCTTATGACATTGAAAAAGTTATAGTTGCCAAAAATGCCAAACTTGCAACTTACACGCCAGATGGATATACGGATGCATTTGCCGAAATTATCAAAGCTCAAAATCCGCAGTTTGTGATAATGGCACACACTTATCAAGTCCGTGATTTTGCACCAAAATTAGCTGCGAGATTTGGCAAAGAAGTTGTCGGCGACTGTATTCGATACAAAAACGATGGTGGAAAATTAACATTTACACGCCGTATTTTTCTCGGGAAATTAGATTCTGATGTTACCGTTGACGGAAACGCACCTTATTTTGTAACGTTCCAAAGTGGAGCGTTTCGTGGAGATAGTGCGACAAAAGGTTCGGCGGCAATTGAAAATATCGAAGTTTCGGTAAATGACTTGCGGATGACACCTGAAGCTCCATTTCAAGAAGCGAAAGCAACAGTCGATTTATCTAAATCTGAGATTATAGTTTCAGTTGGTCGCGGAATTAAATCGCAAGAAAACATTGCTATTGCCCAACAACTTGCTGATGTTTTAGGTGCTGATTTGGCTGCTTCGCGTCCGATTTGTGACAGCGAATGGCTTCCAATTGATCGGCAGATTGGATCTTCTGGACAAACAGTTGCCCCGAAAGTTTACATTGCACTCGGTATTTCCGGTGCAATTCAACACATTGTTGGAATGAAAAATGCGACAACAATTGTTGCGATTAACAAAGATGCCGAAGCTCCAATCTTTGACATCGCAGATTATGGAATTGTCGGCGATATGTTTGAAGCCTTGCCTGTTTTGATTGAAGAAATTAAAAAAGCCAAAGCATAAAATTGGTTATAGTTTAATGACAAATTAAGAGTAGCGAGATATAATCTGGCTACTCTTTTTGTTATGAAAATAAATATTATATTGACGATTTTCTTTTTTGCGGTTGTTACATTTTCGCAAGAACTTTCGGGTTTAGATATTGCAAAGAAAACAATTGAGGCTTCGGGCGGAGAAGTTTGGCGGCGACCAAAAACTCTGCAACTATCAGGAAATGCAACACTTTACTGGAAAGGTAAAGTTCACAAACTTGATACTTATAAAATGTGGCGAGTGTTTCCGGAAAGCAACGACAACGCCAGAAACGCGAATGGAAAAGTTCGGTTTGATGCGTTTGATGGAGTGAACAAATTTTTTCAACTTACCTTTGATGGCAAAAATACAACTCAATTTTTGAGCGATGATGCAAAAGCAAACGAAGAAACTCTGAAATGGAGCAATAATTTTGGTTTCTCTATTTTCAGGTTTGTTGAAAGCGAAGGTTTTAGTGTTTCAAAATTACCGGAAGATATGGTTGATGGAATTCCGTGTTATTTCATAAAAATAACGGACGCAAAGAAAAGTGAAACAATATTTGGAATCGACAAAAAAACTTTTCGCATACGTTTAGCGGAATTTGATACGCCACTTGGCTTTCATCAGAGGATTTATTCTGATTTCAAATGGCACAAAAATCCAAAATTTCTTCAACCTCGAAAACTCAGAATTTTTAATGATGGAATAAAAACTGCTGAAATATTTTGGAAAGATTATATTGTCAATCAGCCTATTGCGGATGATATTTTTAATGGAAAATAAAATAGCATTTAGTTTAATACATTCTAGAATTTACTGACTTTTTGGTTTTACGTTAGAATTGTTATTTGAACACGAATCAACCCAAATCAGTTTTTCTCAGTGAAGCAGCAAAATGTATGTTGTTTTCAGCATTTTCTTTTTCGCTGATGAACATTTTTGTTAAGCAACTTTCACATTTGCCGGCAATGGAGGTTGTTTTTTTTCGTTGTGTTGTTTCTTTTATTGCGTGTTGGATTGGTTTACGCGGCACAAATATTAGCTACATCGGGAACAATCCTTTGCTCTTAATTCTTCGCGGAACATCTGGAACAATCGCACTTTTCGCTTTTTTTGTGACAATTCAGAATATTCCACTCGCAAGTGGCGTAACACTTTCGTATCTTTCACCAATTTTTACAACAATAATCGGGATTTTTATCTTGAAGGAAAAAGTTGCAGCCTTGCAATGGATTTTTTTCGCAATTTCTTTTTGTGGCGTATTTGTCATCAAAGGTTTCGACGCAAATTTTCCGGTTGTTTATTTTTTTACTGGAATTACAGCCGCACTTTTTTCGGGAATTGCATACAATCTTGTGCGGACTCTCAAAGGACGTGAACATCCGTTACTAATCGTTTTACATTTTCAAGTTGTCGGAATTATCGCAGGTTTTATCTATATTTTATTTGATTGGAAAACGCCGCAAGGTTGGGATTGGATATATTTGGTTGCAACCGGTGCTCTGACTCAACTCGGACAAGTTTATTTGACAAAAGCCTTGCAAGCCGAAAAAGTCGCACAAGTTTCGATTATAAACTACACCGGAATAATTTATGCGTTATGTTTTGGTTGGCTAATTTTTGGTGAAACTTATACGTTGCAAACTCTTTTAGGAATTTCTTTAGTTATTTGTGGCGTTATTTTGAGTATTATTTTTAATAAAAAACAAGTTAAAATGATTGACGAAAATACTGTCGGTTAAAACAAATTAGCTTCGTCTAATTGTTTCAAAATATTTATCAATATTAGGTTTAAGACGAAAAACAAAATTGTGTTAATCTGTCACATTCACAGTCAAAAACTGGGAAAAAAAATTGTTTTGGAAAGTTTAAATGTTGAATAACGGTAATGAAAAATCGCTAAGTGCAAGTAATTTGCAAAAAACTTATAGTCGGCGGCGAGTTGTCGATGACGTGAGTTTGTCTGTCAAACAAGGCGAAGTTGTCGGTTTGCTTGGTGCAAATGGTGCTGGCAAAACCACAACTTTTTATATGATGACCGGACTGGAATCTACCGAAAAAGGGACGATTCAGCTCAACGGAAATGACGTTTCCAAACTACCGATGTATCTTCGTGCCAGACTCGGACTTGGTTATTTACCTCAAGAACCTTCTATTTTTCGGAGGATGACTGCCGAACAAAATATTCTTGCAATTTTAGAAACTACAAATATTTCTCGCGAAAAACGCAACGAAAGACTTGAAGAATTGCTTGAAGAATTTGGAATTGCACACGTCAGAAAAACTCGCGGCGATGAACTTTCCGGTGGCGAACGGCGACGAGTTGAAATTGCCCGTTGTTTAGCAACGAATCCGCAATTTATTTTACTAGATGAACCTTTTGCCGGAATTGACCCAATTGCGATAGATGATATTCGCGAAATTATTCTTTATTTAAGAGATCAAGGAATCGGGATTTTAATAACAGATCACAATGTCAGAGAAACTTTGGGAGTGACAGATCGAGCTTACATTATGGCTGAAGGAAAGATTTTTCGCTCTGGAATTCCAAGCGAACTTGTTGAAGATGAAGAAGTAAAACGAATTTATTTAGGCGAAAGATTTAGTCTCTAACATTGTTTCTAATTTGTAAAGTTTTTTTGGCACAAATTTTGCTTAGAGAAAGTTGATTCAATAAAAATTAAGATATATCATCAAAAGCTAAGAGAAAGTTGACCTAAAACTTTTTTTCTTTTAGCAAAAAATATGTCATTAAAATTGACAGCAAGGCTCGATCAGAGAATGGTTTTAACGCCTCAATTGCGGCAGCGAATTGAGATGTTGCAGATGACCACAATCGAACTCAGCGATTTAATCCAACAAGAAATGTTAGAAAATCCAATTTTGGAGGAAATTCAAAATGAGGATGAAGTGCGTGAAATTTCCGAAAATATACTCGACCAAAATTCCTCTGGATTTGAAGATTATGAAAACGGCGATTTTTCGGCACCTGACCGCGAAGATCGTCCTGATTCAAGCGATGATTTTTCTTCTCAAGAAAATTTTGACAACTTCGAAAACGAATTTTCCGGCGATAAAACCTTTGATGAAAACTCTTTAAACGAAGGCGAATCTTATTCTGAAGGTGAGGAATTTTCATCAGAAAAAGTTGATGTTTTTGAGGAAATTGATTACGGAAGAGAATTTCAAGATTATCTTGATCCTGGCTATAAAACACAAGAATTTGAATTTAAAGAAGACGCACCGAGTTTTGAACAATTTTTGAGTTCGTCAGAATCTTTATCAAATCATCTCGAATTTCAACTAAATCTTTGCCAAGTTGCTGAAAACATTCAAGAAATTGCGGAATATATCATCGGAAATTTGGATGCTGACGGCAGAATTAGAATTTTAAATGAAGAAATCGCAAACGATTTTGGCTGTGAAGTTGAACTCGTCGAAAAAGCCCGCCAACTTGTTCTTGGGCTTGATCCAGTCGGATGCGGTGCGAGAAGCGTCCAAGAAGCATTGATTGCTCAGTTGATTGCAGAAGGAAACGCTGAGCGAATCGCCGTTCAGATAATCGCTCATCATTTTACCGATTTGCAACCGCACCGATTACAACATTTATCAAAAGACACAGGTTTTAGCTTAGAAGAATTAAACGAAGAACTTCAATTTATTCGCACACTCGAACCGTTTCCGGGTCGTGCATATTCGTCTGAACCTCCACAATATGTTGCTCCTGAGGTTTATATCGAAAAAATTGATGACGATTATGTGATTTATTTTGCTGACGATGGAAGTCCGCGTTTGAGAATTTCAAGTTCTTATCAACAAATGCTCGTCCAAAATGGAACGTCAAAAGAAACAAAAGATTTTATTAAAGACAAAGTCCGTTCAGCAGTTGATTTACTGAGAAATATTGAACATCGCAGACAAACAATTTATCGTGTTGTTGAGTGTATTATTCACAAACAGCGGGACTTTCTTGATAAAGGCGTGCAGTTTATTAAGCCAATGATGCTAAAAGATGTTGCAGAAGATATTGGAATGCATCTTTCAACAATTTCGCGTGTTGTGAATCGAAAATACGCACACACACCGCAGGGCGTTATTGAAATTCGCAGATTTTTTTCGGAAGGAATGTTGAATGAAGACGGCGAAGAAGTTTCAACAAGAATTATTAAACTTCGAATCAAGAAAATGATCGAAGATGAAGACACGCGAAAAACGATAACTGACGATGATATAGCAAAAATTTTGGGCAAAGAAGGCATAAAATTATCGCGAAGAACCGTTGCTAAATATCGCGATCAAATGCAGATCCCAGGCTCGCGAGAGAGAAAAACAGTTGTTTAAAAGTTAGTAAATATGCAGAAAATAAAACGAGGTGAAATATGAAATTCGAATATACTGGACGACACATTGAAGTAACACCGGCTTTACGCTTGCACGTAGAAAATCACTTTGCAAAAACAAGACATCTTTTTGATGGTGATAATGTCAGAGCACACATTATTATTAACGTTGAAAAGGGAAGACATCGTGCGGAAATTATTGTTAAATGGCGTGATCATGTTTTGGCTGCAAACGAAACTTTGCCAGATATGTATCAGGCTTTGACAAAAACGATTGATAAAATTGAGAAACAAGCCTTAAAATTGAAAGATAAGGTTGTTGAGAAAAAACATAAAGTTACTAAAGCTAGTAAATTGTCTGAAGAAGAAGATTCAGAGCCAATTCCAACCGAACCGCAAATTATAAAAAGCAAAAGTTATGCCGTAAAGCCTCTAACTGAAGAAGAAGCCGTGTTGCAATTAAATCTGGATGTCAATCAGTTTTTAGTTTATCGCGACGCAAAAAGTGAAAAGATTTCTGTAATTTATAATCGAAAAGATGGCAATTTTGGCTTAATTCAACCTTAACAAAGTAAATGAATAACAATACTCCAAATTTTATTATTGTAACTGGCTTGAGCGGTTCGGGAATGTCGTCAGCGACCAACGCTTTCGAAGATTTGGGATATTTTTGTGTCGATAATCTGCCGGTTACAATGATTTCCACATTTTCAAGGCTTTTGGTTCAAAGTGAAGAAGGCAAACAAGCAATTGAACGTGCAGCGTTAGTTATTAACATTAGAGAACGCCATTTTCTTGATGAATTTTCTGATGAACTTCTTAAATTAGAGAAAAAAAAACTCAAACCAGTTATCGTATTTTTTGAAGCAACGGATGAAGTTTTGCAGCGGAGATTTAGCGAAACTCGTCGTCCTCATCCGGCTGATGTTGGAAAAGGTCTGCTGACCGCAATTCAAAGCGAACGAAAAGCTATGAAGAAAGTTCGCGAAATGGCAGATCTAATCATTGATACTTCAGAACACAGCGTTCATACTTTGCGGCGTTTAGTTGTTGAAAAATTTAGCGTTAATGAAGAGGGAACTCCGCTTCACGTTCAAATGATTAGTTTTGGGCATAAATATGGAACGCCTCTAGCGGTTGATTTGTTGCTTGATGTTCGTCATTTGCCAAATCCATATTTTGTTGCAGAATTAAAAAACTTTGTTGGAACTGATAAACAAATTATTAATTTTTTAGAGAAACAACCAGATGTAAATGAAACAATTAGCCGATTTCTTGATCTTTTATATTATCTTTTGCCACTTTATAAACGCGAAGGAAAATCATATTTGACAATTGGAATCGGGTGCACAGGCGGAAAGCACAGATCGGTTTATTCTGCCGAATTTATTGCCGATAAACTTAAAAAAGAAAGCTACGAAGTCTCAGTTTTGCATCGCGATATGCAAAAAAATAAATAAAAATAATGGCTGAAATTAAGAAAATAGGATGTGTCATAGTTTCACACGGACAAGTTGCAAACGAATTGCTATCTGCTGCGGAAAATGTTGTCGGAGATTTAGGACATATAACCGCAGTTTCTATCGGCTGGCACGATGAAGTTGAATCTGCGAAAGAACAAATTTCGCGGGCAATCAGCCAAGTTTCCGAAGGTCGCGGCGTTTTATTATTGACAGATATGTTTGGCGGAACTCCAACTAACATTTCCGCAATGTTTTACGAGCAAGGCGAAGTGGAAATTGTTACTGGTGTAAATTTGCCGATGGTAATAAAAGTCGCTAATCAAAATACTGAAATTCCACTAACGCAAATGGCTGATGAAGTTGAAAATCAAGGAAAAGAAGCAATTTACCAAGCCGGAGATTTGCTGATTCCAAAAAAAATGATTAAAGATGCTTGAATCTAATCTAAAAATTGTTAATCAACTCGGTCTTCACGCACGTGCAGCGGCTCAACTCGTTAAACTTTCAAGTAAGTTTTTAAGTTCAATTAAAATTCAGCGAACAGATTCAAATATTGAAGCGGACGCAAAGTCTATTTTGAGCATCTTAACACTTGCTGCGTCTCGCGGAACAATAATAAATATTACGATTAACGGATCAGATGAAGAGCAAGCACTTGATGAAATTGAGCAGCTAATAAACGCTGGTTTTGGTGAACTTTAGACATATTTGTCAACTTTAAAGATTTGAATATTGGAAACGAATTTAGGATTCAAGGCAGAGCCGTTTCGCGTGGAATCGCGATCGGTCGGGTTGTCTGCTTACACGGCAGTAAGCGTCAATTTTTTCGTTTAGATTTATCTGAAAATCAAATTGACACTGAAATTAATCGTTTAGAAATTGCATTTAATTTAGCTGTTTCGCAACTTATTAAAATTGTTAAGGTTCAAAACGAAACTCAATCAAAAATTTTTGAAACACATCGTCTAATTCTTGAGGATTTAACTTTAATTGAAAAAATAAAACTCATAATTACCGACCAAAAAGTAAACGCTGAATGGGCAATTAAACAAGTAACTGAATCATATTTGTCAATTTACAAAAGTTTTAAAGATGAGCATTTAAAAGAACGACAAAACGATTTTGAAGATGTGATGGAACGACTTTTGATTTCACTTGGTGGCGGTGAAACCCATATTTCGCTCGAAAAAGATTCAATAATTGTTGCTAAAGATGTGAAACCATCAACTCTAGTTGAACTTAGCAAATTTAATCTCAAAGGCATAATTACTGAAAAAGGTGGCTGGACTTCTCACACATATATACTCGCACGCGAACAACTTCTTCCTGCAATTACAAGTGCAAAATCAATCAGAAGGCAATTAAAAACTGGCGATTTAGTGATTATTGACGGTTTCAATGGAATAATTATCGCTCATCCAAACGCTTCGACAATCGATTTTTATCAAAACAAACAAAATCAAAATGCTTTAACTTATGAATCAAATTTTGTTGATTTAAAAGGAAAATTGAAAACACTCGATGGTCGAGAAATATCAATTTTTGCCAATCTTGATAACGCTGATGGATTTAAGGAAGCAAAATTTTTAGGAGCTGAAGGAATTGGGCTTTTTAGGTCTGAGCATTTATTTAATCAAAATCATTCGATACCTGTTGAAGATGAACAGTTTTTGGCTTATCAAAAAATTGCAAAAGCTGTCGGAAATGACGGAGTAAAAATTCGCACATTTGATTTAAGTATTGAAAACGTTTCAAATGAAAGCGAAGTAAATCCCGCACTTGGTCTTCGTGCAATTCGTCTCGCATTTACAAATATTGATACTTTTCGTGTTCAAATCAGAGCACTTTTGCGTGCGTCGGTTGGCAATAAAATAGAAATTTTGTTGCCGATGATTTCTGATATTTCTGAAATTTTTCATGCTCGCGAAATAATCGAATCAGAAAGAAAAACTCTCGAAACTAATGGTTTAAAAGTAGATTTTCCGAAGCTTGGAGTAATGATAGAAGTTCCTGCTGCGGTTTTAATGGTTGATGAAATTGCTCAAGAAGTTGATTTTATGTGTTTGGGGACAAACGACTTAGTGCAATATATGTTAGCCGTTGATCGCGATAATGAAACAGTTGAAAACTGGTTTCGCACGCTTCATCCAGCTGTAATTAAATCTATAAAAAAAGTTATTAACGCTGCTGAAAAAGTCGGAATACCGACAATTGTCTGTGGTGAAATGGCTGGCTCGCCTGTTTATGCAACAATTTTGATTGGTCTCGGTGTGACAAATTTGAGTATGAATTACAAATCAATACCTAGAATTCGACAAATTATTTCGCAAATAGCTTTTGAAGAAGCTCACATTGTGATAAAAAAACTTGAAACTTGCAGAACTTCATTTGAAGTTGAAAAGCTAGTTTCTCAGCTTTTTACAGAAAACTGGTCACATCTTTTTCCGCAAGAGCATCTTCCAGTCGCAAAATTATAAAAATTACTAACATCTTTTTTTTAATAAAATAAATCAAAACACTAGAAGTTCTATGCTTTTAGTAGTTTAGATATAAATGAGTTTGAAAGTAGTTTATTTCAAACGATAGTTACTTGCTCAGTGTTGTTAGTTAGTTTATCATTCAAAGTTATTCGTAAAGTTGGTTTAGTAAGATGAGATTAGGTTTCGAAATAAAACTTGTAATTGTGTGTGCGTGCGTATTATTTAGTTTTACGCAGCTAGTTTTCTCACAAGAAGCGACGCAAACTCCAATTTCAGCAAAACGAAATAGTCCGTATTCCCCAAATCCAAAAAAGAAAGATGTCATCATTGATACAAAAATTGAAATTGATGAAAATCAACCATTAGAAATTGCTCAAAATACTATTTCAACAAAAATTTTAAAGGTTGTAACCGATGCTTCAGCAAAATCTAAACCACCAACTGAAACATATAAAGTTGGAATTAAAGATGTGCTTTTGATTTCTTTTAAGAGCGATAAACTTCAAAATACTTCTTACGTGACAGTTTTAGAAGATGGAACTATCGATTATCCGCTGGCAGGCGGAAGTGTAAATGTTGAAAACGCTACACTTGAACAAATTCAAGATTTTCTTCGAGAAAAAGTAATTATTAAGGATAAAGAAAAAGAATCCGACAATTTTGAATTAAATGTAAAAGTCAGAGATGCTGCCAGCCACAATGTTAAGGTTGTCGGTTTGGTAGAAAAATC
This sequence comes from Acidobacteriota bacterium, assembly GCA_031414415.1. Classification (GTDB taxonomy): domain Bacteria; phylum Acidobacteriota; class Blastocatellia; order Pyrinomonadales; family Pyrinomonadaceae; genus JANNVK01. Next base: position 38,379 of record JANNVK010000037.1, read on the forward strand.
AGGTGATAAAACAATCCAACGCGACGCTGTTCCGTTATTTGTCATCAAAGCTGAGGCAATTGTTGATGTTCGTGCAACACAAGTTGTTATTCGTCGGGCTGACGGAAAAGTAGAGAAATTTGATTTAAAAGACATAAATACTGACGACACACTGGTTTATCCCAATGACATCATCGAATTTGTTGGAACAACACTGGCAACAACTTCAAATTCTCAATACTTTTTTGTTGCTGGAAGTGTCTTCACGCCAGGACAAAAAGATTTTCATGATGGAATAACACTGACGCAAGCAATATATGCTGCCGGTGGATTGAAAAAAGATAACGTTCGTAAAGTAACAATCCGTCGAAAGAACGAACTAGGTTTGCTTAATTCGACAGAGTTTGACCTTAAAGCAATAAAAGAAGGGAAAATTATTGACCCAATTATTCTTGCTGGCGATTTAATAGAAGTTAAAAACTGATTTGTATAAAGTATCGCAAACAAGCCTGTATTTGTTCAACAATTTTTGTTAAACTAAAAGTCCTTTGCATCAAGCAAATTTGGCAGTCGCTTTTGAAAAAAAGAGGAAAGTCCGAACACCAGAGAGCAACAAGCCGGATAACGACCGGGCGTTTATTAAATTAGACGACGACAAGTGCAACAGAAAATAAACCAGCCGAAAGGTGATGGGTGAAACGGTGAGGTAAGAGCTCAACAGCACATTTGGTAACACGTGTGGCTAGGCAAACTCCTTGTGGTGCAAGACCAAATAGGGAATCGTTTTGGATTGCTCGTCCAATGTTTGCTTCGGTAAACGACGATTTCGGGTAGGTCGCTTGAGTCTTGTGGTAACGCAAGACCTAGATGAATGATTGCCGCTGTGAAAACAGTTACAAGATTCGGCTTATAAATTTGCTAAGTGCAAGGGTAATTTTAAAAGTTTTAAATCACTCAAACTAATTAAGGAGAATATCTCAAATGGTAAATAGAAAAGGAGTTTTCATCGGTGCTTATGTGCCGAATGAACTCAAGGAATCATTACGCCGACGGGCGGCTTCAGATCATCGCACGCTATCACAAGAAATTACAAGAATTTTAACTGAGGCAGTTCACGGGCAAGTTTTGCCTGCCGGAAGTGTTGATCGGCGAGGAAATGTGACAGTTCCACGTCGCCGTTCGACTGATCCGATGCCTCGCAGGAGAGCGGAAGATTCGCCATACGCCACACCCGAAGATTAAATTGAGTGACTAAAACATAAAAAATAGCGTTGTCGTTTGATAAAGCGATGACGCTTTTCGCATTTTTATTTTTGATTTGTTAGACTTTTGAAGTAATGACGAAGAATAGTTTAATTATTCTAATTGTGGCGGTTTTAATCAGCTTTGTTGCCGGCTTTGTAGTTGCTAACTCGTTTAACAGGAATGAGTTAGTCCGTTTAGAAACTGAACTTACAAATGCAAAAAATGATATTCAAAAAAATACTGAACAAACATTATCTATTGATGAAATTAAACTAAAAATAGCGGAAGCTGATAAGAATCCTGATAATTTAGAATTTCAAAAAACGCTTGGAATTGCACTTTACAAATATGCCAATCTAAAACAAGACACAACTCTTTTTGACGATATTTCTCGACTTTTAATTCGTGCAAACAAACTTGATACCGGAAATGTCGAAACACTTGGCACTCTCGGTAATCTTTTTTTGGACAAAGCAATTAGTAAAGCAGATAGCGATAGTTTCAAAGAATCACGAAAATATTATGAATATGCACTAAAATTGCAGCCAAATAATGCACAGATTCGTAGTAATTTAGGTTCAACTTATTTACTTCAAATGCCGAGCGATTTAGAAAAAGCAATTGCCGAATTTAAAAAAGCAATTGAAATTAATAAAAAGCTAGAGCAAGCAAATGAAGGTTTAATACAGTCTTATATTTTACAAAACAACGCGGAATTAGCTGAAGTTTATCTCAAAAAACTAAAGGAAGTTAATTCCAAAAACGCGACAATTCAAGATTTTGAAACACAAATAGGAAAGATGAAAAGTAAATGAAATGGTTGATAATATTAGCTTTAGTTCTCGCTGTTTTCGGGTTAATCGCTTTGCGTTATCGCCGACAAATTCAGATGGCACTTCAAGTTTGGCAAATGTTTAGAACGATGAAAAAATCAAGCAAAAAGTCAAAAAATTCATCGGATGAAAACAGTCAAATTCCTGACATTAAAAACACAAAAAATTCTCCTCTCGTCAGATGTGCTAAATGTTCAAAATGGGTTCCTGAAAATGTTGCAATCAATTTTCGAAAACAAACCTTTTACTGCTCAGCAAACTGCATTGAAGTAAAGGTTAAAACCTAATGCGGAAAAAATTTATCAACATACCAGGTTAGTAATTGATCTCCAAAAAGCATTGAAACAAGTGAGCCAATTCCTAAAAAAATGCCAAACGGGATTTGGGCTTGCATACCTTTTTCGCGGTCTTTAATCATCACCAAAACACCGCCAATTGCACCTGTAAATGCTCCAATAAATATACTTATCAAAGTTAATCGCCAGCCAAGAAACGCTCCAACACCGAACATCATTTTCACATCGCCTAAACCCATTGCATCAATTCCGCGAAGCCTTTTCCAGAGTTCACCAATTGCCCAAAGTGATCCGCCGCCAGCTAATCCGCCGAGAATTGCCCCAAAAAGTGAATTTAACCACATTGGCAAACCAGAATTTATGAGTGGGACAATAAATGTATCAGAGAAAAATATGGTGTTTCCGAAGATGAGTGGAAAAGCAATTCGTGTAATTAAAGCAATTACCAACATTGGATAAGTAATTACATTTGGCAAAATCATATGTTCAGCATCAATAAAAATTAACGAAATAATTGTTGCCGAAAAAGCCAAACAAACCGGTAAATACCAATTTAAACCAATTTGCCAAAATACGATGAGAAAAACAAAACCAGTGAGAAGTTCAACAGCCGGATAACGCCAAGCTATCGGGTTTTTACATTTTCGACATTTTCCGCCCAAGGCTAACCAACTCAAAACAGGAATGTTATCGTAAAATTTGATTGCATTTTTGCAATTTGGACAAGCAGAATTAGGGAAGACAATCGATTGTTCATTTGGAACACGATGAATTACTACATTGAGAAAACTACCGATAATTGAGCCTAAAACGAGAAAAAAAATGTAGCCGAAATAATCGGGAACTCCGAGCAATGTTTCAAAAGTTGACAAGAGCATAAATTGGTTGGAAATGATGTAATTTGAGAAAGATTATCTCAATTACATTCTACTATTTTGTTTGCTATTTCAGCAATAAAAAAAACCGCCAAGAAATTAGCGGTTTGTTAAAAGTAAGATCTAAATTATTCTATTCAAATGTTTTACAAGACTTATTCGCCGCTGAATCAGCTGATTTCTGTGCATCAGCATTTTGTGTTTTAGAAGGTTTAATAATTTCAACGATACAAGCAGATGTTTTCTTAATTTTTACAACAACCAAATATGATGTAATTTTTGCTGAGTCATCTGGATTTTCGCTAGCATTAAAACGAAGTATCAAGGCTATTGGAACTGTTCCTTTCATTCTCCATTCTGCTTTTGCACCAATGCTTGAAAAACCACCTGAAACATTCGACCACAAATTTAACTCAAATTTCTTTTTATTAGGTGCAATTACATTGACAGTTTGTCGTAGATCACCTTCTAAAACTTCAAGTTTATATCCACCAACTCCTGGACAAATTCCAGTATATCCATCGTCTTCTGATGCTTTTGCAGCTTTACAATCTTTATCAGTAGTTCCAGTATAAGTTGATTGTTGCCCGTAAATGCTGATTGATAGCAGCACACTCAAAATAATGAATAATATAAATTTTCTCATATATATAAACTCCGAAATTTAGAATTCTTTTTAGTTGATTTCTTTCAAAGTATTTACAACCTTTGTCGAACCAATTTCTATAACTCATATAATCTGCGAAATCTATTAATTCCGCAAGTTTGTTAACATATCTTCTCAACTCATTCAGGACTTTCGGCATACTCAAATTCTGAGAAAATTTCGCCGTTCCATTTAAACATTTTAGCGACTACTCCGCCGTCACCGTTATTTCCACCTGCGATAAAATGGACAAGTTTATTTGTTCCGTTAAATTCAATATACAAAGGAACTTCAACACCGTCTTTGAGCGGTTTGTCAAAAGCCGGAGCTTTTCTGAGTATTTTTATTACTTCATCATTATCGATAATTGGAGCAATATCGCTTGTGACATCGTTCCATTTCCCATCAGTAAAATCAAGAAATAAAAGTTGTCCGATGCAGGTGCCTTCTTCGCACAAATTGGTGGACATTCCGATAACTGCACCGCCTTTCTTCTTTTTGAAAACTTGAACATTACCAAAAACTTTGCCTTCGCCGTCTTCGCCCGTAACTTCTTTAACCGGAATGTTGAATGAAAGATTGCCGTCTTCGGCGGATTCACTTTCAACCCAAGCCGCACGTTTTTTGGCATCGGCTTTCAGATATTCGGTCGGAATTGCCAAAAAGTATTCTTTTACGGTCATTTCCTTGCTTGCCGATGAAGCTTTTGCGGGCGTTTTAGTTTGAGCAAATGCTGAAACTGATAATGCGATAATTGCGATTAGTAAAAATTTTTTCATTGTGATTTTCTCCCTGAAATTTGATTAAAGATATTTTGATAATTTGACTGTTTTTCCGCACATCGAATCGTCAACGGTGAAAATAACATCGCCTTTTTTACCTTTGTTCGCTGAACGTATTTCTTTTCCAGCCTCGCACGTCAAACTTGTCGAAGCACCTTTGTTTAGTTCGACATAACCACTTCCTGTGTAGATTTGAACATCGTTATCGGTATCGTTCAAGATTTTGAAACTTGCGAAAAATGTTGAATTTACAAACGATTCAATCGTGCTGGTTTGTGATTTGGCAAATGCTGTTGCCGTTAATAGAGTGGTTGAAATTGCTAAGATAACTAATAATTTTTTCATTGTATTTACTCCTGTTTTTAAGTTGAACTTTTTTGTTCCTTCACATACTTAAGCGATAGAATTGCAAAATTCGTATCATTTATTTTGTTTATTTTCGATATTAAAAAAACGCCGAAAGTTTTCACTCGCGGCGTTTCGATTCTATAAACATTGGTGTTGGCTATTTTTTGACAAACTTCGTGCCGTTCCATTCGTATTCAAGGAAAACAAAATCTTCCGCACCGCCGATTTGCTGCGAACATTCGTTACAGGCGAGTTTTAAGGTTTTTCCTTCTCTCGGCAACAGATAATAAAACGGCAAATCGTCTGTTACGGCTTCATCTTCCGCCGGTTTTTTCGCGTTGAATAATTTTGCGGCTTGTTTTGAATCAATATCGGTAAAAACAGATTTGGTAATATCGCTCCATTTTCCAGCGTTGTATGTCCAAAATTTTACAAAACCGTCGCACGCCGGACCGCAACCGTTTTCGGCTTGAGCAATAATATAACTGCCGTCGGTTTTTTTGAATAAGGCAATTTCCGCCCAACCTTCCCACGTTCCTTCAAGTTTCAAATAACCGTTTTTGATGTCTTCAATTTTGATTAAAGACTTGCGGAGTTTTGTAATTGCGGCTTTCCCTTTGGCTTTTGTGCCGTCTAAACCGCTTGAATAAACATCATTCGGCATTGCCAAAAAATAATCGGTAACCGTTTTCGGTTGAGCAAATGCGAGTGCTGCAAACATTAAAACTAACGCTGACAATAAAATAATTTGTTTCATAATTTTCTCCGAAATTTACCGCCTATTTTGTGAAATAGACTTTGCCGCTTTCTCCTTTGTTCAGTTTGCCCCAAGTCGTTAAAATCACGGTTTTGCCTTTAACCTTTGATTTCGTCAGCTTAAACATCAAATCGCCTTCTTTGAAATCTGATTTACAAGGTTCCGAACTGCCGTATTCAACCGGCATACAACTACCGAAAAAGAGCGAAATTGCGGTCGCATTACCTTTTGCCGTGAACATATATTTGTTGAAAGTATCGGAGTTTTCGCCTTCGGTGTAGATTCCCGTTACGCCGCCTTCCGCTTCCGATAATTCTAATTTTGCCCAAGTACTGAACGAACGAGTTTCGGTCGCATTCATTCCCGATTCCATTCCGTTATATTCGCCAAACCACGAACTCGGAATCGATTGAGCATTTGCCGCACCGAAACCGAACAAAACAAGTAAAAAGCCTAAAACTAACGTTTTCATATATTTATTCTCCAAATTGATTAAAAAAACTTCCTTCACTTAACTAAGCGAGAATTTTTGAAATTTCGTATCATTCAAATCAGCGAATTAATTATTTGTAAAATCAGCCGCAAATAAATAAAAAAAGACGAACTTAAATCACGTCTTTTTTGAATGTGGCAAGCAAATTACTCACTTCGGTTATTTTGAAATTATATTCAAGATATTTTTTACTTCGCTGATTATTTTTTCGATATTTGCATCGGAAGTAGCATTTTGCGTGCCTTTTAATTTGCCGATTTCCTTGAATTTAGCTGTTACGTTCCAAGGAATATCAATCGGAGCTTTCTCGGCTAAAATTCCGATCAGTTCAAGATTAAACTTCAAATCGCCTTCATTTATCGAATCATTGCTTAATCTGCTTTTTTTGATAAGTGCGTAAATTGTGCCGAATTGTTCGCCGACCAACATTTGCCATTTGTCCGAATCGTTTGATTTTGCCCGTAAAGCCTTGGTCGCGGTTAATGAAATATCCAACCGTTTATAATCGGCGGTATCTTTGCTCATTTCCGTAACAGGTTTTAATTCGGCTGACCAATGCGGCAATTTTTGAAACACGGATAAAACAGACAAATAGTTGTCGTCGTGCATTTCGCCCAACACCGAAAGCGACATTGCCATTGCAAACGGCAACATTTTTTGTTCGGCTGTATGTTGAGTTTCGTTCTTTGGTAATTTGATTTGTGCTGAAACATTAACTGCAAAAACGTATGTAATTAATATAAGTAAAAGTGTATATTTTTTCATTTTTATCCTCTAAATTTTTATAACTGCTCTTATTTTATACAGCGAGAATATTAGAAAATTCGTATCATCGGCAAAGAAAAAAAATGTTTCCCGCGGAACTCGCGTAAACATGCAGAAAAATAATTCAGTTTTACTCAAAATTAAATTAAAAATATCTACGAAAATCTGCGAAGTCTGCGGGAAATATTTCCTAAAATTTACTTTTGAATCACAAACTTTTTGCCATCAAATTTGTAATCATAAACTTTGCCTGCTACATCGCAACTGTCTTGTTTGCGGGCAATAAGTTCGATATTAGTTGAATCGTTGAAAAAATTGTAAAAATAGACGATTCCGAGCGATTGATTCGGGCTGCTAATTGTAGTTGGTGAAGCCTTCAAAATTGCCGGAATGTCTTTTGCCGTGAGCGGATTTATAACTTGATTGGTAACAATTTTCCATTTACCTTTTTTAACTTTCCAAAAGGTCAAATCGCTGAAATCGCAGCCATCAACCGCCATTCCGATAAGCGTTTCATCTTTGTTTTGAGCAAATATTTTGACCTCGCCGCGTCTGGCTTCGGACATCCGAAACTTGAGCAAATCGCCCTTTGTTTCGATAATCATTTTCTCTCGATTTTCAGGACTGGCAACCAAAGCATCGAATGGAATCTTAAGGAATAATTCATTCACCGATTGCGAAAAAGCGATAGTTGGGAGAAATAATAGTGCTAATAAAATCAATATTTTCATAAATTATTCCTCCGTAAACTTTGGTTTTGCAGCACTTGTTCGTTTATAAGTTCCTTCGGTTGAAATTGTGTCGCTGACGAATCCGCAACCGCCTTCTTGGGTAATTTTGATTTGTCCAAGTTTGACGAATTTGATGGTGATGTTACACGCATCGGGTTCTTGTCCATCGGGCGTAAATGTTGCAGAGTCTCCGTTTATAATTGCAACTCCGATTCCGCTTGCTGTGTTTCCGCGAGCATCACCGTTTGGACCAAGTTTCAGAGCGGTAAAAAATTCGACTTTCAGGTTTCCTTTCCCAAGTGCCAAAATCTTGAATTCACTCGATCTGCCGGAATCGCTCGTTAATCGAAATGTTCCTGTAACTTCGGCGGCTGAAACTGCTTTGCGTTGGGCAATAGTATTTACCGAAAACGCTAACAATACTAAACTCAATAAAATAAATGACTTGTTCATAATTTTCATCCTTACTTTTCAGATTCAACAAATTTTGCTCCGTCCCATTTGAAAAATTTCAAGGCTGCAACCGATTCACTTCCTTTGACTCTACCTACTAACAACAAACCGCTGCGGTCTTTGCTGACTTGGGTTTCAATCCAAACACTCTCTTTTTTAACGCCCTTCGTTTCCTCGAATCCGATTAAAACTTGGTGTGCGTCATCAACTGAAACTGTCGGCAATAATTTGTCGGTTACATTCGTCCATTTTTTGGATTTGTATTCGAGCAAAACTGTCGTGATTTTAACCGAATCAGCCGTTGGATTTGCATTCTGAGCGTCGCCGATTTGATACCGCAAACCGACAATGACGCTCGACTTTCCTTTGAAAACACGCATATCGCCGAGTCCTTCGGGTTCTTTGAAATTACCCGCCAAACTTTTGGACACGAGTTCATCAGAAACCATAAATGTCAGAAAATCCGACTTGATTGATTTCGGGAAAATCAACGCACTTTCACGCTCGGTTTTTGTGCCGTTGACGTAATCATTCGGCAACGACATAAAAAGTTGTTTGGCGGTCATTTGCTTTTGTGCAAAAGCATTCGCCGACAAGGTTAAAACTAACAGGGATAATAAAATAAATGTTTTTTTCATAATTGTAATTGGATCGCGGACACTCTTGTCCGCAAGGTTGCGAAAGCAACCTAAAACCTCTGGTTAAACTCAAATTGAGTTAATTCTCACATCTTTTCGTTCGGACAAGAGAATCCGAGTTCCGGTTATTTCGCTTCAACAAACTTCTCGCCATCAAAAGTAAATGAACGCACCACAAAACTTGTTTGGCAATTTCCATCGGCACAATCTACAACGTAATTCAATTTATTTTCTTTGAAATTGATGTTCGGTTTGTAAAAGGCTTGAATCGGTTTTTTATAAGTTTTGTTGGCTCTTAAAAGTTCGATAACTTTATCGGTTGAAGTGTAAATCGTGGCTAAATGCAGACCTGTCGCAAGTTGCGGTTCTTTGTTGTTTTCAATCAAAATCAGTTGCATTTGGTTGTCGCACATATTGTCGGTTGTGCAAGCTGTGTAAGTTATGGCAAACATTCCGCCGCCGCCAGTTGTCGGGAAAATTTTCGCCTCGCCGTTGGTTCGCAAAGTGCCTTCGGTTGACATTCCGAGATTGCCCGGAACTTTGAACGCGATACGATTTTCGCCTTCAAAAGTTTGCGAAATTACTTTGTCGGCGTTTGCTGATTGCGTAATTTGCAAAAGCGGTGCGACTTCTTTGAAAACATCTTTGACGTTGAGTTTGCCGTTTGATTTAACCGCATTTGTCGCCGTTTGCGTTGGTTGCGTCGGCTTAGTAATTTCTTCTGTTTTCTTTTTGATTTTGTTCATTATTCCCTGAGCGTTCACGGCTTGCAAACCGCTCAAAAATAATGCCGTTACAACTAAAAATAATATCTTGTTTTTCATAATCTCTCCATTAAATTGAAAAATAATTGCTCTCATTTGATATAGCGAGAAAATTTGGAATTTCGTATCATCGAAAAGTTAGAGTTACGCCTTGAGGCGTGAATTGCTTTGCACCGATTCAATTTAAAAGTCGAATGCTCAAGTTGAATCACGCATAAATGCGTAACTCTAACAGTAACTCTAACGAAAAAAACGCCGAATTTCTTCAGCGTTTTCTCTCAAAATTAAACTGCAAAACTTATCTCAAATTTTCCATCAATGCCAAGATAATAAACATTTCTTCATTACTTGCTTCGCCCATAATTTTGAATTTTTGGTATTTTGTGCCGCTACTTGCCACATAATAAACCTTTTCATCTTCTCTGGAAAATTTATAGACGACATCGCATTTTCCGGGGCTGGTGGTTTTGCAAACCGAATCGTCAATTAGCGAATAGGCGGTTGCTTTGTCGCCGTTGTAGAGTCGGTTGTTTTTTAATTTATAAACAAAGAAACTGTCTGTTTTATCAAGCAGTTGCAGGTCTTCGCCCGAACCTGCGATTTTACCGACTTTGACAATATTGCCCTCCGCTACATCCCAAACTTCATCGGTTTTGCGGCTGAATTGGTAACGTCTTTTATCTGTGCCTCCGCCGATAAAAGCGAACAAATGAGCGGGCATTGTGCTTTTCGGTTTTTCTTTCGGTTTGTCGGAAAGGTCTAAATCCAAATCACCTATGCCAAGTTCATCGCCGAGAACTTTTGCCCGAAACGCTTCGGCAACCTCTCGTTTTTCAAAGTTTAATTGCAGATTGTCGCCTTCGGAAGTTTCTTTGCTGTCAAAATCTCCGGCGTGAGTGTATCTGGTGTAAGGTTTACCGGTTTGCAAAATCCACATTTTGGCAAATGAACGCACCTTGAACGAATCTTTCTCAATCGTATCAATCGGAACGGTGACAGTCCGAACTTCACGAATGACGTTTTTGTCGTCTCTAACGACTTCATAGACGACCAAATCCGAATCTTCGACGGTGTAATAATAATCAAAGATTGATGTGCTGCCACGATAATCCGTGTTTTGTGGAGTAGAACTGACGCTGAATTTTTTGCCCGCTTTGGACGTAAAACTAAACTGTGCCGATGCCGTAAACGAAAATGCCAACAACATTGCGAATAAAAAGATAAATTTTTTCATAACTGTAAATTCCTTAAAAGTAAAAATAACCGCTTCTATTTGATACAGCGAGAAAATTTGAAATTTCGTATCAAAAAAATTTGAGTTATCGTTAGAGTTACGCCTTCAGGCGTGAATTAAGTTGAATAGATTCAACTTAACAGTCAAATGCTCAAGTTGAATCACGCATAAATGCGTAACTCTAACGAAAAAAAAACGCCGATTGCTCGACGCTTTTTCAAATTCTAAAATTCAGCAAATTCAATTACTGATCTTCAATCACTCCGCCTTGAAAATCTTCTTTATTATCAGAAACTTCGACGGTCAATTTAAAGGTTCTCGATTGTTTGGCACCATTTGCAACGGTGATGATATATTTGCCGCTTCTGCCTGTGTAAATCGAAAAATATCCTTCGCCGTCCTGGGTGCGGTCAACGCCTTCTTTGTAATCAATAGACGGATTAACTACCGAAAAACTGTCTTTATTTGGCGTTATTCCCGTGTTGCCGGAAGTCGTAATATTGACAACCTGATTTTTTTTGACCGTGATTGCATATTTAACCTCGCCGCCTTTTTTGACGGTAATTGTCATCGTTTTTTTCGTTTGACCTTTGGCAAATGTAATCGGCGTTTGGGCGTTGACGTTTGAAACGAATAAAAATGCGATTGCGAAACTGAATATAACTAATAATTTTTTCATAAACATTGCTCCTCAATTTAGTAAGCGAGAAAATTTGAAATTTCGTATCAAAAAAAGTTTGAACTATCGTTAGAGTTACGCCTTTAGGCGTGAATTACTTTGAATAGATTCAACTTAACAGTCGAATGTTCAAGTTGTATCACGCATAAATGCGTAACTCTAACGGTAACTCTAACGGTAACTCTAACGAAAAAACACCTATTGCTCAACTTTTTTATATTTGAATTTTAGATTTTTTAATAATGATAGCGTGCTTGCAGAAAATCAATTTTCGTATCGCTGACCAGATAAACTATTCTGTGTTCTTGAGTTAAACGTCTTGACCACGCACCCGCAAGCAGATACTTGAGAGGTTCGGGCTTTCCGATTCCGTCAAACGGTTCACGCAAAATTGCTTCGATTAAGTTAAATGCCCGCAAAGCAATTCGGCGGTCGGTTTCAATCCAATAACGTAAATCTTCACGAAATTCAGGATGAAAAACAGCTTCTCTATCTTTTTTCAACGCCAAACTCCTTTCGCAAATTTTCTAAAGAATCAGGTTTTTCGCTGTTTTCAACCGCTCTTTGCAACGCTTTTAGCAAACGATTCGCATTTTTAGGCGACCGCAAAAGATGCGAAGTTTCTATTAAACTTGAAAGTTCGTCAGCCCGAATCATTGCCACATCGTCAAAACCTCGACGATTGATAATTACAATTTCTTGTTCGTTAATTACTCTTTCCATCAAGCTCGCCAAATTTTCTCTCGTATTACTGTAAGTTGTTTGAATCGGCATATTTTTTTCCTCCAAAGTTGGACAGATGTATTGTGCAAGTTGAGAAATAATTTGTCAATATAAAAACGCCGATTGTTCGGCGTTCTAATTTCGTTTTTCTAAGCCGATAAAATCAAATTAAACTTTTGGCGAAGCACGGTTTAAACCGACGTTTTTCAAATAATACAGAATACTCATCATCAAGATTAAAAGCATCGCAATACCCAAAATGCCAAAGATATTCCAATTAAAATAATGTAAATTAAATGAGATTTCAGAATTGTTATTCAAATAGCTTTTTGTTTTTTTGGAGACATCTTCTTTCCAGCTTCCCAAATTCATCGAAACTTCGGAAATCGGAACTTCTGAGTTTTCGCTCTTTAATACCAACGTGCTTTGCAGCATATTTTTATTACCGACAGAGTTTTTATAACCTATATCCGACACATTCTGAACAGTTGTCGAGCGTGAATAAAGCCCGAAAAAACGAGATTCATCAATTTCGCAGGTTGGTGAAGTTTCGGTATTCGGACGGATGCAATCAATTTTTAGATTCATAAATCCGAAGAATACCGAGCCTAAAGCAAACAATATCGTTATTATTAAACCGCCAAAAGGCAAAATGGTTTTAAAAAAAACCGAAGAAGATTTTTTGTCTGTTTTATTTTTTTTCGACATTATTTTAAGAATATTCCGAATCAATAACGGCAATCAGATTTGTCAGATTTTTTTATGAAAAATTTTTAATCGGATATTGAGACAAAAATGGTTTATTTCTCTATCCGACTATCTTCATTTAATTAAACTATTTAAGTCAATAAAGCTACTTTTTGATGAATTTAGTTTATCTTTTGGTAAATTGTTAGCAATACCGAGAAGTGTTTCGGATTTATCCTTGAGAACTAGAATAAAATCGTTGGAATTTTCAAAACGAGTATTGTAATGCGTAGATATTTTGAATTCTTCAACTTCCGGCAAATTGTAAGTTCGATAATTAGTGCCGAAAATCCCCGATTCGCTAATATTAATTTTTCCGAGCGATTTATCAATTACCGTTTCGACAAATTTTGCCCGCCAAAGTGAGATAAACCCGGCAAAAAACACGCCGAAAGAAATTATAATCCCGACTGCGATAACCCAAGTTTCGAGTTTTTGGTAATTTGACACACCGCCAAGAAACGCATACATCGGCACCAGCGAAAAAAGCATTATTGCAATGCCAAAATATCGCAGAACTTTAGGTCTGTAAATGATTTTAAAGTTGTCTGTATTGTTAATGATCTGCATATTGAATAGTTTGAAAAGGGAGTGGTTAAGATAATTTCAACCAATTTAAGTTTAGCAAAACAACAAAAGTAAAGTAAATAAAATAAAATGCAGATTGCTCGGTGATTTTTGCTATGTTTTCTTGACCTTCTTTTTCGCAGGTTTCTTTTTCGGCGTAACCGCTTGTTTTTGCGGCGGCAAAAGCGTAATTGACTGCAAAGTTTCCTTAAAAAACGACTTAATAATTTCAACATTAAACCCTTTTTCGTAACCTGCGGAGAACATTACAATTACATCGCCCATCAAAACGGTTTGATTGAAAAATTTAGACGAACTGTTTGGCGGAGCATAACTCCAGTAAAAAGTAGAAATTGTTTTATTTGAAAAAAGCTGATTTTGCAGATTCTTGATAGTCACAAAATTTACAAATTTTTCTACTTCAAGTTTTGTTGCAACATTTAATTTTTTTGTCCACGCATTTTCTTGATTAGCAATATCCCAATCTCGATGAGCCTCTAAAATTTCTGTTTCATTAGTCAGTTTTTTAGTGCCGAGTAAGTCGTTGGTTTTGACAAAATATAGTTCAAAGCCGCCGTTATCTGTTGCAACTGATAGGCTTCCGTCTGCATTTTGTTCATCTTTCGGATTATTTCCCGCTACCAAAAATGAAAATGATTGTGTTGGGTTTCGATTCAAAACCATCAGACCTTTTTCAGTTTTGACGGTTTGAAAATCGGGCGTTTGAGCAAAAATCGGCAGACAGAAAACGAATAATGATGTAACAAAAAAAAGTAATTTTTTCATAATTGTAATTTACCGCGTCTGAAAAAACATCCAGTTATAATCTTTAACCTTTCCCCTTTGACTGAATTGAACATCCCAAATACTTGCGTTTTGGGTGAGCGTTAAATTCATCAGTAAAACCGAATAGTTTCCAAATTTCGTTAAGGTAAATTTCATCCCATATTGAGCCTCCGAATCAATTTTGTAGCTTTTATCGTCCCAGCTATTTGTTGGTCTGAGAATATTTCTGCCGTTGGAGATGATGTCCATTCCGAATGTCGGGTCATATTCTTTGATAGCGATGAAAACGTATGCCTTGCCTCTTTCAACCTTAAAATTCATTTTCGGATCGAATGAAACACTGTAATCATAAACGCCGGAACCGAGAAGTTGACCTCCATTTTTGGAGGATTCTGATTTATAAAACGCAATTACTTCATCAATTCCCGAATTCGATGTCGGTTGTGTGCCTTGAGAAGTTGTTGATGCAGGTTTTGTTTTCAACAGATTCTGAAATTCAATAATTTTGGCTGGGTCGTAACCGTGTTTTTTATAAACAGTTAGAGCGTAATTAAACCGCTCGGCGGCTTGGTCGTCAAAGTTTTGCGAGTAGAGAATTATTCCATACATATAATGCGTCAGATAGCATTTTTGGGCATCATCAGCCAGAAAATCACGTTGGGCGGCGAGAAAATTTCCCGTATTTCGGGGTTCTTTATTTTTCTGTGCAATCGAACCATACATAATTCCGCGATAAGTTTTGGCACAAGTTACTTTTAATTTATCAGCTTCGTTAAAATCAGCGATTGCTTCCTGATATTTTTTTATATTGTTGTGATAATTTGCCCTATCCAAATATGCCGAACCATTTCGCGGATCAATTTCGATAGCCTTATTCAAATCAGCAAGTGCTTTATCAAAATCCTTGATTCCGCCGTAAGCATTTGAACGCCGCACATAAGCTATACTAAGTTTTGGATTTAGCTCAATCGCCCGTGAAAATTCTTTGACTGCCGTTGCCCAATCGCTCTTACTTTCCGCCATTCTGCCGCTCAAAATATACGACCGGGCATCGTTTGGAAATTTCGCTAAAGCTCTGGCAGACATCACAAAAGCATTGGGACTGCTGCGAAGTTTGTCGTAATATAAATCGAAAAGTTCAATGTATGGTTCGATTACCGTCGGATTCAATTCGATATATTTCAAATAAGCATCTTCCGCCGTTTTCCAAAATTCCGACTTTTTATCAATGTCATAATATCTTTCAACCGAAGCCTGCGAACGTGCCAAACCCAAATATCCTTCCGCCGAATTCGGGTTACCGGCAATATATTCTTTGAAAGTATCACCGCAATAAAATGGATAAGCTGAGTTTAGACACAATTATTCGATAATTTCGTAGTGCTTTTTATTATTCGGCTCTAACTTCGCAAGTTTCAATAAATCGGAAATTGCTTCGCGGCTCAATTTGAGGTTATTTTTTGCGGAAAAGGCATAAGACCTTTGGGTTAATGCGGGAATATTGTTCGGTTCAAACTCAATAATTTTAGTAAAATCAGCGATTGCACCGTCATAATCTTGTTTGTAAGACTTGGAAGTTCCGCGATTAAAATACGGCTTAATAAATTTCGGGTCAATCTCGATGGCTTTGGAATAATCGGCAATCGCTTCGTAATTTTTATTGCTCAACGATTTTATATAACCGCGTAAATTATAGGCGGCGGCGTTTTTCGGATCTAAAATAAGCGACTTTTCAACATCCGCATCAGCTTTATTTCGCAAGTCAGCCATTTGATCATTGACCAATTTTCCAACTTTCGATTTATCGGCATTCGGCTTGGACAAATAGATTCTTTCTAATCTGTCGAAATCTGCACCGCTGTCAGAGCCGAAAAAATAGCATCTCGCCCGCTCAAAAAAAGCCGTCGAATTTTTCGGCTCACGCACAATAATTTTCGACAGTTCGGCAATGCAAGGTTCGTAATTTTCTTTCTCAAACGCCGCTTTTGCCGTCGGCGAAAGTATTTCGGCGGGTTGGGCGAAAGTTGAAAGAGTTAAAATTAAAGTTGCGAAAATTGTTGGTAAAATAGTCTTCATAAATTTCCTTTTAATAATTTTAAAAACGGATTCATTTCTTATTTGCCGACAAAATTGCCGAATTCCCAAGTGCCTTCTTGAATCGTGTTTTTTGCTTTATCATAATATTTCCCTTTACCGTGCCTGCTGCCGCCTTTCCATTGTCCGGTGTAATAATCACCGTCAGTGTAAGTGCAAGTTCCTTGACCTTCTTCGTAACCGGCGACAAAATCGCCTTCGTAAATTTTGCCGTTTGAATAGACCTTTTTGCCTTTACCGGTTTCTTGGTCGCCAACCCAATCGCCTTCGTATATGTGTCCGTTGGCACGGGTAATTTTGCCTTTGGTCTGTTTACCGTCAACCCAATTTCCAACGTATATATCGCCGTTTGCAAATGTTGCTTTGCCTTTGCCGTTGGGTGCGTTATCGGCAAACTGACCGATATAAACTTTAACGTATTTGACTGTAAATGTTCCTTGACCTTCTTTTTTGCGGTTGACAAAATTGCCTTCGTAAATGTCGCCGTTGGCATAGACCATTTTGCCTGCACCTTTAACACAATTTCCCGAAACACATTTATCAACTTTTGGCGTAGATTTATTCAAAATAGTTGTCAAGTTGATTGTAGAACTCGATGGAATATCGACTTTTGTTTGATAAGTTTCGTAACCTTTCGCCGAAATTGTCAACAGATAATAGCCGAATGAAACTTCAAAATCGTAACCACCGTCTTTAGTTTGAACCGTATCAACGAAATTCGTTTTTGAATTATTTTCGATTGCCTGAAGCTCGATTGTCGCCTCAATCGCCGAACCATTTTTGATGCCCGATGCGACAAAACCTTTCAATCGTCCGGCTCCCGATTGAGCGGAAACCGACAGGCTCAAGATAAAAGTTGCGAAGATTGTTAAGATGATTTTTTTCATAGCTTTTTTGATAATGTTAAATCTCGTATTTATTCAATAAAAATAACTAGCGTAAGCGGATAAAATATTCCGGCGTATCAACCGTTATAACTAACGGACAAACAGGATTGTCAAAAACTTCTAAAGTGGTTTTACCATCACTGCTTTTTAAGTTGTATAAACTGAATGATTTGTTAGTGTAAGGTGCGGCGGGGCGAGAAATCAGATATTCAGATACCAGACGCTGCATCCCGTTTCCTAAATCTATCGTGAATTCCTTTGATTCTTTTAACTCTTTATATTGCTTTTGGCTGAGCAGAATTGTAATTTGTTTATCGCCGACGCTGCCGTTTTTGTATTTTAGAAAGTTCACAAATTCGGTAGCCGAAGCCAGAGCATTATCGGTAATTAATAATTTTTCAGATTCTTGCTTCGTATCTTTTTGCTTCCATTTGAACGCCAATTTTCCGCTATCTTCAACAAATTGAATTTCATAATCGAATCTTTCGTTGGTTTTTTTATTTATGTATGTGTAACCCAAAGGCTTGCCTTCCATCAAATCAAATTTTCCGCCAAAAGTTTCCCGGAGCAGTTTGATGGTTTCTGTGGCGGAAAAAACCGTTGTTGGGTTTGCGGTCTGTGAGCCTTGAGTTTTCGTTCCCCGAACCGCTATTTTATCTGCTTCCGCATATTTCCATTTCTCCATTTCCGCTTCAACAAACGGTCTCAGCTTTTCGGCGTATTGAAACATTTTAGCTAAATTCGTTTTGCGGGTAATTTTAACGACATCCAAATCGTTGCTGTTGATGTTAAGTTTTTCCAGCCATTGATAGATTTTTAACGCCTCATCAAAATTACTTTTTTCGATTTCGCTGTCAAAAAGCAATCTGATTCCTTTGCTTCCAAACATCAACTGCATATTCGTTTTTTTGATGAGCGATAACCCTTCGGCATCAACAATATCGGCAACTTCGCCCCAACTCATTTTCACAGCTATAATTTGCAAACTATAATCAGGACTGATTTTAAGTGCTTCGTAGGTCATCGGAACGCTCGGGTTATTGTTCAAAGCCTTACGAAAAAGAGTTTCGGCGAGTTGGATGGCAACGGGAGAATTTTCGCCAATAATCAATTCGTAAAGCGAATATTTTTTCGTCCGGTTATCAAAGATTATGACGTTAGCTTGTTTGTTTTTCTTGGAAAATTCTTTGGCAAGCAACATTGAATCAAATAAAGTTTTTGTCCGTGCATCGCCTTTGACGACAATCGCTTTCGGCACGGTATTTGCCAAATCAGACGGATAAAATATCTTGCTTTTTGAATAATCAGCCTGATAAACATTGCCGATAATATTCGATTCAGCTTTACTGTCCGACTTAGATTTTTCAATTTCCGTTGGAGTTTGTGCAACGATGTTTGAAAATTGAACAGCGAGCAACATAAAAATTGCGATGATTGTTTTGGTTAATTTCATATTTGTTTTTTTTTCAGAAACACGCACGAAATAATTATGTAATTCGCCATTACTCCATGCGGACTTCTAAATCAACGGAAACTCATTACTGAGCGGTATAGAAATTGAAATGCAAAATAAATGACACTAAGCTATTTAGTTTAATAGCTTTAGCTAAATATTTTGTTTTGCTGTCAGCGATCAACTGCTAAGGATTCTCACAATTTAGTAACAATTTATAAATATTTTTTTGACATTTTAAAACTGTGACTCAAGTCCAAAGTTGAGCCAACCCCAAAATAAGTTGAAAAATATTGTCAAAATATTGATAAATTTTAGAAAACACCTAAGGACTTGGCACACAGGTTTCAAAGCCATTTAAGAAATCCTTGTTATATCAATAAGTTACGCTACATAGTTTCTAATGCAATTTCTATACCGCTCAGTAATGCGGAAACCATGTGAATCGTTTCTGTTTTCGACATCAATTTCGCCGATAATTGCTTCGGAAATTCGTTTGTCATCGTCTCTGATAAATTAGTTATTTTTGACTCATCAATCCAACTCCAGCAGTAATAAAAATTAAACTCACCACGAGAATTATTAAAATCCCGGAAATTTGAATAGTCATCGGATTTAATTCAACCTTTTATTTACTGACTAAGCAAAAAACCAATCCCGCAAACTATAAAAAACAAGCAAAAGAAAGCCCAAAAAAAGTAAAGCCAAATTGCATCTCGTTTTTCCAAAACAGAATCCTGCGGATTTTCTTTATCGAAATAAACTTTAACCTTTTTGCCAACAGGATAAGGCTTAAGCCGTTTCATCGCTTGATTTTCATACTCGTAAACATAACCGAATGCCTTGTGTGTATCGTGCGTAAAATTTTTACCGCGAACCGCATATTCATACTTCACATAAGGTTCAAAACTATCATTTAAAGGCAGCAATTTACTTTCAATAACAGTTCCCTGCGTGACAATCCATTTACTGAGCTGCCTAACTCTGAGCAGCGTCCAAACGAAAAATACTCCGCTCGCCGCACCAATCAGCAAACATATAAAACCTGCAATTTGATTATTCATTTCCTTTTCTCTAATCTGCCTCAGATATTCAATTACCGTCTGCTCAATCAATTGGATTGGTTTTACTTTGCTTTAACTGACGGACTCAAAATATGAATTGCTGTGACGGACAATAGCAATATTGAACAAGGCTTTAGCCGAATTTCAGTATAATAAAGCAGGTGGTAACTCATAAACCTTAATGCGTAATCTGGGTCTAATAGTCGTTTAAGCCGCCGCTAAAAATGCCAGCAGTTGCTGGAACTGAGCATTTTCTTTTTCGTCTTTGGCGGCTAAATCCACCTTGCCGAGTTTTTTATAAACTAACGCCCTATTTTCAAATGCTTTATTGGCAAAGGCGAGAAACGGGTCTTTCTTAATTGCGGCTGACAAATCAGTTTCGGCTCCGGCGAAATCGTTGTTGAGCATTTTTGAATATCCGCGAACTGCCAAAATTGCCGCGTTGGTCGCGTCTTTTTTCACCATTTCATCAAGCGTTTTCTTTGCCGCATCAGATTCTTTTTTGTCGGTTGATTGCAGTTTTAGGATTACGGAAAGCAGTTGAGTATCAAGCGGCGGCGTTTCTTTTTCAGCCTTGAAAACATCGGGAGCATTTTTGATAAACGCACTTTCGGCGGGTGTTAAGTTGCCTTTGATGTTATGCGCACTCGCTAATCTGGCTCTTTGAAATGGCAAAAGTTTGCCCGTTGGCGGAATGTTCACAGCGAAATTCATATTGGCAAGATGCGATTTCATCACCGATTTTAGCCGTGTAAAATTAGCAGGAATCACTTGTCCTTTATCAATCGTAATTTGCCGAATAGCTTCACGAACCAGAAACGCTTCGGTGTATTTGTAATTTCCAACCATATCAAAGGCTTCGACCATCGCGGCAACGGCAGGTTCTTTTTTTAATGAAAAACTTTTTGCTTTCAACCATTTATCAAACAATAAATTCGCATCGTCAATTTGTCCCAACGCGATTTTGTAACGCATTTCCGCCGCCAAAATTTCTGCGTCTTTGAAACGGGTATTATCTGAATCGAAATCGGCAAAACTTGTCGGACCGCTATTATAAAGACTGTAAAGCGGCTCGAATTCATCAAAAGCATATTTCGTTGCTAAAAAATCGGCATTGGAATTGGTTACAAATTGAGCCTTGTCTAAATAAATTAAGACTTCAATTTTTTTGATTTGAAATTCGGTAGATTTGAACCTGTATGCAAAACCCGAATCATCTTTTCTGATTAAATTTGCCGACCCAATTTCCCACGCCTTTTTCAAATCGGCGGTTGCTTCGTCCAATATTTTAATAAATTTGTCGTTATAAGTAAGTTCAAATCTCGGACGAGTTTCATCAAAAACCGTGTCCGAACCGAAAATTAAACCCGTTCTAGCTTGGTAAATCGCATTAAACCGCGAACTTCCACGGAAATAATAAAGAATCAGCAACTGTTCCGAAAAATCTTTGTCGTCTTTATAATTAAGTTCATAACGAGCGATTACCGGTTCAATCGAACTCAAAACAGCAGTGAACTTTTTGTCGTTGTAAAGTTTTTCAACTGCGGTGAAATCAACCGTCTTTTGGGCGAAAATGTTGGAAAATTGGACGACAATCAAAAATAATATCGCCGCAGACAGTTTGAAAATTTGTTTGTTCATAAAAAAATTATTCTCTCATATACAATCGCAGAATTGAGATGCAAATTGGGTCAAAATAAATAAAAAAAGTTTGCCTCTCAGAAAAAAGACAAACTTAATAGAAATAAGTTGTTAGAGTTACGCCTTGAGGCGTGATTTAACTTGAGTTTTAAGTTGTTAGAGTTACGCCTTGAGGCGTGATTCAACTTGAGTTTTCGATATTTTAATTGAATGAAGTCAACGTAATTCACGCATAAATGCGTAACTCTAACCTTAATTCACGCATAAATGCGTAACTCTAACCTTAATTCACGCATAAATGCGTAACTCTAACTTTATTGGTCAACAGGTTCGCCACCCGCAAAATCTTCTTTGTTGTTGGAAACTTTGACTTCCATTTTGAAAGTTCTCGCACGTTTTTTATCGGAATTACCGACCGTGAAAATATAAGTTCCGTTTTTGCCCGCCAAAATTGACAGATAACTTTCACCGTCTTGAGTTTGGTCAACGCCGTCAACGCCGTTTTGCAGACCCAAATAAATAACAGGGAATTCTTCGGTTTTTGAAACCATTACATCGCCCGAAACGCCGACATTGATAACTTGACCTTTCTTGACCGTAATCGAATACTTGTTTTCACCTTTTGCTTTGACCGTTACAGTCATCGTTTTCGCCATTTTACCTTTAGCAAAAACAACTTTTGTTTGAGCATTTGCGTTTGAAACAAATAATAATCCGATAGTTAAACTCAATAAAATAAATAACTTTTTCATAATAATTTTCTCCTTAATTTGTCTAGCGAGAATTTTTTAAGATTCGTATCACTAATTTATTTCAACAGTAATCGAAAAATCCATATCTTTATCGTTGTCATTAGAAACATCAAAAACAAAATCGCCAGTTTCATTCAACTTCACAATCATTCCGTTATCAGTATTTTCGACAGTGCCATCGCCCGCGAAAAGACTGTAACTGATTCCTTTGGCGGCACTTGAAACAAGCAAAGTTTGACCTTTTTTCGCTCCGACAACAAAGCGTTTGCGGTCATATTTTTCAATTTTAATCGGGATAATCGCGATTGATTTTCCTTTTTGAAAACTGACTCGATTTGCCGGATAAAGTTCGCGGCGTTCTACTTTTCCGATTTGGACAAGTTTTACGCCTTTCAGTTGAAAAATCGTTGTTACCGAAAATTGAGGACAACACGCACCGCCCGCGTCGCCGACATCATTTTGTTCGAG
>JANNVK010000038.1:0-9054 GCA_031414415.1 Acidobacteriota bacterium
ATGACAACGACACTAGAAGCAATTTATGAACACGGTATTTTCAAACCGATTTCAAGCGTTCCTGCAATGCTCAGAGAAAATGAAAAGGTGCGGATAATTATTGAAACCGATATTGACCGCGAGTTGGAAAACGAATTTACTGAATGGGAAACGGCAAGTGATATTGATTTGTTAAGTTTTGAGCGAAAATTGAAGGTGGCAAAATAATGGCTCGCGGAGATGTTTATTTAATCGGTTTGCCGCAAAGCGACGGACGCGAACAAAGCGGTCGCCGTCCTGCCGTTGCCGTTCAAACCGATGTTGCGGGAGAACCAATGTTGATGATTGCCCCGATTACTTCAAATCTCAACGCACTTCGTTTTGCGTTCTCCGTCGAAATTGAACCGTCTGACGAAAACGGCTTGACACAAATTTCAATTATTATGATTTTCCAAATGCGGGCGATAGACAAAAGCCGGATTATTAAAAAAATCGGCAAACTTTCGGACGAAGATTTGCACAAAGTTGACAATGAAATTTGGAAATTGCTCAAACCGTAAAATGAAACTTTCAACCCGAATCAACCATCAAACCTACAAATTCGACGGCGAAAATCCGCTTGAATTCAATTTATCTTAAAATTCGTATATTATGGAAATCACGCTGCAATTACCTGAAACAATTTATCGAAATGTTTCGCTTATCGCCGAAAAATCAAAGCGGAAAGTGGTTGATTTGATAGTTGATTCGGTGCAGGAAAAGTATTCTGCAAAACCGTTTTCAAATCTGTCGGATGAAGAGGTTTTGGGTTTGGCGAAACCTCAAATGCCGAAAAAGCAATCAATCCTGCATAGCGAATTACTTTACAAAAATCAAGCTGGGACGCTCAAACCGTCAGAAAAACAAGAGCTCTACTTTTTTCAAGAAGTTTACGGCGTTGCTCTGGCATGAAAAACCGATGGGATTTTTGAGGCAATTCAACGAAACATTATCTCAAATCCATTTTAGTTTCGATGTGTTAGAAAATTAACAACTCACTTCAAATTCTTTCGCAAGAAAGCTAACGTCTGAACCCAAGCATCTTTTGCGGCTTCGGCATTGTAGCGTTGCTGGTTTGTGTCGTTAAAAAAGGCGTGCTGAGCGGCTTTGTAAATTTTAAACTCGTATGTTTTTTTGAGTTTTTTCATCGCTGCCTCAACTTCAGGAACTTTTGAAGTTATGCGTTCATCAGTTTCGCCGTAAAGCCCAAAAACAGGACATTTTACTTTCGCTAATTCGGCTTCGGTTGGTGCTGTTCCGTAAAAAACAACAGCGGCACGAAGTTTGTTTTCGCTGGTTGAAAGTAGAAACGATCTTGCTCCGCCCCAACAAAATCCGATTGAAGCAAGTTTGTTTTTCTTCACGTTTTTATGCGAATTCAAAAATGCTAAACCTGCGTTAAGATCAGCGGACACATCATTTGCAGGAATTGCGGCAAAGGCTTCACGGATTTTTTCAGGCGTTTCCATCGAAGCAGTTCCGCCTTTGCGGGAAAGTGCGTCAACTGCGAGTGCGACAAATCCTTCAGCGGCAAAACGTCTGGCAACATCTCTCGTATGATCGTTCAAACCGCGATTTTCGTGAATTACCAAAATTGCCGGATATTTCCCTTTTTTCTTCGGTTTGCTCAAATACCCCGACAACTTTACATCGCCGTTCATATAATCAACCGTGCTTGAATCAACATCAAATTTCTTTGATTCAATCTGCGAAACGACGGTTTGAGCCAATCCGGTTTGCTCCAAAAATAATTGAGCGGTCGCGTAAGTGCCTGTTACTGCAATCAAACGAGTAAAAAAACCGCGACGATCAATTTTCTCAGATTTATATTCTTCGATTATTTTTTCGAGTTGCTTTTCCATAATTTTTTACCTTTGGCAAAGTATGAACTTTTCAATCCAAAACTTCAATAAAAAAAGTGTTTTACCTAAATAACATTTGTGAAAATTCTACTCAGACTACTTTTGTTTTATGATAAAATCAAAAATTATGGAAAAGATGACATTTACAATCAATTTGCCAAAAGATATTGTTATGACCTTGGAAAATAAAGCCAAAGACAGCGGCATTCATTCGACTGAATATGTTGAAAATTTAATAACAAAAGAAATGACTAGCCCATCGCTAGATGAAATTCTTGAACCTTTTCGAATACAAGTTGAAGAAAGTGGAATCAGCGATGAAAACTTAGACCTTTTGTTTACTAATGCTAGAAAAAAAGTTTTTAAAGCAAAAAAAGAAATTCAAAAGTCGTGAGAAAGCCAACGATTTGCGATGTTGTTTTTGACTGTAATATTTTTCTTCAAGCAATTGCTCGTCCAAATAGTCCAGCAGGAAAATGTTTAACTCTTGCAGAAAACAAAATCATTCAACTTTATATTAGCCAAGATATTTTTAAATGAAATTTCCGAAGTCTTATGCAGAACTAACATTCAAGAATATTTTTCAAATTTAACGGATGAAGTTGTTGGTCAATTTTTGAAAAAGCTTCTTAGTTTTTCTCAATTTATAAAGAAAGTTCCGCCTAAATTCAAACTTTCAAGAGATGTTGACGATGAACCATATATTAATTTAGCAATTGCTTGTAAAGCTAATTATCTCGTCAGTCGTGATAATGATTTACTCCACTTAATGACGCATTTTAATGATGAAGCAAAAGAATTCAGACAAAGATTTAGGCATATTAAAATAGTTGAACCAACCAAACTCCTTCAAAAATTGAGGAAAATTGATTTATCTCTTAAACCATAATAAGTATAAATTTAATGAAGATTTCACAAAACAATCAAACTTTCAAAATTAATAACGAAAAACCGTTTGATATTTCAATTCCGCTTGAGTTTAATAGTCTGCAACCCAATATTTACGGTGTCACCAAAGCGGTTGCAAATGCTTACGAAGATGAGCATTTTGTTGGCGATACGCGACGCGGTGGAAGTTGTAATTTTGAAAATCTCACGCTGAACACACATTGTAATGGAACGCATACGGAATGTGTTGGACACATCACAAACGAGCGAATTTCGATAAATGAATGTTTGCAAGATGCGTTTTTGTTGGCAAATTTAATAACTGTTTTACCTGAAAATGCGTTGGAAAGCGATGAAACTTATGCGGTTAAATTTGATGAAACGGATAAATTGATAACGCGGAGGTCAATGGAAAACGGAAAATTGAAAACGGAAAATGCGGAAGCGTTGATTATTCGGACAACTCCAAATGATTCAAGCAAAAAATCGCGTGATTATTCTTTGCAAAATCCGCCGTTTTTTTCGACTGAAGCGATGCAATATATTGATGAACTCGGTGTCAAACATTTATTGGTTGACATTCCTTCTTTAGATAAACTGCACGATGAAGGCAAACTTTCAAACCACCGAATATTTTGGAATGTTGAGCAAGGTTCGTGTTCAATTAATCCGCAAAGTAAAGTAAATAATACAGTTACTGAAATGATTTATGTTCCGAACGAAATTGAAGACGGCGAATATTTGTTAAATTTACAGATTGCACCTTTTGTCAGCGATGCGAGTCCGAGTCGTCCACTTTTGTTTAAAATATTATAAATTTTGTGCTTTTTTGGTTGCGTTTCTTTGCGATTTCCCGTTAAATCTTTAACAAATGGCAACCAATATTACACAGATTGAAGACAAGGAACGCGGAAAAACTGTTTTACGAGTTGAAGGCGAATTATTTCACGCTGATGCAATTCTGCTTGAAAAAATTGCACTTGAAATGCGTGAAAATCTCAAACAAAACATTATAATTGATCTCGCCGACTTGGATTTAATGGACAGCGATTCTGCACCGATTTTAAAACGAATGGAGAATGAACACGGTTTTAAAATCGAAGGAATTGCTTATTTTCTGCAAAAAGTTATTGATGAAACGGAGAGATAAATGACGATTTTTGAAATTGCAAAATATCTCGAAGGAGAATTAGACGGTGACCAATTAGGTCAAAAAGAAGTTTTTGGTGTGGCTGATATTGAAACTGCAAAAAGCGGAGAAATTGCTTTTCTCACAAGCGATTTTAGAGAGACAAATGCTTCTTGTGTAATAGTTTACGAAGATTTTCAAGCCAAACTTACTTGCCCAATAATAAAAGTCAAAAACCCGAAATTAGCGTTTGCTAAAATTGCTGGAATTTTAAATAAAACCGAAAATAATTCATCGCGAATTCACTCAACAGCCGTTATTTCTGAATCTGCAAAACTCGGGAAAAACATTTCGATTGGAGCTTTTTGCTACATTGGAGACAACTCAGAAATTGGCGATAATTGCATATTTCATCCGAATGTTTGCGTTGAAGCAAATTGCAAAATTGGCGATAACGTAATTTTGCACGCTGGAGTTGTGATTGGTGCTGATGGTTTTGGCTATGTCCGCGATGAAAATGAGTATTTAAAATTTCCGCAAATTGGAACAGTTATTATTGAAAACGATGTCGAAATTGGTGCAAATACTTGTGTTGATCGCGGTGCATTGGGCGAAACGCGAATCGGAAAAGGGACAAAAATCGACAATCTTTGTCAAATTGCTCACAATGTAAAAATTGGCGAAAGAGTTATAATCGCTGCCCAAACTGGAATTTCAGGTAGCACGACAATCGGCGACGATGTCGTCATTGCTGGACAAGTTGGAATTGCAGATCACGTGAAGATTGAAAGCGGCGTTGTCATTGGTGCGAAAAGTGCAGTTTTTCCAAATAAGATTGTCCGCAAAGGTGTTTGGTGCGGAATTCCGATTCAGCCAATGGCAGATTATAAACGACAAGTTATTGAAATAAAACGACTTGCGAGATTAGATAAAACCAGTAAATAATTATTTGTTGGCAATTTTTAAAATTGCTTCGGCAACTTTTTTTGCAGTTCCGCCTTCGCCTAAACTATTTTTTACTTCCAAAAGTTCTGCTCGCATCTTTTTATTCTCATCTTTTTCAAGCAATCTAAATAATTCCTCAGAAAGCAAATCGACCGTAAAATTTGAATGAATAAATTCTTTTGCGAGACGTTTTTGAGCAATCAAATTGACTAAGCCAAAATGTTCAGTAGAAATTAACGGACGCATCACAACCCAGTTAAATGCTGACGTTTGATAAACAATTGCGAGCGGCGTTCCGATAATTGCAGTCTCGAGAGTCGCCGTTCCGCTAGTGACAGCGGCGACATCTGAAGCATTGAGAGCTTCCCAAGTTTCGTTTTCAACAACTCTGAGATTTTTGGGTTGATTTGGCAAAGATTTCGCAATTTTTTCAAATTCAGATAATTTTCTGGTTGCCGCCATCGCAACAACAAACTGTAAATTTGAATTCTTATTTTGCATTTGCAATGCAGTTTGCAAAAGTTTCGGTAAAATTCTTTCAACCTCTTTTCGGCGACTTCCGGGCAGTAAAGAAATTATTGGTTGTTTTGAATCAAGATTGTGTTTTGCACAAAACTCGATGCGAGAAAGACTAGATTTAACTTCTCCGGCAAGCGGATTTCCAACAAATTCAACTTTTTCAAAACCGTGTTTTGAGTAAAAATCTTTCTCAAAAGGTAAAATTGTAAGTAACAAATCAACGTCGCGTTTAATGCCGCGAAGTCGATATTTTCGCCAAGCCCAAAGTTGCGGCGAAATATAATAGACAACTTTAAAACCCAGCTTTTTCAACGATTTAGCAAATTTTAAATTGAACTCCGGAAAATCGACAAGCAAGATAACATCAGGCTTTCTCTCAATTGCAGCATTTTTTAGAGTTTGAAATGCCTTCCAAAACATCGGTAAAGCCTTTACAACTTCGGGCACTCCGACAATCGAAAAATTATCTGCCGAAAGTATAGTTTCAACTCCAACTTCGCGAAGTTTTTCGCCTGTTGAGCCAAAAAATTCAGCAGTTTTATTGAGATTCTTAAAAGCAGAAACTACTTTTGCGGCGTGGCTATCGCCCGAACTTTCACCAACTACAACCATTATTTTTATGTTATTTTTCAACATCCAAGCCAACCAATATTCAATTTTGTGACATCTAAAATAAAGTTTGCCCTAAACTATCCAACTAGTAAAACCTTTAGACGCTTGCACAGAGTTGCATTTACGCATAAAATTGAGGTTTTGCATTTGATTGATTTTAAATATTTTTGTTTACAAGTTTTGTATTTGCTCGGGGAGATTAATTCATGAAAATTCGTTTTACCATTATTTTAGGTATTTTACTTTTATTTACTGTTCAAAGTTTTGCACAAACAACATCTTTTATTGGGCAATTTACTTCATCAAATCTTGACACATTTGTTCGGGACATCAGTGGTGATGGACGTTTGGTGGTTTTGGAATCAACTGGAAACATTGCTACTCAAAACCGAAATAATGCTGACGGTAATCGTGAGATTTTTTTATATGATTATGCTCAGCGTCGTATTTTTCAAATTACAAACACAAAAAATGTTTTGATTGACAGAGCCTTGCCTAATATTTTTAGCAACATACGAGTTGAAATTCTTAATACAAAACCAGTTATCAGTAATGACGGTCGTTGGATTTCGTTCGGTTCAAATGCTACAACCTCAGTTACCGGCACAGCTCCAAATGGCACAAATCCTGGAAATTTTGACGGTGATTCACTCACGCCAATTCCGCCCGCAACCGGCGTAAATCCTCTGACATTGGATGGAAATACAGAGGTTTGGCTCTATGCGGTTCCAAATATCACACCAGTCGATTTAACGAGAGGAGCAGAAATTCCGTTAATTACGCTCAGCGGTGGGGCTTTTACGCAAGTCACAAACTCTGTCCAAAGTCGTCGTCCGTTTGGCGGAACAGCGTCAACATTTCCGATAATTGCCGATGACAATCGCGACATTTCAATCAATGATGATGGTAATAAGATTTCGTTTACATCGACACGCGAACTTGTTGCTGGTGGAAATACTTTTCCGGAATTTGATAACGCAGAAATTTTTGTTTATACGCGGTCAACTAGCTCTTTTGGACAAGTTACAAGAACCGACCGAGGAACAATTCTATTGCCAAATTGGAATGCAAACTCAAGTATTTCGGGTAACGGAAACAGAGTGGTTTTTCTTTCAAATTGTGACAATCCAATAGTTGGAGGAACGTCTGTTGGTGCAAATACTGGAGCCGCTAAAAACGAGGAAGTTTTCTTTACCGATTTAGCATCAACGGGAAATCCTGTCGGAATTAATCAGCAAATTACGTCAACAACACCAACAAATCCAGGCGATCCGACAAACTTTTTAAACTTTGGAAGAAGAATCAGCCGCGATGGAAGATATATCGTTTTTGACTCGCTTGCAAATTTGACTGGAACTGGTGCAAATTCGACCGCAATCGGCACTTTTGTTTATGACTCAAATATAGTTCTAAGCCCAACAATAACAACAAAATACCGTCAAATTGCCCCACGTGGAAACGCAGACTCTGGAGCTTCGGAAGGAGATATTCTACGCTTTCCAACATTTACTGATTACGATAGTTTTGGAACACCACAAACTTTAGTTTTGGGGACTCGTTTGAACATAAAAGCTGACGGAACTATTCCGACAACCGTTGCAGATGGATTGAATCCGCTACCGGGTCGTCCTTCACAATTATATAGTTATACTCTTTCTGATCCAGCGACGATTGCCACTTTTAAAAGAATCTCCCAATTACCATTATCGGTATTTGGGCTGTCGTCAATTCAACCAATGTTAAGCAATTCTGCCAATCGACTCGTTTTTGGCTTGAGCGGAATAGAACTTGGAGGCGGAAATAATGACTTGTCATCTGAAGGTTTTTACTTATTTACGCCAGTAATTACAGTTACAAGACGTGTTATCAGGCTTAATTTCTCGACTGGTGCTAGTAACATTCCAATTATACCCGAAGTAGTTGCAACTCCTACACCAACACCGAGTCCGAGTCCAACACCAACGCCAAGTCCAACACCGACACCGAGTCCAACACCGACACCAAGTCCAACGCCAACTCCAACTCCTGTAACTCCTCCGGCTGTTCAAGGAATTTCACCAGGGTTATTAACAATTTTGAGAATAAATCCATCTATCAGAATCCCAGCAGTTGCACCTGCAACTGTTATCGGTTCAAATTCAAGAAGCACTCCATTGCCTCTCGAATTAAATGGAGTTTCTGTTTCAATCGGCGGTGCGGCATGCGGAATTCGTTCAGTCGCCAACCGTCAGATAACACTTGTCACACCACTCGGTTTAACTCCAGGCACTACATATCCGGTTGTAATTAACTATAGTGGAACAAGATTAGAAGATGGAATTGTCTTTACATTTGCAACAAGACCCGATATTTTTCCGCTCGGATTATCAGAACCTGGACCATTTGGACGAGCAGATACAAGAAATGTCACAAATAGCGTTTTCAGAACTGAGCCTTATGAAGTCAGAACGCTCAGATACCGCGGTGGTTTAAGAATTCCAACGGTAATTAGAATCTATGCAACCGGTTTGTTTAATATTGACCGAAGTTTTATGACTGTCAGAATTGGTGCAAATCGCACAACGTTTAATGGAATTTTGAACAATCCACAACCGAGCGATATTCCGGGCGTTTATTTCTTTGATTTCCAATTAACTGAATTGATGAGAGGTAGTGGCGACCAGCCAATTACTATCCGAGTTGAAGGTGGTGGAACGATTTACGACAGTCGTTTAGATGATACTGCACCGAGAATTCGGATTCTTTAAAAATTGAACTTTTCATTTACTAAGATGCACGCGACTTATTAAGTTTCGTGCATTTTTGCTTTTCAACCTCTTGCGAAACATATCAGCAAAAGGTAGTATTAGACTTCTTTGCGAATAATTTTTACTTATAATAAACACATTATAAACAGGCAAAAAACCTAAGGAGATTTCTATGTCAACAAAAGACGTTAACACACTCAGAATCGCACCAAAAATTTGGCGTGATGGCGAAATGATAGATTGGAACGATGCTCGCGTTCATGTTATGACTCACGCAATTCATTATGGCTCGAGTGTTTTTGAAGGTATTCGTTGTTACGAATCTGCCAAAGGT
>JANNVK010000039.1:0-2302 GCA_031414415.1 Acidobacteriota bacterium
TTGTAATTTTCCCTGCTTTTCGGATATTCTTTCTTCATAGCGTATTCCTTTAGGCTTCATGCCTGTTATGTTTTTTAATCCAAAACAAGAATACGCTATTTCTTTTTTTTAACCATTTCCACAACTTTTGATACTATCTCTCAGAAAATGAGCAAGTCGAACCTTTTATATTTGGTAAAGACGCATCACCGTGTTCAAGGAAATGGTATATTTCTGTGACTCAAAAGGCGACATAATTCACGCCTCAACAAAATCATTCAAATTGACAGTTTGCTTGATTCTGCAATTTATTTGCAGTTTGCAAATCGTTCGCCGCTAAACCCAGTTTGCCGAGTTTACGGTAAACTTCTGCTCGTAATTGATAAACTTGCGGACAATCGGCAACATATTTTTTTCCAACGGCGAGATTCAAACCTGCCAGTGCATTTTCTGCTCTTCCAAGTTTCAAATATAAGTTCGCTTGTTTTATCAAAATCCATCCTCGCATTTTCAAAGAATCGTAAGTATCCTTTTCGTTTAATTTAAGTGCAGCATCGTAATCTGCCATAGCTTTTTGAAACTCTCTTTTTTCTGAAAAAGCATCCCCTCTATTTCCTAATAACTCTGAACAATACACACTATCAGTTGTTGGAATAGCATTGAATGTTTCAATAGCTTTATCAACCTTTTTTAGCCTCAAATAAACATTTCCCCATTCAGCGTAATACGAACATGGCTGGTTTTGGCTACCCAAATATGTTTTACCTGCACCATACATTTCCAGTGCTTTTTCGTAAGCACCAAGTTTGGTCGCTGTAACAGCATTGATTTGATATGTTCCGGCTAGTTGCGATCGCAAACCATCGGCAAAAGGTAAATTAATTCCAAACTCAAGGGCTTTGTGTCTATATTTAATCGACTCTTCAAAATCATCAAAAACTAAGCTGAACTTTATTTTGGCAAGAAACTTAGGCAAATTTGGGGACAATGCAAGTTTTTGTGGACGTTCGCTTAAAAGACGGCTTAATAAACCATAAATGCTCTGTAATTCGCGGGCGTTCGATGTGAGTTGATGTGCTTCCAGATAGTCGGATTTTGCTTGGTCAAAATATCTGTTGTGCGGGTAAAGTTCAGAAATATTTTTGGGAGACGGAGAACGAATTAATCTTTCTGTCAGGATACTGCCACGTTCTGCTAAATTATTCGAATTCTTTTCAAGTTCAATAATCCGTGACAAAGTAGCTTCATATTTATCGACATAGGTATCCCAATCTTTATTGTCAAAGTTTATCTCAAACAACGATTTGTAAAGGTCACGAAGTTTCTTGTAAAGATCAACATTCTTTTTATCGTTTTCGATTTGATTGGAAACTATAGTTACTTTTCCCAAGAAATTTTGTGTCATCTGCCTTCTCTGAGCCGAGTTGAAATCACGAATCGAGGTAGGTTGTGCCGAAAGTTGTAAAATAAAGGCAAAAAACGAGGCGAAGAGTATTAAGCCAACCAAAGCAAAATACAAATGATAAGACTTTCGTTTCATAAAATTACTCAAGAGTTATTTAAGCGTAAAAACGAAATCATTTATTTTGTCTGTTTTAACGTCAATAATTTTGGCTTTATTTCTGTCTTTAACTCCTGGGTAATAAATTCCTAAACCATTGTCAGATGGTTGAATATAGAGTATGTATTGACCGATTGGAATACCTTCAATTGAAAAATCAGCTATCAATTCAGAACCGTCATTTGAAATAGACATGCCCGATGGTTCATAAAAATCCGATTCAAAAATATCGTTTTTTCCAGACTTCGGATCGACTCTAATTAAATAAACAATCGGTTGAAAAACCCAATGTCGCGTAATATTCATAATACGTCCTTTGAGACTTCCTAATACTTGTGTGGTGAAATAAACCTTTTTGCTGCATATTCCATTATCAATTTGAATATATTTTTTTTCACCAATAATTTTCGTAAAATCTCCGTTGGAAAATACGGTAAATTCTTTTGGTAAATTTGCGAAAACTTCATACTCTCCATTTGGTAATTTTTTAAACTCATATTCTCCCTGATTATTTGTTTTGGTTTCAAACAGTTTTCCTGTTTTTAGTTTTGCTACTATAATAATCTTAGATAAAGGCTTAGAGATTTGCGGGTTATATCCAAGTTTTTCGGTTAGAGGGTTAGAACCAATCAAAAAACTTGTTTTCTTTACAAAGAATTGCATAACTTTTCCGACTAGTCTTGGTTGCTTGATGATTTTGATTTGCTCTCGAATTCGAATTAAATATTCTTTAAGTTCTTTCGGAGAATATTCTTGTAATTC
>JANNVK010000040.1:0-25179 GCA_031414415.1 Acidobacteriota bacterium
TTCTGATTGCAATCTTTTTTGGGTCAAAACCAATTGCCACAATTGCTGATTGAAATTCAGCTTCGGAGCTTATTAAAACTGAAATTTTAGCTTTTTCACCAACTTTCATTTCGCCAACGTTTGGCATAAACAATCTCAAATCTGCATTTGGAATTGTTAAAACTTTTTCCGGCGTTTTAGTAGAAATCGGTTTTGGTTCAGTATTTTCAGTTGACTCTGAAGTTTGAATAATCGGCAAAGTTCGCGAACTTGAATCAATCGGACGAATATTTAAAGTAGCAGTTTTTGATTCCGCTGCTGGTTTATTTGGCAAACTTACTTCAGTTAAAGTTGTTGATTTTGTTGCAACTTCAGTCGCGTCGGTGGTTGATTTTACATAAGTTGGAGCATCAACAGGCTGATCAGGAAGTTGCAAATTTGCATAATTTGAAATTCTTCTCGCGGCGGCAAGTTGCTCTTCGCGTTCTTCTTGAACAATCATTGCTTCAAGCGAACTGCTAGTTGGCGTTGCCAAACTTCCAGTTGGTCGCTCAATCAAATCTTCTTCAAGCACAATTGGTGCTCGCAAAACTCTCGGAGTAACTGCGATAACAATATCAACTTGGCGATTTTCTTTTTGCGGTGACGAAAACAAACGTCCAATTACCGGCAGAAAGCTAATAAAAGGAAGACCGCGACGGCTATCACTTTCTGTGCCTTGTGCAACGCTTGCAAGCAAAAGTGTTTGATTATTTCTAATTCGTGCCGTTCCCTTAATCGAACGTTCAGTGAAACTTGGAGTCAAACTCGACGCACCGGCAACATCTTTCGATTCAATTTCCATTTTCACTTGAACATCTTGATTTGGAAAAACAATCGGTGTAAATTTTAAAGTCAAACCAACTTGCTCATAATTAATGACTGGAAATCCACCGCCAATTCCACCACCTTGCTGACCACCATTACCGTTAAAAGGAATGACGCTTGCTGTTTGCACCGGAACTCGCTGACCAATTCTCGCAGTTGATTCTTCGTTGTTGAACGCATGAACTTGTGTCGAAGCAAGCAGTTTTGTGTTTGATTTACTTTGCAATGCTTGAAGATTTCCAACCGGTAATCTTAAACCATTTACCAATCTGTTTGCCAAATTTACGACTGTAAAATCACCTGGATTTCGAGTGGTGAGACTGCTTGAACTCGAAACTCCGCCGAGGCTTAGCAAAGTCGTGTCAGTACCAATCTGATTACCAATTTGTAATAAATCATTCTTCGAAACTTCATAAATGTTGACATCCATGACAACTTCGGAGCGATCTTTATCGAGCGATTTAATCAACTTTCCGATAAGTTTGATGTTTTCTTCCGTGTCGCGAACCGTAATACTGTTTGTCGATTTATCGGTCAAAACTCCGGTCGGCGTTCTGCCTGGTTGCGGCGGAATTGCCGAAACAATTGTTTTTGCAACCTCAGCCGGATCGGCATTACCGAGATAAAACGTGCGAAGAACGAGTTGTTGAAAATTCTGGCGACGGTTTTGATTGGCAATAATAATTGTTCTTGGTCCAACTTTTGAGAAAAATAAACCTGTCTGTAAAAACAAATAATCGAGAGCTTTTGCGGCAGTCACATTTTTTAGTTCAATTTTAACTTTTCTTTCACTTCGAAACGATTCTTCATCAAAAAGCACGTTTAAATCTAAATCTTTTGAAAGTTCGCGGATGATAAATTGCAAATCAACACCACTCGGAAAAGGCACGTCACGCAATTTTTCGAGCTTTTGCGGAATCGTGTCATCAGGTTGCGTCGAATATCCGGTTTTTAATAATCTAACATCTGAAGGTTTTGAAGTATCGTTTCCATCTTCTTTTTTCTCAGGATTATCGACCGCTTCTTTCAAGCGAATCATCCGATCCATCTCAGCTTTTGCTAATTGATTTGTCGGATCATACCCATAAGCTTTGCGAAAAGCCATATACGCACCGGCATAATCTTTCTCATCAGCCAACGTATTTCCCGCTTTCATAAACATTTGTGAAGCATTAAAAAGCGAACGTTGTAAATGAAGTCGATATTCCGCATTTTTTGGACTATCAGCAACAGCCAGAGCAAATTCTTCAACTGCTTTGTCCCATTGCTCAGCGTCTTCAAACTTCATTCCAATTTTGAAATGCTTTTTGCCATCGTTGCCAAAGCCGCTGCCAAGTGCAACAACTGGTGCAAATAAACAAATAATCAACAAAAGACTGGTCGTCAAACGAATGGTTGCGGATATTCTCATAACTTTAATTTAAACTGTTTTTTTTGATTTTTTTCTGCGAGCAATCTCGCCTTTGAACTAATGCACGCACGAGCAAACAAAAAGTTTCTTTTTCTGAAAGCAAAGTGGGATATTTAGAAATTAATTTCTAAATAAACATCGAAAGTTTCTTACTAACTATAGATTTTAAATACTCAACTCGGTTATTCTGCTTTATTTAATTATTTTTTTCAACAAAAATTAACACTTCTGAACCAAATTTCTCATCAAATTTCAAAAAATACCTGCCAACATTTATCAGTAATAACTCAGATTTACCAATAACTTAGCCAAACTACACTCAAGTATTTGATTAACATAACTCAAATCACATCAGTTTGTTTATAAATTATTTGACATTAAACGCGAAATTTCTCTGTTGAGCCAGAGTTTTGCAACTTTCAAAGCCCGATTTACGGTTGTCACAGAAACTTCTAAATTTTCGGCAATTTCTTCAATCTTGAAGCCTCCGAAAAACTTCTGTTTGATGACTTCAGCCTGAAAACTATCAACTTCAGCCAAAATATCAATGGCATCACTCAATGCTAGTAATTCGTTTGGTTTTTCGATAAAAACACTTTCAGTTGAGGAAATATAATCTAACGAGACTTTTTGAAGTTTTCCACCGCGTTTATCACGAAGTTTAGTTTTGATGTGATCGATTAGAACTCGACGCATACTTTCTGCCGCAATTCCATAAAAATGCGAACGATTCGCCCAATGGACGTTTTTTTGAGACGCTAACCGAAAGTATGATTCGTTAATCAAATCAGTAGTTTGGAGCGATAAATGCGGCGATTCGCCACGTAATCTGCGACGTGCAATCCGTTGTAAATCTTGATAAACGAGTGAAAAAAGTTCATCAGAAGCTGTATTATTTCCGCTTTCCCACCTTTGCAAAAGTTCCGTGATGTTTTCCATATTTGGAAGCTAATTCCTTTACTTAAAATATTTTTTCACATTGTTTGAAAATACCAAAATATTTTTTAAAAAAAAATGACATTTTTTTCAAATACTTGTCGCGTTAATAAGTGAGTGCATAATTCGTTGATTCGAAGACACTAAAAAGTAACTGACAACATAAAATGTCAAAAACAGAAAATAAAACTAACAATAAAGGTGAAAAACATGCTAATACCAAATATTATTCAAAAAACTGACTTAGAAATAGTCATAATCCGACATAAATTCAGTAATCCATCTTTTCTTTTTTTGCATTCTTCTCGACTAATGCGTCAGATTGGACTTGCAACTAATCCTGGACAAACAATGTCTGCGGCGATGAATCAAATAGGACAAGCTACAATAAAATTAGCACAAGATTATGCCTATCCAACGAATCAATTGGATGCTGGAAGTGCTATGGAAGCATTCAATTTGTTCAAGGGTATTCACGGTGATTTACAAGGAATTTTTAATAATATATTTTTAGCTGCCAGAAACTTACATGCACATGATTTTGCCGGTTCAGAAACTCCAGTTTGTTGGGCATTTACGCTTGATTTCGGCAAAAACTACTTTTATCCAAAAATCTTTAACGATGCAGAAATAACAGGCGGAGTTTTTGGTTTTTTCACACCAGGAAGAACAGTTAAAATCAACGCATTACCAAATAAATGGTTGCCAGATTTGAAAGATCCTTATGAATTTAATGTTATGGGTTTTTAGATAGCTATCAAAAGTCATTTAAATAATTCAAAATATTGAGAATAAACAAAAATTAAATGTTTCAATAAAGTTAGAAATAATTATTGATAACAACAATAGCTACGTCATATAATTTTACAAACTAAATTATTTGAAAAAATAACTTTATAAAAATTAAGAATTTCTAAAAATGAAAATAAAAACATTAATTACCGCAATAATTTTAATTGTCATATCCACAAACGAAGTGACTTTTGGACAACGAAAGAAACCTTCGCGTGAGATTATTCAACCTCAAATCGAATTACAAAAACGTCTTGCATTGATTATTGGAAATGGCGATTACAAATCAGTAAGTCGTTTAAATAACGCTGTTAAAGATTCTCGCGATATGTCAAAAGCCTTGCAAGAAGTAGGTTTTGAAGTTATGGGTGGCGAAAATTTATCGGCTGATGCAATGAAGCAGTCGATTCTTGCATTTGGTGAAAAACTCCGTGAAAAAAAAGGTGTTGGTGTTTTTTATTATGCTGGACATGGAGTTCAGTTCAACGGACGAAACTATCTGATTCCGGTTGAGGCAAACGACTTGCGTGAGCAAACTATTGAGTTTGAGGCAGTTGATGTCAACCGCGTTTTAGCAGAAATGGACGCTGCCGAAAATGGTCTAAATTTGGTAATTCTTGATGCTTGTCGCAATAATCCATTTACACGGAGTTGGCGTGGGAGTAAACAAGAAGGTTTGGCGAGTATTAATGCACCTTCAGGCACTTTAATTGCTTACGCGACTTCGCCCGGCGAGGTTGCGAGTGATGGCAAAGGCGAAAATGGTCTTTATACCGCGGCACTTTTGAAATGGATGAAAGAACCTGACTTGAAAGTCGAAGAAATGTTCAAAAAAGTTCGTGTTGAGGTTGTCCGAGATAGTCAAAATAAACAAATTCCGTGGGAATCTTCCTCGCTTCAAGGTGATTTTTATTTTAATCCTGAGCGAATCAAACTAGCGATTACCGATGCCTTAAAACCTGGAAGTCCAGTAAAATCAAAAGATGGATTTAAAGTTGAAGTCAATACTGTTTTGGTCGAGAAACCAAAATATAAAGGCAAACTTTTAAGTTTTGCTTTTGAAACTCCATATTTGAAGGACGAAGGCTCATCACTTTTAATGCAGAAAAAAGAAGTTAATTATTTTGTCGAAAAATTGGAAAAAAACGTTGATTTGGATATGATTGAGATTCTTGGCGGCACATTTTCAATGGGTTCAACGCCCGAAGAAGCACGCAAAGCCTGGCAAAATGCTCAAGAAGAATTGAAAGCAAGAAAATCTAGTTCTGTTTATCCATTTGACCAATTCGAAGCTGAAACGCCAGTTAGAAAAGTCACGATTAAACCTTTCTTTATGAGCAAATATGAAATAACTCAAGCTCAATGGAGAGCTATAATGGGCAATCTGGCGTTCGCAGAAAATACCGGAATTCCTGGTATGAAAAACGATAATCATCCGATTTTTGGCGTAACTTGGGCAGAAGCAAAAGAGTTTTGCCTCAAATTGTCGCAAAAAACGGGAAAGAAATATCGTCTCCCGAGTGAAGCCGAATGGGAATATGCGGCTCGTGCGGGAAGCACCACGCCTTACTCATTTGGCAAAACGGCTGATCAAACTTTGGTTAATTTTGGCTATATTGGAAATGTTTTTAACTTTCCTGACAGATCAGTTTCCAAATTTTATCCGAATGCTTTTGGGCTTTACCAAATGCACGGAAATGTTGACGAACTTTGCGAAGATGTTTGGAATTCTAATCAACAAAATGCACCAATTGACGGCTCAGCAAGAAAAAATGGCACAAACCCAGGAGAACACGTAATTCGTGGCGGAAATTTTTTAAATCTTGCCGCCGAATGTCGTTCTGCCAGCAGAGATGGAGTTCCCGTAGATAAACGCACATTTACTATCGGTTTCAGGATTATCGGAGAAGTTAAATAAATTATAAATTTAGATTCGTATTTTGTGTGAGGTTTTAAAATGAAGCAAAAAATAATCGGTATTTTGATTTCAAGTTTGATTTGTTTTTTATTTGTCAATATTGCCAACGGGCAAGAAGTAGATTCTGACGACGGACAAACGCGAGATATAATTCCAGTTTTTGAAACTGCACGAACAAAAACAAATAAAAATGCAAAGAAAGATGTGAAGCGAAAAAGTGTAAAACCACGAATTCGAATGTATGCATATGCCAGCGGCGGATTGAAGCAAAGTGCAAGTCGCGTTCGTCTCAAGAGAGAAACTTTAGGAAAAAACATCCCAGCTGAAAAAACGAACGTCAAACCGGAGACTTCAAAACCAGTAAACCTTGTCAAGCCAAATAAGAATTTACTAACCAAAGTGCGATTTACAAAAGACGAATTTGCAAAAGCAAAAAAGCTCGGTATTACGCTTTGGAAATTTGATAAACGCAAATTGGGCAATGAAATTCCGGGTGGTCAAACGCCTGATTCGCGTTCGATAACTCATCCAATTGATGATTCGGCGGTTGTCCGCGTCAATCAAGACACGCTATTTCGTCTCGGCGATAAAATCAGGTTGAGTGTTGAATCGCCAACTTCCGGCTATCTTTATGTTGCAAATTGCGAGATTTATGAAGACGGAAGTTATGGAACACCGATGATCGTTTTTCCGACAAAACGAACACGCGGAGGCGTAAATTTCTTGTCAGTTGGTAATCCAATTGAGTTGCCCTCAATCAACGATCAGCCAAATTATTTTCTTTTTACAGCAAGCAAAAGCGAGAAAAAAGTAGTTGCTGAAGCCTTAGTTTTTGTTGTCACTAAGTCTCTAATTACTGACTTTGAAGTTCCAGCAGACAATAAAGAGTTGGCAAAAAGTCGTCTCGAACTTTGGGAAAAAAAGTGGACTGGACGAACTGAAATTTGGGAGATTGACTCAAAAGAAAGCCGCGAATATACCCAAGCTGAATATGAATCAGGAAACGAAATTTTGCGTATTGGCGAGGAAAGTAAAGGTCGTTCATTAAAATCTGACGAGCCTGAACCGCAAACACTTTATGCCGTTCAGTCTCCATCCGAAGATGGAATGCTTTTCACACTTATTCTGCGTTACGAGTAATTATTTTATTAGTTATGCCGTAATTCTGACGCGGTTACAATGACATTGCTATCGCTCTCAATCGTCACATTTTGTTTGTCAACACTTTCTTTGACCGTGATTTTTTTATCTTTATATCGATTTAGAAAATCTTGAATAGCCGCAGATTTAGCTTTGTCACGAATCAATCCTAAGTCTTTAGGATTTACAAGATTTTTCACAGCTTCCAGCTCAGAAACAGTTTCTGATGCCCAAATAATCCAAAATTTTTCAACACCTGGTTTATTGGCGAATTCATATTGATTTGTGGTAAACGGTTGATTTGCTGAAATCTCTGCTTTTCCAATGTTCAGCCTCGAATCAGGAAATAAAATA
This sequence comes from Acidobacteriota bacterium, assembly GCA_031414415.1. Lineage (GTDB taxonomy): Bacteria > Acidobacteriota > Blastocatellia > Pyrinomonadales > Pyrinomonadaceae > JANNVK01. The sequence goes on from JANNVK010000040.1 coordinate 7,398, forward strand.
GTCAGCGAAGGATTTCCATCTTTGTCCAAGTTTTCATTTAGCAAATATAAATAACCACTTTTTGAGCTGCTAAATTGCAAACGAAATCTCCAACCATTTAAAAAAGTTTGCATTGGAGAAGCAACAAAAGGTTCACGATTTTTTTCAGTCGGTTGCACCAAAAGTGAATATTTAAAACCACGTAAATTTGTCGCTAATACCTGATTATTAGAATTGTTATCAACTTGAGTTGGCTTGGTGACCTGAGTTTTTTTATAAAAATTTGTCAATAGTAATATTCCACCAAAGACTAAAATAGCCGCCAAAACTAAACCCGATAAACCTAATATCCAAAATAACTTATCACTAAATACTGAATGTGAATTCTTAGCATTTTTTAAATCATTTTCACTTGAATTGTCGTTTATTTTCGGGGTTTTCAAATCATTATTAAACGCACTTACACCGTTTGTGTTTTCGCTTTGTAATAAAGATTCTGATAATTGGTTTCCAAAATCAGCGGCACTTTGATACCGAGTTTGAGGTTCGTAAGATAAAGCCTTGAGCAATTTACTTTGTGTTTCGACTGAGATTTCTGGACGCAAAACTTGCGGATTGACAGCCACACCTTGGCGATGCATTTCTGTCAGTTGCATAATGTTAGTCGGTTCAAAAGGACGTTTTCCGGTCAGCATTTCGTATGCAATAATTCCAAGTGAATAAATATCTGTTGTCGAAGTAAGATTTTCACCACCAAGAAATTGCTCAGGCGAAACGTAATAAACTGTGCCTAAAACTCGACCAAACTGGGTTGTGAGCGGAGAAATAACCGAATCTTGAACTCTTGCAACGCCAAAATCAATTATCTTGATAATAATTTCATTCGAACTATATTTAATCATAATGTTCGATGGTTTAAGATCGCGATGGATAATTCCGGTTTGATGAACTTCGGTTAAAGCCCGTCCTATTTTTTTTATAATTTCGGCAACTTCGCGAAATGGTAAACCTTCAGGCTTAATAATTTTATCAAGACTTACACCGTCAAAATATTCGGTAACTATATATGGAACCTCATTAAACGAACCAACATCGTAAATATCAATCACGCCTTCGCCTTTGACACGAGCTAAAGATTCCATTTCATGACGAAATTTTGTCAGTAAATATTCTTGATTGATCATTTCCGGCTTGAGAAATTTAACTACAACAGCTCGATTGGTAAGTTTTTTGTCTTCGGCTTTAAAAACAAAACCCATTCCACCTTCACCAATTTTTTCTGTTATCAAATAACGATTTTCGAGGATTGTTCCAATGAGAGAACTACTAAAACTAGCAAAATGGACTTCAGTTATATCAATATTTTTGTTGGTCGGAAGAACTGCCAGCGAAAAAACTGAATCAGATTCTAAAATACTTTGGTCATTGTCAGCAGCAAGTAACTCTTCAACTTCTTGACGCACTTCGGGTTTATCACGACAGATTTCATCAAGATAAGCCTTTCGTAACTCAGGTAATTGGTCGATTGCTGTTGCTAAAATTTCATTAACTTCTTTTCGAAATCCACTTTGCATATCTTTTTGTTCAGTCACATATCAAACTTTTCAATTGAAATCTAATTTTAACTTAGTTAAGAAACAAACGTCACGGTCGAGAATCGTGTCTTTTTTATAAACGCGACATTTTGAAGAAAATTGTCTCTTTGATCAAAAATAATTTTAAAAATTTGACATTTTTCTGCATTTTTTGTCGCGTTCACAAGTAGCAATATTTTTTTCTTTGGTGAATTTGAAGAATCCGTTTCAAAGAATTATAAATTAGTTTAGTTTTAAAAATTATGAATTTTATTTTTAACAAAAAAATCTGGCTAGTGATTTGTTTAGCTTTTACAGTAAATATATTTGTCACTGCACAAAAATTAAAACCCGAAACAATCGTGCAAACCGGACAACGTGGGATCTCTGTTTTAAAAATTAGTCCAAACGGTAAATTACTCGCTTCGGCTGGTTCAAACGACGATGATATTTTTTTGTGGGATGTAGCAACCAGCAAGTTAATCCGGATTCTCCAAGGACACAAAAGCAATGTTACTAACCTAAGTTTCAGCCCTGATAATAAGAGTTTAGCAAGTTGTTCGAGAGACAATGAAGCAAAGATTTGGGATTTGATAAGTGGAGAAATTAAAGTTGTTTTCAAAATTGGGAGCGAAAATGGTATTGCTTTTAGCCCTGACGGCAAACTTCTTGCAGCATCTGACGAAAGTGGCGAATCTATTAATATTTGGGATCTTGGAAAACAAGCAATTATCAAGAATATGGAAGGAAACAGCAATCCTGTTTTTAGCCCTGATGGCAAAATTATTTACACGAAAAATCGTGAAAATGTTTATGCTTTAGATGTCAAAAGTGGAGAAAAGTTATTTAGTTTTGAGAGCCAATCCAGAATCATTTCAGTTAGTCCCGATGGTAAAACAATTGCTGTTGTTGATAACGAGATGATTGGTATTAGAGATGCTCAAACAGGAAAGGAACTAATTGAAATTACTACAAACAACAGTGATTTAGCTGTTTTTACTGCTGATGGAAAAGCCTTAATCGCAAATTCGGCTTTCGAAGATTTTAAATTGTGGGACATATCTAAAAGAAGTAGCTCAAAAATCTATTACGATGAAACAAAAGGTGTAATCAAACAATTCACTGAGCCCGAAAATCCTAATGCCCGAGGAGTTGTAACTCCTGATGGAACCAAGTTTATTTCTGGCAATGAAAGTGACGGAATAAAAGTCTGGAGCATTGAAAGCGGGAAAATTATTCGAGAATTTTCTCAGATTTATGATAACAGCTATGATTTAAGCATCTCAAGCAATGGCGAAAATCTATTGCTGAACAGCGGAAAACCAAAAAATCCTCCTACTTTTTTCAATATAAACACCAACCGTTTCATCAGAAATTGGATTCCTGAAAATAGCTTAGTTGAATTTGGTGGTATTCATTTCAATCCTAACCATACAACTTTTCTGTTGGAAACCTTTTACGAAGATAAAAGAAATAAGATTGTAAATTCCCAAAGTGGTGTTGAAAGTGGTTACTTTCCTGACAAGTTTGTAGTTTTTTCGCCAGATGGAAAAACATTTGTTACTCAACCCGAGCAAATGGGCAAATTTTCTTTACGCGATGCCAAAAATGGCGAATTGATCAGAAAATTTGATGGAACTGAAAAACAATATGCTACTCATACAAAATTAGCTTTTAGCAAAAATGGTAAAATACTTGGTGCGATTGAATTTAATTCCGTGTATCAATTATTACTTTGGGACGTTGAAACCGGAAAAGTGATTTCGAAGCTAAACGTTGATATGTATGGAGATGAAGGAGATTTTAGGACACCTTCAAGAGATCTAGCAGATCTAAATATTGATGCTAAAGTTTTTGCCGTAATCAGAAAAAACAGTCAAGATGTAACAATCGCCGATCTGACTTCAGGCAAAGAAATAAAGCGTTTTACTTCAGATTTGAAGGCTAAATTACTTTTTTTTAGCCCAGATTCCAAATTTATTTTTTTGCAAAGTGATTCTGGCGTAATTGAAATTCGAAATACTGCAACCGCTCAAATTGTTGGCAAAATTCCGCAGAGTTTTAAAGAGCCAAAAGTGACCTTCACAGATAACGGAAAACGCGTTGTTATTTCACGTGGTGAAATTTGGTCTGGAGTGGTTAGAAATAATCCGGAAGCAAAGGTTTATGATATTTCGAACGGTGAACTTGTCCTGACAATCAGAAGTTTCGATGATGGAAATTGGATTGCGTATTCGCCGGAAGGCTATTACCAAGCTTCAAATGATGAAGTTTTTAGTCGTGTTAGTTGGCGAATTGGGACAAAGGTTTATGACTTCGAAAGATTTTATGAACGTTATTTCAAACCTAATTTGATTCGCCAAGTTTTTAATTCTTCCAAGTCTGATTTTAAGCGAAATAGCGTTGCTAAAGGTTTTGCACTGCCACCAGAAGTTATAATTTTGTCGCCTGAAAACGTCAAAGTTACTACTTCTGAGACAATTGCCCTAACTATTCAGGCAACAGATCAAGGTGGTGGAATCAAAGATTTACGCCTCTATCAAAACGGCAAACGTCTTTCAGAAAAACAGCGTGGAATTTTGCAGCCCAAGGAAAACTCTGTAACTTTCAATGTTACTTTGGTGGCTGGGAAAAATATTTTCAAAGCCACAGCTTTTAGCGTTGATCAAACCGAAGCCGAGCCGTTTGAACTAACAATCGAACGAAAAGCTCCCGTAGGAAAGTCCGATTTATACATTTTGGCAGTCGGAATTAACGTCTATAAAAACGCAAAATACAATCTAAATTATGCCAAAGCAGATGCCCAAGCGTTGTCGCTAGCAGTTGAGAAAAAAGGACAAGGAATTTTTGGCAAGGTCTATAAAACATTACTAACAGACGATTTAGCAACCAAAGAAGGAATTGAAAAAGCCTTCAAACAAATTGCAGACCAAGCCAAACCGCAGGATAGTTTTATTTTTTTCTACGCTGGACACGGCATCTTAATTGAAACTGATGCAGACTCAAATAAAACTTTTTATCTGGTCCCGAACGATGTCACACAAATCACGACTGACGGCGGAGAACTTAGTTTGAAAGGCATTTCATCTGCACTTTTACGCGATTGGACAACGCAAATTAAGGCTGGCAAACAACTGATGATGTTAGATGCTTGTCAGTCTGGTGGAGCAATTCAAGCCTTTGCTGAACGCGATTTAGCCGAAGAAAAAGCTATCTCACAACTCGCCCGAAGTGCCGGAATTGTTATTCTTGCAGCTTCTGGAACCGAACAACAAGCTATCGAATTCAAAAAACTCGGACACGGCGTTTTTACATATGCATTGCTCCAAGGACTCAACGGCGAAGCGGATGGAAATCCGTCTGACAGAGTAATAACTGTAAGTGAAATCGAGTCTTTTCTTGACCGAAAAGTTCCAGAACTTACCAAAGAATATCGCGGCACAACGCAATATCCGCAAAGATATTCACGCGGACAAGATTTTCCGATTGGGATTAATTAGAGTTAAGAAAACTCTTCCGCAAAGGAAATTAAGCCAAAACGAATTACCACCATTATCAGGTTAAATTACTTTTTGATGCTGTAAATGTCATATTCACAACGTCGAATAAAGCATTTGTGCATTGGAGATGCACGAAATCAATTTCTTACGCACTTTAAAGGATCTGAATAATAACAGACCAGACGTTACACTTATGGCTACTTTCTTTTTGACGGTCAGCGGAGTTAGACAAAATAAGTTCAATAAATTGGAACTGGTTTTGTAAAGAACACTTTTATTATTGAAAAAATTAATATCAAACTAATTCTTCAACAAAAGTCACGCGATTGATTTCGTGAAGCGTTGTTATTCCGCTTAATGCTTTACGAACGGCTGATTTTCTTAAGCTGACTAAGCCTTCTTTTAGTTCGGCAGCACGGCGGATTTCACTTCCGGGACGGCGTTCGATAATCATTTCGCGGATATTATCAGTCATATCGAGCAGCTCGTGAATCGCCGTTCGACCACGATAACCGGTGTGATTGCAAGCGTCGCAGCCGACACTCATATACAAAACTTTGTCCAACATTAAATCAGGTCGCAAGCCGGATTCTTTGATTTCTTGCTCGCTTGGTTTGTATGGTCGTTTGCACGTTGGACAAAGCTGGCGAACTAGCCGTTGTGCCAAAACGCAGTTTAATGCCGCAACGAAATTGTAAGGTTCAACACCCATATTGATAAATCGCCCAATTACATCGATTACATTATTCGCGTGAACTGTCGTGAAAACCAAATGTCCGGTAAGTGCAGATTGAATCGCAATTTGTGCAGTTTCTTCATCGCGGATTTCTCCAACCATCACTTTGTCTGGATCGTGCCGAAGAATCGAACGAAGTCCGCGGGCAAAAGTTAAACCCTTTTTCTCATTTACCGGAATTTGCACAACGCCATGAAGCACATATTCCACCGGATCTTCAATCGTAATAATTTTATCTTCGTCGTTGCGAATTTCGTTTAATGCACCGTAAAGAGTTGTGGTTTTTCCCGAACCGGTTGGACCAGTAACGAGAACCATTCCGTAAGGTTCTTTGATGTAGTGACGAAAACGCTTTAAATCTTCGGGGTCAAATCCGACAATATCGAGACTCAGGTTTTTGAATTCTTCGCTGATTTGCTCTTTATCCAAAATACGAATTACCGCATCTTCGCCATGAACTGTCGGCATAATCGACACGCGGAAATCGACATTCCTGCCCTTATAACGAACGCGAAAACGTCCATCTTGCGGAACGCGACGTTCGGCAATGTCTAATTCAGACATAACTTTTATCCGCGAAATCAGCGTTTGATGATAAGCGATGTCAATCGGATCAACCTTGGCGTATAGTGCTCCATCAATTCGAAATTTTACCTGAACATCACGTTCGCGAGTTTCGATGTGAATATCAGACGATCGATTTTCCATCGCATTGTAGATGATTGTGTCAACTAATTTGATGATCGGCGACATATCTGAATCAGTCGCGAGTCGATCTAAATCTAAAACTTCTTCTCCATTTTCGGTTTCTTTAACGAGCGAAATTCGAAATGTTGATGTTGCTTCTTGCAAGACACGTTGCGTTGCATCGCCTTTTTTGAGGACAACATCAATCGCACCTTGAGTCGCAACATGCGGAACAACTTTTTCGTTGAGAGAATTTTCAAGTTCCTCTAAACGCTCAAGATTAGAAGGATCAGACATTGCAATATGAAGTTTTGTGCCAACGCGATGCAATGGCACAAAATGATTTCTGAGCATTAAATCAACCGGAATTTTCGCAAGTTCTACATAATCGATTGGCGACTCTTTATCAGGCGGAAGCAAGTCGATATATGGCAAACGATACCTTTTCGCGAGTTGTTTTGCAGTTTTCACTTCCGGCGGTTCGTTAAGATCGGGCATATTCCCCAAAACAGTTTCAACGTCTGTTGGTGAAATATTCATTGTGCTGTTTGATTGATTTTCCATAATAAAATTCTATTTGTTTGTTAAAGATACTATCTGTTTACAATTCAACATTAACAATTAATAATTAACAATTCACTACTTGCTTCCTCCAAACGGACCGTTAGAAATTGATTGCAAAATTGGCATATAAATCGCCATCAAAATTGCCACAACAATTAACGCCATAAAGACGAGGATTATTGGTTCGAGCAAAGTTGTCAGTTGATCAAGCCGAACTTCTGCCTCAGCGTCATAAAAATTTGCAACTTCGTCAAGCATTTCTCTCAAACTTCCAGATTTTTCTCCGATTCCGACCATATCAAGTGCCAACGGCGGCATCCAATTTGCTTTTTCGAGCGAAACTGTAAAGCCTTGTCCTTCACGAATCATCGGTAAAACCTTTTGACAACGGCGGCGAAGTTCAAGGTTTGTAATACTTTGCGAGGCAATCTGCCACGAATCAGGAACTGTAATTCCGCCGGCAATTAGAGTTGCCATCGATCGTGTAAGTTGCGAAGTTGTCATTTGGCGGACTAATGTTCCGGCAAGCGGAATTCGCAAAAGCAATTTATCGAGAAGCATTTTTCCGCTCGGCGTTCGCAACCAAACATAAAGCGAAAATCCACCAATTAAAATCAGCGGACCAACCCACCAAATATTATTCGCGGCTCCGTTTGAAATAGCTAAAACAACCACGGTAACTGTCGGCAAACCTTTGCCACCGCTCAAACCTTTAAACAAATCTGACATTCGCGGAACAACATAAATCGTCAAAAATCCAACCATTATTATCGCCGCAGTCAGCAAAAAAATCGGATATGCAATCGCACCTTTTATCTTTCGACCAAGCCCAACACTTCTCCGTAAAAAATTTACATATCGTTCTAAAACATCATCCAAAGCTCCGCTTCGTTCGCCCGCGAGAAGCGATGCGGTGTAAATTTTCGGGAAAATTCCTTGAGCTTCGAAGGCTTCAGAAAGTGGAATTCCGCTTTTAATTTTCGATTCAACATCGGTTAAAACTTCACGCAAAGCAGCAGATTGAGCTCGGGTTTTGAGCAACCCGATTGATTGCAAAATAGGAATTCCGGCTCGCAACAAAGCCGAAAGTTGTTGATTAAATAAAAGAAAATCGTTTTGTTTTACTTTGGTTCGCTTTCCGCCGCCAAGAAAAGGGATTACCGAAGCAACTCCACCGCCTTGCGAAGTAATGTTAAAAACACGAAATCCATCGCTTTCAAATTTTGCTCTCGCATCGTTTGCGGCGTTTGCTTCGATAATTTTTGTAATAACTTCGCCGGATGGTGTTCCTAAACGACAAATAAATTCAGCCATATTTGAGTTTTTTGTGTGTCTATTTTCGGTCAGATTTTATCCAATCTAAAGCCGAAATTATATCACGTTTTAATCAACTAAAAGTTTCATTTTCACAACAGATTCGATGTGATGAGTATTTGGAAATAAATCAAACGCTTCAATTGATTCAATTTTGTAACCGTTTTCGGTAAACAATTTCAAATCTCTCGCGAGCGTTGCCGGATCGCACGAAACATATGTAATGCACGTTGGTTTGATTTCAATAATTCTCATCAACGCATCTTTTTCAATTCCGGTTCGCGGCGGATCAAGCAAAAGCAAATCAATATTTTCAAATTTATTTCCGAGCAAAAAATCGCCGACATCATCAATTTTAAAATCAATATTATTAACTCTAGCTATTTCCGCATTTTTTTTTGCAAATTCAATTGCAATATCATTATCTTCAACCGCAATTACTTTTTCGAAGTTCTTTGAAAGAGGCAAACTAAACAATCCAACTCCGCAAAACAGCTCAACTGCTACCTTTCCAGACCGATCGTAAGTTGCTGTATTTATTAGACTTGGAATTAGTGAAGAATTTCCTTGAAAAAAGGTTTTAGCATTAAAGTGATACTTAAAGTCACCAAAAGTTAAAGCAATTTCTTCGGTTTCTTCCATTATTTCATCACAATACAGCGAAGAACCTTTGTCGCCACTAGCTATTTCGATGTCAACAATATTTGCCCAAAGTTTCGTGAAATCAACACTTTGACGAGTTTTAGTTAAAGCAGTTTGAAGCTCACTTGAAAGCACCAAACATTCATCAATATCGAAAACTTCATTCGTATTTCGTCTAAAAAAACCGAGCTTTTTGGTTCTCGTATCTCCATGAACACAAGTTCTCGAACGATAGCCAAAAACTTTCGGACTTGCGTTCATTTTTATCTCAGCTTGAAAATCAATTCTGCCAATCCGTTTGAGACAATCTTTAAGGATCGAAAGTTTTGCATCAAGCTGTTCTTCATAAGACATTTGCTGAAAATCGCAACCGCCGCAACGTCCAAAATATTGACATTCGGGAATAACACGAAGCGGCGATGGTTCGAGAATTTCTATGATTTCAGCAAAAGCGACCTTTCCTTTTTGCTTGGTTAATTTAACCCGAAGTTTGTCGCCTTTAACTGCAAGTGAAACGAAAATTGTTAAACCTTCAGCGAAAGCAAAACCAAATCCGTTAGCGACAATTTTCTCAATAAAAACATCGAGTATTTTTTCTGTTGTTTTCCCGTGTTTTCTGGGAGATTTAATATTATTTCTCAATTTACGCTTTCAACCTCAACTTCAATTCCGCCAATAAATCCAGCAAAAAGATTGTATAGCAAAGCACTAAATGCTTTTTTTGGAATTCGAACTGCGGTAAGTTTAGCTTATTTCAATGAAAAGTCACCATCAGCAAGAATATTTTTCATTGTTTCTAGGTCTGAGTCTAAGCTGTAAGATAACGTAAATAAAATGGCAAACCCATTGTTGACAGTCGCATACATTCTTTTATTATCTGTTTTACTTGAAGTGTCAATAAAGGCAAATTGCATTTTCCCGAGTTTCTCAGCTTTAACTTCGGAGATCACAAAACCTTTCGGAAGTTTCACGAGTTTAAAAGTCTCAAGCATCAGATCTAAATAATCGACTGCATCTTTTACATTAGGTGTTGTTTCGAGGTTTTCAATTGAAATCCTAAATGCTGCATTATCAACATTATTGGGCATTAACTTATATGAGGTTATCAAGTTCGAAACTTTGTTGGCAGCCGTGTTTAGTTTACTTTGATTAGCTTGGCTATTTGCTTTTGGTGTCTGCAATTCGCGATTAAAACCTTGCTTTTTCACGACATTTTCAAATTCATTATCTTGTATCAACCAAGTATCTGGAAACTGAACCTCAAAGCCAAAAAACCTGTTTCGATAACTTTTACCAATAACTTCACCAAAAGCCTTAGCTAATTGTAAGTCATTTTTTATCAATATTTTAGCAGACTTTGTTTGAACCAAAACTTTAGTATTTTTCTTCTTGTTTTGAGCGTTTACAAAATAAATTGAAAGTCCAATAATTGCAATCAAGAGTAATATTTTTCTCATAAATAAAACAGACTCAAACGAGGTAAGCCATATTCTTCGCGGAGTTTTTTTAGCAACATAATATCGTAAGTTTTTTGATAAACTTCCTTTTCCATTTTGCCTTTGTAAACTCCAAGTTGTTTTTCAATCTCGCTCGAATATCTTTTTAGATGCAAGTTGTCGGCATTTTGTTTCAAACCATCTGAAATTAGATTTTCGATGTCGGAAAGCGATGCTTCAATTTGTTCAAAATTATCGGTCAGATTAGTTTGTAAATCAATTAAACGATCAATTGCCCGTGTGAAAGTTTCATTTAATTTTGTGTGTTTTGTGTCGCGTAAAGTTTCAATAACTGATTCGATATGTGTCGAAATTTTATCGCGTGAGAATGAATCGTCTGATTCAGTTTCGATAGTTATTTCATTTTCGGCTGACTTCCCTATCTGTGATTCTTGCCATTCTGCAAATTGAACTTCAACTTCTTCGCGGCAAAAAGATAAGCCTTTAATCGAACGTTTTTTTGTCTTATTTTTCTCGAAATTATCAAAAACCGACTCAATTCCGCGAAGCACAATATGAAGCGGAATAGTTCTTTCTTGCCAAACTTCCATCAACGCCCAATCGAACGGACTCAAGAGTAACCCTTTTCCACGACGACGGATAAAAGTGTCTTCAATTTCACTAAAATAGTTAAAGTAGTTCAAAATATAAGTGGTTGTAAGTTATTCTTTTGATTAGAGTTCATCGATTCTTATTTTCATTCGTTGCAAGGCTCTAACATCATCGGCTGTAAACTCTATTTCGGGTTCCATAACATCTTTTTGAACAATTTCAAGCAGTCCGATTTCTAGATTTAGAGATATATTTGCCTCATAACCAAAATCGCGGATTCGATTTATCGCATTGCGAACATCCAATGATTTCTCTACGACCGAATTTATCGCATCGCCAAGTTCCTGAATTGCTTTTCTCTGATTTGGATTAAGATTCATTACAATTGAAATGCTATGAAATTATTGAAGAATAGTCAAAAAATGCGGACATCGATATTAATCGAATGTTCGTAAGTTATTTGAACTAAAATTGATAACCTGTTTCCTAATACACACAATCTTCGCTATCGAGGTTTTATTTAATATCGCATTTATTTTGATACTCCGCTTCTATGCGTTAAACTTGCATTAATTATGAGCGAACGACGAGATAAATTTGAAACATCCTCGGGCATTGAATTGCCGAACGATTTTAATCCGAAGAACACTAACATCAATTACGAAAATGATTTAGCCGATGCCGGCGAATTCCCGTACACACGTGGCGTGCGAGCGAATATGTATCGCGGAAGATTTTGGACAATGCGGCAATACGCGGGTTTTGCGACCGCCGAAGATTCAAATAAACGCTACAAATATCTGCTTTCAAACGGCACAACCGGATTAAGCGTCGCGTTTGATTTACCGACGCAAATCGGGCTTGATTCCGATGATTCGTTGGCACTTGGCGAGGTTGGGAAAGTCGGCGTGGCGATTGATTCGCTTGACGATATGCTGACGTTGTTCGACGGGATTCCGCTCGACACCGTTTCAACTTCGATGACGATAAACGCCACCGCATCAACGCTTTTATGTTTATATTTGGCTGTCGCCCGCAAGCAAAATGTCTCGTTCGATAAGGTCAACGGCACAATTCAGAACGATATTTTGAAGGAATATATCGCTCGCGGAACTTATATTTATCCGCCGAAACCGAGCTTAAGATTGATCACCGATACGTTCGCTTTTTGTGCTTCAGACGTTCCGAATTGGAACACAATTTCTATTTCGGGCTATCATATCCGCGAAGCAGGTTCGACCGCCGCACAAGAAATCGCGTTCACATTAGCGGACGGAATCGCGTATGTTGACGCAGCAATTTCGGTCGGTTTGAAGGTTGACGATTTTGCACCGCGTCTGTCGTTTTTCTTTAATTCGCATCTCAATTTGCTCGAAGAAGTGGCGAAATTCCGAGCCGCGAGAAGGCTTTGGGCAAAGATTATGCGTGAAAGATTTTCTGCAAAAAACCCGAAATCGTTGATGTTACGGTTTCACACGCAAACCGCAGGTTCAACGCTGACGGCACAACAACCCGAAGTAAATATCGTCCGCACAACGATTCAAGCACTCGCCGCAGTTTTCGGCGGAACGCAGTCTTTGCATACCAACGGAATGGATGAAGCGTTGTCGTTGCCGACCGAAAAAGCCGCGAGAATCGCCTTGCGAACACAGCAAGTTATCGCCCACGAATCAGGCGTTGCCGATATTGTCGATGCTCTCGCGGGAAGTTACGCGATTGAAGAATTAACGAATCAGTTGGAAGCAAAAGCGGTTGATTACATCCAAAAAATTGACGATTTAGGCGGAATGCTCAAGGCAATCGAGCAAGGTTTTCCGCAACGCGAAATCCAAGAAGCCGCGTATCAATATCAAAAAGCGGTCGAATCAAAAGACGCGGTTGTCGTCGGCGTAAACAAGTTTCAAACCGACGAAGAAAGCACGATTCCGACAATGACGATTGATGCTCAAATCGAGAAAAACCAAGTTGAAAGATTAAAAAGTATTCGTGAAAAGCGTGATAAATCGAAAGCGGAAGGTTCGTTGGCGAATCTCAAATCATCGGCGATAACGGACGAAAATCTGTTGCCGAAAATTTTGGAATGCGTCGAAAATTATGTAACGGTCGGCGAAATTTCCCACACTTTGCGTTCGGTTTGGGGTGAATATCAAGAAGGAATTACGATATAATTTGTTGAAATAACTCGTAATTAGGATTATATTTAGAATTATGATTTCAGTTGCTAATACATCAACAGTTAACCCTTTGCTTTTTAAAAATGGTTACGATTTCAAAACTCTTTCGATTCCAACACAATCGCGGACGAAACCGATTGCAATCTCACTTAAACAGGCTAGTTTGGTTAGAAGTAAAAAAAATCATCCTCGTTTTGAGATTACATTTTCCGACTTCGAACATAAATTCAATTTCGAAATTCTTGAAATTAAGGGAGAACTCGACACTAATATAATCTATTTATTTTTAAGATTTGAAGACAATGTTATCAAAGCAACTTTGTCTGGAACTGATAAAAACGATGAGGGATTGATAATAAACAATTATGGATTCACAGTTGAAAAACAAGGTGAAACTCCGCTCTCCGTTTTCTTGCTTAAAACTTTGTGGGCAATTTTGGGCTTATCATCAAAAATTAATGTGAGCATTCCTGAATTAAATCAAGAAGCCTCAATGTCTTTCAATACGAATCTGAAAGAAATAAGTGAATTCCTGCAAGTAAGACAGATTGCGTATCGAGCAATGGTAATTGAAAAAGCATGCAATGTTACGTTGCCGTTTCCTGTTTTTATCGAAGGGAAAGATATTGAAAGTATTGCCTATTGCTATCACTCAATTGTTGATAGAAAATTTGATTGGTTTTGTGATTCGACAACAACACCTTGGTTTGCTACACAAAAGTATCAATCAATTTTACCAACAAAAAATGAACCTTTTCAGATGAAATATGGACCTGAACCATCTGGAAAAGAAGTGTTTGGGCAACCCATATTTCTTGGACAGCAGGTAGGAACAATAAAAAACTATATCATTGACAACTTTGATGAAGTAAAAAAAGCAGTATCTAAATTGGATGGCAAAGAGGTTTTAGCAAAAATTCGTTCAAAAGACGGAGTAATACAAATTGAATCAGATACAACGCCGGAGTTACAAATGACTGCGTTTAGCAAAGATATTCAAAAATTAATTGATTTAGATGAAAAACTTGATTCGATGGTAATGGATAAATACCTTAATTCATTTTCAAATGCCTTTGAAGGTTTAACTGACGAGCAAATTGAGGCAATTACTGAAAGACCAACGTTAGAGGAAGAAGCATTTAACTTTTAAAAATCTTTATGCCGATAATTTCTGCTTCACTTGAAAATCCGCTTGCTCTTGACAACGATATATTTACTCATTTACGAAATAAACAACCGTATGTTTTGCGAAAAATCGCGGAACATAATATCAAAACAAAAACTTTTCCCGTCATTCCGACAACTACACTTTTTGAAGCTAATTTCGGAATCCAAAAAGCCTTAGTTAAAAAAGAAATTACACTAGAATTAGCAACTTTTTAGAAACATGAAATTGATAAATTGTTGGTAAATCACAGCATTATTGACTTCGACCAAAAAGCATCAGAAATTGCGGCACATATCTTCGCAAGACTTTCACAATCCGACAAAAATAAACATTGGCGAGATTTGTTTATCGTCGCAACCGCCGTTTCTCACAATTATGGTTTAGCTACGCAAAACAAAAAAGATATGGAATTGATTGCAAATCATTTGCCTCAAGATATTGATTTGCGTTTAGTAATTTGGAAGCCGTAATTTTTTAGTTTTATCGAACTCAAAGCAGACAAAATCTTAATCAAAAATACCTTTAAAAAATAATTAGTGACAACAAACTTTCCGCCGTGTTAATATTTTATCAGCGATCAACTCTGTTCGTTTATTTCCAAATCTCAAAAAAATTCTTCCAACAATCTGCTACAAATTATGGATATCTACAGTTATTTAGAAGACCTTGTGTCAAAATCAGGCACTGAGTTGCATCTCGAACCAAACAAAAACCCATACGTTATCACGTCAAATGGTCAGTCTGATGTGATAAATTCTCCGCTTCAGGGTGGACAAATTAGTATGATTGTTTTTCCGATGATTCCGGACGATATGAAACGCGAATTGCCTGATAAGCAAGAAATTGAATTCCCTTTTAGTAATAAATTGGGAAGTTTTTGCGTAAATATTAAGAAATCGCCAAGCGGATTTAATGTTACTGTCAAAACAGATGGAAGTGGATGCGGTTCGCCGAGTGCGATGCCGGTTTATGTGCCAATCGGTGCTGAAGAAAACTTAGAAGAAATTGCTATTCCGAAGCCTGAAACTCCAACTTACACCACTCAACTTCCGCTGCAATCTTTTGGAAACCTCAATAATCAACAGTCTAATTCTTATGAGCCGGCTCCAAAAACGGAACGCTATGAAGCCCGCGAATTTATGCAAGAATCAATAGTTTCGGTTAAATCCGAGAGCGATTCGATGTCCAATGTTTATGCAAATATCATTGAAGAAGCTCCAGCATATCAACCCGCAACAGTTATTTCTAACACACCAAAACCAGAAAACAGAGCAAACGGAACATCAAGTAGAATGGATGCTTTGTTCTATAAAATGGCAGAGTTTGGCTCTTCAGATTTGCATTTAAGTGTTTCCGTTCCGCCGATGGTGCGAAAAGATGGCATTATGCAAGAGCTAAAATGCGTTGAAGGAACGCTTTCACCTGAAACGATGAAAGAACTTTTGATGTCGATAATGCCGGACAAAAATAAAGAAGAATTTGAAGCGAGAAACGATACCGATTTTGCTTACGAAATTGCCGGACTCGCACGTTTTAGGGCAAATATTTTTATGGACCGCAAAGGAATGGGCGGAGTTTTTCGTATTATTCCATCAAAAATATTAACCGCAGAGCAACTTGGTCTGTCGAAACATATTCTCGATTTATGTAATCTTTCCAAAGGCTTAGTGCTTGTCACCGGTCCGACTGGAAGCGGAAAATCGACTACACTTTGTGCAATGGTTGATCACATTAACAAACAACGCGAAGATCACATTATCACGATTGAAGATCCGATTGAATTTACTCACGAAAATCAAAAATGCCTTGTCAATCAACGCGAAGTTCATAACCATACGAACAGTTTTAAAGATGCTTTGCGTGCAGCTTTGCGTGAAGATCCGGACATTTTACTCGTCGGCGAAATGCGTGACCTCGAAACAATTGCGATTGCGATTGAAACGGCTGAAACCGGACATTTGGTGTTTGGAACTTTGCATACATCGACCGCCGCATCGACCGTTGACCGCATTATTGACCAATTCCCTGCTGATCGTCAGCAACAAATCCGCGTTATGCTTTCTGAATCTTTGAAAGGCGTAGTTTCACAAACTTTGTTGCCAAAAATTGGCGGCGGAAGAGTCGCAGCTTTAGAAGTTTTGATTGTTACACCTGCGATTTCTAATCTTATCCGCGAAGGGAAAACTTTCCAAATTCCATCTGCAATGCAAACCGGAAAACAACTCGGAATGGTAATGTTGAACGACGCTTTGATGAAACTTGTGGTTGACGGAGTTGTATTAGCCAAAGATGCATATATAAAAGCCATTGATAAACCGAGTTTTGAAATTGCACTTAGCCGAGCCGGTTTGAAATTGTAAAAGGTATAAGAGCATTTAAAGTTCAAATATGGATATTCTCTAAGTAAATATTTAACTTCGAAACCTAAAACCTTGCCCAAAAACTGAATGTTTTTAGGCAAGGTTTTTTAATTATCCTAGTCTGGTTATTTTGAAATATCTAAATAGCTGAATTAAATGGGTTTAATTCATCATTCACCATTCACCATTCACAATTCACAATTTATAATTACCAACTTTTTTATCTCACAAAAGCATTCGGCACCGGAATATCTTCCGCGATTCCGAATTGGATTGATGTAAATCCGAGTTGGCTGCGTTGCAAATACCACGTTCCGAGGCTCGGTCGATAAACTGCGATGTCGGCTTTTCCGTCGCCGTCGTAGTCTGCTGCAATTGGTTTGTCGTTCATTATTCCAAAATTGTAATGCACAAATTGTCCATTTGAACTCTTCAAATAAAACCAATCGCCCGTGCTTTGACGGAAAACAGCAATCTCGGTTTTGCCATCGCCATCGTAGTCCGCCGGAACTGCCAAATCGCCGTTTTGTCCAAATTGAAACCCGCGAAATTGTCCGGTTGAACTCTCCAACCAATACCAAGTTCCGTTTGATGGTCGGAAAACTGCAATCTCTGCTTTGCCATCGCCGTCAAAATCGACAATCACCGGAACATCGCCAGTTAATCCAAATTGCGTCGCATCAAACTGCCCATTCGCACTTTTTAGACGATACCAAACGCCGTTTGATGGTCGGAAAACAACGCGATCCGCTTTGCCATCGCCATCGACATCTGACGGAATCGACAAATCGCCACTTGCTCCCCATTGCGTTCCGAAGAAGTTTCCACTCGGCAAATCGCGATACCACCAAGTTCCAGTTCCAGGTCGGAAAATCGACAAATCAAACTTTCCATCATTATCAAAATCAGCCGGTGCAACTTGGTCAGCCGCAATCCCAAAATTTAATTGAACGAAACTTCCGTTCGAAGAATTTAAACGATACCAATTGTTATTCGACGGTCGATAAACCGCAATATCTGCCTTGCCATCGCCATC
>JANNVK010000041.1:0-8980 GCA_031414415.1 Acidobacteriota bacterium
TCAGAGATGTGGATTGAAACGTTTTTCCTTTGTGCAAATTGCACAAAACCGCATCGATTTCATCTCTGATTCGTCAGAGATGTGGATTGAAACATTTGAGTTGCGTCCATTTTTACTCCTGATCAAAAATTTCATCTCTGATTCGTCAGAGATGTGGATTGAAACGGGTTGTAGGCACAAAAAAAACCGTGATAACTCCATTTCATCTCTGATTCGTCAGAGATGTGGATTGAAACTGACTTTGAAGAACTCAGCTTCCGCCCTCGTGCTTATTTCATCTCTGATTCGTCAGAGATGTGGATTGAAACACTACTTTTGTTGATAGCGAAATTACCGCAGTAAATTTCATCTCTGATTCGTCAGAGATGTGGATTGAAACCTGATTCACAATTCATCATTCACACTTCACACTTCACACTTCACAATTCATCATTCACAATTCATAATTCATAATTCATAATTCATAATTCACAATTAATTTCATCTCTGATTCGTCAGAGATGTGGATTGAAACCGGTTGAATCTGCTTGTCATTATCTCACTGTTGTTAGCATAAGGGCTTCATCTGAGTCTGTAATTGCCTATACGCTCAAACGGGTAGCTTAAAATCTTTAATTCGCAATCGTATTAATAACGAAACCAACAAAATCACGAAAATTTCTTAATTTAATAATCTGTGATTATTTCAAATGGGTTAATCTTCAAAATCAGCATTCCAACGTTGGACTTTTGATTTATCTGGCGTGGCTTCGAGTAATTGCTGAATTGTTGACTGAAAAATTGGATGAACAAGATGCGGAGAAAGTTCGGCGAGCGGAACGAGAACAAAATTTCGCAGATGAAGTCTCGGGTGCGGAAGAGTTAAAAAGTTTGTTTGCTTATGTTTATCGCCATAAATTAATAAATCTAAATCGGCAGTTCGCGGAGCTTGTTGAAATTTGTGCCTTCGCCCGAGCAGATATTCGATGCGTATCATTCTCGCTAACATTTGTTCGGGCGTAATGTTTGTAATCTGAACTTCGACGACCATATTAAGATAATTTTCGTGACTTTCAACACCGACAGGTTCGGTTTCATAAATTGCTGAAAGCCTCGAAACTACAAAACTTGCTTCGAGCAAACCTCGAACCGCAAGCAGTAAATTTCCTGCTTTATCACCCAAATTCGAACCGAGCGAAATGTAAGCTGTGATTATTTCGTTTTCCACAAATTTTGTTAATTCGCCGTTAGTTTGCTAAATATTGCGAATAATTGCAAGAAATTATGGTGTATCTTTTGAAATTTTGCGATGTAAATGTTTCAATCAGATAAGGTTTTTAATCAAAATTCGGTCTTTATTTTTGAACAAATGACACGCAGAAAATTTCGCAACAGCCACAACAGCACGCTTTCGGCAAGGTCATATCAAGAACTCCTCGCCAATATACCAACGCCCGAAGTCTCGCGAACAGAACTACTTAGACTCATTCGCGGTGGCGAAGATACTTATTTTGAACTAAAAATTAAACTTTCAAATTCTGAAAAAATTGCTCAAGGAATAATCGCACTCGCCAATACTGATGGCGGAATGTTTATTTTTGGCGTTTCAGATCAATTACGGATTGAAGGCGTCGAAAATGCGATTACAGTCCGCGATGAACTCGTAAGAATTTGCCGCGAAGAAATTTTTCCGCCGCTGGTTCCGCTAATAAATTGCATTGCATTTGATAACGGCAGACAGATTGTTGTCCTCGAAGTTGTCGGCAAAAAGCCACCATATCGCACTCGCGATGGCAGATTTTATATGCGTTTTGGTGCAGAAAAACGTGAAGCAACTCGCGAAGAACTTTCTGTTTGGCTTGATGAAATTCGTCCGCTTTTTTACGAAAATATTCCGGTTATTGGTTCGTCTGAAAAAGACATCGACGACGGACTTTTATGGACTTTTGCCAAAGCCTTTGAAGACGAAATTGACAGCAAATTTGCGTGGGAAACCAATGAATTTTTGCGGAAAGATTTGTTGCTCGCGGTTGGTTCAAACGAAGAAATTACGCCAACAACAGCCGCGATTTTGCTTTTTGGAAAAAATGACAGAGTTGCGGAGTTAGTTCCAAGATCGATTGTCCATCTAACAAGATTTGGCGGCGAAAATATTGAATCGCAAATTATTGAAAAATCAGTAGTTAGCGGAAATTTGCTGACACTTTTTGAACAGGCTTTGAGGTTCGCAAATCGTTACTGTGATTTGATTGATGACAAAACAAAAACTCGCCCAAAAGTCGAAAATTCGCCAGTTCAAGCTCGTGGAACATATCATCGAAAATCAATTCGCGAAGCAATCGCAAACGCTCTGATGCACCGCGATTTAGCCATTAGAGACGTGACAACTCGGATCAATATTTTTGATAAAACTATTGAAATTCTCAATCCGCGACGAACAAATGGATTCGTGCCGCCGGCTTCAAAAGCGATTCGCTATGGAATTACCCAACGAATAAATCCGCAAATTGCATCAATTTTTTCAAAACCTGAATACGGAATCGAAGATTTGAACGGAAGTCTGCCAAATATCTTACGAGAAACTCGCGAATTTTCCGGCAAACGAACCGAAATTTACACAACAAACGACGAGTTTCGGTTGAAAATTTATTCAAATTAAGCACAAGGCAGAAACGCGACCGTCAGGAAGTGTGTCAAACACACTCCTTAACAGTCGCGTTTCCGCCATTTGGTAGGTTATTTTCCGTCAGTTGGTTCACCTTTTTTTGACGAAGGTGGCGGTGGCGAAGGTTTTTTGTCTTCTTGCCGCGGTTGTTCGCGTGGTTGTTCGCGAGGTTTTTCTTGTCGCGGCTGCTCTTGCCGTGGCTGTTCGCGTGGTTGCTCACGTGGTTGTTCACGAGGCTGCGGCTGTTGACGCGGTTCTTCGCGACGCGGTTGCTCACGCGGTTTCTCGTAAATCGGCTGAGACGGCGGATCGTAACGCGGTTTTCGTTCCTCTTGGCGAGGCTGTTCGCGTGGTTGTTCGGCTGGTTTCCGATCTTCATCGCTTCGCAGTCGAACTGCCGGCTTTCTATCGGTATTTTCCGTTCCAGTTTGCGTTGTCGGATAATCATCTTTTGGTCGAGGTCTGACAGCCGGACGATTCTCAGGCGATTTTACTTCTTCGTTTTGAGCCAAAGGTGGACGTTTTACTGCTCCGGTTCCACGAACATTTTCTTCGGAAGACTGACCATTATTATCGACTGGCGGTTGACGATCGACTGGTTGACGGCGATCGAAAATCTTTTCGTTACGCAAGCTATCATCGAGTTTTACGCCAGATTCGCGTTTTGTAACACCAATTTTAACGGCAGTTTCTGAATTAACAAATATCGGCGGTGTTGATAAAACTTCACGTCCAGGTTTTCTGTCTTCAAAAGTTGGAAGATTTTTTACGCCTCTATCTGTGTTTGGGTCGGCTTTGATAATGTCACCAGCGATAGTAATCGGCGGTCTTTTAATTCCATCAACACTTCGCCCAAACTTATCGGTTGGCATTGAAATAACTCCGCCAGGTGGAATTATTATGTGACCTCTGCCATCGCCCTTCATTTGATCTTCGCGAATTGGTCGCGGATTAATAATTGTCGTGTTGTTAATGATAGTTGTGTTGTTGATTATTGTGTTGTTTCCGCCACGACCACGACCTCTGCAATAATAGTTGTAATCGTTATAACCATAATGATACGGCAATGGATACCAATAAACTGATGGTCCGCCCCACGAAATAATTACGAGTGCAGGTTGCCACCAACTTCGGTTTCCGCGTCGCGAACTATATGGCGACCAAGACCAAAATCCGCTATCATAAACCCAACGTCCATGATGATATGTTGCCCAACCCCAAGGTTCATCGTTGATCCACGTCCAGCCATATGGCGAAACCCAACGCCAGCTTCCGTATCTGTAAGGTGACCAATCTGAATATCCGCGAATTGAACGATCATAAGGTCGCCAAACGTAGCCATATTTTTTGGTGTAAATCCATTCGCCGTTGTCTTCTAAATCTTCGGCACCATACATATCTCGATCATAATATTTATCGTAAGAAGCATTTTGCAGACGTTTCGATGTTTGCTGATCGCGGTCTAAAACCCAGTTAGCAAAATCATCGACATAACTCGATGCGTCAGTTGTTTCCCACTCGCCCGAATTATTTCCGTCAAGATAAAGTCTCGCACTTCGACCATTTTTGACAATAAATCCCGAATTGTCTGAGTAAACTCTCGCTTGTCCATTATCAGTGACCGAAACGCGAACTTCTTTATTATTTTTGTCGCCAGCATCAACACGATAAAGTCCTGATTTTAATATAGTAATTGTCGAATTTGGAGCATCTAGTTCGAAGTAACTTCTGTCTTTGTCAAAGTTTAGGGTTCGCAAACTAAGAGTTCCTTGCGGCAAACTTATCGCGATTCCGGCATCTCTCAGAGTGACAACTTTGAGGTAAGAATTTTCAGCCAAACGTAAAAAACTGTTTGAATCAAATTGAATTTCTGCACGCGAATTAGCGTTTGTTGCAACCTGATCGCCTTCGACAAGCGGTAAGTTTTGCGTAGCTTTTTCCCAGTCTTGACTATCTGCACGGCGAACCTGGACATCGCCGCTAATAAAACTGATTCGCGAAACTCTCGCGGTAATTTGCGGAACTGTGTCGTCTGTGTCGTATCCAAAAACACTCGACGAGAAAATCAGGGGTAATACGAAAATCGCCCAGATAAGGCTTTTCATTGAATTAGTCGATTTCATTAGTTTTTCTCCAATTTTAATTATTTTGTTCTCTCAGGGAAGAGTTATTGAAGTTCGTTGCAAAACTTATGCCGTCTTATTTATCAGTATTTGGATAAAAGTGAAACGTATTTTTACACTATTTCGTGCCTTTTTTGACGATATGGAATACTTATTACTATGCTTGACCACTAATAATTTGGCGTGATATTCTAATTCCTTTTGATAGCAGTCTATTTTTACACTGCTTATTCAGATTCATTTACTATATATACTTGTTTTTACTTTAATTATGTCTGTTTTAGCTTTTGCAGAAGGTGGCGGAATTCAACTCGTTCCTGATGGGACAATTTTTGTGCATATTGCATTGATTTTGTTGATGATATGGATTTTGAATCGCACTTTATTTCGTCCAATCAATCGCATTTTGGCGAGTCGTGAAAAAAATACTGGCGGACGTTCGGGCGAAGCTAACCAGATTTTAAATCAAGTTGCTGATAAAGAAATTGCCTACAACAACAACTTGCGTGATGTTCGAACTGAAAGTTACGAATTGATTGAAGCTCAACGCGGACAAGCAGTTGCAGTTCGTCAAGGTCGCTTAGATGCAGTCAAAAACGAAATCGTTGATCTCGTTTCGCGTGAGAAAGCTGGAGTTGAAACTCAATCTGGCACCGCAAAAAATGATTTAGCAAAAGACGCTGAGAAACTTGCAGAGAAAATTAGTTCAAATATTTTGAAAACAGCCTAGGAAAGATTCAGATTCCAAATTGCATATTACAAACTGCATAAAAGAAATCTGAAACTTTGAACCTGAAACTTTTACATATGCTCGCCTTAATTTTTAGTTTTATTTTTTTAATTGCTGGTTCTGCTAGTTCAGGCGGTTCAGCATTCGACAATTTTTGGGAAACATATTTCAATAATCCCAATTTTCCGCTCTGGAAGTTTATAAATTTGGCGGCATTTGTTGCCTTGATGGTTTATTTAATTAAAAAACCTTTAAGTGAAGTTTTCAAAGCAAAACGTGAAGTTATTCGTGCTGAGTTAATAAAAGCTGAAGAAGAAAAACAAACAGCATTGGCGAAACTTACGGAAATTGAAGCAAAAACAGCACGTTTGGAAACGGAAAAAGACCAAATTCGTTTGAAAGCCCAAGTTGAAGCCGACAACGAAGCACGCCGGATTGCTGAACAAACTGAAACTGACTTGGCAAAAATGCGAACTCAAGCCGACAACGAAGTGTTGCGAATGAAAAAACAAGCTGAAAACGAACTTCGCAAGTTTTCTGCTGAAGAAAGTATTCGTCTTGCTGAAAAGTTGATTCGCGAAAAACTCGGAACTTCGAGCGATGCACAACTCGTTAAAGCTGGAATTGAAAATCTCGGAGGTGCAAAATAATGAGTATTGAACTTATCGCACGTCGTTACGCAACCGCTCTGGCAGATTCTGTCGGCAGCAATTATCAAACTGTTCAAGCCGAACTCAATTCTTTTAACGCAATTATCGACGAGAATTCGAATTTATCAGGTCTTTTTTCGAACCCAGCATTTGCTCAAACTGACAAATCAAATGTTCTAAACACATTAATCGAAAAAACGAAACCGACTAATCAAACCGCAAATTTTCTCCGAATATTATTAGAAAACGGACGTTTAAACGATCTCAACGCAATCAATAAAACTTTCGTTAGCGTGTTAGAAGAACGCTCCGGAATGGTTGCGGCGAACGTGACTTCTGCACGAGAATTAACTGCAAGCGAACAAAGCGATTTAGCCAAAAATCTTGAGCAAATGTCAGGCAAGAAAGTTACTCTAAAATTTGATATTGACAAAGAAATCATCGGCGGAATCGTCACGAGAATTGGTTCTACCGTTTATGATAGTTCGGTGAAAACTCAGCTCGAAAATTTGAAAGCGGAATTGGTTAATGGCTAAATATAAGTAAATGCCAAGTTTATGAGCAAAATTTGGCGAGTGATATTTGATACAAATGTTTTGGTTGCAGCGTTGAAGTCGAAAAATGGTGCATCGTTTCAGCTGCTTTCAATGTTAAAATTGAAAAAGTTTGAAATTGCACTTTCACTTCCATTATATATGGAGTATCGAGACGTTTTGATGCGTTCGCATATTAAACCCGAATCCATTTCTAATATTGAAGTGCAAGATTTTATCGATGAAGTTCTTAAATACGCTGACACGTATAACATTTATTTTCTTCTTAGACCTTGGTTAAAAGATGAAAAAGACGACATGGTTTTGGAAGCTGCTGTTTCTTCTGGAGCTGATTTTATTGTCACTTTCAATTTGAAAGATTTTGATAATATTGAATTATTTGGAATTGAAGCAATTACGCCAAAACTCTTTTTGGAAATGGTAAAAACTTTATGAACACAATTACTTTAGAGTTGCCAAGTTTATTACAAGAAAGAATTGAGTTAATTGCACAGCAACAAGGCATTTCGGTTAATGATTTTTTGGTTAAATCGGCGGATAAAATGTCGCAAATAGAAATTTTAAATCAGATAAAACGACAAGCTGCCCAACGCAACACTTTAGATGGTTTTGAAAAAGTAATGAATGCGGTTCCTGACGTTGAACCTGAAAACCCAGATGACAGAATAGATTTTTAAAGTATTTATATAAATATGGAACAGATAAAAGCAAACGAAATTAACGAAATTATTCGTAAACAGATTGAAAATTTCGATTCCGGAATGACAGTTTCGGAAGTCGGAACGGTTATCAAGGTCGGAGACGGAATTGCCCAAATCCACGGACTTGAAAAAGTCATGGCTGGCGAACTTCTAGAATTCCCACATGGCGTTCGCGGACTCGCACTTAACCTAGAAGAAGACAAAGTTGGAGCCGTGCTTTTCGGCGACTCGCAAAAGATTAAAGAAGGCGATGAAGTAAAACGCACCAAGCGGATTATGAGCGTTCCAGTTGGCGATGCGATGATCGGACGAGTTGTTGACGCACTCGGAAATGCGATTGACGGTAAAGGCGACATCATCACTGACACTTACAATCCTGTCGAAAAAATTGCTCCGGGAATTATTGATCGTCAACCTGTGAAAGAGCCGCTTCAAACCGGTTTGAAAGCTATTGACGCGATGGTTCCAATTGGTCGCGGACAGCGTGAGCTTATCATTGGTGATCGCCAAACTGGTAAAACTGCGGTCGCGATTGACACTATTATCAACCAAAAAGGTAAAGACGTAATTTGTATTTATGTCGCGATTGGTCAAAAAGCCTCGACTGTTGCCCAAGTTGTGCAAAAATTGACTGATTTTGGTGCGATGGATTACACGATTGTTGTGACCGCAACAGCTTCTGATCCAGCCGCGATGCAATTTTTGGCTCCATATTCTGGCGTTGCGATTGGCGAATATTTCCGCGATAACGGCAGACACGCTTTGACAATTTACGATGATTTGTCGAAACAAGCTGCGGCTTATCGTGAAATTTCGTTGCTGCTGCGTCGTCCTCCAGGTCGTGAAGCATATCCGGGCGACGTATTTTATCTTCACTCGAGACTTCTCGAACGTGCGGCGAAAATGTCGGACGCTCGCGGTGGCGGAAGTTTAACTTCCCTGCCGATTATCGAAACACAAGCTGGCGATATTTCAGCTTACATTCCAACAAACGTAATTTCGATTACCGACGGACAAATTTTCCTTGAATCAGATTTGTTTAACTCAGGCGTTCGTCCGGCGATTAACGTCGGAAACTCGGTTTCGCGTGTGGGTGGTGCGGCTCAAATTAAAGCAATGAAACAAGTTGCGGGAACTTTGCGGATTGACTTGGCTCAATTCCGTGAGCTTGCGGCTTTCGCCCAATTCGGTTCTGATCTTGACAAATCGACACAAAATCAACTCGAACGCGGAAAACGTTTGACCGAAGTTTTGAAACAAGGTCAATATATGCCGATGGAAGTTGAGAAACAGGTTTTCATCATTTGGACGGTTTCAAACGGTCACGCTGACGACATTGATGTTTCAGATTTGAAACGATTTGAAGATGAATTGTTCAAATTCGTTGAAAATTCGCATCCGACAATTTTTGATACGCTTCGTACGAAAAAATCAATCGATGATGATTTGAAAGCAACGATGAAAGAAGCAATTGAGGATTTCAAAGCAAGTCGGTGGAGTGAAAAAGTAAATTCGGCAGGAGCTTAAGATAATTGTTAATTGTTAATGATTAATTGTGAATTTTGTATTCGTTTTTAA
>JANNVK010000042.1:0-43971 GCA_031414415.1 Acidobacteriota bacterium
CATTTTCTCGCTCGGTTTCGCACGTCTGACGATAATTCGGTTTTCCGCTAACTTGTTGAAATCAAACGAGTGCATCGGGTTTCCGAGTTCGTGCATGACATAATTTGTGATGTCGGCAACGTTGTTAATCGAACGTTGCCCGATTGCTTCCAAACGGTCAACCAACCATTGCGGCGACGGCGAAATCTTCACATTTCGGATAATGCGAGCGGTAAAACGATTGCAAATATCGGCATCTTCAATCGTAACTAAATTAGGCTTGTTCGATTGCACGTTTTCGACTTTGGACTTTGGACTTTGGACTTTGGACTGAGTTATCGCCGCAATTTCGCGGCTTACGCCCAAATGCGACAAACAATCTCCGCGATTCGAGGTTAAATCAATGTCAAAAACAAAATCGTCTTTGTGTGCGTGAATACCTTCAACCGCCAAACCGACGCTCGTTAATTTTTCCGCAACTTCCTGCGGGTTCAAATTTATTTCAACCAAATCTTTCAGCCAATTGTAACTAATGTTCATGTAAATATTATTCTTGCGAAATTATGCTCCAACTAAGTTCTAAACCATCAAATATCAAGGCGAAACCATTCAAAATATCCCGCCCTAAAATTCCGTACTCTTGGTCAATCAAAAAATATGTGCCGGTAAATCTTTTTCCTTCAAAGATAATTTGAGCATCAACCGATTGAAAGCCGGCTTGATTTCCGTCAAAACCGATGAGATTAACAGAATCGCCTAAACTTAAATTTAATGATTGAATAAACTTTGTCGGAATCAGCGAAACATCGGCACCTGTATCTAAAAGCATCGGGACTTCTGAAACACGGCTTTTATTTTTGAAATTTCTAACGCTGATTTTCGCTAAAGGTGCCGGAGGCTGAAAATGCTCGCTATTATAAATCGTCATCTACATCATCCTCAACCGTTTTTACAAAGAATTTTGCGTCTTCTTTATTGGCAAAATGCGGACTCATAATTCGCGGAATTCGTTTATTTGCAGAATTAGGCACAATTACATAAACTACCGTTTTTTCAGGCAATTTAACTGCTTCATCCAGTTGAATAGTGCCGTTTTCAACTACGCCTTGAAATGTTGTAACTTCCATAATAAGCCTCTAAGCAACTGCAAAACCTGTATATTTGCGTTTATAAGGTGCGTGAAAAGCCAGCACAATATCTGTTTTCGGAATACCTTTCTCGATTAAATCGCCGATAAAATCGTAATCGGTTAAATTTTGCTGAATCCATACTTTATCGTTTTTGATGTCTATATGAATCGGACTGCCGAAAGTTCGATTAAAACCTTCCCAACCGACATTTAATACTTGGTAATGATTATTTTTCTCGTCAAAAATGGTTTGCCGCTCAAATTCATCAGCCTTGTCTTGGTTGACAAATTTGTGTCCGGCATATTCGGTTAAAACTTCTTCGATAATTTTTCTGTATATTGCTATTCGATCCATAAATTTATGACCTCACTCAAAGAATTATAAACTATAAGTTTCACGCCGTTAATTTGAACTGACTGTTGAATAATATCTTTTTGAAAAAATTCTTTGTAGGTTTCAATCGGAACCGCTAAAAACAAAATTCTCTCTGAATCTTCTTGGCTGAGAAAAAGTTTGTAGTTAAGAAATTGCCCTAAAGCCGCGTGAAAATCGGTCATCGGCGACGGATTGATAAAACTTTTTATTTCTACGGCAATACGTCTGCCGTCTTTTTCTGCCCCAAGAATTTTTTCCGCACCCAAATCAATCGAAATATTGATACCGTCAATTCTAAAAGTCAACGGGTCATCGGTAATTATCCAACCGTCTTTGATAAGTGCGTTTTTTACGGCATCGTGAAATAAATCTCGTTTCGGCATAATTAACCTCTAATTTTCAATTTTAACACATTTACCGAATACCGAATTTGCCGTAATCCAACCGTTAATACGTCCGCGATTGTTGCCGATTTGAAAGCGTTTACCTTGAATTGCCTTTATCAAATGCAGATATTGACTTCCATTTACTTTGCACAAAACAATGTTGCCTTTTTCTAAAGTGTCGTAATCTTCAATCGGTTCAACGGTACAAAGTTGTCCCGATTCAATCTTGCCTTGCATCGAATTTCTACGCGGTCGAAAGTAAACCGTTTCGCCGAGTTTGAGTTTTGTGATGTAGGCGACCGCCCAAGCCATAAATTATAATAAAATTGTAAAACCTTCTTGCTCAAAATGGTCATCGTGCGTCAGAATTTGTGTGATATTTCGTTCACGCATAACGTTCATCGAAACGCAATCGGTTAAACTGTAACCTTTGTCGAGCCGAGAATTATAAAGTTCGAAACCTTTCAAAAACTCTTCATGCGAACATTTAATGATCTCGATTTTCCTTGCTGTGATAATTGTAGCAACTGCCCGTGAAATTCGAGTCTTAAAATGAATTGGGAACTCACAAAAATAATTTAACACTTCAACCAAAATATAATCGGTCGTAATTAAACGATTTGAACTCAGATAACTTTCAGCCAAAACAGCTTTATTGTGTAGTTGGTCGCTTGGATGCAAAATTGCGACAAAATGATTGGTGTCAACAAATATTTGTTTCATTTTGTCTTTTTCTTATGTCCATAAAGATAATGTTTATAATTTATTGAGCCATCAGTCGGCAGTTTATCCCATTCTTCTTTCGGGACTTCTTCAATAATATCTTTCACCATTTCCCAAATAGTTTGATGTTTCGGGCTTTCCTCAATCACTTCATTTTCCAACTCTTCGGCATATTGCAAAAGTTTTTGCTGTTTTGATTGCGGAAAAGCGTGAACTTTTTCGATAATTGTTTGTTCAAGATTTGTCATAAATAATCTCCTTAGAAGACAGACTTTCAACTAACTAAATACCTTACTATTTTATTTTGTCGAATGAAAAATATGTATTGACTTAAAATATAAGCACCATATTGGTTTTTTGCTCGAATTTTTACCATAACCGCCCAATAAGCTTCTGTTCCCAGTCCTGATTTTACAACTTTTCCCCAATTTACAATTTTCATTGAATACGGATCATTTAGATTATTTTGAAACCAATTCATAACCGCTGCAACTTCACCGTTAGCTTTTTGTTGCGGCTTTGTGCCCGCTATGTCTTTTGATTCACTATTTTTAACAATTTTATATTTTGGAATTTGCTGAACTGAGGTTATAACTGTGTTCTGCTTTTTAGGTTGGCGAGGGATTTTATAGCTTGTTGGAAGGGATAATTCGTCGGTTCCGACTGATTCAAATGATTGATCCGAAAAACCAACTTGAACGTCACGTTGACTTGAATTTGTAACGACAGAAGCAAACAATAAGTTGTCGGCGGTTGGATTGTTCCGCGAAACCAGACGTTTGGCAACCGCGTCGATTGTTTCATTTCGTATTTCCCATCCACAAGTTGTCGCTAATCCACGAAGATTCGCTGGTTGCCGAGACGTAGGAAATTCCATCAAATAAACAGTTTCGACTAATTGTGAATAACAACCAAGTAATGTTTGGTTTTTTCTGACATCCAAACTTGAATTTAAAAAAACTTCAACTGATTTATCAAAATTATCACGAGCTAGCGAACGTTGGTTTCCCAGTAGATTCAATAAACCTTGTTTGAAATAACGACCTGCATCGTTTGTGACTAGAGCAACCTTTTTTTCAACGTTAGAATCATCGGTTGGTAAATTTATTAAACCCGATTTTGAGCCTGTGATTTGTGAGGACACGCTAATCGTGAAAACAGCAAATGTGAGTGCCATTAATAAAATTTTTCTTAGTTTGTTATTCATAATCTTAAAAGATTCAAAAAACAAATTGAAAATTGGATTTAAATAATTCATTTCAGATATTTTGTCTTTTCTTTATCCTTTTCGCAAACGATACAATTTTGCGGTTGTTTTGTAACTGCTTTTTTCGCAAATCTTCAAACATTGCGTCCACATTGTAATCAAACTTCTCTGCAAACTCTTTGCGTATTTTATGAATTTCTTCAACAATCGGGTCAATCATATTCTCACCTAAACTGCTCCAAAAACCTCACATCATTATCAAACATATACCGAATATCATCCAACGCATACATTAACGCACACATTCGCTCCAGACCGAATCCGAAGGCGAAACCTGTGTAAATTTCCGGGTCAACGCCGCAATTTTTCAGCACATTCGGGTGAACCATTCCGCAACCGCCGAGTTCAATCCAGCCGGAACCTTTGCACGGTCGGCAACGGTCGGTTTCAAAAGTGCCTGTGCCGTCGCATTTGAAGCACGAAAAATCGAATTCCGCCGATGGTTCGGTGAAAGGGAAATAGCTTGGACGCATGCGGATTTTTGTGTCTTTGCCGAATAAACGCCGCAACCATTCGGCGACTGTTCCTTTCAGATGTGCCATCGTAATTCCTTTGTCAACGCATAAACCTTCGATTTGATGAAACATCGGAACGTGCGTCATATCGGGCGTGTCGCGTCGGAAAACTCTGCCGGGCGAAATGATTCGCAAGGGAATTCCGCGTCGTTCCATCGCACGAATTTGGACGGTCGAAGTCTGCGAACGCAACGCCAAACCTGTCGTCGTGTAAAAAGTATCTTGCGATTCGCGGGCGGGATGACCTTCGGGAATGTTCAGTGCATCGAAATTGTAATAATCCGTTTCAATTTCGCGGTCGTCTTCAATCGCGTAACCCATTGAGACAAAAATATCTTCGATTCGCTGACGCAGTAACGTGAGCGGATGAAGATGTCCGTTTCGCAAGCGATTCGACGGCAACGTTACGTCGATTGCTTCTTTCGCGGTTTTTGCGTCGGAAATATATGCTTTAACGGCAGTTTCCGCATTGTCCAATTTTTGATTAACTTCGCCAATCAATGTTTGTATAAGTTTGCCGAATTCCGCACGTTCTTCGGGTAAAACTTGTCCGATTAAACGGCTTAAACCAGCAATTTCAGACTTTTTGCCCGTGTGTTTGATCCGAAGTTCGGCGAGTTCTTTTTGCAGAGTTTCTGCTTCGTCCAAACTTTGTAAGTTCAAATTTAAAAAGCGTCCAAAATCTTGATTGAACGCTTCACGATTCTTTTCGATTTGTTGTTTTTGCTCGTTCATTTTTAACAATTTTCGCCATTCGTCCACAATTCATATTCACAGATGTCAATATTTTCATTCCAAAAAACTGCATAGCCACCGCTGTCAATTTGCACATTTTTGAACAACGAATAATTTCTTAACGGCATAAACATTTCTCTGTCAATCACGCGGCGAATGTCGTAATTCTTTGTAATCGAATTATCAAATTCAATCAGTAAAGTGTTGCTGTCAGTAGCTTTGGCTGAAATAATTGTCGGATGTTTCATAACGATTAGTCCAATGGTGAAAGTTTATGAAAAGATTGCTCTTTCCACATCGTTAAAAGTTCGGTCTGATGAATAGTTGCCCATTCAACTACTAATTTCATTGCCCGATTCGGTAAATCACCTTAAATCACTTGCAAAGTTTCAATGGCAAAAAGTGCGTTGTGTTCGCCATAAACAGCAAGAAAATGCGGCGGCGAATGGTCACCAAAGAACAATTTAATTACGATTCCGTAAAATCTTGCAATTTCATGCATTTATCTTTCCTCGTTGGAATTTTAGCATATCGAGCACGACTACAAAAACAAAAAAGCAAAGGGAAAGTGAAACACTATTACCTTCTGCTTTTTTGTTTTTTTGAATCTAATTTTAAGCCGCAGCTTTGCCAGCGATTGCGTCCATCGCTTTGCCAGCAATAGTTGCAAAACCTTCTGGTTGGTTAACCGCCAAATCGGCTAATACTTTTCGGTCTAGTTCAATTCCGGCAAGTTTAAGTCCGTGCATAAAGTTCGAATAGTTTGTTCCATTCAAACGAGCCGCAGCTCCAATTCTGACGATCCACAATTTGCGAAAATCACGTTTTTTAAGTTTTCGTCCTGTGTAGGCAAACTTCAACGCACGTGCTACCGATTCTTTCGCCGAACGATACAATTTCGATTTCGTTCCGCGATAACCTTTGGCTAAGGCTAATATTTTTTTCCGTTTATCTTTTCGTTTATATCCACGTTTTGCTCTTGGCATTTCTCACTCCTTATTTGCAAAAAGGATGAAGGTAGAAAAATGAAGGATGAGTTAATTCAAATTTGCGGTTTGTTCATCCTTCCGCCTTCATACTTCATAATTCTAATTTCTTCCGTATGGCAACATTTTTTGCACACGCTTCATATCGCCATCAGAAACCAAGCAATCTTGGTCTAATTTGCGTTTTCGTTTAGTCGATTTTTTCGTCAAAATATGACGAGCGTGCGATTTTCCACGTTTGATTTTTCCGGTTCCGGTCGTTCGAAAACGCTTTGCCGCACCTTTATGTGTTTTTAATTTTGGCATAATTGCTCCTATTTTCTTCTAAAATCTATATTTCTTCGGTTTTTTCCGCAGTTTTTTCAACAATCAGTTCTACTGGTTTTTCAACAATTTCAACTGGTTTCTCAACTGGTTTCTCAACTGGTTTTGTATCAGCTTTTTCAACTTTTTCAGGCGGTTTCGCGGGTTTTTTTACCGGATTCTTCTCAGGTTTTTGAACTTTCTTCGGCGATAGAATCATAAACATTTGATAGCCTTCCATTTTCGGAAAAACTTCAACTTCACAAACGTCTGCCAATTCAGCCCGCATTCTCGCAAGAATCTTTGAACCAAGCTCTCGGTGAGTCATTTCTCGTCCGCGAAAAGCAATTGCGGCACGAACCTTGTCTCCACCTATAAGCCATTCTTTGGCTCTTTTTACCCGATATTCATAATCGTGATCATCCGTTCCCGGACGAAATTTGAGTTCTTTAACTTCAACCTTGACCTGTTTTTTCTTAGCTTCGTGAGTTTTCTTTTTTTCTTCGTAAAGAAACTTTCCGTAGTCAATAATTCTACAAACAGGTGGCTGAGCATTTGGTGCAATTTCCACCAAATCGAGCCCCATTTCTCGTGCTTTTTGAACAGCATCTCGCGTGTCCATTACGCCGTAAGCCTCACCATCTTCACCTACAACTCTCACTGCAGGTATGCGAATCCGCTCATTTGTGCGATGCAACGGCTCTCTTTTGAATGGTGGTCGATTTCCGCGACCTCTAAAAACTGCGATAATTTTTCTCCTTGTCTAAAACTAAATATTCGAAGTTCGAATTTCTAGTTTATTGAAAAACGATAACTTAAAATCTTTTTTTATAAGATTAGCTATTTACTAAAATTTTCCTAAAAAGCCTCATTTGCAATTCGGATTTGTTTTACTACACCATTTTTGTTCTCACCCAATAAACCATAAAATTTATTATAAACAACCTTTTCTTCGCTAGTCATTGAAGCAATTGATTTAACTTTGCGAAATAACTTTTTTCTCGAAAAATCGTAGCGAAATTGCCCATAAGTTGTTTGTTTTCTGTTAAATGCGGTATTAGTATCTTTTTCTTCACGATTTACCGAAAATAAAATTGATTTGTTTTCTATCCATTTTAAAGGCGTAAGCTGAAATTCTGGATTTTGCTTATCAGTCAAAATATTAATCCTATCATGAGATTTTGCTTGATTTAAAAAACTAGTTTCTGAGAAATCGTTTCTCAGAAATACTTTAACAAGTTCTGTTGTTTTATATATAAATAACCCACCTGTTTTACCGTTAATAAACACGAAATGATTTCCATCAGGTGACCAATAATCTAAATTATCTTTCGGAAAGTTATCTTCTAAAGCCGAATAAAAATTTTTAATTTGATTTGTTTTATCATCCCTAACTTTTACTAAAATTATAGATGAATCATCTATCTTAGCGTCAAAAAACAAAAAGCTAATCTGATATTTAGTATTTACTTTTGTTTCAAATAACGTTTCACTTACAGGCAACTCTTTAGCTTCTTTCTTTGCAAATACATTAGAAGCCTCTTGGCTTTTAGCTACCTGTCCGCAACCAACCAATAATACGGCAAATAAAATTATTAAACTTGTTTTAAGTATTATTCCCATAAATTTTAATTTATAACCGGAGAACCTGGTGGGACAATAAAAATCCCTTCAATCCATCCAAAATCCAATAAATTCGTTTTTTCATACAAGTCTTGCTGCTGAAATGTTTGATATGACGCGTCAACGGTAGTTTGTTCGCTAATGCTCTTCCAGTGAACTTCAAGTATGCTTCCTTCCGACAATATTCCCGTGTGTATTCCTTTAGTAAATACACAAGCAGCAAATTTTACTTTTGCTAAGGCTGCTAACTTACGAGTTCCATCAGAATCAATGGGAGTCGTGTTAGTTTTTCCAAGGGTAGGTTTATAGTTCACAATCATCCCACTCAAAGGAACATCCCACCATTTATTTGTCTTTAGTGCATCTCTATATTTTTTTGTGTGTTCATTGTTGTTGTCCAAAGGATTTTCAGTATCGGGCATAAACAAATAAGCCTTCCATCCTTGTTTTACAAGATACTGAGCCATAATCGTCCCTGTTACTCCGTTTTTTTTATAATAAGCGAGTAATCCGTTATATAAATCTCTCCGTCCGGTTTTTTCAAAAGCGTATCGGATAACATCCTGAATATAAGTCTGACAATCTGTTCTTCTCCAATTTTTGAATTTCGTATCAAAATCCTTGTAATTTCCAAACAGTGCACAGTCAGTTTCGCTTGTTTTGTTGTTTCGGCAGTTATCAAAATCTATCCATAATTTTCTTCCTATTTGACCTTCATGACTCACAAAAAGTTCCTGCAACATATCTTTTGCGTGGTCACCAAAAGTTTTTGACTGCGTAGTGTGGACTGTCATTAGGGAAAGAGGATTTAATAACAAATCAATTCCACCGAATCTGTATAAAGAAGCCCATCTGTCCATTTCAAACTCAGTTGTATTTGTGACATTAACTAAATCTTGAAGGTTTATAGTTGGGTTCGATTTCAAAACTCGAAGCCAACGTAAGCGAACAATCATCAAAGGATGTTTTTGTTCTAATCCGATAAGTTCCGCTTCAGTTTCTTTAATAGGAAATATCATAAATCGGTGTTAAGCGGGCAATTCGCTAAATGAAATCGTTTTGTTTTCCTTCATTTTTTTTACTATTTCCATAAACGCATCAAGCGACATTTGTCCAATATCACCCAATTTTCTCTCACGAACTGCAACCTTTCCTTGTTCTAATTCTTGATCGCCCAATACTAACATAAACGAAACTTTATTTACTTGTGCATTGCGTATTTTGGCACCAATTTTTTCTGATCGAAAATCAGTTTCGACTCTGAAACCGGCTTCTTTCAATTCTTTTGCGATTTTTTCGCCATATTCATTGATTCGATCCGTAATTGTCATTACGCTGATTTGCACAGGTGCAAGCCAAAATGGAAAAGCTCCAGCGTAATGCTCAATTAAAACGCCAAAAAATCTTTCAACCGATCCAAACAATGCACGGTGAACCATAATTGGACGCTTCGGCTGATTGTCGTTGCCGATAAATTCTAACTCAAAGCGTTCAGGCAGGTTAAAGTCAAATTGAACGGTCGAAAGTTGCCACATTCGCCCAATTGAATCTTCAACTTTGATGTCAATTTTTGGTCCGTAAAACGCCGCTTCGCCTTCTATTCTTTCGTAACCGATTCCGCGTTTATTAAGTGCATTTACTAATGCAAATTCTGCTTTTTCCCAATCTTCATCAGAACCTAAGAAGTCTTTTTTCGATTCGCCGCGAACTGAAAGCTCTACTTTAAACTTCTCAAAACCAAAAGTTCTAAAAACATCATAAGCAAAATCTACGCAATTTCCGGCTTCGTCTTCAACTTGATCTGGTGTGCAGAAAATATGTGCGTCATCTTGTGTAAACCCACGAACACGCATCAAACCGTGCAATGTTCCAGACAATTCAGCACGATAAACTGTTCCTAATTCGGCATATCGAAGCGGTAAATCTCGATATGAACGCGGATGAGTTTTATAAATTCCAATGTGGAAAGGACAATTCATTGGCTTCAGACGAAATTCCGTTTCATCGCCAAATTTCGCTGGCATTCCAATCGGTTCAAATAAACCGTCGGCGTAATTTTGTTCGTGTCCAGAGGTTTGCCACAATTCGCGTTTGGCAATATGCGGCGTGTAAACTATTCCGTAATCACGTTTTAGCAATTCTTCGCGAAGATAATTTTCCATCTCTAAACGAATCGCTCCGCCTTTTGGATGCCAAAAAATAAATCCTTGACCGTAATCATCGTTGATCGAAAATAGATCTAATTCTTTGCCAAGTTTGCGATGATCGCGTTTTTCGGCTTCTTCGCGTTGTTTTGTCCAATTATCAAGCTCTTCTTGTGTCGCAAATGCAGTTCCGTAAATGCGTTGCATTTGTTGATTTGCCGCATCGCCTTTCCAGTAAGCACCACTTAAAGCCAATAATTTAAAGGCTTTCAATTTTCCGGTGTGTCCAACGTGCGGACCTAAACAAAAATCTACAAATGATGTTCCGTCAATATAATAAGCAGTTGCGGTTTCGTCCGCTTTTTCGTCAATCAACTGACACTTTAGCGGTTCACTACGGTCAGAAAATAATTTTACGAGTTCGGATTTTTGCTGAACTTCGCGACGATAGACGAGATTTTGTTTCGCCATTGCCTTCATTTTCTTTTCGATAATTGGTAAATCTGCTTCGGTAAGTTGTTGCGGAGCAATGACATCGTAATAAAAACCGTAACGCGGATCTTCCATCAATGCCGGACCAACGCCGAGTTTTGTTCCAGGAAACAACTCGAGAACTGCAGCTGCAAGTAAATGTGCGGTCGAATGGCGAAGAACTTCAAGTCCATCTCGCGTATCAGCTAAAATTGGTTCAATTGATAAAACTTCGTCAGATTGTGTTAATTGTTGTGATAAATCGACTTCAGAACCATTAACCTTTGCCGCCAACGTATTTTTCAAAACGTCACGGTCAAAAGCCTTCAAAGCGTCTAAAACGCTCAAAGCCTCAGTAAAAGTCTTTTGGTTTTCTCCAAATTTTATCTCTAACATAACAAAACAATTGTGAATGGTAATTTGTGAATGATAAATTGCAAGAAATCTTATAAAGATTTCGAAATTAAAAAATTCTATATTTCACTAACCATTAACCTTCTACAACAAACTAGATTTGATCTGAGAAGAGCGACTTTGCCTTGCATTTGCTTGAGCAAACACGATGTTTACGTTGTTAGAAACGTAACGTTGTAGTTATTAAAACTGCAAAGTTCTTAAAAAGCATCTTATCAAATAATACGAACAGAAAAACTAAAACAATAGTCACTAACAGTGTCGAACTGTTGACCCCTACCGTGTCGAGGTAGTGCTCTACCACTGAGCTAAGTGACTAGACGCTTTTTCAAGCGAACCAAAAGAATAACGAAAAGCTCAGCATTGGTCAAGTTTGTCTAAAACAATTTGAATTTAATTGTTAAGAATTTCTTTGGATTTTGGCGAAAATCGTAAAGCAATTTTGTGCCTTCACTCGAAAGTTGGTTCACATTTTCCGAAACTTTGTTGATGTTGTTAAAG
Organism: Acidobacteriota bacterium; assembly: GCA_031414415.1. GTDB lineage: Bacteria > Acidobacteriota > Blastocatellia > Pyrinomonadales > Pyrinomonadaceae > JANNVK01. The sequence goes on from JANNVK010000042.1 coordinate 11,553, forward strand.
ACGCTGTCGTCAGTTAAAAGTTTTCCGACTGTTCCTTTTCCGGCTTGAGCGTCAGCTAACATCGTGTCAACTCGTTCAGTTGTCGTATTTAGGCGAGCGAGCGTTTTACGGAAATCGTCGTAAATCGCTTCGTCTTTGAGCAATTTTCCGGCAGTTCCTTTTCCAGCATTCAAATCTTTCACCAAAATATCAGCTTGATCGGCTATTCCGTTAAGCCTTTTAATACTATTTTTTGCTTCAGCAATTGTATCGCGAGTTTCGGTGTAAAGTGCTTCATCGGTCAGCAATTTTCCGGCAGTTCCTTTACCATTTTTCAAATCTGCCGCCATTATTTTTACATCTTGCGAAACAGCATCAAGTTTTAAAAGCGTTTTATTAAGATTGTTATAAAGTTCGGGATCATTGAGAAGTTTTCCAGCAGTTCCATCGCCCGATTTTGCTTGTTCGAGAAGCGTTTGCATCTTGATTACTGCAAGTTTTGTCTCAGCAATTGTGGCATCAATATTCTTGTAAAGTGTTGGATTATTAATAAGTTGCCCGAGCGTTCCTTCACCTTGATTGGCTTTGGTTAAGATTTCATTCGTTGGTCCGGCGAGTTTGTTAATTTGCCCGAGCAAATCATTTCCAGTTGCAGTTAATTGATTAATTGAGATCGCGACGCTTGATTCGAGTATATGATTTTCCTCAACGGTCGAACCTTTTAGCGTTCCGGTCGTGATATTTATCATTTTATCGTTTGCCAAAACCGAAGTTGCAACTAATTGTGCTGTCGAATCTGTGCGAATTCTTTCAGTTATTTTTTCACCGTCGAGAATTTGCTTAACTCGCATTGTGGCTTCAATTTTTGCTTCCTCAGCACTATCTGAAGTCAAAAATTTAACTTTTTCGACCTTGCCGATATTCACGCCTGCAAGCTGAACTTCTGCACCTTCACGCAAACCGTCAGCACTCGCAAACCGTGCTTTGAGTCGCATTGTTTTTTGAAACGGATTGAAATCACCAGTTGAATTGAGAATAAAAAGCCCTAAAACAATCAATCCAATCAAAACAAAAAAGCCAACCCGAAGCTCTTTAAATCCTAGTTTTTTATTTGCCTGTGCCATAGATGTTAGTTCAAAGTTCAAAGTTCAAAGTTCAAAGTCCAAAGTCCAAAGTCCAAAGTTCAAAGTCAATTACATTTTGAAGAACTCAAAATGCTGAATTAACAATTAACAATTAATAATTAACAATTACTTTCACCGTCCTCGTAAAAATCTTCTAATATAAGGATCTTCGGTTTTTTTTAGTTCTTCGTCTTTACCGCTGAAAATTACTTTGCCTTGATTAAGCATAATAATTTCCGTATTTATCAAACAAAGTTTCTCGCCTTCTTGCTCAAAAATCAACTCGCCTTCGCCGCTTACGGTAGCATATTCGGAGCAAAGATAACTCAGATTTTGCATTTCGTGAGTGACAAAAATTGACGAAACGTCTTCTAAATCTCTGAGTTTTATCGCGAGTTCGCAGATTGTGCGAGCAGTTGGCGGATCGAGTCCGGCTGTTGGTTCGTCAAATAAAACAATTTTCGGATCGCCGACTAAAGCTCTGGCAATTCCAACTCTGCGTCGCATTCCGCCGGAGAGTTCGCTCGGCATTTTATCAATCGCGTCTTCTAAATCTACGAACTGCAACATTCTTCTAACTTCAAATTCAACTTGCTCTTCATCAATATTTTGTTCGTGAAGCCGATACGCCACGTTCTCATAAACCGAAAGCGAATCAAACAACGCACCTTCTTGAAAAACCATCCCCATTTTTTCGCGGATCGGCATCATTTGCGTTTCATTGTAATTAGTTATGTCTTCGCCATCTACTAATATTTCGCCCGAATCTGGCTTAATTAAACCCAAAAGAAGGCGAATAATAGTCGATTTTCCACCGCCAGATCTGCCCAAAACGAGTTTGGTTTCACCGCGACGAACGCGAAAATTAATACCATTAAGAATTTTTTTCTCACCAAAAGAAAGATGAACATCGCGAAACTCAATTGCCGGAATTACTCGTTCAATTCCTTCAGACAAGCCAGTTTCAAAATTTTTTTCTAAACTTTTTTTCATTGTTTAAGCAAAACCTGAATTACTCGCGAAAGGAAAAAATCGGCGATAATTACGACGATTGAACTGAGTACAACCGCGTTCGTTGTCGAACGTCCAACTCCGACCGTTCCGCCGGTTGTGCCGAGTCCTTTGTGGCATGAAATTATGCCAATAATTAGCCCGAAAAAAAACGGTTTAGTCACACCGCCGATCAAATCTTGGATTTCTATTCCAACTCTTGCGGTTGACATAAATGCATTGTAATCGAGTCCGAAAAGTTGTTTTCCGATAAACGCTGCACCTATAAGTCCAACCATATCAGCAATTATCACCAAAAGTGGCAATGTTAAAACAAGTGCGATAACACGCGGAGTAACAAGTTTCCGAATCGGGTCAGTTCCGAGAGCTCGCATTGCGTCAATTTGCTGCGAAACAACCATTGAGCCAAGTTCAGCCGAGATCGACGAGCCGACTTTTCCGGCAATCATTAATGCCGATAAAACCGGACCAAGTTCGCGAATCATCGTTGTCGCAACAAACATTCCGGTTTGACTTTGTCCGCCGTAATAAGCCAAAAGTGGATAACCTTGAAGTGTTAAAACTCCGCCAGTAAAAAATCCTGTCAGTAAAATGATCGAAACAGATTGAACTCCTATTAAGTCCATCTGCTTCAAAATTTCTGGAAAATATCTCGGTCCTTTGACGATGCCAATAACAATTCTGGCAATCAAATACGAAATTTCTTGAAGTTCGAATATAAATTTTAATAGCGATTTCATCAAAAAAAGGAAAACTGCAATGCTTGGTTTGAAACCGTTTTAGAATATAACGAACAACCTAAAAATCTCAAACAAAAAAGCTATCTAAGTTAAAAGATAGCTTAAAATATTAATTTTTATTCCTAGTATCTGGCGTTTAATACTACTGATTTTGACGATTAATTAACTTCTTGTTTTGATTCGGAAACGTTTGTCTGTTTTTGATAACTTCATTTATCGGCTTAAGTTTCAGTAATTTTTGTCGCATTTCCCTAAATTTAATTAGCTGTTCGGCGTTCAATATTTTGCGTATCGAAAACTCATTATTTGCCTTAATTTTTATCAATTTCGCTTGTGCAACCTGAACTTCCTTCATTTTAGTTTCAAAATCTACTTCGTCAACAATGTCAGTATAAATTGCTTCATCAAGTGCCTTTTGAGCGAGACGAAATCGGAGCAGTGCGGCTTGAGTTAAAGGTTGTCTCTCTTTATTTAATCGACGCAATTCTTGTGTTTGTTCCTTTGTTAAGCCTAATTCTTCCATTAACTTAGGGCGACGTTGTTTGTCATTTTGCACGCCGTTTGGAGTCGGTTCAGGTGTTTCCACTTGAGCAAAACTGTTCGTAAAAAGAATTCCTAAAATAAATGTTCCAAAAATTGATATTAATATTTTTTTCATCGTAAATTACCTCTCAAAACTTATTAGTGCTGACTTCATCAAACAAATCAGAAAGCCGCAAAGTGTCGTCTTCTTCTATATTTTCCTCATTTGAAACAAGCGTTACATTTTGCTTCGTAACTCTCTGCGTAGTTTCAATTCTCGCTGGTTTAACGCGAGTTGTGCGAACTGTAGCTTTTAAAACTTTCGGTTCAGTAGTAACTGTTTTCACTTTTTCAGCTTCTTTATTTTTTACAATTGAAGGCGAAGTAGCTTTTTCAGTTTCAATTGCAACTGTTGGTTTTATTGGTGTTAGCGGAACATCAACAATAATCGGTGGAGTTGGACTCGTAATCGGCTTTACCATTCCTGCTAAATCTACTGATTTATTCGTATTAAAAACAGAAAATGTTATTCCGGCAAACATTGCTAAAACCGCAAATGCAGTTGCGGTTTTCAACCACATTTGTGAGAAAGAAAATAATTCCCAAACCGGAGCAAAAATTGAAGTTTTAGCTTCAACCGTGACAGTTTCATAAGGAATTTGGATTATTGGCGTTGTCAGCGGCAAAAATTCCTTATGTTTCCAATTTAGAATTTCTGTGCGAACAAATCCGAAACCAGCTAATTCTTCCGCACAATCCGAACATTTCGAGATGTGAACCGTAAAACTCGCATTTTCAGCCTCACTCATTTCACCATAAACGTATGAAATAATTTGCTCTGAAAAGCTACATTCTTTGTGATAATTGTTAGAATCAAACATTTTTTTCACCTAAATAAAATCTAAATTACCTCGACCACTACATTATCAAGTTTCATTCTGAGTTGTTTCAAAGCAGTGTATAGACGGCTTTTCACTGTGCTCAGCGGCAACTCTAAAACTTCTGAAATTTGTTGAAAAGTTAATTCCTCAAACTCTTTCATAACAACAACTTGCTTTAAATCTTCGGGCAACGAACTAACCGCTTTTCTAACCAACAAAAGTTTGTTGTTCTGCTCGAAATTGTGCGAAGGCGATTCAGTTAAAGGAGCCGTAAATGCTTGCTGATTCGTTTCTGATTCGTCTTCTAAATAACTTTCGGCACGAGTTTTTTTTCTCCGATGCTTTGTCAAACATTGGTTAACCGCAATTCGATGTAACCACGAAGAAACTTTTGCATCGCCACGAAAATTTGCCAAATTGCGAAATGCGGCGATAAATGTTTCCTGAACCGCATCTCGTGCGTCTTCTTCACGACTGAGCATACCGAAACAGAGAGCGAAAATCTTTCGTTCCCAACGCTTTACGATTTCGCCGAAGGCTTCCGGATTTTCTGTCACCGAAATTTCGACCAATTGCTCATCTGATAAATTTCCTAGCATTTTCCCGTGCTCAACAGATTCAACTAAATTAATTTTCAACGTTTGCTTTTTAATTGCAAAAATACGGAAATTTTTCCATACTCGTTTAATAAGACGTAAGTTTGCTGATTATAGTTTGAAAATAATCTTAAATTTTCGTCAAGCATTTTCCGTATATAGTTTATGAATAAAGTCTTAAAAATATTTGCTGTTATTGCCGCAATAGCTTTTATCGGAATCCAATTTGTTCGTCCAAACAGAATAAACCCAGCGATAGTTGAGACTGAAACAATTGAATCAAACGTGCAAATTCCTGAAAATATCAAAAAAACTTTTGTGCAATCTTGTGACGATTGTCACACAAATCGTTCAAATTATCCTTGGTATTCTAATGTTGTGCCGCTTTCTTGGGGAATTGTCGATCACATCGTTGAAGGTCGAAAGAAACTAAATTTTTCTATCTGGAAAACTTATGATGCAAAAAAACAAAAACGAAAATTAAACGAAATTTGTGAAGAAGTTAAAAGTGGAATAATGCCTCATAATCAATATTTATGGCTTCATTGGGACGCAAAACTTAGTGAAGATGACAAAAAAGCGATTTGTGATTGGACTGAAGTTGAGCATGGGAAAATTTCAAATTAATTGATTTTGAGTGACTAACAGATATTTTAAGTTTTTCTCAATTATGTCAGATCATACAAATTGCTAAAAAAATGAAATCCATTATTTTATTGAGTTTATTATCTTTGTTACTTTTTTCAACTTGTAAAAAAAGTCCAGAAAAATTAGTAGATTCTCCGTCAAATATCACAAATGAGTCAAAAATCATTTCTGATGAATCCGCAAAATTAATTAAGTCAATTGAGCCATTTTTTAAACCTATGGGAAAGCCAAATCCAGATGAATGGCTTGCTTCTTTCTCTGAAAATGGACAGCTTTTTGTAGAATATATAAACTCTAATCCCAATCTTCCGACTGCTGAGCGTAAAATTATTTATATTCAACCAATTGGAAAATTTTCAAATGAAAAACGAAAAATTGTAAATTTAACAGCCGAATTTTTAGAAATTTTCTACGGACTAAAAGTCAAATTGCTTTCAGAAATTAAATTTGATGAACCACTTTCACTTGAAAATTATCGAATTCATCCAAGTTGGAAAACCAAACAAATTAGAACTGGCTACATAATGGAAAAATTTTTGAAACCAAATCTTCCAAAAGACGCAGTTGTTTTGATTGCTTTGACAAATGAAGATTTGTATCCAGATAAAACTTTTAGTTTTGTTTTTGGACAAGCAAGTTTACAAGAAAGAGTAGGTGTTTACTCGCTTTATCAGCTTGAAGACAAACAAGATTTTAGACGTTTTCTTACTCGAACAATTAAAATTGCAACTCACGAAATTGGTCATATTTTCTCAATGGCTCATTGCACAAAATACGAATGCTTGATGTCCGGAACAAATCATCTTGGCGAAACTGACAAACATCCAATGGACGCTTGCCCAGAATGCACGGCAAAAACTTCAATTATTGGCTCTCAAAATTTTAAAGAAAGATATAAAAAGTTAGCATTATTTTGCAAAAGAAATGGATTAGAAGAAGATTTTGTAAGTTTTAAAAACAAAGAAAACGCAGTTTATTCAGGCAAGAGTTTATAAGTCAAAATCTCAAGACTTTCAGCTAAAAATATTGCAAAATCTCCGCGATTTATCACTTTTAATTTATCGTTGCGAAAGTTTACTGGCAAAGCTTCTTCACCAAAAACTTCTTTCCAATATCCGATTACTTCGCTTTGAGACATCGGGAAATTGCCGTTAAAGTTGTGAGCTTCATTAACGAAAACAATATTAAATTTTTCAAATAAGTTACGCATTGAAACTGCGTAAGGTCGCAGTTCATCAAAATCTTTTATCTCGCTAAATGTTTTTAACTGCTTGGGATTAAACGCTTTATAAATACCAAACTGTTTTGTTTCTTTGTTTGAGAGTTTTCCGCGTTCTTCAAGCAAATTGAGTCCCTTAAACAAAAATTCGACAAATTCGCCACGTGTTAAATTTTTTTCTGCTTCAAATTTGTTCTCAGCACTTCCAAAAGCTATTTTCAAGTTTTCGGTGAGAAAAAATATTGATTCAAAATATTTACTGTCAGAATTTAAGTCGGTAAAATCAGCGATTTTTTCTGTCACAAAATATTTTTCAACAATTGGTAAAACAAAATTATAAGCGATTATTCCATCAGTAACCATCGGTTTTTGGTCACACATTTGAGGCGTATATTTAGCTTTTTTTGCGGCTTCGAGTGAAGTTTCCAGCAAAAGCGGATTTCCAGAAATTACGTCTGTCGCGATAACATCGCCGTTTTCATTGATCTTTACGCGGATTTCTACTTTTCCGTCAACTTTCGCATTTTTTGCTTCAGATGTATAAATTGGTTTTGGCAAATCAATAATTTTACCAGCTATAAATTCTTTGCAGATAGAAACAGTTTGGGCGTTTGCGACTAAAGTCACAGCTACAAATAATAAAATTGTGAAAATCGAATTCCGTAACATTTTTTCTAATTTTCAGATGTCAAAAATACTGATAAAAGTTGCAAATTGTTAACCAAAAATTACAATTTTAAAGTTCTGAGATATTCACGAAAATCTTTACCTAAATCTTGCCGTTTAAGTGCAAACTCGACAGTTGCAATCAAAAAACCGAGTTTATCGCCGGCATCGTGGCGTTTTCCTTCAAGTTTGACAGCGTAAAAAGGCTTGCCTTCTTTGAGCATCAACCTCATTGCATCCGTGATTTGAATTTCGCCACCAGAACCTTTTTCGGTGCGTTCAATTGCGTCAAAAACATCTGGAGTCAAAATATATCTGCCGATAATTGCCAAATCAGAAGGAGCATCGGCAAAATTCGGTTTTTCAATCATATCGTTTATTTTGAAAACATTTGGTTCAATTTCAACTGCATCAATCACACCAAAACGCGAAATTGCCTCACCCGAAACTTGCATTGTCGCGATAACTGGTGCTTGATACTTTTCGAAAACTTCGATCATTTGTTTCAATGCAGGTTTTTCAGAATCGACAATATCATCAGCTAACAACACGGCAAATGCTTCATTTTCGGCAAAATCTTTTGCTTGATAAATTGCGTGACCAAGCCCGAGAGCTTGTTTTTGCCGCGTATAACTTATTCGACAAAGCTCCGAAACATCGCGAACTAGTTGGAACATTGCGTCTTTTCCGCGTTCCTGCAAAACATTTTCAAGTTCAAAGGAAATGTCAAAATGGTCTTCAATCGCCGATTTATCGCGTCCGGTGACAATCAAAATTGACTCAACGCCAGAGTTAACGGCTTCTTCGATAACGTATTGAATCAAAGGTTTATCGACCAAAGGCAACATCTCTTTCGGCGAGGCTTTTGTTGCCGGTAAAAATCTTGTTCCCAATCCGGCGGCGGGAAAAACTGCTTTGCGAATTTTATTTGTCATATTAAATTTGATAAATTCAGACTGCGTAAAAATGATTTTATGTGAAAAAGTGAAAAAGTAAAAAGGCAAGCCGATTAATTGTTCAAAACTGAATTAACATTTAACAATTAACCATTTATATTTAACAACTTATGTTGGATTTACATTACGTTAGAGAAAATTTAGAAGCCGTTAAAGTCGCATTAATTAGCCGCAATTTCGCGACAGATTTATTAGATAAGTTTGCTGATTTAGACGTTGAGCGTCGCCGTGTAATCAGTGAATCTGATCGAATAAATCAAGTTCGCAATGTTACCAGCAAAGAAATCGGCGAATTGATAAAAAGCGGAAAACGTGTCGAAGCTGATGCCAAAAAAGTCGAGATTTCAGGCTTAAAAGACAAACAAACCGAGTTTGAACAGCTTCGTGATGAAGCCGAAATCGCGATGAAAGATTTGCTTTCGCATTTGCCAAATTTGCCTGACAAATCTTGTCCAATTGGTAAAGATGAAACTGCAAACGCTGAAATCAGACGAGTTGGCGAAGTTCGCGAGTTTGATTTTGAACCACAAGACCACGTCGATTTAGGTGAAAAACTTGGTATTTTGGACTTCGAACGAGCAACTAAAATAGCCGGTTCGCGTTTTGCGATTCTCAATGGTGCTGGTGCGAAATTGAGCCGTGCCTTAATCAATTTTATGCTCGATGTTCATACAACTGAACACGGTTACACTGAAACTTTACCGCCTTTTTTGGTCAACCGAAAATCACTTTTCGGGACAAATCAATTGCCGAAATTTGAAGACGATTTATTTCATATTAAAGATGAACGCGGTTTTGCATTGATACCAACCGCTGAAGTTCCGGTGACAAATTATCACAGCGAAGAAATTTTGGAAGCTGCTGATTTGCCTAAACTTTACACAGCTTACACACCGTGTTTTCGCTCTGAAGCGGGAAGTTATGGTCGCGACACACGCGGACTTATTCGCCAACATCAGTTTGAGAAAGTTGAACTCGTAAAACTCACTTTGCCAGAAAATTCTGCTGAAGAACATGAAAAACTAACTGCGAATGCTGAGGCAATTCTCGAAAAACTCGGTTTACCTTACCGAAAAATGCTTCTTTCAACTGGTGATATGGGCTTTGGTGCGAAGAAAACTTACGATTTGGAAGTATGGTTGCCGAGTCAAAACACTTATCGCGAAATTTCGAGCTGTTCTAATTGTGGCGACTTTCAATCGAGACGTATGAACTTGCGATTTAAGCGAAGCGGAAACGCAAAAACCGAATTTCCTCATACACTTAACGGTTCTGGTTTAGCGGTTGGAAGAACTTGGATTGCTATTTTAGAAAATTATCAGCAAGCCGATGGAAGCATTTTGATTCCTGACGTGCTTCAATCTTATATGAATGGCTTAAAAGTGATTGAGAAATCTTAGTTTATTTGACAATGTCGATATTTGTAATTACATTGTAGTTATGAAATCAAAGATTGTTATAATTGGCAACTCGCAAGGCATCAGAATTCCAAAAGTTTTGCTCGAACAAGCCAAATTAAGTGGCGAAGTTGAGCTTTCGGTTTGCGATTCAGGACTTTTAATTTCTAAATCGAAACAAGTTCGAGAAAATTGGGATTCTTTGTTCAAAATCAATGCTGAAAATGATGATGGCGAGTTGATTGTTTCAAATTCTAATCAAATGCGAGGCGAATGGAAATGGTAAAACGCTTTCAAATTTGGCTTGTTAGTTTAGAAATGTCCGCAACAAACTCGCGTCCTTGTGTCATCGTTTCGCCCGATGAAATTAATAAAAACCTCGAATATGTGACGATTGCTCCGATAACTTCTGAGGTTCGAAATTACCCAACGAGAGTTTCATTACAACTTTTTGGAAGTGAGAAGTTTATTGCTGTTGACCAACTGCAAACAATTGAAAAAGAACATCTTACTAAATTAATAGGCGAACTTGATAAATCCGAAGAATCAAGACTTTTAGAAATTTTACAGGAAGTTTTTGCCAAATAAAAAAAGGAAATGCCAATCGTCGCATTTCCTTTTTTGTTTAAAAGTTCAAAAAAAGCCTATTTTATTTCAAGTTCATAAGGCAACATCAACATTACATTTCCTTGAGACATTTGTTCAAAAGTCCACGCATAACGGAGAGTTTTTTGGACATCTTTTGGTAAAGCCTCAACCAACGTTTTTTGTTGTTCTGATTTTACAGATGCAGAAGCTGACTCAAGAAACGTTTCTAAAAATGGTTTTGCTTCTGGGAAAATAACACGTTTAACTTCTTTTTCAGCAGGTAATCCCGCGAGTTGTTTTGCAATTTCAATTGCTTTTTCCATGCCGCCAATTTCATCAACCAAGCCATTTTTCTTGCCTTGCAAACCAGTCCAAACGTGACCTTGAGCGATTGAATCTATTTCTTCGACAGATTTATTTCGTCCTTTTGCGACTTTCGGAACGAAACTATCGTAATAAATTGCTTTAGTTTGCTCTTCCATTTTCGCACGTTCTTCTGGTGTCCATTTTTCTGATTCACGGAAAATTCCGGCATTTTTCCCACGCAAAATATATTCATTTGAAATGCCAGTCCACTCATATAAACCTTTTGTTGACATTTTGCCCATAAAAACGCCAATTGAACCAGTTAATGTCGATTCTTGAGCGACAATTTTATCGGCGTTACACGAAATATAATAACCACCGCTTGCTGCATAATCTGACATTGAAACGACGACAGGCTTTTTCTTGGCTTTTGCCTTTTCGATTGAGTGCCACATAATATCTGAAGCAAGTGCAGAACCGCCAGGCGAGTCAACTCTCAAGATAATTGCTTTGATTGCATCGTCAGCGACAGCGTCATCAATCGCACGCGAAACCGTCTCAGAACCAGCAACTTCACCGCCGCCAAAACCACCGCTATTTGATTTCCCACTGACAATTCCACCTGACGCATAAATTATTGCAATTTCTTCACCTTTGTTTAATCCGAGCGATTCTGATGTAACTTCGCGATAATCAGAGCCATTGACAATCCGAAGTTTATCTTCAGTTTTATACCCGAGTTTTGTTTTTAATTCTTCATAGACTTGATCGCGATACAAAGCATCATCAATTAAACCAACTTCTTTCGCTTTTGTGGCGTTAAAAGGTGCGTTGTCGATTAATGTTTTGACATCTTCTGGAGTTTTCTTGCGAGATTCGGCAATTGCATTTGTGTAACGCCCGGAAAGATCGTCGAGAATTGAATTTAAAACCTCGCGATGACTTTCAGACATGTCTTTTCGCAAATATTGGTCTGGTGCATTTTTATATTTCCCAATTTGGATAAATTCGGGTTCAACACCAACTTTGTCCAAAGCACCGCGATAAAACATCACATTTGCGGCAAAACCATTAACATAAATATCGCCCGATGGTGGAAGAAAAATCTTATCGCAAGCCGTTGCGATGTAATATTCCTTATTTGAACCAACTTCCATAAACGCATAGACAGGTTTGCCGGAAGTCTTTAAATCGACAATTGCGTTTCGTAATTCTTCAGCTTTTCCCCAGCCGATAGACGGAAACTGCACATCAAGTAAAACGGCTCCGAGCCTTGCGTCTGCTTTTGCTTTTCTGATTTGTGTTAATAAACTTGTAAAAGATTGCGGTTGTCCAAGTCCGAAAAGTTTCGCAGTCGGATCTTCTGCAGAATAATCAGGCAAATCTCCGGTGATTTTCAAAACCAAAACGCTGTTATTCGCAACGCTTGGTTTACCCGAAAATTCGACAATAAGTGCGATTCCAATTATGCCAACCAACACAAGTGCGAAAATAATTCCGCCTAAAATTAAAAAAGTTTTTGCTGTTTTTGATATTGCCATCAGTTAATTTATCTCCAAACCTTACAAATAAAACTACGAATTTAATACGTTCATTTTTACAAATAGTTTTAAACGATTAAAATTACTTTTTTTTCAATAATTTGTTTATTAGTCTTGACGTGACCCTTTTAAAGTAATAGGATTTTTTTGTAATTTACCCCAAAAACTAAAGGAGTTAGAAAAAAATATGTTGAACGAATTTAAAGCGTTCCTTTTAAAAGGAAATTTGCTTGACCTTGCGATCGCAGTTATTATGGCGGGAGCTTTTGGAAAAATTGTAACTACGTTTACTGAAGGAATTATCATGCCTTTTGTTGGGTATTTAAGTGGCGGAGTTGATTTTAAGACGAAGTTTATTGATTTGAGTGGAAAACTTGGTGCTGGAGCAACTGGTGATCAGATTGATGCTGCAGTCAAGGCTGGAGCACCGTTAGTTCGTTACGGACAATTAATTACTGACATTATTGGCTTTGTTATTGTCGGTGCTGTGATGTTTTTACTTGCCAAATCGGCGATGAGTTATTTTGCAAGAATGGCTGCGGCTGCACCAGCAGATCCGCCGACACCTTCAGAGACTTTACTTGCTGAAATCAGAGATTTGATGGCGAAGAAGTAGGTTTAGTTCTTAATAGAATTATTTGGCGTGAGGCAGTAATCTAGCTTCACGTCAAATTTATTTATATCAGTGATTTTTTCAATTGGTTCAAAAAAACTGACTCCAACTTTAACGCAATCCGGGCGACATTTTGCCAGAAATTTATCATAAAATCCTTTTCCATAACCAACTCTGTAACCTTTTTTGTCTATCGCCAAAAGCGGAACAATCACAATATCGATTAATGTTTCATTCACAATTTCTGATTCAAGCGGTTCAATAATCTGCCATTTGTTTTGTCTAATTTTACTCTTAATCGAAAACTTGACACTTTCAATTTCGTCAGCTTTAATTCGTGGAACGATTGTTTTAATCTCAGGAAATTTACTCCAGATTGTCTCGTAAATAAACTTGGTTTCAACTTCACAGTTTTTCGCGATTGGCAAAAAAACGTGCAAATATTTTGTTGTTTTGAGCGAAAAACTTTCAAAAAAAAGTTGAGCAATTTGTTGAGATTTTTCAAGTCTTTCTGCTTCTGACAGTGACTTTTGTTTGCTCAAATAAATTTTTCGAAGTTCCGTTTTTAGCATTACTTATTTACCCGAGATTCCGCATTAGGAAATTTAACCGCCAAGACACAGAGAACGCCAAGAATATCTTCTGAAATTCTTACTTTTTCTTGGCTTTCTTGGATACTTGGCGGTGAAAATTGCTTTCTAAACTCGCCATAAATATCTATCGCGTAATTTGGGTTTATTGTTTTTGCCAAACCAAAGTCGTCATACACCTTAAATTTTGCACATTAGTTGTTTTCAAAGGTTCAAGCCAAATGCCGCCAAGCTCTTTTGTTAAGCTAATCAACAAATTTTCATCTACCAAAAATCGTTCCGAATCGTCAGGCAAATAATATCTACCATTACCGAGCGGTTTAATAAGTTTTTCAATGCCGATAGACGATGCAAGTCTAACAAACAAAATGCCTTGCGGTTTTAAAACTCGCCACATTTCTATAAACATTGCTCTGAAATGATCTTCATTTTCGGCAAAATGCAAAACCGCGTTGCTGATGACAAGATCAAAAAAGTTATCTTTAAACGGCATTTTTTCGATATCTGAAAGTTGAAAATTATTTGATGATAAATTTGGTGCAAGCATTTTTGCCAACAATTTATTATGTTCAATTGCTTCAAGATTTTGATCAATTCCAAACACGTCAAAGCCATTTCTCAGAAAAAAATAGAGGTTTCGTCCGCCACCAGAACCTGCATCAAGAACACGCATTTTATCGTGAAACCGATTTTTTAAAATCTGGTCGAAGAGATAAATATCAATATCGCCAAATAATTCATAAGCGTTTTGCATAAATATTTAAGACGAACAACTGACCTCAATTTTAGGACTTCCTTTCACTGGAGGTTTTGCAAAATCTTCAAATTCGGTGTGTTCATCAAAAGGATTTTGTAAAAGCTCAAGCAAAATATTAACTTCGGAATAGTCTTTATTTTCGGCTTTTTCAATCGCCGATTGCACGATATGATTTCGCAAGACAAACTTTGGGTTGACACTTTTCATCCGCAAACCGCGTTCGGCATCGACACTTTTTTCACTCAAAAGTCGAATTCGATATTTCTCAGCCCAATCATCAAAACTTTTTGGGTCGATAAACATTCCTTGAAGCACTCCGTTTTTTGCATTTTCACTCGAATCAAAATCGCATAAACGGCGTAAAAACTGCGTATAATCGACTTCACTTTTCTGCAAAATTTCCAACAAATTTGAAATTAACAAACCATCAACATCCGCATTCAACGTTGAAAACCCAAGTTTAGCTGACATCAATTCTGCATAATGTTCAGGAAAAACAGTCTGATATTCTGCCAAAATCTCCTCTATTTCTTCTGCTGAAATCATTGAAACAAATGTTTGAGCAAGACAATAAAGATTCCAAAGTCCAACATTTGGCTGTTGATTATATGCGTATCTGCCTGCGTGATCTGAATGATTACAGATAAATTCGGCATCAAATTCGTCCAAAAAACCAAACGGACCGTAGTCAATTGTCAGCCCAAGAATCGACATATTATCAGTATTCATTACACCGTGACAAAATCCGACCGATTGCCATTTCGCCATCAGCTTCGCCGTGCGTGTCGTAATCTCACGCAAAAAATCCACGTATTTGTCTTTAGAATCAACAAATTGCGGATAAAACTCTTTAATCACATAATCGAGTAATTGCTGAACTTTTTCGTGCTGTCCACGATAATAAAAAAGTTCAAACGAACCAAATCGAACATGCGACGGCGAAATTCTCGTCAAAACTGCGGCAGTTTCAACCGTTTCGCGATAAATTGGAGCATCGCTTCCAACAATACACAAAGCACGAGTCGTCGGAATTTCAAGTGCGTGCATCGCTTCGCCGCAGAGATATTCGCGAATCGTCGAACGCAAAACCGCACGTCCATCGCCCATTCGCGAAAACGGTGTCATTCCGGCACCTTTGAGCTGAATATCAAACCGATTCCCTGCTTCATTGACTGCTTCGCCAAGCAAAATCGCACGTCCATCGCCAAGTTGTGAAACGAATGATCCAAATTGATGCCCGGCATAAATTGCGGCAAGCGGCTGACTTCCGGCAAACATCTTATTGCCGATAAAATACTCTGAGAAATCAGATTTTGTTGCCTCGTCTGCATCAAGCCCAATTAAATCTCCCACTTGTTTGTTAAAACTAACAAGATAAGGCTCAGGCAAAGGCGTAGTTTTCACAAGCCGATAAAAAGCCTGCGGAAGACGCGAAAATGTGTTGTCGAAATTGATATTTTCTAAGGAAGCCATAAATAATTGCTTGAAGTTTTTTAGATTTTGACAATCCAACCGCCGCCGACAACTTCTTCGCACGTTTCTTCGTCGTAAAAAATGGTCGCTTGTCCGGGCGTGATTGCGTCTTGCGGTTCGTCGAAAACGATTCTTGCGTGTGCGTCGGCGAGTGCGTAAATGGTCGCGGCAGCCGGTTCGTGGCGATAACGGACTTTTACTTTTGCACGCACAGCGTTTTTCGGTTCATCAAACGCCACCCAATTTACGCCTTTCGCCACAAATTCAAGCGAACCTAAAGCATCTTTTTCGCCGACAATAATTTGGTTTTTCAGACGCTCGATTTTCGTCACATACAACGGTTTTTCGTGTGCGATGCCCAACCCGCGACGTTGCCCGATTGTGTAACGATGAATTCCCGTGTGTTCGCCTAAAACCTTGCCATCGGCGTTGACGATTTCGCCCGATTTCGGCAATTCGTCTTCGCGTTCTTCGGCTTTCAAATAACGGTCGATAAATTCGGAGTATTTGCCATCGGGAACAAAGCAGATTTCTTGCGATTCCTGCTTTTCAGCCGTGTAAAGTTTGGCATCGCGGGCAATATCGCGGACTTCGCTTTTCAGCATTTCGCCAAGCGGAAAAAGTGAACGGGAAAGCTGATCTTGCGTCAATTCCCAGAGGAAATATGTTTGATCTTTCCAATGATTTCTACCGCGAAACAGTCTGTAACGGTTCGCTGTTTCATCAAACTCAACTCGTGCATAATGACCTGTCGCAACTTTGTCGCAACCCAAACTTATCGCCATTCTGTCCAAAGAATTAAATTTTAGACGCGAATTGCAAGCGACACACGGAATCGGCGTTTCACCTTGTAAATAACTATCAACAAACGGATTAACCACATCACGCTCAAAATCTTTTTCCAAATTCAGCACATAAAACGGAAAGCCCAAAGTTTCGGCAACTCGGCGTGCGTCATACACATCATCAAGCGAACAGCACCGCGACGGCAGCGAATCGCCGTTTTCGTCAACATTGATATTCCGACGCTGATTCCACAACTGCATCGTAAAACCGACCAATTCGTGTCCTTCATCTTTTAATAACGCGGCGGCTGACGATGAATCAACTCCGCCGCTCATTGCTACGGCAATTTTCATAAAAGTATTATAACAAACAAATCGGTTTTACTTTATTTGGGGGGAATTGAATGGGCGAATTTGAGAGGAACGAAAATGATGATTTTTGGAGAAATAAAAAATGAAAGGTGATTTTATTCAGCCGTCATTTTATTTATTGCAGAAACACAATTGTTGTTGGTTGATGTAGAAACCGGATACCTACCCAATAATTTCACTTAAATACTTTCCGATTCTTTCCTTATTTGAATCCAGATTTGAAAATTGTTTGTCGCACACATCGCTAAATCTTGCCAATACTTTACGGCTTATTGTCTCTTGGTCTTCAAAAATGGAGACTGAACGAAAGTTAGCGTTCCATTTCTCATGCTGATAAAGGCTGATTGTTGCTGAGTTGCACTTATCGTCACCGTTTATTGCAAAAATATATAGTGGTTTTGGCATACCGTTTAACTTGCAGTCAATTTTGTAAAGTTCCTTTGGGTCATGCTTCATATCGTGATAGTCAAATTCAATTCTATCTTGTGGCGTATGTTCAGATATGAAGGTGTTAAAGTCTTCATAAAAAGTTGAGCGAACATTTTCCCTGCTTAAATACGTGACATCAGTAATCTTGATGAGACCTTGAATATAGTTGTAAAAAATGTTGCCGCTATTTTCAGGTTGTAAAATTGCTGTCAGAACGCCATTCGATTCTTTAATACCAAAATTTGAAATTGCATTGCTTACGATTTTCGCTCGATTACCTCTGTCTAGTGCCTTAACGTCCATCAAGTAACTAAGGTGCATATAAGTATGACCTTCGTCCGAAAGCACCCAGTTATTTTCATTTCTCTTAAGCACAATTGCAAAATGATCGCCATCGTCAAATTGGAAAGGAGTGAAAACACGAAAACGGTCAATGCCTTCCGCGACAAGACTAATTTCTTTGCAAACCTTTTCTCTAAAATCTTTTTCTATTGTGTCTGAAATGCTCATCTAAAATATTCAACTAAACAAATTAGGTTGGTTATCGTCAGATTTTATTTTGCAATCATCAACCAAGCAGTCAATCGCTCCGTATAAATCTGAATATCTATCGGTTACTTCAGCAAAATATTCTTCCCTCAAACCTGCTTTTTGGTATCTCTCGGTAGCCATGTGGATGTGAAAGTCATAAAACACACCTTCGTTCTCAAGTTTATTTTTATGTTGGTGGCTTTTTCCATTGTATCTTCTCAGCAAAAATAAATCCGTTTTATTTGGAGGAATAAAACCCAATATGGCTGAAAAATCTAAAGGATTTTCAATACTTTGACGAATTATAATTTGAAATAAACTATTGTCGGGTCTGTCAACTTTCACACTAAATTCCTTATGTCCTTTTTTTTCTTTAAATTTCCCACCAAACTTCGATAACGGCTCATCAATCCGCTTTTCTTCGTTGATTAAATCATTTATTTGATTGTCTGAAAGAAAAAAATTCATTTCGCTTTGTTTAAAGATTATTGAAGACTGGAAACATACAACAACTTGTTTTTAATCACTTGAATTGTTTTACAACCTATCACAGAATGCAAAATACTTGACTGAAATCAGCACATCTTTGTGCCTTACCTAAATATTAAGAGATTACCAATATAAGGCAATAAATTCAACGGCTGATTACATTCGATATGTAAGAAAGGACGGAGTCGCAATCTCATCCATCCCTTTCCAATCAAATTATTCTTGCGTTTCCAACCAGTTTCAAAGTCCAACAAAATCTCGTATTGGTCTTTTTCGTTTGATTGATTGAGCAAATTGTTCAAGACTTTGGCGGTCAGAATCGGGAGCGATTTACTTTGTTCGTGTTTCTGCATTTCCAAATAGATTTCAGTCTTCGTTTTTCTTCGCTGCTTCCAAATTAAACCTCTGAAGGAGCCAGTTCAAAACAGCTTCCTGATCGTTGATTGTAGCTCGTCTAATTTGTGCGAGCAGGTGAATTTGATCGGGTCTTGGAAGTGCGGTATTTTGCAAGCCTTCGTTGCAGTTGGTGCAAACGGCTCGAAGATTCTGAGGAGTATCGCCGCCGCCTTTTGATTTATCAAGTATATGTCCCATGGTTAAACGGACAGTTCGATTTCCGCCGAACGGATCAGAATCACCCGCTGCAACTCCGCACATTTGACAAGTATATCCGTTTCTTTCAAGCACCCGAGCACGAGTTTCTTTGGAAATACTTCGAGTGAATGAAGGCACACGAGCGATTGTTTCCAACAGATATTGATTTGGCTTTAAGTTCGCCCGATCTTTGTGAGAAAGAATTTGATAGCCGTCTTCATTTCGCAATTCACGAACTCTTCTTGCCCATTCAACCGCACCGCCACTGGCATTTTGAATGTCTTTTGACTCAAGCACAACGCCGATATTTTGCAGAAAAAATTCAAGTATCAATTGTTTTGATCCGGGTTTTCGAGACATAATATTTACAATTTTGTTCGCTAAACTATGCGGCGGACATTTGTAATCGAGGTTGAACGGCTGACGCACGTTCTTTAACAATTTCGGAGTAAGTCGGATTTAGTTCAATCAAAACCGCTTGACGATTTAACTCGCTGGCGGCTAATCCGGTAGTTCCGGAACCGCTGAACGGATCGAGAATCAAGTCATCTTCACGCGAACCCAAAAGAATGCATCGTCTTGCTAATTCACGCGGAAAAGTTGCCGGATGTCCTTTTCTGCTTGAATCTGGACCGAGTATCCAATAATTACGAAGATTTGCACCGCTTTCTTCTCTGACACCGTTCGGATCGTAGAAATAGGTTGGTGATTTGGAAAACATAAAGAGTTCTTCGGTTGCATTTGTCGGGCGGTTTTTCACGCTTTCAGGCATTGCATTTTTCTTAATCCAAGTTATTTTCGATCGCAAAATCCAACCATCAGCCTGTAACGCGAACGCGACACGCCAAGGCAGACCAATCAAATCTCTGTCCTTCAGTCCCCAAACGTCTGGAACTTTGCAATTTCGCTTTTGGATTAATTTTTTTGTATTGCCAACTGCGGCGTTTGGACCGCAATTTCCAGTTCCACCATTTCGGGCATAACCATCGCCGATATTTAGCCACAATGTTCCATCGTTTCGCAGAACGCGGCGGACTTGTTGAAAGATTGCAAGAAGATTTTCTACATAAAGTTCGGGCGAAGGTTCTGCACCAATCTGAGCGGGATGATCGTAATCACGAAGTCCCCAATACGGTGGCGAAGTAACACAACATTGCACCGTTTCAGCCTCAAGCGTTGGCAAAACCGTAAGACTGTCGCCGGTCAAGATTTGTAAGTTTCTCATGCTAGTTGTTATTTTGACTTAATCTTTAATGACAAGCAATTGTTGAGATAAATAATTTAAAAAAACACAACTTGTGTCGGAAATAATCGTCTTAGGCATTGGCTACGTCTTTCGATAAATCGGAGGCGGGAAAATTAAAGATGGAAACTTCGTGTTTTACTATTAATTTTCCTGCGTTTTCAACCATTCCTCAAAATCCAACAAAATCTCGTCTTGATCTTTTTCGTTTGATTGATTAAGCAATCGTAAAACTTATTCGTCTGCCCAGACCGTCTTCAAAAATTCGGTAAAGTGTGGAAAGTTGAATGTCGCATTTGCCGTTTTCGAGCCGTGAAATATAGCTTTTCTTGGTTCCTACTTTTTCGGCAAGTTGTTCCTGCGTCATATTTGCTTCGCGGCGTGCGTCTTTCAGTATTTCGCTGATAACAAAATACTGTGCCTTTATTTCAAATTCGTCACGCTTTTTTGTCCCGATTTTTCCGTATTGAATGTCTAGAATTTCGTCAAAATTTTTAGCGTTTTTTATTTCTTCGTGTTTTTTCATTTTGTTTCTCTTTTGCGGCGAAATATTCTGCATTTAGTTTTTCCGCCAACTCAATTTCTTTACTTGGCGTTTCATATAGGTCTTTTTCGTTTGATCGATTCAGGTTTATTTAAAAATTCTTTCATCAAACGGAAACTTCGCTTGGTCTATGATTTTAACTCGTGAAAATTCCGAATGATACGGGTTTATCAACAGATTAAAGTCGCCTTGCGTAACGACAGATGGGATTTCCAAAACACAATATTTGTTTTCGGCAATAAATTTGTCGCCAACGCTTTGGGTTGAATTCGGATGCGGGAATCTGTTCCAATTAGTTGGTAAATCGGCAGGCGTTAATTTCCGAATTGAAATATCGTCGGGCAAATAAATTGTCAGCATCAAATAATCGTCCGGCAATGTTGCCAGCGTGAGATGAACGGCAACTTCCGCCATCGCCAACGAACGGTTTGAAGACGTATAAACCATCTCGATACCAACGGAATTCCATCTTGCACCTTGCAATGCCGCACCTTTGCCCGAAAGCGAAGCGGCGTATTTTTCACGCGAAAGTCTAAACACTTCCATTAAACAAAAATCCCGTGATTGATTCGCGTCAATTCGCTAATCACCAATTCTTTGCCGTAAGAATCTTTCAAAAGTTCTATCGGCTTCATATTTCCCAATGAAAAAGTCGGCGTATTTAACCATAATTTAAACTTTTCCATATTTCCGAAAACATCTTTCCCAACATTCGTAACTTCCGCCATTTCAATAATTTTCTCCGATTGAAGCGGCTTAAATTGTTTTGATGTTTGCTTATAACGAAGCAGAGATTTGGTTGAAATATTCAAAAATCCTGCCCAATCACCTTCGCTAAACGGTGCAACATCTTTAATCAAAACAAATAGCGAATACGGAACACCTGTTCTAATCACTTTAATTATCGACATTTTATCGGAAAGAAAATCGCTGAAAGTTAAATCGCCAACATTTGTATTTCTTGAAGATGTTTTGAAAATAGTTGAAATTTCTTTATTCAATTTTTGTTCAATATTCATTTTTAACTTGCCCTATCGCATATGCGACATTTGTCCTTAAATATAAGACATATTTCTTTACAATGCAAATTTATTCTGAACATTGAAATGAACGAAACGGAAACTTCGTCTGATCCAAAACCAAATCATTCTTGCCCATTCAACCATTCAACAAAATCCAACAAAATCTCGTATTGGTCTTTTTCGTTTGATTGATTGAGCAAATCGTTTAAGACTTTGGCGGTCAGAATCGGGAGCGATTTACTTTGCTTAACTTGTTTGTATTCATCGTTTTTCCGCAGTTCGTAAATCTCAAAATTTTTGCCGTCGTAACGCCAAATTTCTTTTACGCCGAAGCTCGCGTAAATCTCGAACTTTGATTTTGAATCGTGGTAAATATCAATTTCCAAAACGATGTCGGGCATCGGGTCGCGGCTGAAATCAATGCGGAGTTTGTTGGGCAATTTGTCGGCAGATTGAACGTAGAAACATCCGTCAGGCTCAACTCCTTTTAACTCTTTGGTAACTTTCATCGTTGAAGATTTGTAGTTAAGAATTTTGATTCTTTTTTGCAAACTCAAGATAGAAAGAAAATTTTGAACAAGAGCGGAATAACTTTCGTGAGTGGTTGAGAGAGTTTTAATTTTAAGATTTCCTTGTGTGTAGCTGATTCGCAAATGACTCGCTTCGCCGACTTCCTTAATCAAGGTTTCATAATCATTCCAAGTCGTATTGCCGAAAGTTACATCTGCTTTTTCGGGCAATTTTTTGACGATTGCATAAAAATCGGACTTTCGGCGACTGATTCTTAAGTTATTTTTTTGTGTTGTTTCTTTGACTGCCAACATATTTTGTAAAACCTCTCAATTCTGATTTTAACTGAGAACATAAAAAAGACGAAATTTAAATCTCACCCTAAATTTTGTAATCAGAATATTCAAAACGATCAAAATCAATAAAGCCTTTCCCCGACTTGAGAAAAGGCTTCTTTGAAAATTATTAGAAACTAAACTAAATAAACACAACACTTTGCGAATTTGGAATCTCGAATCGTTTGCGGCACCGCATATTTTTACACGCCAATTGATCGTCAACTCGAATCATATAATCTTGGGATTTTTCAGCACGGCGACGATCATCGTCAGATAAATTTCGTGGTGCTTGGCGTTTTTTTGTTCGTTTTAGCCAACGAACATCGTAATCGTCACGCTGTCCGCAAAATGGACAGGCGAAGTTTTGTTTCTTAATTTCCTGTTTTTCGTCGAAAATATCTCGTTCGTTCATATATTTATGTTTGCATTTCGCGGAGGTAATTAAAGCTAAAAATTCCGGTGTCGTGACCATCGCTAAAAACAAAATTGAGTGCGTAACGACCGACCAGAGCGATTTTTGAAAATGTCATTTCGTCTGAAATACTCTCAACTTTGAGCATTCGTTCGCCTGTCCATTCGTTGACGCAACCCGCACATGGGCAAATTCGCCGCAATTTGCTCGCCACATATTTCGTTTCAATATCGTCAGCCCAAACAATGCTCAGTTCTGAGTCAGAATCTTCAATAATTTGTCTCGGTTCAATAATTTTGGACATTATTTTAAGTATTTTTCGATCTTATCCGCAGTAATGTCGTAATGAGAAGCATTAAAAATCGGATTGCCGTCTTTTAAAATTATAACTTGCGGAGATTGATGCTGGATATTTGTCCGTTCAGCAATCGTGTTTGAAATTTCACGCGAAGTTTGGACGATAACGATATTTACATCGCCATCAACAATCGACATTTGATTGCTGGCATCCGTCGAAATCGGGCAAGTGATGCTGTGTTTGAATAAAACGACAGGTTTTTCGGACGATAATTTGATTAAATCGTCTAATTTTGTAATTGAATCAAGATTTATAAAACTCATAAATTATAAGCGTTTGGCATTGGCGGAGCGTTAAAATTTTGGTTGTTTTGATTAGGAAAAACTCTGCGATACGCAACCAAAACACCGGCAAACATAATCGGTAAAACAAAATACAGACCAATTCCGCAAGCCAAATATCCAATAAATCCTAACACAAATTCGGCTAAAATAAGCCCAACAACGCCACCTAAATTTTTCCAAACCGCTTTTATTGAAAGTTTTAACGCTTCTAAGCCCGACATATTTCGCTCAATTATCAGCGGATAAGTGAACATTATTAAGGCGTGAATACAACTTGTAACAACTGCAAAAATAATTCCTTCAATAAAAATTGTTCCATATAACGCGACGATTGCCGATTCGTTTATTTTGCCTTGTGAATCAGTCATTGAAATCATTATTCCGAACATTGAAATCCAAATTAAAACTGTGAAAAAAATTACGGGAATAATAAACACCAAAGTTGCGATTAAAGCTGGCACAAAATAAGTAAATCCTTTGAACAAATCGCCGAATTCAACCGGTTTACCGTCCATTTTCTGCATCATTGTATAGTAAATTCCGCAATACATTGCACCTAGACCAAGTGCAAACGGAATTATGCTTCCGACTATCATTCCGACAATTGTAATTCCAAAAAAAAGCCAATATTGATCTTTTATCAGTTCCCAACCCTCACGCATACACTCGAACGGTTTGATTACACCAACATTAAATTGTTCGTTTGACATATTTCTCCTCACTCAAAAAGTCGCATATAAACATCACATTATACTTAAAAAAATGGTTTAAGAAAGATACAAAAACGCTTTAGCCTGCAAATGGAAAACCGCTTTCCATGAAATACTTTATATTCTCCACTTGGCAAATAAATGAATCTGAAATGGGTTGATTTCATTAGATTTAAATTTAGGATAAACCTGCACAGCTCCACTGACTGAAACTCAATTTCCATTTCTTACTTGATCTAAATTTATACCTTGCCCAGTTTTAGGATCAATTCAGCGATAATCACATTCCAAAATTTTGAAGTAATTTAAAGCTCTTACAAACTGAGATAGTTACAATTAAGTCGTGAAAGGCAATGTTATCATCATTTACGGTTTGGTTGTGATAAGAGATAAATCAATACTTGATGGACAAAAGCTATCGAATTGGAACATCAAAATTAGTTCCCCAACTGATTCCGCCTATTGTCCCATTCTGGATATTTTTCATATACCAAATTCCTTCGGATGGACGAAATACGGCAACTTCATTTTTTCCATCACCCGAGAAATCGCTTGGAGTTGGGATATCCGTCGCTGCTCCAAATTGTTCATAACGGACTGAGTTATTTCCACTTTGCAGAATATACCAAATTCCATTGCTCGGTCGGAAAACTGCAACGTCCGATTTTCCGTCGCCATCATAGTCGGCTGGAACGGGTTTATCTTCCGCAATTCCGAAAGGTTGTGCGTAAACTTGATTCGTCAGGCTCAACAAGATATACCAAGTGCCGTTTGAAGGTCGAAAGACTGCGATGTCGGCTTTTCCGTCGCCATCGTAATCGGTTGCAACTGGTTTGTCTTCGGCAATTCCCCATTTATAACCAGAAGTTACATTATTGGAATTTCGGATATACCAAGTTCCTGTTGATGGTCGAAAAACCGCAGTTTCCATCAAACCATCGTTGTCATAATCAGCGGGAATGGGAATATCTCCCGCTTGTCCCCAAAATTCAGTTCGAATTGTGCCATTGCTACTTTGTTGAATATACCAAATTCCATCACGGAAAACGCCGAGATCGGTTTTGTTGTCGCCGTCATAATTTCCGTTGACAATTTTGTCGGTCGCTAAACCAAATTGCTGGTTTCGAAACGAATTGTTTCGGCTAAAGAGAGTCCACCACATTCCAGTCGTTGGTCGAAAAATCGTAAAGTCGGATTTTCGGTCGGCATCGAAATCGGTGTAATAGCGTTGCGGATTTGGTGCGTTGAGTATGACCAATACGTTGCCAGCGACTGATAAGAGGTCTAATTTTCCATCGTCATTTAGATCAACGTTTAATCCAGCTACGCTAATATTTGAAATCAATTCTGAAAACGAAAAAACCCCTGATTCATTTCCACGATAGATTTTCATATAATCGTCCGTGTAACAATACAAATCCATAATCCCATCGCCATTCGAATCAGTAACTTGTATAAACTGCACAACAGAATTATTTTGATAGACCACAGGATTTGGCGGAAACCCAACCGAACTATTAAAGAAAATTCGAAATTCTTGACTATCTCGCCTTGAAACAATTATATCGCTTCTTCCATCACTGTTGAAATCTCTGACAATTAGATTTGTATAGTCAATATCCAAATCGATTCGATCGACAGAGGTTGGAAATATTTGTTCGCCTCCATAGGCAATTACGATTCCATCACCTCGCGTTGTCATAACGAAATCGACATACTGATCGTTATTTATTTTTGTGACTGCAATATTTGCGGTATATATATCGAAAAATACTCTGCCAATATTTTCGAAGAGACCACCACCGAGATTTTTTGCAATCTGAATTTTTGAAAAACCACCAGCCATAACGATTGATGCAACTACATCTAACAACCCGTCTGCATTTACATCCACCAACTCAAAATCATTAATAAATTCATAATTTAAAGAATCTGCAGGAAAAACTATGCCTTCTGCCTCTTGCAGCAAACCATTCCCATTCCCCAATAAAACCGTAACCAAGACAGTTGCACGATTACCGAGAGGAAATGATGAACTGAGATGAGAAACAGTGACATCAAGATTTCCATCATTGTTCATGTCAGCAACTTTCATTTGAGTCACAAAACGAGCACTGAAACCACTCGAACTATATCCAACTCGATATTCTTGCTTCGCGTGAAAATTACCATTTCCTTTTCCAATCATCACGAATATCTTTCCTTCCAATGGACTAGCCGAAAGCGGTTCACCACCTACAATCAAATCGATAAGCCCATCGTTGTTTAAATCTCCCGAAGCACTTGTGTATTGAACCGAAGGAAAGATCGTTTCACGCGGGGAGTTGAAGACTGTTGCTTTAGAAATCAGTACAAAACTGAAGAAAAAGATTGGGAGAAGTATTTTTTTTGGTAATTTTAATTTAACCATTTTGTTTCTTTTGTTTTCTCCACATAGCTACTTTGTCAAAATCTAAATTGTCCTTACTAATCCTTATTTTGATTTATTTCTCAATATTCTAGATTTATTTACAAGGCGTTTTGGTAGTTACAATTGGATTGCTACTATGCTGAATATCATGTACTGTTTTTTGCGAGCTATCCATAAGTAACACAATACCTTGATTTCTATATTCAATAAAATTTAAATCACTGTCTGAGAAGCTTTCAATAAGTTCATCAGATTCAGGTTTAGTCTTGTCGCATACAATTATGGAATAGCTAGTCTTTTTGTAATCATCTCCAAGCAGACGTATTACATCATCCAAAGTAATATTTTTCTGATGGCTTTCAATCATTAAAATTTTTCCATCTTTGATCGAAGACATTACAGTTATACTTTTATGAAAATCGTCAACATTATTAAAATTATCCCAAATCTCAGGATTTTGTTTGTTTTGATCTTCAGGTTCGCCAGACCAAATAGGTTTGCCGAATGCCTTAAGGGCAAATTCTCTCGAATCTACACCAACCTTAATCCCTTTGAACACAGCAGGTTTCCATTGATCTATATCATTTTTGACTTTATCTGCCATAACCGAATTAGACTCAACCGTTGGGGTTAGTGTCTTATCAGTCAGTTTTAAATCACATGAAACTATCATTACTGAGAAACTAATCAATACCCACATCTTATAGTAATTTGAAACTTTCATTTCTTCTTTTCCTCCTTAAGGGCAAGCATTATTTAAAAACACTACAGGATCCACTGGTTTTCCATCAATTGTTATAATGAAATGCAAGTGTGCCTCACTTTGAGGTTGCCCTTGAGCATTTCCGCTCTGCCCTCCAAGCCCAACGGTTTTCAATGTATTTATAGTTTGACCTACTGTCCACAAGGTACTGCTGCTCATAGCTAAATGGGCATACGTTGATACAATCCCATTCCCGTGGTCAGCTCTAACATAATATCCAAGTCCTTTATTATATCCAACTTCTTTAATTGTTCCAGGAAGTAGAAAATAAATCGTATCACTGAACATAAATTGTGGAAGTCCTTTCTGTGGACCAGATGTTATAATCGTTTCTGCACTATTAGACCCAAAGCCGATATCAATCGCACCATGAATTCCCGTTTTATTCTTTGGTCTTCTGGAATTGAAAAAGCCCCCACCACCAATCCCGGGACGCATTTCACCCTCTACGTTCGAAGCTACGGCGTTTATTCCTGGGAAGCCTGTTAATGGATTAACACCACAAGTTTCACCGAACAAAAATGCACTAAAGCCACCACCTGCGGATTTAAACTGATTAAAAATAGAGTTCTGTCCGGTAATTTGGACATTGAATCCGGCGATTCCGACGTAGACATTCTTGAAATGTCCTTGAAACCCAAAGCTGAAAGGAATGCCTTTGTAGTTGAAATTGAAATTAAAGTTTGTCTTTTTGAAGAAACCGGCAATGAATCCAAATAATGCTCCCCAAAACAATCCGTCTGGATCGGTTCGGTTGATTGGATCATTAGCTGTGTAGGCATAAAGATTTAATGTCTGCGGATTCATCAGGCTTGCAGCTTTCATCGTTATCGGATCAACGGTCGTGAATCTTCCTTGCGATGAACTGTAAAAACGATTGACCGCATAATCCATTCCGGTCGATGCACTTCTGTCGTAACTTGTGAACCGGCGATTGGTCGCTCCGGTTGATTCACTTTCGAGTGCCGTTCCAAATGGAAGCGTTGCCTGCTCGAATGATGTTCCGGTAGCCGGATTACTGACCACTCTTGTACCAAGACGATCCGAATGATGGAATTGAAGAAGCTCCGTACTTCCGGTATCTTCATGAGTGGCGAGTAATCTGCCGCCCATAAAGATATAACTTTTCGCCCATTTCAGAGCATTAGCTGGTGAATCAACATATTCACTAATGACCGAACCACCTTCCCAAGCATAGTATGTGCGATTTGTAGAATTGTCATCGCCATTTTGCGTAATCAGGCGTTCTCTTGAATTTCCATAAGTATAAGTTGCAATCGTTTGATTGCTCGCGTTTCTAACTTTGATGAGCCTTCCCGCAGCATCATATTGAAACTTCGAGATGGTTCCATCTTCCTTAACACTTTGGGTTTGATTTCCGGCGGAATCGTATAGAAAACCGCTTGTTGTAATACGATTCGAGGTTTGGTCATAGCTCAGATTGGCAAAACCGTCTCGCGGAATTTCAACACTTTGCCCTTTTGGAGCACTACTTCGGCGAATATACGCAGATGGAACCGCAACATGCCCACTATTTCCGAGCGAACTAGCGGTAACTCCATTGTCCATACTTCTCAGGATATACCAAGAACCGCTTGATGGTCGGAAAACCGCAATATCAGTTTTACGGTCACCGTCATAATCTGCTGCAACTGGGACGTCTCCAAATGATTCGGCACCCCATTGAACACCGGAAAAACTGTTGTTTGAACTTTTTATGTGATACCAAAAACCATTACTTGGTCGCCAAACGGCGACATCTGCTTTTCCATCAGCATCGAAGTCTGATGGAACGGGAATGTCACCAGCTGCACCAAATGAAGTATATCTAACTTGTCCGTTCGAGGTTTGATAGACATACCAAACACCATTACTCGGACGCCAAACTGCTATATCTGCTTTTCCGTCGCCATCATAATCGGCAGACACAGGAATGTCGTCAGATAATCCGGTGCCAAACCCGACCCCAAACCAACTGCCGTTAGAGCTGCGAATGACATACCAACTACCAGTGCTTGGTCTCCAAACTGCTATATCGGTCTTACCATCGCCATCATAATCGGCAGGTACGATCGCGTCGCCGCTCGCTCCCCATTGAGTTGTCGTGACAACCCCGTTAGAACTGTTCTTTATCCACCATTGTCCGCTCGATGGAATCCAAACGGCTTCATCTGTTTTGCCATCACCATCATAGTCGCCCGGTGCGATTTGGTTTCCATTTGAACCAAACTGATCAGTAACTGTTTGATTGTTTGAACTCTTGATGATATTCCACATTCCGTTAGCACGTTGCCACGAAGAGATATCGGCTTTACCATCGTTGTCAAAATCAAACGCGGTGGTAGTTGCGGGCGGATTTACAGAAGCTGAGTCAGTCTTCGAGTTTAGATATTTGGTCTGTGTTTGGGCGGATTCTTTTGAAACGCTCTTATTATTTTTATCCGAAATTACGTCATTAAAAATCTCGTTTTGAACGCCAGAAAGCAGTTCCTGCGAAGTTGGCGGCAGCATTGGAACCGCTGTTTTAACGATTTTGTTTTGCTCGTCTTTTACATCTAAATTAGGCTCGGAACTACGTAGAGCTTCAACTCCAAGAGCCTTGACCTCATTGCGGTTACCAAATCGATCATATTTATATTCTTGAGACCAGCTTTGGTTTAACCCACCCGTAACTTTTTTCAAACGAGCCAACGCATCGTAATCATACTTTCGGTTTCTATTTGGATCTAAATTGTCCGAGATTTTTGTGATTTGTCCGGAACCGCCTGTAGAACATGAGCATTGCTGATATTCATACGATAAATCAAGCAAGGATGTTTGACCGCGTAAGACCTTTTGATTTTCCAAAAGACCGGTCATTCCATTATAATTGTAGGTTTCGGTGATTTGGTTGGCACCACTAGCACCGATTTTTACAGAAGTTACCTGCTCATTGACATTGAAAACAAAATTGGAGGCATAGTCAACATTATCTACCTTGAGGTTTGTCATCCGTCCAACAATATCAAAATCATAATGCAGGTTCTTTTGAGTTCCTCCGGCAATTCCGTGAGGAGTAGGGTAAGTAACATCACTGACTCGACTAAGTGAATCATATCCATAATTCACAACCATTGGATTATTCGGTCGAGTTAAAAGTGTTGTTGTCTTTTGGTTAATTCTTCTAAATGTATCAAATCCGAATTCGGTTGTGCTGACTCCAGCTGCGGTGACAAACTGAGCCTGTGTAACATTCCCGGCAGCTTGATATACAAAGCTAATCTCAGGACTCGGCAAAACGTTTGCTGCCCCATTTGTATTGTAAGAGACTGAGAAAAGCCTGTTTAGTGGATCAATGGGATAACTTGGCAAACTAGAATTAACTCTCGAATAATTTGTGGTCACGCCACGAGCATCCATAGCCGAAGTGATATTCGACAACTTGTCATAGGTGAAGGCTTGCGACCAAATTCCATTACCTTCCCCGACAAAAACACCGGCATCATTAATCGTTGCCTTCATTTCAGACATTTTTTGGCGGGTTAGTCTTCCGAGAGAATCATATTTAAAGGATCTTATCTGGGATCCTTGTTGAGTTTGAAGAAGTTGTCCAAGTCTATCGTAGCTATATTTTGTCAAAAAACCACTGGTTGCTACCGACCCATCTCCATCGGGGTTTGCTTCAATAACTTCGGCTAAATTTCCATCCGAGTCAGTTCGATACCATTTTTCACGCCCTACCGGATCTTTGACGCGATGTGTTTGTCCGGGATCGCTTGAGGCACCTTGAGGTCTAACTGCTTCGTTGTAATAATTGTATTTTGTACTACCATTTGGACTAATGGTTTTCTCGTTTCGTCCAATCGAATCGTAAAACATTTCTGTCCAGTAAACGCCATTTGGAGTAGCCGAACTTACACGAAATGGATTTGAGGTTTTCTTAGTTCGTCCAAGTATGTCATGTTGGGCTTCCACCGCATTCCAGACTTCAACCCCATTTTCTATCCCTGCATGAGTTTCCTGACGATAAGTTTTCCCCAACCCATTAATAAAAGTCCTTGATTTTGCTTTTGCTTCGTTACCTGGAGTAAATTGAGTATTCGAATAAGTTCGTGCAGAACCGTCGAAATTGTATTGAGTATAAGCACCTGTCGGAGTAATCGCCCTAATTGGTCGCCATGTAAGAGGATCATTTTCGAACAGAATTGTCTGCAAATCGGCATCTGTTGCCGACTTAACGATTCCAGAAGCAAAATCAAACGTCCCTGTTGTTTTTATCTGAAGCCCAGAATTACTATTCGAACTCAAATCACCTGTTGTAATTTCCTCGGCGTAAGCATAGGCTGTTCCGCTTGTATATTTGTATTCAGTATAAATTGGAGTTCCAACTTCAGCTTGGTAAGCAACTAGATTTCCTACTTTATTATAGTGTTTCGAATCAGCTATTTCTCCTGTAGGAGTTGTACCAGAAACATCCGAATAGATTTTCATTGATGTCAAATTACCTCGCTCGGTTATCGAGTTACAGTATGAATCGTTACAAAAAGTTAAGGGTGGCGGATTTGATCCATTTAGAGGGCGAATTGGGTTCGTATCATATTCATATTTGGTATAAGCGATACGATTCCCGCTACCATCGAATACTTCAGAAATGTTTGGCAGACTGATGAACCTCGGCAAAGCTCTCCATTCGTTGTTCCCATTTAGCGAATCGCCTTTTTTTGTATAACTTGTGACCGTTCTCCTCAATAAATCGCTAAGCCCTCCATAGCCATATTCTTTCATTTCTAAAACTTGATTGTATTCTCCAAACTGCGTGTTCACTATTGATCGGGTTCTCGTATTTCCATTTTCAAACTCGCTGTGTTTACTCGACGCTGGACGTGGAATATTGTTGTAGAGATAGTATCAAAAGTTGTGGAAATGGTTAAAAAAAAGAAATAGCGTATTCTTGTTTTGGATTAAAAAACATAACAGGCATGAAGCCTAAAGGAATACGCTATGAAGAAAGAATATCCGAAAAGCAGGGAAAATTACAA
>JANNVK010000043.1:0-34876 GCA_031414415.1 Acidobacteriota bacterium
CAAAACTGGATGCGACAGGATCGTCTCTCCTTTATTCAACACTTATCGGCGGGAGTCGCAATGATTTATGCTACGGAATCGCCATGGATTCATCAGGAAATGCTTATGTGACGGGTTCAACCGATTCGTTCAATTATCCGACTACGGCTGGAGTATTCCAGCCACTACTCCAAGGCAGTGACGACGTATTTGTGACAAAACTTAATGCAACAGGCACATCGCTTGTTTATTCAACCTATATCGGCGGGAATGGGAATGATCGAGCCTTCGCTATCGCGTTGGATTCATTGGGAAATGCTTTTGTGTCGGGTAATACTGATTTCACCAATTATCCGACGACCGTGGGAGCTTTCGATACAACTCAAAATGGGTTGCAGGACGTATTTGTAACAAAATTGAGTGCAGGAGGCACAACGCTTATGTATTCAACATTTATTGGCGGAAGTTCTTTTGATGGCGGATCGGGCATCGCGGTAGATTCATCGGGAAATGCTTTTGTGACCGGTGTGACTTTCGACGATGTAATTGATTATCCGACGACTGTAGGTGCTTTCGATGCGACCCCAAACGGAGTTCAAGATGTATTTGTTACAAAACTCAATGTCGCTGGCTCATCGCTCCTATATTCAACATTTATCGGCGGGAGTTCTCGTGATGAAGCCTACGGAATCGCAGTGGATTCATCAGGAAATGCCTTTGTGACGGGTGCGGCTTATAGTGGCATAACCGCTTATCCGACGACTGCGGGAGCTTTTGATACAACTTACAACGGCGGCAGTGCTGACGTGTTTGTCACAAAACTGGGAATATCAACTAACACACCTTCCGGAACGAACATTCTAGTCCAGGCACCTGACGGTGATGCAAATGTTACGTTCGCACAGGTCTTAGGCATCGGTAACACGACCTTTCAGACAATAAGTCCACCTTCGACCGCTGGCACACCGCCCGTTGGATACTCTATAAATGGAGCCGGACCAGCTTTTGATATTGCTACAACAGCGACCTACGCATCGCCGATTACAGTTTGTTTTACTGTTTCATCTGTCAACGATCCCGCCACTTTTTCGCGTCTCCGGATACTTCATGGTGTGGGCGGACAGCTAATTGATCGCACCATTCTCGCTCCCGATAACCCAGCATCAGACTTTGCAACGCGAAGAGTTTGTGCCCGTGTAACTTCGCTATCACCTTTCGTAACTGCACAAATATTAGCCCCAACCGCCGCAAGTGTATCGGTTAGCGGACGAGTATTAACGGCAAACGGACGAGGAATCAGCAGAGCGAGAATCACGATAACCAGCTCAAATGGTGAGATCCGAACGGCACTTTCGAATTCATTCGGCTATTATCGTTTTCAAAATGTTGAGGTTGGTCAATCTTATGTCCTCAGCATTTTTTCAAAACGATATACATTTGCAAATCCAACTCGTGTAATCACGCTCAATGAAAATCTTGAAGGCGAAGATTTTGTGAGTGAAGGAAAATAGTTTTGAGATACAAAACCTAACACTTGGCGGCGATTGATTTATTTCGATCTCCGCTTTTTTGTGTTTCGGTAACGATTAAAAATACAAATCAATCATTCGTTTCAGCAAATCCTCCCGACCCCAAAGTTCGGAGATAAACATCTTGAAATCCCACAAGTTTAGCCAATATTTGTCATCAACCGATTCATCTTTATTGATTGGATTAAGAATCACAGCCGCGAGCATCGCGAATATCAGGCTCTTTGGCATAAGAAGTTTTTCACCTTCAACCATCATTCCGCCTTGTTTTACAAAGCCAAGGGCAATCGGCATTCGTTTCATCGCCAGTGTTTGCCGAACTGTGTAAATTAAGAGTTGTTCGGCAGAATTTGACATTAAGTTTCCCGGAACTGCTTGCCGCACAACCAATGGAATATCCGCTGGAATCTGCAAATCTCGTGTGATTGCAAGGAGCGAAATTATCCGCCAATTGTCCCGAAGAAATCGCTGAAAAGCTGGTTCGGCTAAATCTTCTCCTTGATGCAATTTCTCGGCAGTTAGCTGAATAGCCTCGCATGTTGAAACAAAAGCAAGTTCAAATGATCCGCGACCGCCGAGTTCGATTGTTTGTTCGATTAGTTTTCCGAGTGTTGTCATAATTTTGTTTTCACAGATTTGAACGGAATTATCAATGAATTTTGCCAAATTAAACGACTTTATAAAAAAATTGCTGAACTCAAAAAAAGGGTTCATAATGAGATTATCTTTGAACTATTTTCTCATTAATACTTGCAACAAAATGAAACCGCATTCAATTATTTCATTTTTTCGTTTGTCGCCGCCAAAATATTTTTTGGGCGTTATTTTTTGCTGTCTGCTGATGTTTCAAAATTCGTTTGCCGAAGTATTTCCCGTCAAAACCTACGCAACTGCCGATGGTTTACTCCGTAATGAAGTGACAAAAATCAAACAAGATTCACGCGGTTTTATTTGGTTTTTGATGCAAGGCGGAATGTCGCGTTTCGATGGTTACTCTTTTACAAACTACACTTTGGACGATGGTTTACCTTCTCCAAACATCGGCGATTTTCTTGAAACAAAAGACGGGACAATCTGGATTTCCTCAGTAGATGGCTTAATAAAATTTAATCCGAAAGGAATTCGGCAAAAGTTTGATAAACAAAATCCCGCCAATCCCGATTCGATGTTTCAGGTTTTTGCTCCAAGCGAAGTTAAGAGCGAAAACATATTTATCTCGGTAATCGAAGATGCAAATAAAACCCTTTGGGCATCAACCGAAAACGGAATATTGAAAATTGAATTAAAAGACGGGCAACCGATTTTCACTAAGACCGAAATTGATTTTCCAACAACTTCATTGCTCAATGACAGTAAAGGAAATCTTTGGGTTGGGACTTTGGAAAAAGGATTGTTCAAACTAACGCCAGACGGGAATATTTTGCAATTTACAGATAAACAAGGCTTGCCTCAAATTGCCGATAAAATGCTTATTTCTATTTACACAATTTTAGAAGATAAAGACGGTCGAATTTGGATTGGCGGAAGAAACACCGAGGGAATTTGCCGATTGGTTGAAAATCCGCAACCGAATCAAAATATTGTCGAAAATTTTTATACCAAAAAAGACGGTTTATCAGATGCTCGCATAAATTCTCTTTCTCAATCATCAGATGGAGCAATTTGGATTTCGACTGTTGAAAAACTTACTCAATTAAAAGGTTTTAATGACCAAGGTAACCCAAATTTTCGTATTTTAGACAGCAAAAACGGTTTGACCGACAAAGGCGTGAACGATTTTCTCGAAGACCGAGACGGAATTTTTTGGATTGCGACTTCCGATGGCGTAAAAAAAATATCTAAGCAAGGATTTACAAAATACGATGAAAACGACGGCTTGCCGTTAAATGCAAGTTTTGCTTCATTCTTTGAAATAAACGAAGGCGAATTTGTTGGAACAGATCACCCGAACGAGCGAAATATCAGCGTTTTCCGAAACGGTAAATTCACCTACATCAAGCCGAATTATCCGCAAGAGATCGAATATTGGGGTTGGGGTGCAAATGCGGTTTTGCAAACACAAGACGGCGATTGGTGGATAACCGTTGGCAGTTCGCCCGAACAGCAAAAAAAATATGGTGCAAATTGGGCAAAAGCTCCGGTTTTAGTGCGTTTTCCAAAAGTTGACAATATTGAAGACCTTGCAAAAACTCAACCAAAAAAGATTTATCGCACCTCCGATTTTCCAAATACTCTTCAAACTATGCAGCTTTATGAAGATAAACGCGGCGATATTTGGATAATGGCTCTGGGCAACGCTGATTTTTTATATCGTTGGGACCGGAAATCCGATTCTTTTGTTGATTACCGCGATTCGCTTGATATGAACGCCGGTTGGTTTGGAGATTTTGTTGAAGATACCTCCGGCAATTTATGGATTGGAGGTTCGGTAAATCGCAAGTCAAATCCGAGTGAAATAATCAGGCTTTTGCGTTACAAAGACGGTAAGTTTCAAGCCATTCAAATTAAAGAAAATTTTGAAGGTTCACTCCGAAATTTATTTGTTGACAGTAAAGGCAGTCTTTGGGTTGCAACCACGCGATACGGATTAGCCAGACTTGACGATGTAAATGCCGAAACGCCGCAATTTGTTTTTTTCGGAACAACTGACGGACTTTCAGATAATTTGGTCAACACCATAACCGAAGACAAATTCGGGCGAATTTACACAGGTTCGGGACGCGGAATTGACCAAATAAATTTTGAAACAAAGCAAGTTAAACATTTTACCGTTAATGACGGATTGCCAAGTGGCGAAATTAACCTTTCAAAAACGGATAAAACCGGAGCGATTTGGTTTGGTTCGCCAACCGGAATTGCAAAATTTATTCCCGAAGCCGACAAACCGCGACAACCGCCTAATATTTTCATTTCGGGTTTGCGTGTTGCGGGAAATTCGCAAAAGATTTCGGAACTTGGCGAGACGGTTTTGCCCGATGCCGAATTTACCGCTGACAAAAACAATTTGACGATTGATTATCTCGGTTTAGGTGCGAGTTTGGGCGAAGATTTGAAATATCAATATCAACTCGGCGACGAAAATAATGAATGGATTACGACTAAAGAACGCACTTTGAATTTTGCAAATTTATCGGCGGGCGATTATAAATTTGCGGTTCGTGCTATCACGAGCGATGGTTTAATCAGCCAAAATCCGGCAACATTTTCTTTTAAAATCTTGCGTCCAATTTATCTGCGTTGGTGGTTTATAACTCTGGCAACTTTATTGATTGGTTTTGCAATTTATCAATTTTATCTTTTCCGAATTCGCCGTCTGCTCGAAATCGAACGCACGCGGACACGCATCGCGACTGATTTACACGACGACATCGGTTCAGATCTTTCCAAAATTTCGCTCCTTTCCGAAGTCGTTAAAATGCAAATGATAAATGGCAACGAAGATAGCAATCGTCTGCTGACAACAATTGCCGAAACATCGCGAAAATCGGTTGATTCAATGCGGGATATTGTTTGGGCAATCAACCCAAATCGCGATTCGCTCAATGATTTAGTTAAAAAAATGCGGCAATTCGCCGAAGAAAATTTGGTCGAGAAAAACATCAAACTAATTTTTAACGCTCCAAGTCAAAAGTTAAAACTCTCAATGGACACCCGCCGCGAACTCTATTTAATTTTCAAAGAAGCCGTCAATAACGCGGCAAAATACTCAAACTGCTCGCAAGTCGAAATTAATTTTGCCATCAACGGCAAAGAAATCAGCCTCAACATCAAAGACAATGGCATTGGTTTTGATACTTCAAAAGACTTTGACGGCAACGGCTTAAATAATATGAAACGTCGTTGCAAAACACTCAAAGGCTCGTTTGAAATTGATTCTTCGAATGGCACAAAAATCTCTGTTATGCTTCCGCAAATTTAAAAACATTTTCTCTCTACCTGTGTAAATACCTAGTTATAAATTCAATTAATATTCCGTAACCTCATAATCACTATTCAAATAATTCTTTTAATTTGGATAAGTTTTTATCAATTTTTCGAGGAGAGCATATGAAAATTAAAG
This sequence comes from Acidobacteriota bacterium, assembly GCA_031414415.1. Classification (GTDB taxonomy): domain Bacteria; phylum Acidobacteriota; class Blastocatellia; order Pyrinomonadales; family Pyrinomonadaceae; genus JANNVK01. Next base: position 5,569 of record JANNVK010000043.1, read on the forward strand.
TTGAAGGCTCTGGTATGTCTGTAACTTTAAATGTAAGTTACAGCCCTTTGCCGGGCGATGACCCGTGGACTGCTTCGCCAGTAGGAATAATAGGAGCAGATAAAGGACGTTGGAAACGGGATAGTAATGTCGTTGGTTTTAATATCTTGTTTTATGGAAGCGATCTCAATGATCAAATACTTTTATTTGAAAGTGTAACAGCAAAAAGCTGGGGTAATCCTTTCAAAAAGGGCGATTCAGGGAGTGGCACACATGAATCTTTAGGTGGAACAATGTTAACAGGCGGAACAATTGACTGGAAAGTATTGTGAGTTTAATTTTCAATGCTCGCTGCTTTAGTTAAAAATCATAAAAAATTGTATTGCAAATACAGATTTAGTGTTTTAAAAAGTAAATTTTTAGATAAAGAGGTAATTAATATGGCTTATTTTGCGGATTTTGGCGGACAGAAATATGCGAATTTAACAATGGCGGTTGGGGGGAAAGAAGTGGGAACTTCAAAACCCGCCGCCAACACTCCGACCGATATGATGTTGGTTTATTTTTTCTTGTATTCGATTGGAATTATGCGAAAAACCTCAGTTTCGATCGAGCTTACGTCTTTCATTCAGATTCCTCCGAGAAAGGTTGATTGGTTTAGTGCGGCAACCAAAAGTAATCTGACTGCGGCAATTAAAGCTTATCAAACATACCGCCGGACTTTAGGTTTTCCTATTTTCCCCGACGGAAGAGTGGATTCGATACCTGGCGGACGCACTTTATCTCCCGGAGCAATGGGCGTTAAATCATCGATTACTAATACGATTTATACAATCGGTGCATTAAACGACCAATATCTTTCAAGCGGAATTCCAAGTTCATGGCAACCAGAAGATTTAACAGTTGACATTGCAATGAAAAACTATCATCAAGATGTGCCGAAACCACTTTATGTTGAACTGTTCCATTTTGATCCCGATTCTGGTGTTTAAGCTGAGCAGTGGAGTTAAATGTTTTGTAGAATCTCGCTGGTTGCTGGTGTGGCTATTTCAGATTTGAGGATGTTCTTGTCGGTGAAACTTTTGTTAGTTTAGGCAGCACAAAAGAATACACAATAAATTCGCAAGTTGTTGCATTATTCGTAGATTTAGACAATTTAATCCTCGCTGCATCGCCATGATGTTAGTTTATTATTTTGATATGGAATAAAGTATGCTTGGAACAATCGTGGAAAAAGAAATTTCAAAACTGGGAATTATCCGTGTAGCGATTATTGAAGACGAACGCGACATCCGCGAAGGTTTGCGTTCGCTTGTAAATTTTACGCCCGATTTTAAGTGTGTAGGCGATTATCGTTCGATGGAAGAAGCGTTGCGAACGATTTATCTTTCGCCGCCGGATTTGGTTTTGACTGACATCGGTTTGCCAAATATGAATGGCATCGAAGGCACTCGGCTCATGCGTGAAAAGTTTCCCGATTTGCCGATAATTGTCTTCACGGTTCACGATGAAGACGACAAAATTTTTCAGGCTTTGTGTGCGGGAGCAAATGGTTATTTGCTCAAAAATACTCCGCCGGACGTGATAATTAACTCAATCAATGAAGTTATCGGTGGCGGTTCGCCAATGTCGCCAAATGTCGCACGCCGCGTTGTTAATCTGTTTAGAAAGTTTGCTCCACCTGAGAAATCTGAAATATATCTTACCGAACAAGAAAAGAAAATTCTCAAAATGCTCACAGAAGGTCATCATTACAAAACCGTAGCTTTTGAACTCGAAATTTCGACCAGCACAGTTTCGTTTCACATCAATAACATCTACGAAAAACTGCAAGTTCACTCAAAAACCGAAGCCGTTGCGAAAGCCTTACGCGAGAGTTTGGTTTAAATCTTTCAATACCTGTGTAGATACATAGTTACATAGCCATCTGCAAATTGTTAATTTTTAAATTAATTAATTTTTTAGGAGTTAGCCGTGCAACTTGTTAAATCACATCCAATTTCAAACGCTCTGATGCTTTTGGTAGTCTTATTTCTCCAATTTTCTTTAGCTCAGGCTGATACCATTGTCGGTTACGTTCCGACGGGTGTATCTCCGACTGCGGTTGAGGTTAACCCTTTGACCAACAAAATTTATGTCGCAAATTTTTCGAGTAATAATGTAACGGTGATTGATGGTGCAAACCACACGACTGCAACAGTTACGACGGGTTCTAGCCCAACTAGAATCGGGATAAATCCGACAACCAATAAAATTTACGTGGCAAATTATCAAAGCCAAAACGTAACTGTCATTGATGGAAATAATAATTCGACCTTAACAATCACGGTTGGGATTAATCCGGTCGGGATTGCGGTTAATTCTCTGACCAATAAAATTTATGTCGCCAATGAATCGAGTAATTCGGTTACGGTAATTGACGGCATAACCAATCTGACGACAAACATTGCGGTTGGTTCATCGCCGAATGAGTTAGCAGTTAATCAGGTCACGAATAAAATTTATGTGGCAAATACGGGAAGCATTTTCGTTACGGGAATTGACGGATCGAACAATTCGACTACGACAATTCCTCTCGGATTCACATCGAAAACTGTGGCGGTTAATCCGGTTACGAATAAAATATATCTCGGTAATTTTATCAATCAAAGCATCACGGTTATTGACGGCTCTAACAATTCATTCACAACAATTGCAACGTCCGGCAAAAGTCCAAAAGCGGTTGCGATAAATCCAGTAACAAATAAAATCTACTTCGCAAATTCAAGTGGCGACCTGACATCACTAAACGGAGCTAATAATGCGATAACATTTATTGCATCTTCGGCATCAAGTCGTGATGCCGTTGCCATAAATCCGGTAACCAATAAAATTTATTCTCCTAATAATGCCACGAATAACATCACTGTAATAGACGGAACAACCAATGCAATCTCGACGGTTGGTTCCGGCATATTTCCTCAAGATATTGCCGTAAATTCGGTTACAAATAAAATCTACGCAACTAATTTTGCAAATAATGTCGCAGTCATCAACGGCAGCAGCAATATCACCACAGATGTTCCGGCTGGCAATCGTCCCGAAGCAATCGGAATAAATCCAGCGACCGATAAAATCTATGTTTCCAACTCGTTGAGCGACAATGTATCGGTGATTGACGGTTTTACAAACTCTACGCAAACTGTTGCGACCGGAACTTATCCGTCTGCAATCGGTGTAAATTCGATTACCAACAAAATCTACGTCAGTAATGCTTCGAGCAGTAATGTAACGGTCATAAACGGGGCTGATAATTCGACTGTGACTATCTCAACCGACATCTTTCCAAATGCAATTGCGGTGAATGAAGTTACCAATAAAATTTACGTTGCAGATTCGGTTGGCGTAACGGTGATTGACGGCACAAATAACTCAACTCAGACAATTGTGGTCAACAGTCAAATTACCAGTTTTGCTGTCAATACCGCAACCAATAAAATTTACGGTGTCAGTTTCAGCAGTGCCGGAAATATCACGGTTATTGACGGCAATAACAATTCGTTTCAAACAATTTCAGGGTTAGGCTTAAATTATCTGAACGGCGTTGTCGTCAATCCGGCAACGAATAAAGTTTATATCCTCAACAGCGATGGCGGAAATCTTTGGGTATTGAACGGCGTTGATAATTCGCTTCAACAAATTGCAATCGGTTCATCGCAGGCGATTGCCTTGAATCAAAACACCAATAAAATCTACATTTTACAACCCGGCAATATGGTGATTGTTGACGGAAATGACAACACTTTTTCAAATGTGGCGGTCAACGACTCCGAAAAAATGGCGATAAATTCGGCGACAAATATGATCTATTTGACCGATTCTTTTAGCGGTCTAATTACAATTTTGGACGGAATAAGCTACACGGGCGAGAGTCTTCCGATTGTTGCCGGAACATCTGCGGTTGCCGTCAATTCTTCGACAAATAAGGCTTATGCCGTAAATCCTTTCGAGAATAAAGTTACGGTAGTTTCAACGGCTGTAACTTCCGCGATTCCACTCAACACAACCGCTCAAACCTTTCCAGCCAACACAATTACGACTAACACTCCCACAATCAATTTAACAGCGACTTCGACCTATTCGCCGACTGCTCCGCCGCCGCAACGCATTTATTTTCAGGTAGATACAACAACTGGAACATGGAAGCAGGCAACAAATATTTCAAGCACCGCAACAACCTTAACCGCCGCCGCAACCACGTCCGTTTTGTCCACCGGAGTTCATACAATTTATTTCTTCGCGACCGATGGATCAGAAGCAACAACCTCAAACTTGTTTGAAAATAACAATTATTTTACAAAATTCGCACCCGAATCAGGTTCGACCATCGGCGGTATAAATGCCTATCAATTTGCTGTCCGTCTAGCACCAACTGCCGCATCTGCCTCAATAAAAGGACGAGTTTTATCGCCAAACGGCAGACCAGTTTCGCGGATGAGAATCACGCTGACCAATCAACAAGGTGAGCTTCGATCAGCAACTACAAATGCGTTCGGTTATTTCAATTTTACCGAAGTTGAGGTCGGGCAGACTTACATCATCGCCGGAAGTTCCAAGCGATATACCGTTATTCCGCAGATTATTAATTTGACCGAAGATTTGGACAATTTGATTTTGACGGTATCAACAGAAAATTTTTAAGGAGACAAAAAATGAAATTGAATGTCACATTTTTTTCAAAAACTATAATGCTTTTGGCAATTATATTTTTCGGATTTTTAACGACTGTGCAAGCTCAAAGTGTTGAGCAAATGCCGTTGGATGAAACCGAACTTTCTTTGGACGAGATTCTCCGTTTGAAAGAAAAATATGCCAGCGAATCGGTCATTAAAATCAGACCGCAACTCGGTTCGCAAAATCTGTTGCCGCCACCAAACGATAATTTTGCCGCATCGCAACTTATTACCGGAACTTCGGGTTCGATTACCGGAACTAACGTCGAGGCAACATCTCAGGCGGGCGAGCCGAATTCGGGAAATACGGTTTGGTATCGGATCACAACTTCCGCCGCAATTTCGTTGACTTTCGACACTTTCGGTAGCGATTTTGATACGATAATGGGCATTTACACAGGTAATTCCGTAACGAGTTTGACGCAAATTGCGTTAAATGATGACAGCGGAATTTACGGTTCAGCTTTGCAAAGCCGAATCGTTTTTAATACTACTGCCGGAGGAACTTATTACATTCAAATCAAAGGAATTAATAATGTTGAGGGAAATATCACTCTTCGATGGAATCAAGCCCTGCTGAATGATAATTTCGCTAATGCCTTGCCGCTTCCTTTTTTAGTTTTAGGCAATATTGTCAGTCATAATAATTTTTCAACCGGTGAAACGAGTGAACCCAATCCCAACGGCGACTCGACAAGAAATTCCGTGTGGTTCAAATGGACACCGCAAGTCATTACGAATATTGATATTAACACTATCGGAAGCGGTTTTGACACGACTTTGGGAATCTACACCGGAAGCGATTTATCAACTTTGGCTTTGGTTGGTTTTAATGATGACGATCCGATAACTGGAAGTCCTGGAAGTCGTGTGCGTTTTACGGCTAGTCCGGGAATTACTTATTATATTGCTGTTGACGGATATAATAACGCTGTTGGAAGTATTGTTTTACGAACAATTGCGGCTGCCAGCAATAATAATTTTACCGATTCGACTAATCTTTTCAGCGAAACTTCTGGTCGGATTCTCGCCAGCAATATCAACGCAACGCTTGAAGCCAGCGAGCCAAATACAAATTTGCAAATAAAAACTATTTGGTTTAGCTGGACTCCGACTTATTCGCGTCAGACAACTTTTGAAACTTGTGATAGTTCATTTGTATTTGACACAATAATTTATGTTTACACAGGTTCAAATCTTACTTCGCTAAGTCAGGTGGCAAATGATGATGACGGTTGCGGCGGCTTTCTTCGTAGCCGAGTAACATTTAACGCGGTTGCCGGAACAACTTACCGCATTCGAGTTGGAACTTTCTCCTCAGCTTCTCCTGATTCCAATCAATTTTACTTAACTTGGGGTTCACCTTTTGAAGACAATTTTGGTAATGACGCTTCGTTTCCGCCAATCGGCAACAATTTCTTGGCGACCGAACAAGCAGGCGAACCAAATCACACGAACAATTCAGTTCCGATAAATTCTGTTTGGTATCAATTTACACCAACCGAAAATACTAATTTAACGCTGACTACGCAGGGAAGTTTTTTTGACACAACGCTTTCGGTTTATTCAGGTTCAGCTCTCAGTTCGCTAATGCTAATCGCCGAAAATGATAATGAATCTGTTGGCGTTACGCACAGCCGAGTAACATTTTTTGCTTCGGCGGGAACGACTTATCACATTGCCGTTGACGGTGCAGGCGATAAAGTCGGTTATTTCTTTCTCAATCCTTCTTTCGCAAATGTCACAGGAAGCACACTTTTTGACTTTGACGGCGATAGTAAATCCGATATTTCAATCTTCCGCCCAAGTGTTGGTGAATGGTATTACATTAGAAGCGGCAGCGGACAAGTGAATGGAGCTCAATTTGGCAGTTCAAGTGATAAACCAACTCCCGCAGATTACACCGGCGACGGCAAGACTGACATTGCATTTTATCAACCATCAACCGGAGAATGGTATGTTTTACGCTCAGAAGATTTTAGTTTCTACGCCTTTCCTTTTGGTGCAACAGGCGATATTCCAAGTCCTGGCGATTTTGATGGTGATGGCAAAGCAGATGCTGCGGTTTTCCGACCTTCGAATGGCGTGTGGTATATCAATAAATCAACTGGCGGCGTGACGATTCAACCGTTTGGGACGAATAACGACCGACCTGTCGTGGCAGATTACGATGGCGACGGAAAGTCTGATATCGCAATTTTCCGCCCGTCAGTTGGTGAATGGTATTACCTACGAAGTTCCGATTCGCAAGTCCGCGGAGCACAATTTGGAGCTTTAACCGACAAAACCGTGCAAGGCGATTACACGGGCGATGGCAAGGCAGATTTCGCGTTTTTCCGTCCATCGACTGGCAGTTGGTTTGTGTTAAGAAGCGAAGATTCGAGCTTTTTCGCCTCACCATTTGGAGTCGCAACGGACATTCCAACAATCGGCGACTACGACGGCGATGGCAAATTTGACCAAGCCGTTTTCCGTCCAAGCAACGGCGTTTGGTATATAAATCGAAGCACGGCTGGTGTTCAGATTCAGCAATTTGGCGTGGGAACTGATTTACCTTTGCCGGCATACTATCTGCCGTGAAATGTCTTTGCTAAAGCAGCATCATTGATGCACTAGTGAGGCTGTTTGAAGAGACAAATCCTCAAAGTTGCTTAATGGCATAAATTTAACAGTGGCGGCTAAAGCCTGTTTTGCACGCGAAACCCGTCGTTAGTTTTTTATTCATCATGTGGCTAATTATTTAAACCGAGATTACGCATTAGAAAAGAATTAAAGTAATAATCGCGTAGCGATAGAATGAATTTAGCCGTGGGTTTCAACCCACGGAAACGTTGAACAACATTTGTCGTCGCGTCAGCGACGGTTGAATAAAGTTGAGCGGTGTTAATTTGTCGCTGACGCGACAACATATTCGTCCGCTAAATCCGTGGGTTTAAAACCCACAGCTAAATTCAAAACATCGCTAACGCGGTGAAAACTTCATATTTTAGAGAAATAATCTCTAATGCGTAATCTGGGTTAAAAAACCTAGTAGCTAGAATTCAAAAATCGGCTTTTGAATGTTAATCTAGTTGCCAAAAGCCGATGAACAAACTTCTAAAATTTACCGCACTTATGCTCGCAATTGTTGCCTTCGGATACTTTGCGAGCATCATTTATTTTCATTTTTCTTATCCACAAACCAAATGGGATTGGACGCAAATCGACACAAACGACGTTAGTTTTCCAAAAGATTTTATTTGGGGAACGGCGACTGCTGCACATCAGATTGAAGGAAATAACGAAAATACGAATTGGGGCGAATGGGAAAAAGATTCGACGCATATCAAAGACGGCAGCAATGCGAAAATTGCTGTCGATGGCTGGAATCGGGCGAAAGACGATGTGAGATTGATGAAAGATTTGGGTGTCAATTCCTATCGTTTTTCGCTTGCTTGGAACAAAGTTGAACCTGAAAAAGGCAAGATAAATGAAGACGCTTTGAAGCATTACGATGATTTAATAAACGAGCTTCTCGCAAATAATATTCAGCCGATGATTACGCTTCATCATTTTACGCATCCGCTTTGGTTTGAACAACTTGGAGCATTTGAAAAAGAAGAAAACATCAAACATTTTGTCGAATTTTCAAAGCTGGTTTTCGCCCGTTACAGCAACCGCGTCAAATTTTGGGTAACATTAAACGAACCGAATGTTTTTGTCACATCGGCGTATTTCAACACGGCTTTTCCGCCCGGAAATGCGAATTCAAAACTTGGCGGCGAAGTTCTGAAAAATATGTTGAAGGCTCATGTCTCTGTTTACAAAGAACTGAAAACCATTGACGCGGAGACGCAGCAACGCGGAGACGCGGAGAGTAAAACCAAAGAACAAAAACCAAAAACCGAAGTGCAAATCGGACTTGCGACGAGCATTTTTCAGTTTGAACCTTTTCGCCGTTGGCATCTTGGCGATTGGGCGATTGCACGTTCGTCTGACGCAATTTTCAATGAAACGATTCTCGGATTTTTTCATACTGGCACGTTAAATTTCTCTGTTCCGCTTGATAACAGTTTTGTTTATACCGATTTGGATGCACCGAATACGCTTGATTTTATCGGTGTAAATTATTATTCACACTTCGCTTATAAATTTGATTTCGACTTCAAAAAAGCTACGCAGAGTATCGCGGTTGAAGGCGAGGAACTCTCAGATATGCCATACACAATTTACACCGAAGGAATTTATCGTGCGATTCGAGACGTTTCAACGCTCAAAAAACCAATCATAATTACCGAAAACGGAATCGCCGACGGCAAAGATGACAGACGTGCAAAATATATCAAACAAAGTCTTTACGCTGTTTCAAAAGCGATCAAAGACGGCTACGATGTTCGCGGATATTATTATTGGTCGCTGATGGATAATTTTGAATGGGCAGAAGGTTACACGCAAAAATTCGGACTTTACGAAGTTGATTTACAAACGCAAGAACGCAAATTAAGAGATGGTTCAAAGGCTTTTATTGAAACTGTATTGAAGAATAAATACTAAGGAAAATCGGCAGAGCAATCGCTTTGGTCAATGCTCTACCCTCATAAATTTTAACAAGACATAAACAAAAAATCGCCTCGCCATCTATTATTTAAAATTTACGAATAATTATTATTTTTCTGTCATTTGCCGAATACGTTACTTTCACATTTTCGCCATTTCGCGGACGTGTGCCAACAAAACGACTGCTATTTGTCAAAAAATATACTACATTTTTTCCGCTTTTGGTCTTTAAAGTAAGCGAATTTGAATTTATTGAAGTCAACAACCCTGTTGTAGATTTAGTAACCACAAAATTATTTTTACTGCTTTTATTTTTTGTGGCAGAACCTTTTTTCATCTCGCTAGAACCGCTGCCTTGAGAAAATGCAAGAATCGGGCAAAGCAAAAGTGTCACAAAAGTGATCATTTTTAACGAAATTTTCATATTAAACCTCTGGCATTTATTCAGTAATTGTTGGTTTTTGTTTTGGTTCTTTCGCGACTATAAATCTGATTTCAGTCGCAACTTTTTCAACCAAATCTCTGTCGTCTGAACTTGAAAGATAGGTAACTTTTATTTCTTGCCCTTCAACAAACAAACCATCTTCCAACTCATCTAATTTTATCGTTTCTTTACCTCGCTTAAATTTTGTTTTACTCGTTAAAGCTACTCTTATTTCAACATCTTTTTTTGTCACAAAAGTTAAAATACCTTTTTTTAAGCCAACAATTTTGCCAGTTGCTGAGCGTGTTACAGCAAAATTTCTGTCCTCACGTTCATAAGTTCCGGTTGTTCCACCATTGCCACCACCACCACTTGAGCCGCTTCCTTGTCCGTAAACAAGTGCGGGAATCAACAAAACAAACGCCGTTAAACCTATCTTTAGTAACTTTTTCATAATTTATGTTTCCTTTTTTTTTAATTGATTTCTTTTATTCGCCAATTTTTAAGTTCAGTTTGGCAAACTATTGCAAAAAACAAACCGTGTTCAATCCACAAAACGAACGCATATTCACTCTGATCAATGATGATGTGAAACGCAGTTAAAACTAATGCCGATAAATAAATCCAGATATTTTGGCGGGCTAAAACCGCAACTGGCAAGACCCAACTCAAATACCAAGGCATAACCGTCGGGCTAAAAATTATCAACGAACCTAAAACAATTGCTGCTGATTTAACAAATGTTTTTTCGGTTAAATCATCACGAAAAATGAGCCAAAAAGTGATTGAAATAATCAGAATCAGGCAAAATATCCGTGCAAAAAATGTTGCATCGTCAACAAAAAACTCACCTAGGTAACGAATAAAAGCATAGATTCCGGGATTAAATTGCCACTCGCGAGCAAATTTCAAAAAACCCGCGAAAAGATTTTGTCCTGCATCAAGAAATGGCAAATATCCTAAAAATACAACAAAAACTATCAAACAACTTCGCAACCAACCGACACGCCTGACAATGAACGGCATTAAAAAAATAGGACTAATTTTCGCCAAAATCGCTAATCCAAATGTAATCGCGGTCATCGATTTCATTCCGCGAATTACGAAATAGACTGTCGCACAAAGCATCATTACCAAAATCGAATCGGCGTGTCCGCTTCCCGCAAAAACCTTTATCATCAGTGGGTTCCAAGCATATAAAACTATACTTGCGACGGGAAGTTTAAGTCTTTTCAAACTTAACGCAAGAAATAAAATCCCAACGAGTTCGCAACCCACCAACAAACTTTTCATCATCAAAACACTACCCGGAGCAATCGCGTATGAAAGTCGAAAAATAAATTGTGCGAGCGGCGGATAAATCGTTGTTACGTCTGCATAATTTATATTTTCACGAATATCTTGCCAAATTTCGTGTTGCTCAACGACCGGAATTTCATTTGATTCAGTTATTTCTGCTTGCGATTCGTCAAAGATTTCGTTCTCGGAATCAGTAGCAACTTCATCGTAAAATTCAGATTCAACGGTTTGCATTTCGCCCGCGAGAGAATCAAGATTTTCGTCGATTGGTGAATATTTGTATGGATTTATGCCATTTGCCCAAACGTGTCCGTCCCACAAATAACGCCAAATATCGTTGTCAAAAAGCTGATAACGCTCGTATGTAACTTCGCTTCCCTGCAAATCAGATTGCATCGCAGACAGTTTTTCTTGTGCTTTAAAATCAAAAGGAATTCCAGCTGGCAAAAGCGTAATTCTAAATAAAACCGCTCCAAAAATAATCAAAAAAATCGCAGTTTTTTTGAATGCAACAAGTCGTTTAACTAACAACGCCGCAACAGCATAAAAGATAAATAGCAGAAACATCTCAAGCCAAAAAGTTAAAACCGGCTTCCAACCATTAACTGCATCTAGTTGCAAAAGATAGAGATAAACTGTTTCGGAAAAAATAATCAAAACCGACAAACCTAAAACCGGAAGTAATTTTGAAGCAGTTTTTTTGCTTTCAATATTCATTAAACATTTTTTCACCTATTTTTTTATTGCGTATTTAAAAATCGTATATATAATTTTTGCTCCAGCTAAAACCGTGCCTTTCACAGTTCCACTAATTTTCGAACGTCCAATTCGGATTCGATATCGAACTGGAACTTCTGCAATTCTAAGTTTCTGCCGAGCTGCTTTAATCTGCATTTCAACCGTCCAACCATAGTTTCGATCAGTCATTTTGAGTTTATCCAAAGCCTCGCGGGTAATTGCCCGAAATGGTCCTAAATCTGTATAAGTTTGACCAAAAATTAACTTGATTAACAACGTTGCCAATCGGTTTCCATAGCGTTGTTGCAATGTTAAGGCTTCCAGAGAGTCGCGAATTACAGTTCTCGTGCCGATTACAAAATCTGCTTTTTGGTCTAAAATCGGCTGAAGTATTTGACCTAAATCTTCGGGAAAATCGCTAAAATCTGCGTCAACAAAAGCGATGATTTCACAATCTGAAACAACTTCAGAAATTCCTTTCAAACAAGCCGCACCGTATCCTTTTTCGGGTTGCGAAACAATTTTTGCACCGCAAATTCTTGCAATTGTTGCGGTTTTATCGGTGCTCCCGTTATCGACAACTATTATTTCGCCAACCATGTTTTCGGGTATTGAATTCAAAACTGAGGCTATTGATTTCTCTTCATTTAAAGCCGGGATAATTAATGTTACACGTCTTGATTGCTGCAATGTTAAACATAAATCTACATCGCTGACAGAAGCACAATTCGTTTTTTCGACAATTTCATTTACGGGAAAAATTGTTTTTAAACTATTCTTTAATATAAGTTCAGTCATTATTTTTTAACCGGAGGAATAAGCGAATTTAGCGTCCAGTCGTAGTCGAGATAAGAAACTTTATTTTTTTTATCGCTCAAAATTGTCGCAATTTCGGGCGAAACGTTGTTTTTAATAAAATTAATTCCGACAGATGAAGTAAATTTACTTTTGACAAATCCGGTCAAGAACCCAACAGAACTTGTGTTTCCCGAAAAATCGCCGGCATACCAACTGAAAAGACTCGAAATTGCAACTTTTTTATTTTCTTTATCAATTTTCATTCCGCGAACTTCATCGCTGAGGAAATCATTTGTAATTTGCACAAATTGCTCTTGCAGTTTCGCACCTGTAAAAGCAAAACGTTGCAATTTAGGGCAACTAGACGATGCACAATTTACTGCAAAATGAACTCGCGGATCCTTGTAATCGCGACTAACTTTTTCTATTGCATCAAGCGTCATTTCTTCGCCGCCAACAAGATGCTTTTTCTTGTCCCAAAAACCAGAAACCTTTTTTACGCTATCCGTTTTCTTGTAAACATCATCAATCACATCGCGAATCGTAAACGCATTATAGGCATTGATGTAAAACGCATTTCGTTCATTATCGCTAATGAATTCAGCAGGTTTTGCCTTGCCCAAAGTTTCGAGATAGGCATCTAATTTTGCACGATCTTTTATAAAACCTTCGTAATCAACCTTGCTGTCGTCTTTTACATATAAAACGAGCAGCTCTTCATATTTAGTGTGGTCAAAAACCTTTCCATCGTTTTTTTCACTCGTTGGCGGTGTCACTGTTTGTGCTGAAACTGCGGTTTTAACTGTGCTTTCCGAGCTACAAGCCGCAAACGCGATAAATGCAATAACTAAAATTGTCGATGATAAAAATAATATTGATGACGTTGAAAAACCTCTTTTGAATCTACTATTGTGCGAATATTGCATAACTAAATTTTCTCCCGAAACAAATATTTTGTGCCTTTTGATAAATATAAAAATTCAGAATTTGCCAAAAAAAATAAATCCTAAGGCTTGACTATTGATAAAAGTAAAAAGGAAAAAACGTGTTAGATTTATTCCGTCATTAGATTTTTTTTAAAGTTTTTGGCAGCTATTGTTTTCAATAATGCTTGAATTCACTGAGTTCAAAACCTCAGAATTTAATTATTAATGTTCGGCGAATTATTTTGTATTTTTTAAATTGAATTGGAATAATTAGCAAAGTGAAAAGCCTTACCATAAACATATGTATTGGGAAATATTTAAAGAGTGGTTTTTGAGCCTCGGAGCTGAATATGGCGTTAATCCGATTATTTTCGGAGCGATTTATGTTGGTGCAATTCCCTTTTTTTCGCTTTCGATTGGTTGGTTAATACGCAATTATCGGTGCAAGAAATCTATCGTTTTGCCGACTTTTTTAGCGATGTTTTTCTTTGTTTCAGCATATATTTACTTGATATTTGCGGGAAAAAACGTCCCATCTTGGGTTTATGGAATAGTTATTTTGCTCATTCTGATTGGTGCATATTCAACTCTGAAAAAAATTCGGCGACAAGTTAGCGAAGTAAAATAATAAAACAATGGCAGAAATATACGATTTGATAGTGATTGGCGGAGGTTCAGCCGGATTAGTTGCTGCCGGAGGTTCGGCAATTTTAGGTGCGAAAGTTGCTTTAATTGAAAAAAATCTACTTGGTGGCGATTGTTTATACACAGGTTGTGTGCCTTCAAAAACGTTGATAAAATCAGCACGTTTTGCGAAACAGGTGCGAGATGCCAACAAATATGGTTTTGAAAATGTGGACTTAAATTTCCGCGATAATTCGTTTGCTTCAATCACAAATCGTGTCCAAAACGTGATAGAAATAATTGAACATCACGATTCACCAGAGGTTTTTGAAGAAATGGGCGTTGAAGTTGTGTTCGGAAATCCAAAATTTTTAAACCCACACGAGATTCAAGTTGCATTAAAAAACTCGAAAGAAACCCGAGTGATGAAGGCAAAACGATTTTGTATTTCAACCGGTTCGCGTCCATTTAAACCACCAATTGAAGGTTTGCACGAAGCCGGGTTTATTACCAACGAAGAAGTTTTTCAACTAAAAGAATTGCCAAAACGCCTTATTGTTTTGGGTGCCGGAGCAATCGGGCTAGAACTTGGGCAATCTTTCTCTCGATTTGGAAGCAAAGTTACAATTGTTGAAATGGCAGATCGAATTCTTATTAAAGAAGATGAAGAAGTTTCTGCTTTGATGGAAAAACTATTGCGAGACGAAGGCTTGGAAATACTCACTCGAACAAAAGCAGTTAAGGTCAAAATTGGTGTCGATGGAGCGAAAATAGTCACGGTTGAATCAAACGGCGAGAGTTTCGAAATTGAAGGCGATGAAATTTTGGTAGCGGTTGGTCGGCAACCAAATATCGGCGATTTAGATTTAGAAAAAACAGGTATCGAATTTGATAATCGCCGGATAAAAACAAACAAATTTCTTCAAACATCGCAAAAACACATCTTTGCAGCTGGTGATGTAACCGGACGAAATCAATTTACACATATGGCTGATTATGAAGCCCAAGTCGTTATCCAAAATGCCTTTGTGCCATTTCCATTTAAGAAAAAAACAGATTTTCGTGTTGTTCCGTGGGCAACATTTACCGAACCTGAGGTCGCGAGAGTTGGAATGACAGAAACGGAAGCACGCGAAAAATTTGGAGATTCAGTCAAGGTTTATTCAGTTAATTTTACGGAAAACGACCGTGCTCAAACACAAAATACGACCGATGGCTTTGCGAAAGTTGTGACAAAAAAAGGCAGAATTATAGGAGCAACACTCATTGGCGAACACGCTGGCGAATTGATTCACGAATTTGTTTGGGCAATGAAATTAAACTTCAGAGTAGCCGATTTAAACAAAATAATTCGAATTTATCCGACCTTATCGAAGATCACACAAGCAATCGGCACTAAGGCGACGCTCGAAAGTTTAAAATCGCCGCTCGTGCAAAAATGGTTTAAACGTTACTTAAAAATCTGGCGTTGATTCGTTTTTGACAACGCACTGATAAATTTAAATAAACTGTTAAACTTAAACAAATTAATGAATTCTTATCTCATCAAAATAAATAACTTTGTCGAAAATCTTGATGCCGAAACGCAAACTGAACTCGCTGAAATTACGGTGCGAAAACAGTTTGCCAAAGGCGAATTTTTGTTGCGACAAGACGAAATTTGCCGCCAAAGTTTTTTTATTGAACGCGGTATTGTCCGTAAATTTTATTTGACCGAAGACGGCAAAGAAATTACGACTGAGCTTTGTTTCGCCGATGATTTAGCCGTTTCTTTTCAAAGTTATACGCTTCAAACGCCGAGTCTCGAATTTATCCAAGCCACAGAAAACACGGAAGTTACCGTTACCGACTACACATCTTTTCAACAATTAAAAACTCGTTTCCCGAAACTTCTCGAACTCGATTTAATGATGACGGAATATTACGCGATGTGGTTGGAAGAGCGTTTGCGACGCTTTCACACGCTTGATGCAACCAAGCGTTATCAAAAACTTATCGCCGAACAACCACACGTTGTCCGACAAATTCAGCTGACTCATATCGCTTCATATCTCGGCGTTTCACTCGAAACTTTGAGCCGAATTCGTGCCAAAATATAGTATTTTTTCGAAATTTGACCTAAGTCAAATACATACAAAAAATTGCGTGATAAATTTGCGTAATGAGATGGATTTATCTTTCAATTGGACTAATTTTCGAAACTATTGGTTTCGTTACACTAAAATATTCGGAAAATCTGACCAAAACTGCACCAATAATTTTGACGGTTGCGGCGGATTTAACTGCACTTTTCTTTCTAATTTTGGCACTCAAAAAATTTGAAACGAGCTTTGTTTATATGATCGCCGCAGGTTTTGGAACCGCTCTGATTGTTGTCGCTAACGTATTGATTTTTAAACAAACATTGAATTGGATACAAGTCGCTTCAATCATTTCAATCGTTTTCGGCACAATCGGTCTGCACAGCCAAGGAACTCACTAAAAATATGAATAACAGAATTCTCGGCTTTGATTTAGCCAGAGCTTACGCGATTTTCGGGATGTTTATCGTCAATTTCAACATTGTTTTCGGTTCGCACAAAGACGAATCTTTGATTGGGCAGTTTCTCGGTCTTTTTAACGGAAATTCGAGTTCGATGTTTGTGATTTTGGCGGGAATGGGCGTGGCTTTGATGACAAATCGGGCAGAATACAGCGTTGAAGAACGGCAAAAATTGAGTGCGATTGTGATGAAACGCGGCACTTTTCTTTTTGTCTTCGGGCTGATCTTTTATGTTTGGTGGTTTGCCGATATTTTGCACTTTTACGGCAGTTATCTGCACATCGCGGCACTGCTTTTATTTGTTCCGAAGCGTTTTTATTTGTGGGCGGCTGGTGCGAGTATCGTAATTTTTCACCTTTTGCTTTTGGTTATTCCATACGAAACCGGCTGGAATTTTGAGACGTTGCAATACACTGATTTTTGGACGCTGACAGGATTTTTGCGAAACACTTTTTACAACGGTTGGAATCCGGTTTTTCCGTGGGTTGGATTTTTTCTGCTCGGAATGTGGCTTGGCAGACTTGATTGGCAAAACACCAAAGTAAAACGAAACATTTTACTGACCGGAATCGGCGTTTTTAGTTTGGTTGAAATTTTACAATTATTAGCAAGCCGTGGATATTTCGACACAGATTTTGCCTTCTATTTAACTGCCGATTACATTCCGCCATTTCTGCCGTTTATGCTCGGCACAGCAGGTTTCAGCCTGATATTCATTACGCTTTGCATCTTTATCGGTGAGAAATTTGTTGGGAATACTTTGCTTGAATATTTATCAAAAACGGGGCAAATGACGCTGACGCATTATGTTGCACATCTGACTTTCGGGATGATAATTTTATCGGTTATCAGCGGCAAAACAGACTTCAATACCCTTGATGGCAGCGATGCGATTTCACCAATTCTTGTGCTGATTTTCGCAATTTTTTATTACATTTTGAGCATAATTTTTAGCGTAATGTGGAGTAAACGATTTAAAAACGGACCGCTCGAAACTTTAATGCGGAAAGTTTCTGGATAAAGGCTGTCTTAAAAATTACCAACGCTCAAAACGGCTTCAGTTTGGTTTACAAGTTGTTGCGGTTAATGAACAAATTACTGATTTCATTTTTTTACCGCTAGATATAAGGGCAGTTCTAAAAATTCAAAATAAATGAAATTTCTTATAAATTGCCTCCTGCTTTAGCTGGAGGAGAATATTTAGTTTAGCTTGGGCTTTAGCCAAACTATTTAGATAAATCATTCATCCGCAGTGCTTTAGCTGAAGCAATAAGGAATTACTATTTTATTTTATATTTGGCTAAAGCCGTTTTCAGAACTCAATTTTTCCGTCAGCTAAAGCAGACGGCAATTTATAGAACTGCCCTTATGTTATTGGATGTTTTGATAAATTTTCTCTGCGTTGTGATTTTTACCTTGCAAAATATAACAGACGTATTTAAATTGGAATTAGTAAACATATTTTAAAAATAATTAGTTAAGGAAATAGTTATGAAACCGACATTTTTGAAACTCCGCTATCTTATAGTTTTTGCCATCGCATTTGGATTAATCGCAATTGACCCAATTTCGACATTTGCTCAGCAAACCCGCAAATCTTCGGCTAAACAAAACACTCGTAAAGCTAAAAAGGTAAAAGCTAAAGTTGTAACTAAAAAGTCCACGAACGACTCGACTCCGTGGGAAGGTGAGGCTGGCGTGACGAAAACAATGGCTGAATTAATGCAAGAGCAATCTTTAATTCCAAAATCGACCGAGATTGAAACTGTCAAAGCACGGAAAAGAACTCGCCCAAATCGAACAAATTTACCGCAGAATGAAAGTTCACCTGAAATTGAAAAATTTCCGATTGATCCGACAACGAAAGCAGTTAATGAGCCGGAAGCAAATGTTGCTCCGCAAACGCCGCAAACTGTCGGTCTAAATTTTAATGGTGGAACGCTTTTTGACACACTTTCTTTTCCGCCGGATACGATGGGCGAAGTTGGTCCGAGTCAATATATTATGGCGGTAAATGGTTGGGTTCGTTCATTTAACAAAACGACTGGAACGGCAGACGGCATAATGGATATTGATATGAATGTCTTTTTTAATTCGGTGCGAAATGGAGTTTCTACCAGCGATCCGCGAATTAGATATGACAGACTTTCGCAACGCTGGATTATGGTAATCATCAACGTTGCTAACACGGATAATCGTATTTTAGTAGCTGTCAGCAACACTCAAAACATCACACCAGCAACGGTTTGGACATATTATTTTTTCGTTAATAGTGCGGTCACGCCTGCCGGCGATGCTGGATGTTTTGCCGATTATCCGACACTTGGTGTTGATGTCAACGCACTTTATATCGGAACAAACAACTTTTGCCCTAGCACTTTTGGTGGAAGCACAGGCTTTGTCGTTCGAAAAAGTTCGATACTTACAGGCGGTCCAATTGTTGTAACTGCTTTTCGTGGAATTTTAGCTCCGCCAGCTGATGGACCTTACACACCGCAAGGAGTTGATAATTTTGATCCGGCGGCAACTGAAGGTTATTTTATTGGTGTGAGTAACAATTTCTTCGGTTTGTTAGAATTGCGTCGCGTCAGTAATCCGGGCGGAACACCGACAATTTCGGCAAATATTCCTCTAACTGTTCCTTCGACTTCATCGCCGATAACTGTTCCGCATTTGGGTAATACAGTTGCCGCAACCGGTAATCTTGATGGCTTAGACGATCGTTTGTTTATGGCACACATGCGAAATGGGCGAATTTACACATCGCACAATATTACGGTTAATGCTGCCGGAACTTCATCAGCTGCTGGCGGAAGACTCGGAAGCCGTTGGTATGAAATTGAAAATGTTGCAACAACGCCAACGCTTCGCCAATCAGGAACTTGGTTTGACAGTGCGGCGACAACGCCTCGAAGTTTCTGGATTCCGTCAATTATGGTTTCGGGGCAAGGACATATTGCACTTGGCGGTTCGTCTGCTGGTGCGAATGATCGGATAAATACTGCGACAATCGGGCGTTTATCGGGCGATCCGCTTGGCACACTTCAAGCCACATCAATAATCACAAATTCGACAACGGCTTATAATCCAGCTGGTGATACCGGGGCTGGTAGTAACAGCCGAAGATTTGGTGATTATTCATATACGACGATTGACCCAGAAGATGATATGACAATGTGGACGATTCAAGAATATAATCACGCCACAAATTCTTATGCAATGCGAGTTGCAAAATTGATTGCACCACCGCCCGCGACACCTGCGAGTGCTTCGCCTGCATCGGTAAGTGCCGGACAATCTTCGGTAAATGTCACAATTACCGGAACACAAGTTGGCGGTTCAGGATTTTTTGATCCAGGTGCGGCATTTGTCAAACGAATTGCATCGACAGTTTCGGGTGGAGTTACTGTTAATAGCGTAACTTATACGAGTCCGACGCAAATTACGCTAAATCTTTCAACTGTTGGAGCAACCGCCGGAACAAAAAATGTAACGGTCACAAATCCTGATGGACAAGTATTAACAGGAAATAATTTAATAACTGTAACTGCTTCGCCTGGCTCGAATGTGAAAATTCCAGCTGATTTTGACGGCGATGGAAAAACTGATATTTCAACATTTCGCAATGTTGCAGGTGCTGGAACTTGGTATATCACAAACAGCTCAAACGGAGCATTTGTCGCTACAACATTTGGTTTTGGAACTGACATAATTGCACCGGCAGATTTTGATGGCGATAACAAAACTGATGTTGCTGTTTTCAGAAACGGATCGTGGTTTTTACTTCGAAGTTCGAACGGAACCTTCCAAGCGTTTAATTTTGGACTTGCTGGCGACAAACCAACGCCTGGCGATTTTGATGGTGACAACAAAGCAGATTTTGCTGTTTTCCGCCCATCAAACGGCACTTGGTTTATCACCCAAAGTTCTGATAACGCATTTGTTGCAAGACAATTTGGTGTGAGCGGCGATATTCCGGTATTTGGCAGATACGACAGCGATAATAAGGACGACATCGCTGTTTTCCGCTCAAACACTTGGTATATTACCCAAAGCACAAATAATGCATTTGTCGGATTCCAATTCGGTTCGGCTGGTGATATTCCAACTACCGGCGATTATGACGGCGATGGCAGATTTGATTACGCGGTTTTCCGCCCTTCAAACGGAACTTGGTATATTTCGCAGAGTTCAAACGGAGCTTTCCGCGGACAGCAATTTGGACAAAACGGCGATATTCCGGTTCCCGGCGATTATGATGGCGACCAAAGATATGATTTTGCTGTTTTCCGTAGCGGAACTTGGTATTCGCAAGGCAATGTCAGCGGTGCATTTGCTGCCAGACAATTTGGAAACCCAACTGATAAGCCTATTCCAGCTGCGTTTATTCAATAAATCAAGTGAAAAGTTGAATGTCGTTTTAACAAAATAAAAAGAAGTTGTCTGAAAAGACAACTTCTTTTTATTTTTAAACTAACTGCGAAACTCTCGTTAGCCTTTTTATTACCCCAATATAGCCTAATTTGTAGTAATTTGCTCAAGACCGGAACGCGGACGGCTCGTCCGCCAGATTTTTGCAAAAATCTACCGAACTTTCGCTAAATTAAAGTTGAAAATAACCAAGCACTTTTCGAACGCTTTCGCGTTCGTGCGGACAAGAGTGTCCGCGTTCCAGTCAAACTCGCAAATAATTTCACGACACCAAAAATTGACGTGGGTTTTATCAACAAATGCCAGCCTCAATCATCGGCATTTAAGCGACAAGCAAAGATGTTTAAGTTTCTTGCTATCTCAATTTGAGAATGTTACATTTTCAATAGTCATAAAATGATTAATCCATTAAAAATTAAACGTAGAGGAAGATTGGTTGCACGTTTTAGTTCGGCGGCGGCTTCTGCAACGCGAGTTTGGAATTTTGCGGAAGCACATTCGCAAACTGCTCGTGATGCAATTGCCGAAGCAAATTCGATAATCGTTGAAACACACGAAATTAAACTCTCGCGACTTCCTAAAAAGCTCGATGGTTTTAGAATTGTGCAGCTGACAGACCTTCATCACAGCCCGTTTACTGATGCGAAACAAATAATGAACGCCATTAATTTGGCGAATAGTTTAGACGCAGACATCGTGGCTTTGACTGGCGATTACGTCTCGCACGAAGCCGAATATGTTGCACCAATTGCCGAGATGATGGCGAAAGTTAAGTCAAAATTTGGAACATTTGCGATTTTAGGCAACCACGATCACTGGACTGACGGCGAGTTTATGACGAAATGTTTGCGTGATGAAGGAATTCGAGTTTTAATCAACGAAGGTTTTCGCTTCGAAGCAAATGATGAAAAATTTTGGTTGTGTGGCGTTGACGATGCGATGGCGAGCGTTTCAGATTTGAAAAGTTCGGTCAAAGGTTCGTTAGATGATGAGTTCAAATTACTTTTGAGCCATAATCCGTCGATAATTTCTCGAGCTGCGAGACGCAAAATTGATCTCGTTTTGAGCGGACATACGCACGGCGGACAAGTAAAAATTAGACAACAAAGTGAAAATTCGCTGTTTCCAGAGTATCGCCGAATCAGCGGTTTGCATCGCAGATATGATACCCAAATCTATGTTTCGAGAGGAATTGGAACTGTCGTTTTACCCGTTCGTTATCAATGTCCGCCGGAAGTTTCATTGTTAATTTTACGAGCAGTTTAGTTTATGGACAACATCATCACAATTCCTAATTTGCTCACATTCTTGCGAATGGCACTTATTCCTGTTTTCGCAACGTTACTTTATTACAAACACTTTGACATCGCATTACTCACTTTTTTTATCGCGGGTGTGAGCGATGGACTCGATGGTTACATTGCGAGAAGGTTTAATCAAGAATCTACACTTGGCAGAATTCTTGATCCAATTGCCGATAAATTGCTGATGACTGTTTCTTATATCGGTTTGGCGTTGCCTTTTGTTGTAACTGGTGTGAGACATTTGCCGATTCCTTTTTGGGTTGTCGCGTCAGTAATTGGTCGCGATATTTTGATAGTTGCAGTTGCGGCGGCGATTGCCGTAATGACCAAGTTTCGCGGATTTAAACCTTCGCTTCTTGGAAAAATCAGCACCGTAATTCAATTAAACGCCATCGGTTTGATTCTCATAATTATTAATTTCCCAGACATTAGCGTTATTCTCCCAACAATTTATGTTGTTGTCGCATTTTTCTCAGTTCTCTCGGGTGTTCATTATATTTATTGGGTTGCAAAACTTATGAACGAAGCCGAAAAATCTCCTCAGTAACATTAAAAAAAGCTTATTACTAGTGTCGCGTCAATTCAGAATTATCCAAACAAAAAACAAACCAAAGTTTGTGATAAATACTTTGAGCAGAGTGTTTAGCTCATTAGATGCCATTAATGTTTATTTTGAGCCGATGTAATCGGCAACGGCGTAAAGCCTGGCGTAGAGTTTGACGGAACGCCAGGTTGTTGAAAACACTGAGTTTCAAGCTGTCGTAGATAGCGTCGGGAATTAAAGTTGAGTGTTTCCGTCGCCCGTTGACACGGGCTTTTGGTCGCAAAAAAACATTTACCTAGCTCTGACAAGCTAGGCTTTATGCCTTCGCTATCTACGACAGCTAAATCCAAGCAATTATAAGTTGTTTTTACACGTTTCTTCATAATCAGAATATCGCGACAATATCGCGTTGACACGACACTAGCATCAGAAGATAACCTTGTTGCATCTCTACTCAAATAAACTTGACAATGAGGCACTCAAGTCTTATATTGGTGAAAGGTTCAAGTTTGAACTATTTATAACGATTTATTAAACGTGGAGAAATTATGGGTAAAATTATTGGAATCGATTTAGGGACGACAAATTCGGTCGTTGCGGTTATGGAAGGCGGCGAACCGCAAATTATTACAAACGAAGAAGGCGGACGCACAACTCCTTCAGTCGTAGCTTTTACAAAAGACGGAAATCGCTTGGTCGGTCAAGTTGCGAAACGACAAGCTGTCACAAATCCAGAAAACACAATTTATTCAGCAAAGCGTTTTATGGGACGAAACTTTAGCGAAATTTCGGCTGAAAAAAAACAAGTTCCATTCAAAGTAGAAAAAGCCGGAAACGGCGACGTTCGAATTAATGCCGATGGAAAGCAATATAGTCCACCGGAAATTTCGGCGATGATTCTGCAAAAATTGAAAAAAGCTGCTGAAGATTATCTCGGAACGACTGTTACGCAAGCCGTTATCACAGTTCCTGCGTATTTCAATGATGCACAGCGTCAGGCAACGAAAGATGCCGGAAAGATCGCTGGACTCGAAGTTTTGCGGATTGTTAATGAGCCGACAGCTGCTGCTTTAGCCTACGGTTTAGACAAAAAGAAAGATGAAATTATTGCAGTTTTCGACTTCGGTGGTGGAACTTTCGACATCTCAGTTCTTGAAGTGGGCGAAGGCGTTGTTGAAGTAAAATCGACAAATGGCGATACGCATTTGGGCGGCGATGACGTTGACGAAACATTGATTAATTGGATAATCGACGAATTCAAAAAAGATCAAGGAATCGATCTTTCGGCTGACAAAATGGCTTTGCAACGTTTGAAAGAATCGGCTGAAAAAGCAAAAATTGAGCTTTCGACGGCAATGGAAACCGAAATCAATCTTCCATTTATCACGGCTGACGCAAGCGGACCAAAGCATCTAGTTTTGAAATTAACACGCTCGAAATTTGAACAATTAATTGAGAAAGTTTTGAATAAATTGATGCCGCCGGTTGAGCAAGCAATAAAAGACGCTGGTTTATCAGCAAAAGAAATTGACGAAATTGTTTTGGTTGGTGGTTCGACAAGAATCCCGAAAGTTCAAGAAATGGTCAAAGCATTTTTTGGCAAAGAACCAAATAAAACGGTTAATCCTGATGAAGTTGTGGCACTTGGTGCGGCAGTTCAAGCCGGAGTTTTAGGCGGCGAAAAAACAGATATTTTGTTGCTTGATGTGACACCTTTGAGTCTCGGAATTGAAACACTCGGCGGAGTTGCAACTCCAATGATTACAAGAAATACAACGATTCCAACACGAAAATCCGAAATTTTCTCGACCGCTTCTGACAATCAAACTTCGGTTGAAGTTCACGTTTTGCAAGGCGAACGTCCGATGGCTTCTGACAATAAGACGCTCGGAAAGTTCCACTTGGTTGGAATTCCTTCGGCACCGCGTGGCGTTCCGCAAGTTGAAGTTACTTTTGACATCGATGCCAACGGAATCGTCAATGTTTCGGCGAAAGATGTGGGAACTGGCAAAGAGCAAAAAATCACCATTACGAGTTCGTCCGGTTTATCGAAAGATGAAATTGACAAAATGATGAAAGATGCTGAGTCGCACGCTGGCGAAGACGGAAAACGCAAGGAAACGATTGAAGCGAGAAATAATCTGGATGGTTTGGTTTATAACGTTGAAAAAACATTTAACGAAAATAAAGACAAACTCAATGAAGGCGATTCAGCCGAACTCGAAGCCGCAATTGCCGAATCAAAAACGGCTCTCGCTGGCGAAGATTCGGAAGCGATGAACACGGCTTTTGGAAGATTGCAAACCGCTTCGCATAAACTTGCGGAAGTTCTGTACAGTCAGCAAGCAACAGCTCCAACCGAAGAACAAGCGAGTTCGGCAGCAGCAGGAGCAGAAACAGCTTCGACTCCGGCAGACGACAACGTGATTGATGCGGAATACGTTGATGTTGATGAAGACAAAAAATAGAAATTTAAACCGTTAATAGTAAATTGTAAATAGCAAAATGTATTTACGATTTACTATTTCTCTCAAAAGTTATGAACAGTAAAAATTTTAATTTAACAACGCTAAATCCAATTCCCTTTCGTTTATTTGATGGAATTTATCTAGTTAAACGAAAAGCCATAGTTACTCCGTTAATTGATCATTATGGGATTATAGTTAAAGGACAGGCATTGAAAAAAATGGGTTATTCACCGAATTCGCCATTAGTTTTTCATTTAACAGACCAAGGTATTTTGGCTGAATGGCTTGAATACTCAGGTGATTGGGAACCTCTTGGACAGGTTTCCTATGACCAAACCAATCAAGCAGTTTCAAGACTTCTTAATGCGTTTAATAATTCTACCTATGACCTTTTTGCAAACAATTGCGAGCAATTTGCCCGATATGTAACAGAAGGAGTAAAGCAAAGTCATCAACTTCAAAATGCGGGATTACTTACAATTGGCGTTATTGGTGTTGGAGCGATGCTTTGGGCAAGTAGCA
Organism: Acidobacteriota bacterium; assembly: GCA_031414415.1. Taxonomy (GTDB): domain Bacteria; phylum Acidobacteriota; class Blastocatellia; order Pyrinomonadales; family Pyrinomonadaceae; genus JANNVK01. Next base: position 31,416 of record JANNVK010000043.1, read on the forward strand.
AGGATTAAGCGGTCAATCGCTAAATTCAAAAGTCAGCCGTTGCTTGTAATTTGTTGCAGTCAACGGCTGTTTTTGCGATACTTCAATAATTATGCAAATTACAATAGAAATAGATGAAAAAGTAATTACTAAAGTTGATTCTTTTGCGAGAAATCGAATTGAATACTTTCAAAATGCAATTCAGGAAAAAGTTTTACGCGATGAAAAGAATGGTTTGAGTTATGATGAAAAATTAAAACGAACAATTGATTCTTATAAACAATTTCCTCAAAAGCCAGAAGAATACGATATTTGGCTTGATGAGCAGGTTTGGGAGGAGTAATGATACAAGGCGATATTCGTTATTACTCTTTCAAAGCACCTGACAAACGTCGTCCTGCTTTGATTCTAACCAACAACGATTTGATTTCGATATTGAACACAATTACAGTTGCACCAATTACCACAACGCTTCGTGACGCAAACACGCACGTCTTTTTGGACGAGAGTGATGGATTGAATGAAGAATGTGCGGTAAATTTGTCTGCTATTCAAACGATTTCAAAAGATAAAATTGGAAGTTATATTACACATCTTTCTGAAAATAAAATGCAGGAAGTGTTTGCAACAATTAAGTTTGTATTCAAAATTTATTAGCCCAAGATGGCAAAAAAAGATTATTACCAAACATTAGGCGTAAAAAAAGACGCGACTGCTGACGAAATTAAAAAATCGTATCGGCGGTTGGCGAGAAAATATCATCCGGACGTAAATCCGAACGATAAATCTTCCGAAGATAAGTTTAAGGAAGTTCAAGAAGCCTACGATATTTTATCTGACGAGAAAAAACGCAAAGTTTTTGATCGATTTGGATATTACGCCGACAATCTCGATGTAAATTCGCCGTTCGGTGCATCTTCCGGTGGGCAAGGTGGCGGATTTGATTTCTCGGGCTTTGATTTTAATCAATCGCAAAATTCGGGCAGTTCATCGAGTTTTAAAGACTTATTCAGCGATTTATTTAGCAGTAGCGGTGCGAGAACACAGCCTGAACCGCCGCGTGTTTTGCCAAAAAAAGGTGCAGATATTGAAATACCTTTGGCTTTATCGTTTGAAGAATCAGTCACAGGATTGACGACAAATTTGACCGTCAATCGTTCCGAGCAATGTTCGCGTTGCCAAGGTGCCGGCGACACCGGCGGACCAGTCGTAGTTTGCACAACTTGCAAAGGTGCCGGACAAGTATCCCGAACAGGCGGAAGTCTACAGTTTTCAAAGCCTTGCGGCGATTGCGAAGGAACAGGAAGACGGCGAACTCCTTGTTCGTTATGCGTCGGAAAAGGTGTAACGCCAAAAATTGAGCAAGTTAAAATTAGAATTCCGGCGGGCGTTGATACAGGTTCGCGAGTGCGAATGAGCGGAAAAGGACAAGGCGGCAGACTTGGTGCACAAGCTGGCGATTTGTTTATTTTAACCAATGTTGGGAAGCACAAATATTTTACCCGAAAGGGCGATAATATTTATGTAACCGTGCCGATAACTGTTGCAGAAGCAGCACTTGGGGCAAAAATCGAAGTGCCGACAGTTGAAGGAAAAGCCCAATTAAAAATTCCTTCAGGCACACAATCTGCTCAAAAATTCCGCTTGAGTCAGCGTGGCGTTCCAAGTTTACGAAATCAAGAACTGCGTGGCGATCAGTTTATTGAAGTTCAAATCACACTTCCGAGAGTTATTAGCGAAGAAACGAAAGAAATTTTGAAGCAGTTTGAGAAAGCGAATCCGGAAAATCCGCGGAAAGTAATGGGGCTTGAATGAGTTTGGAAAGTTAGGAAAGTTTCGGAAGTTCAGGAAGTAAAGCTATTTTCCAGAACTTCCTAAACTTCCTAAACTTCCTAAACCTACTAAACTTTCTAAACTTATGAAAAAGATAAAAACCTACACAATCAGTGCCGTTGCGGAATTGTATGAAATTCATCCGCAAACGTTGCGATTATATGAACGCGAAGGATTGCTTAAGCCTTCGCGTTCGATAGGAAATACACGTCTTTTTACTGATTCTGACCTCGAAAGGCTCGAAATTATTCTTTCGCTCACACGCGATTTGGGCGTAAATCTCGCTGGAGTTGAAATTATTCTCAATATGCGTGAAAAAATGGACGCGATGCAACGTGAGTTTGAACGCTTTTTTGAATATATTCGCAATCACGCCAGCGAAATTTCAACGAATAATAGTGAGCAAGATTTTGATTCTGAAGCGTTAATCCCAATTTCTCGGATGACTGTTATCCAGCGTCTGAAGGTGAATGTTGGAGAATTTAGAGAATTTGAAGATGAAAGATAATTTCAAAAAAGTCCAAGAACAAATTGCTGTTGCTTCGCGAAAATCTAACAGAAATCCTGAAGAGATTTGCTTGATTGCTGTCAGTAAAACTCATCCTCTCAGCACTTTACAAAAAGCAATTGAAATTGGCGTTTCTGTTTTTGGCGAAAATAAAATTCAAGAAGCTGAGGCGAAAGTCGCCGAACTTGGACGCGAAAATCTCGAATGGCATCTCATCGGACATCTCCAAGCAAACAAGGCTCGCAAAGCTGCGAAGACTTTTGATGTCATTCATACACTTGATTCAATGGAACTCGCGACTCGTTTAGAACGTATTTGTATCGAGGAAAATATTTCGCGACTTCAGGTTTTTATTCAAGTTGATTTAGCCGGAGAAGCTACAAAATCGGGAATTCCGGAATCAGAATTGCCAAACTTAATTGAATATCTTGCAAGTTGTAAGTGTCTTCAGTTAATCGGTTTGATGATAATTCCGCCTTATTTTGAAGATGTCGAGCTGGTTCGTCCATATTTCAAAAAACTTCGCGAACTCCGCGATAATTTGTTACCAAATGGCGGACTTTCGATGGGAATGAGTCACGATTTTGAAGCTGCAATTGAAGAAGGTGCAACACATATCAGAGTTGGAACAGCGATTTTTGGTGCTAGAAATTATGTTTAATACGATTTATCCAATAATTCAAACGATTGTTATTTCTGCTGTCATGGCAGTTATCTTATTGATGTTATTACGGTTAGCTATCACTTATTTCGATCCAAATCCTTTTGGAAAATTTGGCAGAATTGCCTATCGAATTCGACGATTTGCAGATAAAATTGTGCGTCCTTCATCAGAATTTTTATTGAGATTAAACATCAACACGAAAATTGCACCGTTTATCGCAATACTTGGTGCGTGTATTTTTGGCTACTTTTTCTTGCAAATTATCGGTTCATTTTTTGCCACAATTGACGGTGTGACAACAAGTGCAGCTGCGGGAAATGTTGTCAGAGTAATTGGTCATTTAATAGTCGGATTTCTCGGACTTTACACATTGATGATTGTCATGCGAATAATTTTTTCGTGGTTTATGTCGTTTTCTAATCCGATAATGAAATTTTTGATGCGAGTTACTGATCCAATTTTGCAACCATTTAGAAG
>JANNVK010000044.1:0-6692 GCA_031414415.1 Acidobacteriota bacterium
AACGGCTCGGGTTTTTCAAACGAATTTCTAAATCTTGCGGGCATAGGTTCGCCGCGAAGAAGCATTTGATAACCATTAGGATGAAAAACGGAAAAAGCTGAATTTTCGGGCGGTTTCATTCCTTCGGGAAACTTGTAATTATCTGGAAACACATCAATTATCTTAACAATAAAGTCCGAATCAGTTCCGCTTGAAGAAATTTCAAGTTGCGGTTTGATGTCGCCGGAAACCGTCATATCATCGCTCAAAATATCTGTTTGATAAACCAAAACATCAGGACGAGTTGAAGCAAAACGCTGATCTTCAGTCATAAAATCTCGCGGATAATTAAGCGTAATTTTTTGTGTGTAAGGAACTGGTTTCGCCGGATCGCTGATGTATGTATCGAATGTTTTTGGCGGAGCAGATTCGTCAAGAATTGCCTTGCCGCCAGCTCGTAAATTCAGCGACATTTCCTTTGTTGGCAATGCTTTATCGGTTAAATTCCAACGATTTTTTCCTGTGTCAAAATAATTAATTTCCTTCAAATCAGCAAGACTGCCTTTATCTTTCAAAAAGTGATTAAAAAATGGAAGTTCGAGATTTGTTCGATAATAAGCAGAAGCCTTTTGTTCGAAATAAGCTGTCCCGAGCCAATCGCCTTCTGACCTTGCCCAACCGCCATGAAACCACGGACCAACTACTAAAACGTTGTAAATATTCGGGTTTTGCTTTTCGATGTGTCGATAAGTTTCTAACGCACCATACAAATCTTCGTTGTCATACCAACCGCCGACAGTCATCGTCGCACAACCGATATTTTTGAGTTTTGGTAAAATATTTCGAGCTTTCCACCAATCATCATAATTCGGATGTTTCATCATTTCATCCCAAAAATCAATGCGTTTTCCGAGTTGTTTTTCGTAAACATCACCAGCGTTTTTGAGTCCGCCCATCTGCAAATAATAACTGTAGCCATCTTGAGTTGGGTAAATAAATTGCGGATTTTTTGAATCTTTTGGAAGTATTGGCGTTGGTCGATATTGACCAAAACCATCAAAGAAATTGAAGTTTTGTGCAAGAAATAATGCACCGTTATGATGCATGTCGTCGCCCTTAAACCAATCAGAAACCGGTGCTTGCGGCGAACACGCTTTTAACGCCGGATGAGAATCAATCGAGCCCGCAGAAGTATAAAATCCCGGATAAGAAATTCCATAAGTGCCGATTTTACCGTTATTATTTGCTACATTTTTGGTCAACCAATCAATCGTATCGAATGTATCCGTGCTTTCATCAATATCTTTCGAGGTTTTATTTTCAATATCAGGGCGAACATCGACAAATTCGCCTTCACTCATATTCTTTCCGCGAACGTCTTGGTAAACAAAAATATAACCTTCTTTCGCATAAAGCTCGCTCGGTCCGAGACTCGTTTTGAACTGATCAGCACCATAAGGCGAAACGGTGTAAGGCGTGCGGTTAAGCAAAATTGGATATTTCTGCGATTTATCTTTCGGCTCGTAAATTGATGTAAACAAACGAATTCCATCGCGAGCTTGAATAGAAACTTCGCGTTTGGTGTAATTAGCTTTGATAAATTCGGCTAGCGGATTTTGAGCTGGTTGCGGCGTTTGGGCAAAAATTGAAACGGAAAAAACAAAAATCAGCGACAGAATAAATTTGGTTTTCATACGCAGAAAATAACACGAATTTGCACGAATGAAAACCAAAAGGATGCCAAAAACTATTTAGTTTCGACTTCAACAATGAGCAGAATTTGCGAATGAACATTTAGCGAGCCAGCCATCACAGGTGTTGTTGACCGTTTGTCTTCATATTTTGCGGCACTATTTGCCGCGTAATTTTCCGTTTGCATTGGTCTTGGTGTAATTCCACCTTCTTGAGCTTCAACGACGCGATAAATTTTTCCACCTAAAGAATCTGCGATTGATTGAGCTTTTGCCATCGCTTGACGAGTTGAAATTCCGGGCGAATTTCCGCGATTTGGGCTGTCTTCGCGAAGAATAAAATTGATTCCTTCAACCCCATTTGCTCCGGCTTTTGTCGCCGCATCAATTAATGCACCAACCTGATTTAAATCAGGCGTAATAACTGTAATTGTGTTTTGTGCTTCGTAGCCTAAAATTTTCGACAAACTATTTATTGTGTAATTTTCTTCAGATTGAAGACGATAATTATCAGTCTTTATTTCAGCCGTGTTACTTGCGGTAAGTTCTTTGAGTGCAGTAATTACAGCCTGAGTCTTGGTTGCATTTAATTGTTGTGCGGCGACTGCTAATTTGTCTTTAGTAATTACAGAAAATGTGACAACGGCATTATCTGGCGGAACTTGGGTTTGCGATTCGCCTGTCACGGAAACTCGTGTGAGTTTCGCGGGTGTAAATAGACGATTTGCAAAAAATAAATAGGCAGAAATCCCTAAAAAGGCACAAAGTAAAGCGGTAATAGCAACATTTTTTTTCATAAATTCTCCTCGAAAATTGAACTTTCCGATGAAGAACGTCAATGAATTGTTTATCTTGCAACAAATTTTGAAGAACCAACGGTTTATTGCAAAATAACTTTAATTTCTAAATGTGCGGACGAACGCCGCGTGCAATCAGACCAATTCCACCAGCCAACAAAACTAACATAATTATTGTGTTAAAAAGACTTGTAGCTTGAAAATAAACTGTCAGATTCATCAATATTCCGGCAAATATAATGACAATTCCGGCAAAAAGCAGAATCCATCCGATAACTGATTTACCATTAAAAAATAACATTCCGATGCCAAAAATAAGCGGAATAAGAGTCAAACCAAATGTGTTATAGCCATAAAGCGACCAAAAACTGCTCGTCACAACTACCTGATTTGAAAGCAGATAGACGCCCGCAACCGCCATTGCAAGTCCAATTAAGAACTCAAAAATACCGCCGGAACTTCCGCCCACACCTTGAAATTTATATCCATTTTCCATAATTAATCGATTCCTAATATCTTGTTCGAAATTCTACGCTAATTTTGCAAATCATTAAAGATTTAAAGTTTAACCCGCCAGGTAGTCCCGACGACATTCAAATCTCCCGGACGCGAAACACCATCGTTTTGCCTCATAAAAAACAAATCAAACGATAACTTTTTCGTCAACGTTTTGTTAACACCTAACGTCAATCTATTTCGCGAAAATTTCTTCAAAACCGAGTCATAAAAAGGCTCTTCTGTAATGTAGAATTTCGCCTTATAGCTCTTTGGTAACTCTTTTTCAAATGTCACAGACGGGCGATAACGCCACGAATTACCAACGCTTCTTAAACGATATTCAAACCAACTTCGATGCGAAAGTCCAAATTTTTTTATCGGAAATTTGAATCCAATTCGGAGATTCAAGCGGTGTTCGGTGCGAAATCTTCCGCGAGAATCACGTGCACGGATATTCCAATAAAACTGGTGTAAAGTCCACGTTTTATCTGGCTTGAAAGCAAAACCGAATTGATACCGTGCATCATTTAATCTTGAGACATTTTTACCGAATCTTCCAGTCAACTGAGTTACAAAATCAACCTTTTTCGAAACCGGAATTGTTAATTGGAGATCATTCCAAGATTGTCTGTCATCTTGAGCAACCATCGGCGGCACTTGTGATTTAGCTTCCGTCAAATTCCAAAATAGAATGACGAAAAACGCTAGATATTTAATTTTCATCGTGTTTATTTTTGTCTGAAAATTTTAATTCCGCAAGTAGTTTAGGGCAATTTATAAAGCTACCCAAAAAAATTCTTTTCCTTAAAGTAAATCAAATAATTTTCCAACGTCAATAAATCAAGTAAGACGAAAATTTGTTCCGATTAAATAATTGCACGAAACTTAAAGCAGTTCTCAAAGCGATTTCGAGTGTCGAGGGAAACAAATTAATCTGGGCATTGAAACCGTTGAAAGCCGAAGGTTTCTTCGTCTTACTTTTTTTGTTGATCGGAAAAGTGTCTCGTGTTTCTTTTTCAAATAGCCAATAAAACTAATAGTTTATCAGTTTCATTCGCTTTAGATCTCTTGACTATGACAATCGCTTTTCAAATCGCAGGTGTAATAGTTGTTAAAAATTAGTAGAAATGAAATGAAGCATAAATTTAATAGAGTTTTTATGAAGAATCGAGGCACGCTGGCTTTAATATTACTAATAATGGGACTATCAATTCCAATTTGGTTTGTGTCAGCACAGAATGAAGAAACTGACAATATTGGCGATGATGAAAGAGTTGAAACAAACGACAGCAAAGGTTTGGAGTATATTACTTCGCCCGAAGCATGCGTTGTTCCGCCTTCGGGTTTGCTCATAACACAAAAGATGTTATCAACGGACACAACGGCTATTTGTCCGCCGCAGGTGTAACTTATGCACCAGACAAGGTTGGGCAAGCGTTCAGTTTTGACGGTGTCGGCGATGTTACCAATCCGACAAACGCGAATCTTTCAACCGCCAATTTTACGATTGATGCTTGGGTTAATCCTAGTTTGATTGATAGTGATTATACGAGAATTATTACACGGCTTGGAAGTTACGGAATTTATGTTCGGAACAATAGTCAGATCTGGTTCAGAATTGATGGACTTTTGGGCTTCCCCAATGATGGACAGGGCGACTTTTGTAATGGACTTGGCTTAATTCCAACAAATCAATGGACTCATATTGCTCTTTCCTATGATGGAAGCCGCGTAAAAACATATGTAAACGAAGTGTTGACTCGAACTGTTACATATTGAAATTGAAGGACAAAACGGAGTTGAAGGGCTATTTAAGTGAAGTTTCCGACGAAAATTTTACAATTGTCAATGAAAGCGACAATTCAACGTCGAAAATAGCGTATCCACAGGTTAAACAAGTGAAAGGCAATAATCTTTCAGCAGAGGCTAAAATTGCAATTGGGGTTGGGATTTTCGCAACTTTGCTAGTCATCGCAGCTCTAACAAGCAAAGGACCTTAAAACAACTATTTAACCGCTACTCCATTAAGGTTTTTAATAACAACCGATTGTGACAGTTGAGAAAGTGTCACAGTCGCTTACTATTTTTCTGATTTTTTGTTTACCATTGCAAAAAAAAGAAAAATAGGAGAATTAAAATGTTAAAAAAAATGATGACGATATTACTAATAAGCTTAGTACTGAATTTAACAGTAAATGTAGCTTTTGCAAGTGGCGAGAAATTAGAAAAAGCAGCTAAGAAAATCGAAAAAATAAAGGCTGATATTGCTAAACTTGGGACAGGAAGTGATGCAAAAATTGAAGTAAAACTTCGTGACAAAACGAAACTCAAGGGATATGTTACGCAGGTAAACACTGAAAGTTTTATTGTTATGGACGAAAAAACTGCTACAACAGTTGAGGTTCCGTACCCGAATGTAAAACAAGTAAAAGGGAATAACCTGTCTAGCGGAGTTAAGATTGCAGTTGGGCTTGGAATTCTGTTGGCAATTGTTGTGGTACTTGCACTTACGGGAGAGGGTTTCTAAAGGAGACGTAAAAATTATGAAAAATGGAAAAAGTAAGATTCTTAGCTTGATTTTTTAAGCCTCTTCGGTGCAACTGTTGTTTTGGCTCAAAATACAAATACCAGAGATACTGGAATTAAGTATGAAAAGATTGAAATTACAAAATTCGATGTAAAAGAAGGTGTTGAAAAGTTTACAGACAATTCAGTTGACGTGATGATGTCTGAGATTGTAGATTAATTAAAAAAATTAGACAAATTCAAGGAAGTAACGCTTGAAACATTGAAGGTTAAGGAGACAAAATCTACAACAAATGAGTCGAAAAACGAACCACCAAGCGTTGAAACAAAAGCAGTAATCAATGAATTAATACTACGTTTGATTGGAACGGTAACGGAATATAAAGAAGTCAATCGAAAGGCTAGATTTATTATAAGACTCGGTGCAGGTAGAGCAAAGGTTAAAGCACATATTAAAATACTTGATTCAAACGGAGTTATTTTGTTTGAAAAAGATGTGGATGGAAATGCAGTAAATGGTGCTTTTGGCGGCGATGGAGGCGGAATTACTCGTGGATTAGCCAAAGAAGTCGCGAAAGTTACTTTGAAGAAATTCTTCTGAGGTTTAGTAAATCGAAACAAAAGGCGTTTTGATAGTTTTTGGGTTTTAGCCCGTGAAAACTGGCGGTGGCATAAAGCCCCGTCGCGTGAGCACGGGGAATTAGTCGCAACATTTAATCAAGCCTGTGAAACGGGCGACTGGCGTTTCAATCGAGTGGCTGTCGCAATCTTCGATAGCTTTTTCTATTTTTTAAAACAACCTCGGGCTTAACACCCGAGGCTTTATGCTATCGCCATCTACGACGGCTTAAGACGAATGTTCAAATTCCTTAATTCATCTGACCAAACGGAATCTATCAAGATTGGCACGGCGGGAACGATTCAAGTGACGGAAACTTATCAATACGATGGACTTTCGTTGTGAATCCACAAAAGATTGAGTAGAATCTGGTTTTACTGTAAAATTCACAATATGCAAGATAAATACGTCAATCCGTTCACTGATTTTGGGTTCAAAAAGATATTTGGCGAAGAGCCAAATAAGGATTTGTTGATTGATTTTCTCAACCAAGTATTGCCGCAACATCACCAAATAAAGGATTTAACTTATCTCAACACCGAGCATCTTGGCATCGCTGAACTTGATCGGCGAGCGATGTTT
>JANNVK010000045.1:0-16741 GCA_031414415.1 Acidobacteriota bacterium
TTCACTTTTCACTTTTCACTTTTCACTTTTATCTTTTCACTTTTCACTTTTCACTTTTCACTTTTCACTTTTCACTTTTCACTTTTCACTTTTCACTTTTCACTTTTCACTTTTCACTTTTCACTTTTCACTTTCAATTTCTTCCGTCGTGTGTTCGACTGAAAAAAGGCTTTTTAAACTTTCTATGCCAATATCACCACGCATAAAGTAGTAAAATCCGAAGAAAATTGCTGGTGCAAAATAAACTAAATGCATAATTATTGAAGTTGCGGCGGCTGTATCTTGGTCAACATTTAACAAAATCAAACTTCCCGCAGTTGCCGTATGAAAAGCACCGGCTGCACCGCCAGGAGTTGGAACGACCGAGCTAACTGCGGCAAATCCCATAATAAAAAGCGAGTCGCTAAAATCAAGCGGTAAATTAAACGCTTGCAAAACAAGCCACGTTGGGACAGAAATTGCTAACCAAAGTGCAATTGTCCAAAAAATCACTTTAAAAAGTTGTTTCCAATCTCTTAAGATTGCTAGAGCATTACCAAGTTGCCGAAAAATACTTAAGAAAATTAATCCAAGTTTGTTTTTTAGAAATGCTTGTTTTTCAAGCCAAACAATAATTGTTGCAGAATATGATTGAAAAATCGCTAAACTGATAATCCCAAAAACTACACCAATTAATAATAAATAGCCGACTAATCTGATCCATTCAAATTCAGCTTCGCGACCTTTTGGTGATTCAAACCACAATAAATTTATCGCAAAAAAACTGGCTAAAGCGGTTAAATCAAATATGCGTTCTAAAAACAGAGTGACCAAAGCTGCACTCGGACGAACTCTTTTATCACGCATTGGCAACCACATCGGGCGGACGATTTCGCCCATTCTGCCAACACAAAAAACCGCCGCAAATCCAACAGTTGTCGTTGCAAAAAGCTCCCGCAAACTCGTTTCAGTAATCGGCGAAAGCAAAACTTTCCAACGAATTGCCCGCAACATATATCCGCAACAAATAATAATTGTCGCAACCGCGATATATGAAATGTTTGCCTTTTGAAGACTTAATTTAACTTGGTTCCAATCAAGATTTCGTCCGAAAAACCAAATAATAAAGATGGCAACAAAAAATAAAATTATTAACTTGAGATATTTACGCAATTTACTTCCAAACTTTTATTTCACTATTCTATAACATAAGTGATTTAAGATAATGCACACAACAAGATACAGTATTCTTTTGGTAAACTGCAATAAGAGATGAACGGCGTTACGGAAAAGTATCGCTGCCATCTTGGCGGCGGTTGTGTTGTGCTTCCAGCCAACGCCTCTCAAGTGCGAAGTAATTTCTAGAAAAGAAGAATTGCGAGCAAGATGCTCACAAGCCCGCCGTCAGGATGGAAGGTGGTATGAAAGTTCTTTAATTTTTTTGGAACTTTAATTTTTTAATCAACGTAAGAGAACGTTGACAAGGTAGATTTAACGCCTTGTTGCTTATCGAAGAGCGATAGCTTTTTGGAGAAACTAAGTTGGAAGCAAGTAGAGTTTTAGCAACAAATGAGGGCGTTGACCTTGTAAGACGTTGTCGAGCAGGCGACGGAGCGGCTTGGGAAGAAATTGTCTCAACCTTTTCGCGTCGAATTTTTAATCTCGCTTATCGTTTTACATCAAGCACAGAATCGGCTGAGGATTTAACACAAGAAGTTTTCATTCGAATTTACAAAACGCTTGAACAATACGATTCAAAACACGGCGATTTAGCCAATTGGCTGATGCGTCTCGCGAGGAATTTGATAATTGATGATTATCGTCATCGTCAACGAAATCCGCAAAACACTTACGCGGAAGATGTCGATGATCACACATTTCATCTGCGTGCGGTTGGCGGAAATGCTCAGAATGAAATTGAGCGTCGCGAACTTGCCAAACAAGTTCAAGAAGCAATTGATAAATTGCCGACAGATTTGAAAACTTGCGTTATTTTACGCGACATTGAAGAAATGAGTTATCAAGAAATTGTTGACGCATTAAACATTCCTGAAGGAACTGTGAAATCGCGAATTAATCGCGGGAGAATTGAATTAGCAAAGATTTTAAGGAGAATGAGAATTCTTAGTTTATAAAATGTTTGGATTAGGTTTAATGATATGAATTACGAAAACGAAAAAATAATCAATTGCTCGGAATTTGAAAATTCCCTCACCGATTATTTAGACAAATCGCTCGATAGCAAAAACAACAAAGCCTGTGCGGCTCATGTTTTGCGTTGTCCAATTTGCCACGATTTGCTTAATTCTGTCAAACATTCAATAGTTGCGTGCGGAGAAATTCCGGCACCAAAAGTTTCTCTATCACGCCTCGAAGCAAAAATTCTTGCCCGCACAATGCCCGAGTTTGAAATGCGTTGTGAAGAATTTGAAGAAAATTTGACTAATTATTTAGACGGATTTTTACCTGCGACAGTCTTTCATCGTTGGGAACGCCACGCAGCTTTGTGTAATTCTTGCGAAAATTTGCCAGGCGAAGTTGTTCGTTCGCTGGCGACATTGGTTTCATTTAAAAGCGACGAAATTGCACTTCCTGAAGGTTTGCACAACAAAATTTTGCAACAAACAATTGGCACTATTGAAGCAAAGACTAAAAAAGCGTCAATATTTTCACAAATTGATGAATGGATTAGAGGTTTATCGATTCCAATTACTGTTCCGCAACTTGCACCAATTGCCATTATGTTAGCATTCGCTTTTTTTGTAATTACACAAACGGCTTCTGCTGATGGCTCGGTTTCTGGTGTTTATCAGCAAAGTTTTGAACTTGCACAGCAAACTTATAAGGAAAGTTCGAAAATTGTTTTAGGTGACAAACTATTAATCAACCCGGCGAGTCGTGAACCTGTTCAAGGAACTTACGTGAGCGAGGAAAACAAAAAATGAATTGTGCCTATCACGCCAGAAACACGGCTGTCGTTAATTGCAGCGGATGCGGAAAATCATTATGTGCCGGTTGCGATCACCGAATAAAAGGCTTTCCGTATTGCCAAGATTGTATAGTTACAGGAGTTCAACTTCTTCAACAAAGATTTCAAAATCCGGGCTACGTTCCGATTGTAAAAAAGCAATCTTCGCCGATTCTTGCAACATTTTTATCAATGCTTTGTCCCGGACTTGGAGCGGCTTACAACGGGCAAACATCAAAAGCCTTAATTTATTTCGGAGTTTTTGTCGGACTTTTTCAAATGGCTGTGATGACGGTTCCAAATCCTATTTTCGTTTTAGGATTCATTGGAATGTGGGCTTTTGCCGCACTTGATGCGTGGAAAACAGCTCAATCAATTCGCACAGGTGTTTCGGTCGAAAATGCCGAAGATATTTTAGTCAGACAATTCACCGGAAGTTCGAAAACTTGGGGAATTGCACTCGCGGTTTTAGGCGTTTTATCATTTGCCTACACTTTGGGTTTCAAATTGCCTTTTCGTGGAATATTACCAATTATGCTTGCCGGTTGTGGTTTTTATGTTTTGTGGGATTATTATTTGAAAAAGAAAGATCGCGAAAATACTTTTGGTAATCAAAATGTTCGTGGTAGTTTAAGTTCAGATGATTCACACGAAACTAGTTTCCGAACTGGCGAGTTTGTAAGTTTTGAGCAAGAAATAAAACAAAACGAAACTCGAAATTGGAAATAGTCTTGGTATTTTTGTTATTATGGAATTAAGGTTGTTTTAGACGTTTATTTTTAAAGCGACCTTGCGGAAAATAAAAGGAGTAATTTTTATGCCGACTTGGTTAATTACCACTTCAAAGTGGGGAAGCGTTTTTGTAATTCTCGCCTTGATTGTGACATTTCTAAAAAACATCATTGCTTTTGTTGGGTCAATTGTAGCGTTTATCGGTTTTTTGACTTCAGCCATAAAAATATTAATCGTTTTCGTTTTTATTGCACTCTTTATCGGAGTAGCTTTTTTGATTTACAAATCATTTATGGAAAAACGAAAATCTGAGAATTGATAATTCTCAGATATGATTTGGTTTGAATAGAGGCAAGCATTCCGAAATCTTTTCAATGCTTGCCTTTGTGATTTTAATAAGTTACAATTCAGTTAAATCACAGAACGCATAAAGTTTTTTAGAAAACATTTTTTATTTTACCCCCAGTAAGAAAGTCGTGAAGATTTTGATTTTCGATTTTCCCAACGGTTTCGCGTTAGTGCCTTTACTGTGTAGGCTGTTACTTTCGTGATTCCACGCAACTTGTATTTATTTACTGCTTTTGTTGCGAAATCATAAACACCAAGGAGTATTTCAGCATAATGCAATCAAAAAACGGAAGTTACACATTTCTTTTAACGCATTCTAATCATTCAAATATTTACATCAGACGAGTCGAAATTTCGAAGAAATTCGTAAATTCCACTGTTTCTGCACTTTTAGCTTTATCAATTGGGGCAAGTTCATTTTTTGTTGTGAGAAGTTTGGTCAATTCTAATTCACTACAAGCCGCTCAAAACATTGAGGCGACTGATGCGATTCAACCACAAATAATTGCAGCTGCTCCGAAAGAAATTAAATCTTTTAATTATAGCCGACCTTTAACTCAACAAGATAACAATGTTGCGATTAACAATGTCGGCGGACCTTTGGATTATTCTTTCCGCTTAACAAATTTAGAAGCTGGCGAGGAAGCAATTGTCGAAAATCAGATTCGTGAAATTGAGAGAGTTTCACCACCGGAGAATTTACCTTCAATTTGGGCAACAACCGGAAAAATTAATAATGAATTTTCGTTTCGCAGAAATCCATTTGGTGGCAGAAGCTACGAGTTTCATTCAGGAATAGATATTGACGGCGAAAAAGGTGATGTTGTAATTGCACCAGCAAATGGAACCGTTTTGAAATCTGGTTGGAGTGGTGGTTATGGCAATATGCTTGAAATTGATCACGGAAACGGTCTCACCACAAGATACGGACATCTTTCAAGAATTGATGTCAAAACCGGCGAAACGATTGTTCGCGGTCAAGACATTGCACTCGTTGGTTCAACCGGAAGATCGACCGGACCGCATCTTCATTTCGAAGTCAGACTCGCTGAAAAATCAATTAATCCGCGAAGATTTCTTCCGCGTGAGCCACAAGAAATAAAATAGTTTAGTGGAATATTTTTAATAAAAAAGACAAAAGAACTTTAATTTCTTTTGTCTTTTTTAGCTATTAGGCAGAAACGCGACCGTTAGGAAGCGTGTTGAGACTGCAGACAAACTCTTCTTTGCAGTCGCGGTTGTATCTTTTTGTCAAAATTTTTTCTAATGTCGTGTCAAAGTGATATTGTCGCGATATTCTGATTACGCAGAAACGTGTAAACAATAACTGATAATTGCTTGGGTTTAGCTGTCGTAGATAGCGAAGGCATAAAACCTAGTTCGTCAGAGCTAGGTAAATTTTTTTGCGAGCAAAAGCCCGTGTCAACAGGCGACGGAAACACTCAACTTCAATTCCCGACGCTATCTACGACAGCTTGAAACTCAGAATTTTCAACAACCTGGCGTTCCGTCGAACTCCACGCCAGGCTTTACGCCATTGCCGATTACATCGGCTAAAAACAAGCATTATGTGCATTTATTGAGATACAAACTCCGCTCAAGGTATTTATCAGAAACTTTACTTTGCTTTTTGTTTCGACAATTCTGAATTGACGCGACACTAGTATGTTCGGGTTTACACAACTAATTACGGAGCTGCAAGATAAGCATTTGGCAATGCTAAATCACCGCTTGCTCCAAAAGCCACACCTGAAACTGAGTTATTCGAACTATTCAAAACATACCAAACACCGCTTCGATAAACGGCAACGTCAAAAAGTCCATCGCCGTCATAATCAGCCGGAACTGGAACATCACTCGTGATACCAAACTGCGTTGATGTATTTCCGCCGCTACTTTTCAGAACATACCAAAATCCTGTCGAACCTCGATAAACCGCGACATCAGCTTTGCCATCGCCATCATAATCGCCTTGAACCGGCGAATCAGCAGAAATTCCAAATTGCACTGCCGAAAATGAACCGTTTGAGCTTCGCAAAGAATACCAAGTGCCGTTTGATTTGCGATAAACTCCAACGTCGGTTTTTCCATCGCCATCGTAGTCGGCTTGTGCGATTACGTCGGTGCTGATTCCAAATTGTTGACTCGTAACTGCACCGCTCGCGATGTTGTAAATATACCAAACTCCATTTGACGGACGAAAAACAGCGAGGTCAAATTTGCCATCACCAGTATAATCGCCAACTGCCGGAACGTCACCGCTTGATCCAAATTGGATTCCGGTAAATCCAGTCGTGCTGCGATTTAAATACCAAACTCCATTTGATGGACGAAAAACAGCTTGGTCGGTTTTGCCGTCGCCATCATAATCGCCTGGAACAATTTTGTCGCTACTGATTCCAAATTGCGTGCCGACAAATGCTCCGTTTGTGGAATTTAAGCTATACCAAATTCCGTTTGACGGGCGAAATACCGAAATATCTGCTTTTCCATCACCATCAAAACTTGAGATTGCGGTGCCGGAAAAAGTATCAAAACTCTTGGTATAAATTCTGTCGCCACCTGGTGAACCATCGCTGTTTGCACCGTTTCCAGCCATATAAAACGACACTTTCCCGGTTCGAGTAGCTGGCGAATTCCAGGTAAATGTCCAAGATTTTGTTCCAAACATTGTCGGGATAATTCCATCAACTGTATGTTCGATATAAACTCTTGGAATTCCACCAACATTTCCGTTACGAGTTTGTAATTGAACAGGCGAACCTGCGGGTATTGAGTAAGTTCCGCGTTGTCTGCCAAGCGAATCGAGCGATGTCATCTGAAATCCATAAGTTACAGCATCGGCTTGATTCAAAGTTGCGGTCACGGTATATGGCGTTGCGGGAAGATAATTTACCGGCAATCCGGTGAAAGTCATATTTCCACTTCCACTATTGTTTGGAAATTCACCATGGCAAGCAGTGCAGTTAGCTTCGCCAGGAGCATTTGTATAAGAAGGAGAAGGTCCGGCAGAAGCCGCGTTTGCTTTATTAAAAAACTTGGTTGAAAATCCAAAACAGGCAACCAACGCCACGATAGAAATAGCTAAACCTTTGATATAACTCGCTTTAATGTGCATTTCGATTAACTCCAGAAAGATTAGTTTTAATTGTATTGCCCTTTATTTGACGTTTTGGAGATGAAAAAAGTCTGATAAATTCGGTTAAGTTGATTGTAGCAAAAACACTCGGCTCAATGCTAGTGTTTTATCGTTTGAGTTTAGGGTTTAAAGTTTAAGGTTCAAAGTTTGAAGTTAAAACTTCAGTTTGCCTAAACGCCATGCTTCGGCGACTTTTATTTCTGATCACACGCAGTCTGGCAGACCGCGTTCCATTAAAAAAAGGACGAACATTGCTGCTCGTCCTAATTAACAATTAATAGTTAACAATTAACAATTGTCACTGTTTGTTATCGTTCGCCTGAGCGGTTAATACCAAATCAGTCAAATCTTCGTTCAATGTAAACGTATGATTCGTAAATATGAATCGTTTACTTTGAACTTCAACCACATAGATATTGCCAACTGCTAATTCTCTAAAGTTGAAATAACCAAGTTGATTACTTCTCGTTCTTAGAATTTCGCCAGTTGCAGTATTTGTAATCGACACATTCGCGTTTGCCAAGTTTCGACCAAAGCCCGAAATAAGTCTTCCGCGAACTGATGCTGTTGCAGCAGTTGGTGTTAGTTCATCTCCCCCAATGTCAGGGATTCCTCCAACAAAGCCAACAAGAGATCTAATGATTCCGTCAAAGTCATCAAGGACTGAAACAGCAATTCCCTTATCAATACCCGGACTTAAAAGCGTAACACGAAGATTATTTAACGGATCAACAAACAACGGATCAACTTCGCCAATTATTACAGAATTAGCATCGTCAGAGACAGCCGCCGACCAAAGTGCGACAGTTGCATAATCGATTCCTGCTCCTGCGATTAATGAACCGCTTCTGAATCCACCATCATTTGCTCCGGTTGAAAAGAACA
The DNA here is from genome assembly GCA_031414415.1 of Acidobacteriota bacterium. Taxonomy (GTDB): domain Bacteria; phylum Acidobacteriota; class Blastocatellia; order Pyrinomonadales; family Pyrinomonadaceae; genus JANNVK01. The sequence continues at coordinate 8,052 of JANNVK010000045.1, forward strand.
GATTGTAGTTCGAATCAAGATTGACAAACGTGGTTGTTACCATTCCAATCGCATAACTCTTGGCATTGACACCGCCGCCCGAAGCAATCTGAGTTGTGTAGAAAATGTTATTTTTCAACTCAACTGTCGGATCAACTCCGCTAATGGCAACCGCGTAACTTGGCAACTGTGATGCGGTTACACCTCTATCGCCGGTCATTGAAACCGAGTTATAAAATAGACGTGTTGTCGAACCGGTTACACCTGCCACGAAAATTCCCGCCGTAATATCGGGCGAAGTCGAATTAGCACTGACACCCGAAACAAAGTTGTTAGAAATAATATTTGCTCCCGTTGTGCCGCCTGCGACCGCAATTCCAGCCGCCGAGAATGTCGCTGGTGACGAAACTACGCCGTTAATTTTATTTCGATTAACATTGGCATTAGTCACGCCGCCGCTTGTAGTAAGTGTAGAATCAACAAATTGTGTTCCGACACCGATTCCGATTGCATCCGCCGATTCAGTTGTATCAATTCCACCAACACTGTTTTCGGTAATCTGCACTCCGTTGTCGTTGAAGACCAAAATACCTACCCGACGAATGCGGTCAATCGTGGTTGCCGACAAATCGTTTTGGGTGATGACAGTTCCTGTGTTAGGACTTGCCGCAACTCCAGACGAAATTATACCTAAGATAGCTCGTTTGACGGTACAATTTTGAACACGACTGTTGTTATTGGCAAAGAGAGCTGCCGAACCTGGTGTCGAACCACCAATTGAAATACCAGACAGTGTTTGCAACGGATCGTTACCCGAAACATTGACATTTTGAATGGTGTTACCGACTGAGCCTTCGCTCAACGAACCAATATGAATAACTCCCGAACTTGTTGAGGTGCTTAAATTCTGCACCGTTAATTCACGTAAAGCTGGGGTTCCGCCAACAACACTTGCTGCTGTCGAACCATCAATTCTGATATTGTCCGCACCGTTGATCCGAATCACCGCGATTGGGGCAATACCCGAAATTGTTCGCGGTGCTCCAATTGGTTTAATTAAAACAGTTGGATTTCCCGCAATCGGGTTCAACGTAACAGCACCAGTTTCGCCGGTCATATCCGAAATGATGTTAATAACTACCGGAGCCGATGCTCCTAAATTGTTGAGTGCATCAAAAACTCCTCCGCCATTGGTTAATGATGGGAAGTTTCCGCCGCTTCCGACCGTGTATGTGCCTGCCAAAGGAGCCAGAATGTTTAAGGTTCCTGCAATTTCATCATTTACCGGAACAGTATCGCCGACTAATTCGGCTTTTGCTCTGATAAAGTATGTTCCCGCAACGGCAATTGACGTGCTTGGGAAAGTAACGTTTGTCGTTGATAATGTCGCCAACGACGGAATTACAAAAGTATTGTTGTAAATTACTGTGGCACAAGGCAAGTCTGAACAGATTCGATACCTAACAGTAATAGCTGTTTGAGCGGCTGTTCCGTTATTGGTAAATGATGCTTGCGGACTGAAAGTTGAGCCGGTTAATTTTGAACCGCCGCTTACTGGATCGATAAATGCTGTTGCTTGTATATCATTGGCAACTGCCGGAATTCCGTCTCGCTCATCGGCTCCGATGTCAAACAAAGCATTCAAACCCGGACGACTATCGCCATCAAAATCATTGGTTATGCCCAAGTTAAAGGCAACGTCGATGGCAGGCGAACCTGCTCCCAAATGTATATCTGTGGTTGAAACATATAACGGATTAGCTTCAAGGCTCGCTACATCTTGTCCGACTGCAAGTTGCCACGCGGCAAGATTTGCAACCGGCAGAGCGTTAAAGAACCCAAAGACTGCACCTGTTCCGTTGGCGAAATAGACGTTGTTATTAACCGTCAAGCCGCCCGGATTCGGTGCTGAACCGCCGACGCGAACGGCATAGTTTATTCCGGTTGCTCCTGTGTTATTGCGAGCATTAAAGAAAATGTTGTCACGGAAAGCACGAACATTGACTGTTTGCTGTCCGTTAAAAGCATATGAAGGTCCGACACCTGCCGTTGGAGCTCCACCGATAAAAATACTGTTGTGAGAAATGGTGTTTGTTCCGAGAAATTCAAAAATACCATTAACTCCGCCGGTCGATGAACCTGTGCCGATGGCGTTTGGAATTCCCGCACCGATGTTAATCATATTGTTGCGGTAAGTAGTTGTTCCGCCCGCGATTCGGATACCGTTGACTTCAGCGGCGGCACTTGTTGTCGCCACAAATAAACCTGTAATTAAGTTACGTTGAACAAGGTTTGCACCTGTTCCGCCCGTGAATTGAATACCTGTCACCACGCTGGCGGCAGTTGCATTCGTATTGGTTAAATTTGTGATCGTATTTTGCGAAACGGTTTGGTTCGGTGTGGTGCTGGTAAATATAATACCTGCAACCGAAGCCGTTGTTGTTGTTCCCGTGCCGATATTGTTTGTTAAGTTACGAATGTTGTTAAGCGTAAAAGTCGAAATCGCTTGCGGTGTTTGCATTCCGACAACTTGCGAGGCAACGCCGGTCGCCGTCAGTTGAATCGAATTGGCAATCGTTCCGCCGACATTGTTTCCCATCGCATTAAATACTTTCGTGCCGCTGGTGTTCGCTCGCAAACCGTAAATAACTTGTGTTCCCGAAGCCGCCAGATTAGTGGTTGAAATACCGCCAATATTGTTCATATTGACTGTCCAATCATCAAGACTGAAATTGTAAATACCATAAGTTTCGGTCGAGGTTGTTGTGGTGGTTGAAAGAACCAACGAACCTGTCGCCGCTTGGCTTCCTAAAGTATTACCGTTTGTATTAGCAAGACCATTGTTGACGATAATTCCTGCCAACGGACTTGCTACACCGGTTCCGCTTGAGGCTACGCCGGTCAAACTAACTGAGGCAACTGTATTATTGTTGATATTTGAAACTGTTCCGCCGGTAATACCGCTAAAGAAAATTCCCATAAACTTGCCGGTTGAACCCGACAGCGTAAATGTTCCGGTTTGAGTATTTGTCGCGTAACCGATAATGTTTCCGGTGATTGTAAAACCTTGAGCTCCGCTGGTTGCGACTGTACTCGTAATTTCGATGCCGCGATTGTTGGCACCTGTCGTCCATGTGCGAGGAGCGGTTTGATAAAGTCTATTGTTAGTAATCGACCAAGTGTTACAACCACCTTGAGTCGTCACGCCAGCACTTGTCACAGCCACGCCGAAATAATCGAAAATGTTATTGTTGTTGATGATAATTCCGCTGTTACCGATAGCGGTTGTTGAGGTTGAACCGTTGCCGTAAATACCTTTGGTTGGTAACGCTGCACCTACTGGACCAATATTATTGTTAGAAATTGTGTTGTTGTCGTTTCCGGCAGTGGTTATGGCATCAGTTGCAAAATAAATTGTTCCACCATTTGTAGCAACCGACATACTTGCCGAACCGTTAATGTTCGTATTGGTAATTGTGTTTCCGGTTGCACCGCTGACGAAGCGAATAGTTGAAGTTCCAGATACTGCCAACGCGTTTGAGTTTTGAATCGTCAAGCTGTTGGTGCCATCATTCAAACCATCAATCAAAACATTATCCGCACCGTTCAAATCAATTAAGGCAAATCCACTGGTTGCTGTTCCGCCGATTGTCCGATTCCCCACAGGTTTCATCACAATGCCGCTATAATTTGCTAACCCAGTCAAACTGGCGTTTAAAGTTGCCGAAGCAGCAACTCCGACAGGTTCAAGAGTGTCTGCAACGACATCGATTGTCACCGCTCCAGTATGAGTTCCGGCGTTGATTGCCGCAAAAGCACTCGCCAAATCAGGATAAGTTGCCGGTGCGACCGGTCCAACATTGACGTTTTGGGCGACTGCCACAAAACTAAAGGCGATTAACATAACCGCAAACAAACCAAATGTTCTAATACTTTTCATATAATCTTCTCCAATAGATTTTTTTAACAGATTTTATCAACAACCAATAAACTCTCAGGATTTCGCACAAGTGCGGGGCATTTGAAAGTTCATGCAAAGGGGATTAGTTGTTTAAGTTTTAACGCTCGTTATGATGTCATACCTATTTAACATTGTCAAAACGATGGATTTAACATTTGTCATTTGTCACCTGTCATTTTTTGCAAATAACAATAGTTATCGAGTTAGGTATATTGATGAAAAGGTTTGGTTAGATTTAGCCATCCAATCGGACTAATAGAAAAAACCTAAACTAGAACTAGAACTAAAACAAAAATATCTAAAGCCCTTGTTGCAAAGGCAAACATTTCTATCATCCGCCATTTATACCTTTAATTTAAGTAATTTAAGAAGAAAGACCACAAAATGTTTTTCACCACATCTCAATCCTGTAATCTATGTTTATCCACGAAATTTGTTGGACACGTCTAACGGATTAGTCACGAACTTCTTCAAAACAATTACTAAATTTTTCGTTTGCGGTTGACAATAAATTTTGTCTATGTAACTAATGTCTACAATAATAAACGTAACTAAAACTTTTCAACACAAAAAATTTAAAATTTTCTCTAGCAACATGACAAACCTGATTGGAGAGTCTCTTTCACATTTTGGACATGTAAGCACCAAAACTTACATCACTTCATCACTGAATGAAATTCAACATAAATTGCAAAGAAAATACAAAAAAGAGAAGTTAACAATTGTTTTATACAATTTTGAGGACACAAATTGCTTTTGTTGAACAAGGATTATTAATAATTTTCGTTGATTGTTGGGAAGTTTAATTTAAGGAGTCTTTTTAAAGATGATTCAGAAAATATTTACATTGCTAGTATTTTGTTTATTTGGCTGCAGTTTGAATAACGCTCAGGCTTTGCCTAGTTGCATTAATGACGGACCAGATGCTAATTGTCCAAAATCCAATGGACAATCACCTGGTTCAAATCAAAATTCTCAAAGTAATTTAGTTCCAATGTCAGAAACCTCCCCGTGGCAGGTTCCTGAAAGTTCTGATCATTCTTTTGTCTTAGGCGAGGGGCAGAGTTTAGATCAGTATTCCTTTAGATCGAGTTCGCCTTTGAGAATCAAAATTCCAATCAATAGGGTAATTACAAAAATTAGTCGCCAAATTGACCCAACTGGCTATGAGGATGTTTTGAATTGGCATCAATCGCTTGGCATAATTACAAACCTGAAAATTACAATGCCTGTCTTTGATGTAGATACAATTGAGCGAGATGATGTTTACTTCAATGATGTTAAGATTGGAAAATTAAAAGGTCGCAACCAAACTTGGGAGATAAATGAATTTACTATTCCTATTACGCGAGCCAATCTTGGCATATGGAACGGACCATATTCGCCTTCTACGGCTAGTGACAATGAGATCAAAATAGATATAGATGTTCTTGAAAACTAACCTTGGGCTGTTTCTGTTGATTGGATAAAAATCAGCTTTGAAACTGTTTCCCCGATTGCCTTAATTCACGGTAACGGTTCCGACGGAGCATTTTACGACAGACGTGGCTTTACACAGGCTTTGGCAGCTCAAAGAATGCTTTATGCTAATTACCTTAATATGCCGAAGCCGGGAAACTTTATCCATGACCCTAACAATACTCTTGCAGACCCAAGACCAAACGATAAACGTGTACAAGAGTACCTTAGGCAAATTTCTAAATCATTCGGCGTTGATAGTATGCATGTCGTAATGCATAGTAAAGGAGGTTTAGATACAAAAAGCTATTTGGCTTATTATTATCCCGAAGATAAAAATAATTTTAAGATTTTGTCTTATACAACACTTAGTACTCCTCACAATGGAAGCATACTGGCTGATATTGGTTCTAAATATCTTGAAGGAATCAAGAACAACGGATATCGCCCGGAATTCCAAAATTTACCTGCTTTTACATCACTTTTGACATTCGTAAATACGCTGACTGAGAATAAAGGTCAAGAAAATCTTACAACTTCTTTCATATTGGATTTTAACAATAAAGTTACCCCTAAATTAAGAGAGATTGCCAATGAAATTGACTTCCATACAACGGCTGCTGATGCAGACCTTAACGGAAATGGAAATATAGATATCCTCGGTTGTGAGGATAGGGGTTTAATTAATGAAGGAGTGACACAAAGTACTCCTGAATGCAGCGGTCTTTTGTCACCTGTGATTAATCCTCTTTATCTGACTTTGAGAAATAAAAAGAGTATTCAACTTACATATGTAACGCGAGTAGTAAATGAAAACGGTGGCACTGCCATTGTTCCTGTTGTGAGTGGTATTCCGAATTCCAACGCTCAATTAAATGATACTTTAGTTACTTTAGCAAGCGGACATGGGGAAGGATTCATTTTTCCGTTTGTGTCCCCGTCACATCGAAAAACATATTTCGGATCCAATGGGAAAAATCACTCAACTATAGCAAGTCAAAGCGTTGCTAATGATGTACTTTTATGGATTATCGAATCCGAACGTCGCCGAGGAGATTTGAAAGATCAGCCATTATTCTAAAATTACCAGATGAAGTTAATAAATAACAAAAGAAAGAGTTACAAAAAGATAGCGATGTTTCTCGGAATTGCCGGACTGTTTAGTTTTGCCTGTATTTGGCTTTTTTGGTTTAGAGAACTAACAAACAAAATTGCTCCGTTTCAAAAAACCGACGAATGGTCTAATTGGGTGAGCAGATTGCCTGAAGGTGTTTCAGAATTAGATGTAAAGTGGGACTTTGGCGACATTCCTATAGAAAAAAAATTAGGGATTATGCTCCGTACCGACTCTTCAAATAACTTAATTTTAAAGCATAGTTATGGAAACGAAGTCTATTTTTACAACCGACAAAATAAGGTTATTACGTTGGTTTCTGAGGATATTTGGGGGAAAGCAAACGGGAACATAACTAACTGCTCATCCACGCCCTATAAAAATGAACGGGTAGCTAGTATATCAGGAAATCCTACATATGACGCGATGATACGAGGAGTCCCGTTTAAGACTCGTGGGAAGATTGTAATTGGTGGTAGTGAATCGCCATCACAAAAGACAGTTGCATATCTTACAGCTGACGGACCGGTCGGTTTCTCATTTCCGAGTTTTGCCTTCGGGCTTGGCGGCGGAGAGCCGACTATTTACGGAAGAAGGTATGTTGAGATAATCGAACTTGGCAAACCTGATTTTGTTCAAGAGCCAATTGGACTAGAGTTTGCCAAAAGTAAATATAGCTGGGATTTTAATCTTTGTTGGTCAAATAATGAAAACTACGTTGTAGCTTATAAACCATATGAAAACTTTTCAATTATCGAAACAGATGCACAAAGTAAATAACTTGTTTTTCACTTTAAAGCAGAATGGCGAAACTGCCCTTGTTCCTGTTGTGAGTGGTATTCCGAATTCCAGCCCTCAATTAAATGATACTTTAGTTACTTTAGCAAGCGGACATGGGGAAGGATTCATTTTTCCGTTTGTGTCCCCGTCACATCGAAAAACATATTTCGGATCCAATGGAAAGAACCACGCGACTATCGGAAATCAGAGCGTTGCCAATGATGTACTCCTTTGGATAATCGAATCCGAACGCCGTCGCGGAGATTTGAAAGATCAGCCTCTCTTCTAGATTATAGGGTACTGTTTTTATTATGAAAGAAACTAAGAACCGCAAAAAAATGCTGATACTTCTCGGAGTCGCCGGACTGCTCGGACTCGTCAGTTTCTTTTTTGTTCGGTTTGGCGAGAATACACAAATAAATACTATGATTGCTCCGCTTCAAAATACCGATGAATGGTCTCAGTGGAAGATTAGATTGCCCGATGGGGTTTGGGCGGATGGATTGTTGGGGAATCCAGATATACCTCTTGAGAAACGCCCCGGAATTTTGCTCCGTACTGACGCTTCCAATAATCTGTTGTTAAAGCACACTTATGGAACCGTAGTTTACTTTTATAGTCCGCAAACTAAGGTAATTACCGAAGTTTCTGAAGATGCTTGGGCAAAGGCAGCCGGAAAAATATCTTACTGCTCGTCTCATTTCTATGAGAAGGAATATAATCCGGAAGTTAGCTCATCACAATATCCGGCTTATGAATTAACAATCCGTGGTGCCGTGATAAAGACCCACGGGAAATTTGCGATTAACACCCTAGTTTCTCCATCACACACAAAAGCAGTAATTCTTACAGCGGACGGACCTGTCAACTCAGGTGGTTGGTCTGTTAGTTTCGGACTTGGCGGAGGAGAGCCGACGGTTTTAGGAAGAAGATATTTAGAAGTACTTGAGCTTGGTAATGCTGGCTTTATACAGGATCCGGTTGGTTTGTTGCCGACCGGGGAAAAATATCCTTCCAGTCTTTGTTGGTCAAATGATGAAAATTACGCTTTAGTTTATAAACCATATGAAAACTTTTCAATTATCGAAACAAATGCGAGACCGAGTCAAATGTTGTGGAAACGATTTCATAGCGATTTCTTGTTTTCCTTCATTTCGTTAAATTTCTAGCTTTCTTTTTCCGGCAATTTCACCTCCTTTAGTTTTTCGGGATGGCTGATTCTTGACCATCTTTGTTCGCAACTTTGCAGGATTTTGAACACTAAATGCGTGCCGCTGCGGGCGGTTCGGAATCGTCTCGCGGCATCGGTTCTGAGTCTCACGGTGGCAAACGGGCTTTCGATTGGATTCGTTGTCCGCAGATGTTTCCAGTGTTCGGGCGGCATTTCGAAGAATGTCA
>JANNVK010000046.1:0-16546 GCA_031414415.1 Acidobacteriota bacterium
GCCTTGAAAAAATGTTTCCAATTTTTGCCAATCGCGGTCGCCTTGCCGTATCGCAAAATCATCCGGTGAAACTTCACCCATCGCTAACATTTCAAAGACTTTATCTTCTTCAAAAGGTCCGAGTTGCTGTCCGTTTTTGTTAATGTAAATTTGCATAATTTTAATAATTTTGCTTAACCGCAAAATACATATTGAGCGGTTGCCACTGTGTTTCGCCTTGTTTAATCACCATATCAAACGGCGAAAGTTGTCCGCTGTTGAGCAAATTCAAGACTTGTTCAGCGGGAACCGGTCCCGATTGCTGATTGTTTTTGGACAAATACATCGGCAAATTATTTGAGCCGCCGTTATTTGGAAATTGATATAGAACCGTTTGATTAAAAGTGGTTGCGGCAAACTGATTCGGTTTCGGCTTACCCGAATTCATTACGGCTTTAATGCCCATTCCAATTAAACTAGCCAACAAAGTTGCCACAAATGTGACCAAGATTAGAACCAACATAACTTTTTCTCCTGTTTTGTGTGCGGAATTACCGCCGTATTTCTGCTGAAAATCTTTACTCACTTTGATAAGACAATTTCGCCAAAAACATTTCACATTATTTTTCCCAAAGAATTTCGACAAACCATTAAATGCCCGCTTTCCGTTTCAATTGAATGAAGCAAATTTTGTTCGATCAGCCGAAAAATTTCGCGTGTCGGCGTTCCGTGTTGCGTTGTGATAGCGTCAAGCGTCAGCATTTCAACTTCCGTTCGGCATTCCACGCAATATCCGCGAACCGATTTATTTTTCCGCAAAATAAAAATCTCACGACTTTCGGCGGTGATTAAATACTTCTTTGCTTTTTCCGGCATTTGATTTACAATACGGACATCAGCAGGAAACAATCAGCCTTTCAAATCCAATCGCTTCCGACCGCGAACCGTTCAACGATTTGCGTTGTGAAACCAGTATTTATTTTTACGGGAAAATTGTCTTGAAGTAACAATCCTTTAGTTATCCTTTAGTTCTCCAATAACGTTATGGACAATAAAATCAAGCATTTACGGGAAATCGGAAAGTTTTGCCTTGATGCCGAAAAGAAAGTTTTATCGTTTCAAGCACAACCGATATATTTGCCGTTGAAGGAAATCGAGTTGCTCTGCGTCTTGACCGAAATCAGCGGGGAATTGGTAACGAAAGAAGATTTGCTGAATCGAATTTGGAAAGATTCGTTTGTTGAAGAAAGTAATCTGACACGGCACGTCTCAGATTGTCGATTTTACGTTGCTGAATCAAGTGTTTGAAGCAACAAAACTCGATCAAGATTCGGCAAATATTGATTGGTGTTATGCCGAACAGATTAACGCGATGCACGACGACGATTTGGAATTTCCCGACCGCATCGAGTTTGCTTATTACGCAATTTACAATCTTTTCAACAAATACTTTACTGCAAAACATTGACGATTGGCTGATTTGTAACCAAGCACTTTCGGCTGAAACCGATTCGCAAATTTGGCAAAGTTTGCTTAATGACGCAATTTTGAAATCTTTATAACGGTTACTCGCCGAAAACTTCTTCCCAATCGTCTTCAACCGTTTTCAGTATTTCGCAATCGCAATAACCGCCGTTTTCGTTGAGCCACGTCATCATTTTCGGAACGTGAATTCCTTTTTTAATTAGAAATTTAATTGTGTGTTCCATATCGTGTTTGCAAAACTCTTCGCCTAAACAATCGTTTAAGTGTGCGAAAAGTTCTTCGATATTTTCCCGCGAAGTCGGCAAAGTCTCAAGATATATTTTCCTTGCTTCGCCGCTAAGTTGTTTCATTTGCACGAGTTGTCGTTTTCTTACTAATCCCATAGTCTTATTTATTCATTTTTTCATTTGATTATTTGTTCATCGTAAAACGTGAATTGCATTGAAAGTTTTGCTTTGCAATGAATCAATGTTTCAATGAATAAATGAACAAATGAATCAATTCGTAAACCCCGATTCGCGGAGTTTTTCTTCGTACATTTTTTGTTTAATTCCTTCTCTGCCATCATACTTCAAAAACTTCGGCAAGAAAATCGCCATAATTCCGACGGCGATTACGCATAAAATGCCGCCTGTGACAATCGCAAATTTCACACTTGTCGCCTCGGCAACAATTCCCATTTTCGCACTGCCGAGATAAGGTCCGATCAAATAGCTCATCATTTCGATGCTCGCTAATCTGCCGCGTAAAAAGTTTGGAATTGTTTGATTCCAGATTGCTCCGCGAAAAATTCCGCTCAACATATCTGAAAATCCGGCGAGCGACAGAAAAAATAAAGCAAGCCACAAATTGTTTGAAAGTCCGAAAAAAGTAATCGCAATTCCCCAACCAATTGCGGCGAGAATAACGGCTAAACCATGTCGGTGAACATTTTTTGTCCAGCCCGAAGTTACGCTCGCAAGCAACGCACCAATAGCTATTGAACCGAGAAAGAGTCCGAGATATTCTTTACCGTAAATAACCGCTAACGCCGGATATAACGCTTGCGGAAAAGCAAAAAACATCGCTGCAATATCGATTAAATATGTGCCTAAAAGGTCTTGTCGGCTAAATGCGTATTTCCAAGCGTCAATGACATTTCGCACGCTCGGTTTCGCCGCATTTATCGGCGAAGCAACTTTGCTAATCATATAAACCGCGATTAAAGATGCGATAAACGAAATTAAATCAATCGCGTAAGCTATTGCAACTCCTAGACTTGTGGCGATTATTCCGGCAATCAGCGGGCTAATAATCGCACTCAAACTCCAACGCATTGAGTTTAACGCCATCACTGAGGGCATCAAATCGTTAGGAATAATTTTCTGAATAAATGACTCAAAAGCCGGACGTTGCAACGCTGCAAAACCTGAGTGCAGTGCCGCAACGAGAAAAATTATCCAAATTTTGGGTTGTGGCAAAAAACAATTTGCGAGAGCAATTGCAGTGACAATTGTTTGCCCAATTTCGGTGAAACGGAGAATTTTTCGTTTATCAAATGAATCAGCGATTGCACCGCCGACGAAGCCCAAAAAAATCATCGGAACAACTTCAGCAAGTGCAACATATCCGACCATTGCACTCGATTTTGTAAGGTCAAAAATCTGCCATTGAATCGCGACAAACGACATCATCGTCCCGAAAAAAGAGATCATTTGTCCGAAAAATAAGAGTCGGTAATCGCGTGAAACTTTAAGCGGCGTGATGTCGATAAACATAAAAATATATTCTGACATCAAACACTTTTTTTATTAAGCCGCAATTTCATTCTTTAATAATATGTTATAAACTTATAACCAATTCATAAAAGGAGAAACGAAATGAAAGCATCGCGTCGAGATTTTTTAACTGGGCTAACAGCAACTGCTACGACAGGTTTATTGTTGAATCAAAAGGGTTTAGCCCAAACACAGGAAGCAAAAAAGCCTGACAATCCGGGCTTTTTTGATGATGCAGGTTCTGGCGGAAGTGTGATTTACGGTTCAGATGGTAAGTCGATTGCTTCGACCGAAACAAAATTTGAAACAATGTTGACGGCACGAATTCCGATTGCAAGTTTCCGCGAAACTCATCGTCAACCGATTGTCCACAGCGAACTTTACACATCAATTTATAACCAATATCGCAGTAGCTATCCGCCAAATTTGTTTACGGCTTATCAGCCAGAAAGTCTGGAAGATTCAAAAAAATATCTGAACGGAAAAACTCGTTGGAAGCAAAAATAGTTATTTAAGTCGTTGCTTTATAAGAAGTTTGAGATCATTGAGGCTTGAAATTTTGTTGAGTTCTGTGTGGTCAATTAAAATAGTTGGTTCATTTGATTCTTCTTTCAAGAAAATAGCTGGAAATTGTTTTCTTTTGAAAGCTGGATATTTTAAGTAAAAGTCATTTTTATGAAAATATTCAACTTCTGCGTCAAGCGTGTCGATAAACTGTTTCCAATCAGATTTTGCACCATAATTAGTATGCGTTAAGCTAAACAAATTACAAGCGTAACTCTTGGGACTAAACATCTTATGAAGATAATCTGCCACTTGCGAAAATATCTCGCCTCTTGCGTTGTAAACAAAAATTAGCTGTTTTTTCATACAATTGACCACAAAATAGCGAGTAAAGAAACTATCGAAATCACAATCCAAAGACTAATGCCTTGAATCAGCGGCTTAATTCCAACCTTTTTCAAGACTGCGAATGATAAACCTGAACCGATCAAAAAGAGCGTAATCGTCAACCCTTTTTTCGCAAGCATAACGATGGATTCCCAAATGCTTGGCTGAATAATCGTCGGTGCGTAAGTGCGAACAACTGTCGCCAACAAAAATAGGACGATGAACCACGGAATCGCAATCTTTGACGATTTTGAGTCTTTTTGGCGATACAAATAAGCGAAAATTAGAGCGATTGGTGCAATCCACAAAGCTCTTGCGAGTTTGACTGTCGTGGCAATTTGCAATGCTTCATCGCCAAATTTCGTCGCAGCTCCAATTACCGAACTTGTGTCGTGAATTGCGATTGCTGCCCAAATTCCAAATTGATTTTGAGTCAAATTAAGTGCCGTTCCGATGATTGGAAAAATGAAAAGTGAAATGGCATTGAGGATAAAAATTGTCCCGAGCGAAACTGATGTTTCATCGCTATCAGCGTCAATCGCTGGTGCGACTGCGGCGATTGCACTTCCGCCACAGATTGCTGTGCCTGAAGAAATTAACGCAGAGATTTTATCATTTACTTTCAACAACTTACCGACTAAATAGCCGAGAATTAGAGTTCCGAAAATCGTCGCAATCGTGAACAAAACGCCGTCTTTTCCGGCTTTGACAACTGATTCGAGATTCATCCCAAATCCGAGCAAAACAACCGAAATTTGGAGCAAATATTTTGTCACTTTACTCGTTTCTTTTGGGAAAGGATTGCCAACTGTGAATGCAAAAATTAGACCAATCGCAAGTGCAATCGGCGGCGAAACAAACGGCGTTAAGCACACGAAAATGAGTAAATAAAAAACGATTGATTGCCAATTTTTTTGCATTTAGAATTTCTCGAAAGAAAATTAGACGCAGATGACACTGATTATGCGGATATTCGCTGATTAATTAATGAATCTGTGAAAATCTGCTTAATCCGCGTTTTTCCGCGTCTAATTTTCTTAGATTGGTATTTAATCTTCAGTTTCCTCGTCGCCTTCTTCATCTTCGCCGTCGTCTTCGTCGTCGTCTTCGTCGCCGACTTCGCCGAATTCATAGCCATCGTAAGAATCGATTTCGAATTCCTCGGCTAATTTAGCAAAATCTACGTTTCTTTGAGCCAAAGATTCCGGTGTGTGAATTTCGATTTTGTCGATATGCAACAAATATTCGCCGGTCGATTCATCGGTTTCTTCATCGCCAAGTTCGAAAATGTCGAGGAAGAAATAGCCTTCTTCGTCGAGTTTCATCCCGAGTTTTTCGAGTTTTTCGATGCTTTCGTCAACAAAGTAATAGCTGAAAAGCAACTCTTCGTCCATGTTCCAATTATCTTCTTTCTTCGCATCGGCGAAAATTTTTGTGATATTTTCGATTTGTGATTCTACGTCTTTAAAATTAATATTTTCCATTTTTATTCCTATAATTATTCGTAACCAATAAAATTCGTAACTGTTTTTCGATTCTGTTTTAATCCGTAAACCGGATGTAAAAATTGATTTTTGTTCGTGAAACGAAAGAAAGTTTTCATTCCCTGGAGACCGACGGGAGAAAATTTTCATTTCCAATAACCCGTAAAACGGGTGTCAGCATAAAGCCTAGTGCGTAAGCACTAGGTATGCGAGCCATTTCGTTTCAGCCCGTGAATACGGGCGACAGCCATATAATTCTGCGGCTGTCGCTATCTTCGATAGCTGTAAATTGTTTTCAATCTTACCCCGAGCTCACGCTCGGGGCTTTATGCTGTCACCGTCTTCGACGGTTTAAAATCTAATCCTACAACCCGAATTGAAATGATTTGAAAATCTTAAATCTTTCACTCTTCACTTTTCACTTTTCACTTTTAGTTTTTCACTATTCACTATTATTAACTGGTCTCATGTGCGGGAACAAGATCACGTCGCGAATGCTTTGGCGATTTGTCAGAAGCATTACAAGGCGGTCGATTCCGATTCCGATTCCCGCAGCTGGCGGCATTCCATAGCTCAATGCACGTATGTAATCTTCGTCCATCACCATCGCTTCATCATCGCCCTTCTCGCGGGCGTTTCCTTGATCGAGGAAACGTTCGTATTGCTCTTGCGGATCGTTTAATTCAGAGAAACCATTCGCACATTCCATTCCACCAATAAAAAGTTCGAAACGCTCGGCGATATTCGGATTATCAGGCGACGCTTTTGAGAGCGGCGAGATTGATTTTGGGTAATCTATTATAAATGTTGGGTTTATCACTTTTTCTTCAACGTGCGTTTCAAATAACTTAACAATATTTTCATCAGTAATTTCCGCACTTTCGACAAATTTGTTGATTGCATCTCGCATCGTCAATCTTTCAAACTTCCCGAAATCAACTTCGTTTTCTCCAAACTTCACTTTCAAACTTCCCGTCGCTTTCATCACAGATTCTTGCAGCAATTTCTCGCAAAAATCCATCATTCCATTCACATCCATGTATGCACAATAAAATTCGAGCATCGTAAATTCCGGATTGTGCCGCTGTGAAATTCCTTCATTGCGGAAATTTCGATTAAGTTCGTAAACCTTTTCAAATCCGCCGACTGTTAATCTTTTCAGATAAAGTTCGGGTGCAATTCTCGCATAAAGCGGAATGTCGAGTGCGTTGTGATGCGTCGCAAACGGACGTGCCGCCGCACCTGTCGCTTTCGGCGTGAGCATCGGCGTTTCAACTTCAATATAGCCATCTTCATCAAGAAAACGTCGCATTCCGCTGATTACTCTCGCACGAATTTCAAAAACCTCGCGGGTCGTAAGTGCTTCGTGTTCAACCTTTAAGCTGTCAGCAATCAGATCGGCATAGCGATAACGACGTTGAATTTCAGGATCAGCGATTCCGTGAATTTTGTCCGGCATCGGCAACATTGCCTTCGATAAAAACTGCAAAGTTTCAACGTGAACGCTCAATTCGCCTGTATTTGTGATAAACAAAAAGCCTTCAACTCCAATGAAATCACCGTGATCGCAAAGCTTAAACATTTCCCAACCATCTACCGATTTTGGATTTTGGATTTCGGATTTTGGATTATTCGAACCATTAAAGATTCCTTTGATATCGTCTCTTCTGATATAAACTTGAAGTCGATTTTTTCCGTCAGAAAGATGAACGAATGCGGCTTTTCCCATTGTTCGTGGTGGCGTGGCAAGTCTTCCGGAAATTCTCACATTCCCAAGTGCTTTTAATTCAGCGTTTAGAGCTTCTTTTAATTCTGGATTCGGTCGCTCGCCTTCGTTGAGAGTTTTTATATGATCTTTAATTTTATCGACAAGTTTGGCAATTGGCTCAAAAGCCAAAATGTTCGAAATTGTATCTTCAACACCCGAAATGTTCGTCCGCGAAAACTTGTTTGGATAAACATTTCCGACTAATTCGCGGAGTTTTGCCAAATGCTCTTTGCGTGCAAGCGTCTGATCGTTGTCTTCTAAAAAAGGAATCGTCATAAAAAAAATCACCTTAAACGTAAACCTTAATTATAGCCTGAGATGAGCGAATTTTGCATTTGTGCTAATCTGAAGTTTTCAGAATATGAGTTTTTCGACCGCCAAAAATAAAGAATTCGCCGATATTTTACACGAAATCCGAAGTGGAACGAAAATCGTTTCGCTTTCTGGGCTTACTTCAATTGCCTCGAAAGCCTTTATTCTAAATAGTTTGCAGTTAGAAGCAAAAAAAACTTTCGTTTTGGTGACTGACAGCAATCGCGAAATTGACTTATTTATCAATGATCTGAAGTTTTTTCGGACGAAAAACGAAACTCAGAAAACGGGCGTTTTGTCGCTTCCTAATTTTGAAAATGATGTTTATTCGGGAGTTTCGCCTCACGCCGAAACCTTGGAGCAAAGAGCCTTAACGCTCTGGAATCTGACGAATAAGCAATCAGAATTTATTGTGATTTCTGCTAAGTCTCTTGTAACACGTATTTTAACGCAACCAGAAATTAACTCTTTGGGAATGACGTTGAAACGCGACGAAGATTTTTCGCCTGATGATTTGATAGAAAAACTTGTCGCTTGCGGCTACGTCCGCGAAGAACCTTTGGCGAATTTTGGTCAATTTTCGATGCGTGGCGGAATTATCGATGTTTGGTCGCCAAATGCAAAATCGCCTGTGAGACTCGAGTTTTTTGGCGATACGGTCGATTCGATTCGCGAATTCGACGCAGAAACTCAGCTTTCGATCCAACATTTAAACGAAATTTCAATTGCTCCAATGCGAGAATTTCCCGCAAAACCACAAGATTTCAAAGATTGGGCATTTTTCGCACGTGAACTTTTTTTTGATGATTCATTTTCAAGAAATCTGCGTGACAGAACTCAATTTGCCGATGAAGGCGAAGATTTTAACGGTTGGGAAAATCTTTTTCCGATTGTTCAACCTCGCAAAGCGTCTATTTTCAGCTATTTAAAAGATTGCGTTTTTGTAATTGACGAACCAGTGCAGATTGAACAAACGCTTGGATTATTTTATGAAACGCTCGAAAAACGTTATGCCGAAATTGTTGAAGCTGATGATATTGGGCTGAAACCGAGCGAATTATTTTTGACGATTGAAGAATTGCGAGAGAATTTATCCAATGTTCAAAGACTCGAATTACGTGCTTTGGGGAGAACAGCGAATGAATTTGATGAGCAATTTCAGGTTTCGTGAATTTGGGTTTTGGGTTCAAGGTTTAAGGTTTTAATTCTCCATTTTCCATTTTCCATTTTCCATTTTCCATTCTCCATTGTCAGCCAAGTCGCTATCGCTCCGTGTTCTGATTGATACTCCATTCTCCATTCTCAATTAGCAGCCAAGTCGCTATCGCTTCGTGTTCTGATTGATTCTCCATTTTCTCTCTTGCCTTTTTCCTACTTTGTTTATAAGATTTTCCATTCGCACTTATAACGATTACTGATATAACAAAAATGGACAAATTTATTATCAAAGGCGGCAAACCGCTTCGTGGAAAAATCTCGATCAGCGGTGCAAAAAATTCCGCTTTACCATGTCTCGCGGCAACACTCTTGACGGCGGAAACCGTTGTTTTACACAATGTTCCTTATGCACGTGACTTGATTACAATGCGTCGTTTGCTCGAAGATTTAGGTGCGACAGTACTCACACCTGAGCTTCGGACACACAAAGTTTCTGCCGCAAATATAGAAATTTTTGAAGCTCCTTATGAACTCGTAAAAACGATGCGTGCGAGTGTTTTAGCTCTCGGACCGCTTTTAGCAAGATTTGGGCAAGCAAAAGTTTCAATGCCCGGCGGTTGTGCAATCGGCACGCGTCCGATTGATTTACATCTCAAAGCATTTGAACAACTCGGTGCGGTCGTTTCGCTCGAATCAGGAAATGTAATTGCTACTGCACCAAATGGCAGACTTGTTGGGGCGGAAGTTTATTTCGACAAAGTTACGGTTACTGGCACGGAAAACGTCATGATGGCGGCGGCTTTGGCAAAAGGAACATCGAAAATAATCAACGCCGCACGAGAGCCGGAAATTGTCGATTTAGCAGATTTGCTCAATAAAATGGGTGCAAGAATTCGCGGTGCGGGAACAGAAACGATTGAGATTGACGGCGTAGAAACGCTCGGAAGTGCCGAACATACAATTATCGCAGACCGAATTGAGACCGGAACTTTTATCGTTGCGGCAGCAATTACCGATGGCGAAATAGAGATTTCAAATTGCCGACCGGAGCATTTAGTTGCCGTAATTAACAAACTTCGCGACGTTGGCGTAGAAATTACTGAGCTTAATCCGACAACGCTTTTGGTTAAAAATGGCAAAAATGGCTTGACGGCAAAAGATGTGACAACCGAACCACATCCGTTGTTTCCGACCGATATGCAAGCTCAATATATGGCTTTGATGACTCAAGCAGAAGGCGTTTCAGTTGTGACAGAAACAATTTTTGAAAATAGATTTATGCACGTTTCGGAGCTTGTCAGAATGGGAGCAAACATTCAAGTATCTGGAAACAAAGCGATTGTTCGCGGTAAAACACAACTTGCCGGTGCTCCGGTTCTTGCATCAGACTTGCGTGCATCGGCTTCACTTGTTTTAGGAGCGGTCGCTGCAACGGGCGAAACAGAGATTGAACGCGTTTATCATATTGACCGTGGTTATGAAAATATTGTGAAGAAACTGAGATCGGTTGGGGCAGATATTGTTAGGATTACTGATGGCTAAACTGTTTAAAACAAAGTTTTTTGACAAAAAAACAGACTCGCTTTTATCGAAAAGCGAGTCTCATTCGGATTGAACCGTAGCCCCTATCTAACTCGAGTCATATCAATTGGAATATAATTGTTATCAACTTTTTTACCTGCACGATCCACGAAATATTGACTACTTTGCAAATAAACACCATCCATCGAGTGATCGTCAAAATCAGGAACTGGAGAACCAGCATTGCGATTAATCGTTTGAACAACCGCACCGCGTCCGGCACCTGTAAATATATCACCTTGTCCGAAAAGATTAGGAACCGGATCCCAAGCATTCACAACGTGCCGATACATAGGTCCATTTGGAAAAAATCTTCCTGCACCGCCAAAAGTTTGAACTGAAACAAAATCATTCAATCTTTTTTCAACAAGTGGAAGAATTTCTTGCCGCAAAGCAATTTCAAGTTTCAAGCGATCAACATCATTTGCACCGATTATTCCTCGCCCGACATTTTCCCAAAAGCCTCTACGCTTTTCAACTTCATTAAACAAAGCACGAACTTTTGCGTTCATTCTGCCATAACGGTCTAGCAATAATCCAATTCCTTGCCGCAAAGCACGGCTCGTGATAATTGCCCCTTGACTATGAGCGACAATATTAAGATAAACACCGCTTACGCAGGCATCATATATCGCAGGTGCCATTGTGTTTGTCGCCGGATTGTTGCTCAAACCAGACTTATCACCCAAACATTGCACAAGGTCAAAAACAATATTTGTGTCCGTTCCGTCACCACTTTGATTGTAAACCCCAATCACAGCAGCACCTGAAACAACACTCAAAAGTTTAATCGAATACGCATGTGCAGCCATCGGTGTTCCAATTCCGTTGACATAAAGAATTCTTTTATTCATTGCCGGAGTTGATGGACGGCGTTCTCCAACTAAGGGCGTAATTGCTGGAATACCCCAGAAATAGCGATTTCTATCGTATCCTCGAACAGTTCCCGGTGGTTTGTGTCCTGTTACCGGACCAAATGCTCCTGTAAAATCTCCGTCACCGAAAGGAATTACTTCCGGCGGATTCAATTTAATCTCGTTTGGATTTGTTGCCATTTATATTTCTCCTAAATTATTTACTTTATTTTTTTGTAAGAAAACTGAAAATCGTGTTCATATAACATTTCTTTAATTAGACGTTCACGAGTTTTTGGTTTTATAATAGATACATTTAGAAGACGCATTTGTATTTTTTATTTGCCATATTTTATGAGCCAAAATTGTATTTTTTGTAAAATTATTACAGGAGAAATTCCTTCAAAATTAGTTTTTGAAGATGAACTTTGCGTAGTTTTTAACGACATTTCGCCGCAAGCACCTATTCATTTGTTGGTAATTCCACGTGAACATTTTGATTCGATTGATAAAGCTGAACCAAAACATCAGCAAACACTAGGTCATTTACTTTTAACTTGCGGAACACTTGCTCGCGAACTTGGTTTTGCCGAAAACGGTTATCGAACCGTAATTAATACTAATGATGATGGTGGACAAACCGTTTTTCATCTTCATCTACATTTACTTGCCGGCAGACAGTTTATTTTTCCGCCTGGCTGATTTTTGTTACAAACTTTTTTGAGATTTTGGATTCTAATTCCCCGTTGTATTTAATTTAAATAATTTTTGCCCCAATTTGAGGATAATAATGAAACGATTTTTTTTAACCTTGCTAACTTTGAGTGCCTTGATTTCGCTAATTGCGTGTCAGAAAGAAGCACCGAAAACTAATAGCTCTAACAATAATCAAACAACAAATAAAGTTGAAAACGTCAATCTTAATTCAACTCCAAACACAAATGTCGAAGCGAAACAAGTTGTTGCTCCCAAAGAGTTTACTGATGCAAATGAAGCCTTAACCGAAGGAAAAAAACTGATAGATGTTGGCAAAGAAAAACTTGCTATTGATGCACTAAAACAAGCAATAAAGTTAAATCCGGAACTTGCTGAAGCTCATTTTGAACTCGGAGTTGCTTATGCAATAGTCGAGAGTGAAGACGAAACAAAAATTATTGGCGACAATAAAACTAAATCAACTAAGAAAACTAACGTCACCGTTGAACTCACAAATTCGGAAAAATCATTTGCAGAAGCTGTTAAAGCATATCAAAAGTTGCTCGCAAAAAATCCGAAAGATGATGTTGCACAATTTAATATTGGTCGAGCTTTTAACAAGTTAAATAAAGACAAAGAAGCGGAAACTGCTTTAAATAAAGCTGCAAAAATGAAGCCTGAAAAAGCTGAATATCAAATTGAAGTTGCGGCAATTATGATTAAGTTTACAAAATATACTGAAGCAATCGCGTTGCTAAAAAAGGTTCAAAAACTTGAATCGGGCAATTCACAAGTTGAAAGTATGTTGGAAAAAGCCGAAGCTGGTGCAAAACGCGAGAATTTTGGTGCAAAACCAAAAGATAAACCAGCAGCAAAATGACACAAATTTCAGAATTAGAATTTGCGAGAATTTGCCTTGGAATCGCCGAAGATCGCGAATCTATTTGCAAACACAATCCGCTTGGCAGCGAAGATGAAATTTTACTCTGGATGTTGATGAGTTGTCTCATCAGTTATCTTAATCTATCGGCGGTTGAAACTCCTTGTTTTCCGGGCGTTCCAACTGCTGAAACTTACCGAAAAGCAATTTTATTTATTTTAGAAGACAGAAAAATTGTCGAATTTGATGTTGAAAAATATCTCGAGGCTCTAAAGTAACGCTGTCATCTTGACGGCGGTCTTGTGAGCATCTTGCTCGCAAGTCTTAATTCTAGAAATTACTTCGGACTCGAGAAGCGTTGGATGGAAGCACAACGCAACCGCCGACTGGAAGTCAGCGGTACGAGGTAACGCCGTCATCCTGACGGCGATCTTGTGAGCATCTTGCTCGCAAGTCATTCTTAAATTCAAAATTATTTCGAGTTTGAGAAGCGTTGGCTGGAAGCACAACGCGACCGCCGTTTAGAAACCTGCGTTACAATATTTAAATGTTAGTAAAAAAATTTACACAAACTGCTTTCCAACAAAATACGCGAATAGTTGTCTGCGAAGAAACGCGGCAGGCAATTTGCATCGATCCGGGTGAAAAATGCGTCGAACTTGTTAATTTTATCAACGATTGCGGATTAAATATGCAAGCGATAACTCTGACGCACGGACATCTCGACCACGTTGGCGGCACATCTGAACTTGCAAAAAGTTTTCCACATGTGGAAATTTTGCTCCACAAAGACGATGAAGATTTGTATTACGGTTTGCCGCAGCAACCTTTGTTTATGGGAATGCCGCAATCGCAACTAAAAGCACTCGGTTTTGAATACGAAAATCCGCCAAAATTAACTAGAAATTGGGAAGATGGCGAAGTCTATGTTGTTGGAAAATTGAGTTTTAAGATTTTACACACGCCGGGACACACTCGCGGACACGTTATTTTCTTTGAAGAAACTGAACGCAAAGTTTTTGTTGGCGATTGTTTATTTGAAGGCTCAATCGGCAGAACTGATTTGCCTGGTGGAAGTTTTGAAGTGTTGATGAACTCTCTAAATAATGTGATTTTAACGCTCGGCGATGATGTTTCTGTTTATTCCGGACACGGAAACGAGACGACAATTGGCGTTGAGAAAGCGACAAATCCTTTTCTCACAGGAACTTATCAAAATTCACGTGGAAGATTTATCTAAAATTTATTTTTTACGATTCAAAATGATTTGATTGTTCAAAATTGCTATTATCTATTTGTTACTAATTCAATTAAAAAGGTGATTTTATGCGAAAACTTTTATTCGTAATTCTAGTTTGTGCAACTGGAATTTTTGCACACGGCGACAACAGTCATTCGGAAAACCAACAAGACGTAACGGTTAAAACTACAAAGGTAACTGACACAGTTTATTTGCTTCAAGGACGTGGCGGAAACGTCGGTGTTTCGGTCGGAACTGACGGGATTTTGACCGTAGATGATGATTATAAAGAGCTTAGCGGAAAGTTGAAAGATGCGTTAAAAGCACTTGGCAACGAAAAACCGCGTTTTATTTTCAACACACATTGGCATGGCGATCATACTGAGGGAAACTTATTTTTTGGTAAAGATTCGATTATTGTGGCTCACGCAAATGTTCGAATGAGACTGATGCAAATCAATTCGATTTTTGGAACAAAAACAGTTCCTTATCCCGCAAGTGCTTTGCCGATGATAACTTACGAACAAAGTTTGTCGATTCATTTTAATGGCGAAGAGATAAAAGCTGTTCATTTTGCCAACGGTCACACCGACGGCGATTCGGTTATTTTCTTCAAAAAATCTAACGTTGTGCATCTGGGCGATCACTTTTTTGTTGAAAGATTCCCGTTTATTGATCTTGAAAATGGCGGAAACGTCGCAGGTTTTACAAAAAATATCGGCGAACTTATCAAGTTGATTCCGGCTGATGCAAAATTAATTCCCGGACACGGAAGACTTGCAACAATCGAAGATTTGAAAAGTTATCATCAAATGTTGGTCGAAACTTCTGAAGTTGTGCAAAAAATGTTGAAGAAGAAAAAGACTTTAGATGAAGTTAAAAAAGCCGGTTTACCTGAAAAATACAAAACTTGGGGCGGCGGATTTATCAAAACGGATTTTTGGATTGAAACTCTCTACAAAAGCTACACGAAAAAGTAGGCAGTAGCAGATGGCAGAAAGCAGATAAAGCACCTGAAGTGCCAACTGCTTCTGCCAACTGCCTACTAAACTTAGGCAATCGTAACTTCTTTTGCTAAATAAACATCTTGAATTGAATTTAATAATTCGACACCTTCAGCCATCGGTCGTTGGAACGCTTTTCTGCCCGAAATTAAGCCCATTCCACCACCGCGTTTGTTGATTACGGCTGTTCGAACTGCATCAGCCAAATCGCTCGCACCTTTTGATTCGCCGCCCGAATTTATCAAACCAGCTCGTCCCATATAGCAGTTCGCAACTTGGTAGCGAACCAAATCAATCGGATTATCGGTAGTCAATTCGGTATAAATTTTCGGATTAGTTTTCCCGTAACTGCTCTCTACATTGAGCATATTGTATCCACCATTTCTTTCCGGCAGTTTTTGTTTGATGATGTCGGCTTGAATTGTCACTCCGAGATGATTTGCCTGTCCGGTCAAATCCGCTGAAGTGTGCATATCGCCATCTTTGCCTTTGAAAGCATTATTTCGTAAATAGCACCACAAAATTGTTGCCATTCCGAGTTCGTGTGCGTTCGCAAATGCTTTTGAAACTTCAACAATTTGGCGAGTTGATTCATCAGAACCAAAATAAATTGTTGCCCCAACCGCAATTGCTCCCATATCTTTCGCTTGTTTAATTGTTCCAAACATTACTTGATCAGCCCGATTTGGGAAAGAAAGCAATTCGTTATGGTTAATTTTCACGATAAACGGAATCTTGTGTGCATACTTTCGTGCGGTTATTCCAAGCACACCGAAAGTTGAGGCAACCGCGTTGCAACCGCCTTCGATTGCTAATTTTACAATGTTTTCCGGGTCGAAATACATCGGGTTCGGAGCGAAACTTGCACCAGCGGAATGTTCAATTCCTTGATCGACCGGAAGAATCGAAACATAACCAGTTTTTGCGAGTCTGCCGTTATCATAAAGTGTCTGCAAACTACGCAAAACATTTGGGTTACGGTCAGAATCTGACCAAACTTTATCGACAAAATCGCTACTCGGAAGGTGTAAATTTCCCTTCGGAATTGTGGTCGATGTATGATTCAAAAGCAAATCTGAATCGGAACCGAGAAGCTCTTGAATTTTGCTATAACCAATAGCCATTTGTAAATTTCTCCTAATTTTATTGAGTAAAACTGATAAGTTGAGTGGATTATAACATAAACTAAACGTATTGAATGGCGAATATTAACCCACATTATAAATTCACAGAAAAAACGTGATTTGATGAATTTATTAACGAAATCTTACACGCTATTTAACAGCAACGTTTCTGCCATTTATCAACGTCCTAAGAAAACGCCAGCGACAGCCATTTGTAAAAAATTCAAAATAAAAATCACAATAATCGCCGAAATATCAAACATTCCAAGTGGCGGAATTAGTCTTCTAAATGGTTGCAAAATTGGATCAGTAACTCGCATCAAAAATTTCATT
>JANNVK010000047.1:0-1663 GCA_031414415.1 Acidobacteriota bacterium
TCGCAAAATTTTGAAATCCATTTCCTGACCAAGACTGACAACTTGTTCGGCTCTTTCAACTCTTTCGTCTGAAAGTTCCGAGATATGGCATAAGCCTTCTAATTCGTCACCAAGTTCAACAAAAACTCCAAAATTGGCAAATCTCGAAATTTTTCCTTTGATAATATCGCCGGTGCGATGATTGGTAATGAAAGCATCCCAGGCACTTGGCGTTAATTCTTTGATTGATAAAGAAAGGCGACGACCTTCGGTGTCAATGCTTGTCACAACGGCTTCAACTTCCTGACCTTTTTTCAACGCATCTTTAGGATGTTTGATTTTCTTTGACCAGGAAATATCTGAAACGTGAACCAAACCGTCAACTCCGTCTTCAACTTCGATAAATGCTCCAAAATCTGTTAAGTTTCTGACGCGACCCTGAACTTTACTGCCGACTCTGTAACGGGCGTTAATTGAATCCCAAGGATTTTCCATTAACTGCTTCATTCCGAGACTGATGCGGCGGTCGTGCGTGTCAATTCCTAAAACCTGCACGTCAACTTCATCGCCGACATTAACCAAGTTTTTCGGATGTTTAGCACGTTTTGACCAAGACATTTCCGAAACGTGAACCAAGCCTTCAACACCGGCTTCGAGTTCAATAAACGAACCGTAATCGGTGACGGATGAAACTCTTCCTTTTTGTTTTGAACCAATCGGATAAACTTCGGCAACGGTTGACCACGGATCGGGCAAAAGTTGTTTGTAACCTAGTGAAACTTTCTCTTTTTCACGGTCTAATTTTAAAACTTTTACTTGAGCATTATCGTTGACTTTGAAAAGTTGGTTTGGATTTTGTAATCTTCCCCACGACATATCGGTAACGTGAAGTAAACCGTCAATGCCGCCCAAATCTACGAATGCTCCATATTCGGTCAAACTTTTAACTTTTCCTTCAACAATATAACCTTCTTCAAGTTGTTGAAGTGTTTCAGCTTTTTGAGCATTAACAACTTCATCGGTCATTATTTTCCGGGAAAGCACAATATTGTTCCGTTTGCGCGAGAATTTGATAACTTTCGTCTCAATATCTTGCCCAACATACGGATCAAGGTTACGGATCGGACGTGAATCAACCTGTGAACCGGGCAAAAATGCCTCAATTCCACCGATGATGACTTTCAAGCCGCCTTTGGTTTTTTCCGTTACTCTTCCGATGATTGGCGTTCCTTCTTTGTAGGCTTCTTCAAGATCAGCCCAGGATTTACGCCGCAAAGCGTCAAGGTGCGAAAGAATCGGAGCATTTTCATTAGAATCCATACTTCTAATGATTACCTCTACTTCGTCACCCGCTTTGATGGTCAGTTCGCCTTCAGGAGAAGTAAATTCTTCTTTGGCAACTATACCCTCGGATTTATAGCCGAAATCAACTAAAATGCCGCGTTCGGAAACGCCGACAACCTTACCTTGAACCAATTCGCCGGAGCTGAATGTTTTCTGCTCTTGCTCAAATTGTTCCAAAATTGCACCAAAGTCCATTTCTGTTGAACCTTGCTCTTCATCAACTAATTCGGGAGAATTTGCTGATATTGTTTCTTCCTGAGCTGTAGCCGTTGCCGTTGCTGCGTCTTCAGTTTCTTTAATAACGTCGTTTGACATGAAAAATTGTTAAAACCCCTTCAAA
>JANNVK010000048.1:0-2751 GCA_031414415.1 Acidobacteriota bacterium
GACTTTGAACTCTGAACTATTGCTAAATCGCCGTCTTGGTCAAGCGTATTTTTCACAACTCTGCCGCTTGGATACGTTTCTTCAATCAAAGCACCACTTAAATTATAGCTGTAAGTCATCGGATTATACGCTACGCCATCGGTTATTTGTTGACTACTTTTCACTCTTCCAAAATTATCAAACGCCAAATTCTTTGTTTCAGAAAATGGGTTTGAAATCGAGCCAGTTACAACTCTCGACAGTTTTCCTTTACCAAAAGGCACGTTTGTCGAATCGTAAAAATAATTAACTTCGGGCGAATTTGGCTCAGGTTGTCCGTTGCTCAAAGTATAATTTCGCTTAATAACACGACTCAATTTGTCATAAAAATATTCAGCTTTGATTCCTCTCGCATCGGTTTTGGTCTTTAAATTTCCGACTAAATCGTAGGTGTAATTTATCGTTCCACTTTCGGGATTTGTCGCAGTTTTGAGGCGTGAAAGTGAATCGTAAGCAAATGTTCTGACCTGTTCGCCTTGCGTAACTTTCTTGAGATTATTCAAAGCGTCATACTCGTAAAACGTTGGTTGCGTTGGGTTTGTGATGTCGCCCAGAATTCCCGCGTTGTTTGGTTCGTCAACTCTCGTCAACAATCCGAGTGCATTTGTGATGCTTCTTCGTTTCTTTCCAGCTTGGTCAATTACAGTCACAACACTTCCGATTTGATCGCCAGTCGTCGCCAAACTGTACTGCGTTTCGACCTTCGCACCATCAGGCGTTGTGATAAATTTCGTCCGATTTAGTTCGTCATAAGTCGGCGTTGTCCACAAAATATTCGCCTCGACTTCCCGATACGGATTCGAGGTCGCTTTGACCCGCCCGAGGTTGTCATATTTCGTCTGGACAATGACATCGCCCTGCGAATCTTTGGCGACAGTTTTCTTCGTCAGCCCGAGCGAATCGCTAAAACTCGTCGCTTCATCCCAATTCGTTTCGTCTATCTGCTTGCGGACTTTAACCGTCAACGCCGTGTCGTCATAAATCGTTTCGGTGATTGGAATGCTGACATTCACCCCAAAAACCTTCGTCGGACGCAACAATAAATCGTTATATTCCGTCTTAATCGTCTGCCCGAGATTTTTGCTTCGATTTTACAATGATTCTCTTAGCTTTACAAAGTGTTTTGTGTCCGGTTTATGAGACCAAATCACTTCTAGGTTTCATCAAGTTAATTGGAAGCGTCATAAACTGTTAGCTAATTCATTACTTATAATGAAAGTTTCAGCAAAACTAATTTCGTAAAACTTTAAGTGATTTAAAATAATTTGAATTTTTTCCGGCAAAGATTCTAAAAGAAGTTCATTTTGGGGACATGTGACTTGAAAGTAAGGTCTTTCAGAAGAACTTGTGTCGTAACTGTCGAATGAATATAGACCACGCATAGACATTTTGGCAAAACTATCTATGTATTGGTCAAAATCAGGTATAGAAACAGTTTCTATACTTTTTTGTAACGTCGGACAACTTTCAAAGGCATTAATTTCAATCGGTAATGAACTAAAGTAATTGAATAACATCTCTAGCTCCTCTTTGCTTTCCGCAACAGTTGGAGGAAGCAACCTTCCACCAACTGTTGTAAAGTGAGCGATTCGATTACCTTTGTCGATTGCAAACCAATCTAAATCACTATAAATCTGTTCTTGTTCCGAAAAAGCTGACATTAATGTTACCTCGCAATTAATTTATCGTATCGTAATTCTCTATGGTCTTGGAAATTGACTCGGACTAAACATCGTCTGACAATTCTCGCAAACAGGCAGAATTTGTCCAGTTCTTGGTCTAACTGTTGGCGTAAAAACTAAATTACGCGGATTTGCTCCTTGAAGTTCTAATGCATTTGCCCCTCTAAACTCAGCACAAGCTCCAACAACATTTCCACAAGGTGTTCTTGTTCCAATTCCACCGAGCCTATCAGCAAAAAATTGCATTCTTGGACCGACAATCGTTGGAGGAGCTCCAGTAGTTGCTCCAATACTTAAGTTTGATGTTGTATCAGCAACACCTACAACTCCTGCGACTCTAGAATTAGCATTAAATACCGATTCAAACGCTGAATTGGCTCGACTAATAGCATTTTGTCTTAAACCAAATCCCAAAACTCTTCCACCTGCCCAAGCACCCAATAAATTAGTTCCGGCACTTGAGATTACAGATGCCCCAAACTGTGCGTTATTCTCTGGCACTTCATAATTGAAAGGGCTTTTAACTCCAAATGCATTGAGGCTTGTATCGGGAAGTCCCGGAATTAGTGTAAAAATTGATTTGTTCGTTGGATCAATCCAACCTTTTGATGTATTTCTGATTCCAATTCCAAGCCCGACATCAAGATTCCGCCAATCTTCAGTTGTCATTGGCTTTATAGGTTGAGGACCGTTTCCGAAACGTGCGAACGCTGCTGGATTTGAAACCTCTACGAATCCTCCGAAAGATTCACCTCTAACACAGTTTCCAGCATAACAATAATTATTTCTTGTTGTTGCAGGTGCGAGACTAATGTTTGTAGTTACATTTCCTAACGATTCGACACTTGTTACTGTTTGGGTCTGCAAACCAGTCGGGTCAATCATAGTCAACGGCTGATTCATCGTATAAGCATATCGATTAAAACTCTGCGGATTTCCACTCTTTCCGCTTGCCAATAACGGGTCAACTGCCGTAAATCTGCCGTGTTTGTTGTTGTAATATCTTGCTTGGGCGTAATCTAGTTGGGTT
>JANNVK010000049.1:0-11215 GCA_031414415.1 Acidobacteriota bacterium
GCAAATCGCCGCACCAATTCCTCTTGTTCCGCCCGAAACGAAAGCTCTTTTTCCTTCTAATAAAAGACTCATTGCTAAAATTGTAGTTTGAGATTGCAGAATTGTAAAACTCTAATTGCTGACAACACTTGGCTTTGGCAAGAGAGCAGATATTTCTTCAATAATTTTTTGCGTAGAATTTGGAATCGACATCCCAATTGTCGCTGTTTTCATCGCCGAATATTTTTTAGAATCGGTAATTAAACTTCTAATAATCGGCACAATGTCAGTAGCTTTTTCAAGTAAAATTCCTGCACCTTTTTGAGCAATCATTTTAACGGTTCCGGCTTCTTGTGGCATTGGCGGCGTTGTTGTATCAGCAATTATCGGCAAACGGCAAGCCAATGCTTCATAGGTTGTTAGTCCACCAAGTTTTGAAATCATAACATTTGCTGATTGCATCAGTTTTTCAATTTCATCAGAATATCCGATAACTTTAATTGGAAACTTCGCAGTTTTTGCGATTTCTTCAGCTTCTTTTTGTAATTCAGTATTCTTACCGGCAAGAAAAATTGCTTGAACATCGAGTTCACCATTTGCAAACTCACGAAAGATTTGTGGAATATTTCCGCCACCAACCCAACCAGCATTGACAAAAACAGTAAACTTTTCAGGATCTAAACCAAAAGCTGTTCTTGCAAGTTGTGCATCTTTTTCATCAATTTCATGAAACTTAGGATGAACCGGCATTCCAGATATTTTGATTTTTTCAGGTGAAATTCCGTAATCTAACAACTGTTGCTGAGCATCCTCGTTCGCAACTAAATAAAGCGAAACATCATCACAAGCCCAACCTTTCCAAAATCCATAACAAGGATCAGTAACTACTGTAACTAACGGAACAGTATCAGTTAAATTTAATTGCTTCAACACTTTAGCAAGGATATGCTGAGTTAATGGATGAACACTAACAACAACGTGTGGGACATATTTCTCAATTACATTATTAAAATATCCCGAACATTTTTTATGAAAAAAAGCTCTTTTTTCAGGCTGAACAAAATTAACAATCCAGTAAAGATACTTCATCCAATGCTGTTTATTACGCAATATCCAATTGTATCCGTTTACTAATTTGTCAGTTAAATGATGTGATTCTTCAACGCCTTTTATCACCCGAACAGCTTTTGAGTCACTTTCCCAAAATCTTTTTACACCTTCAACCAATGCTATTGCCGCAGAACGATGTCCGCCACCAGTGTCAGATGAAATTATTAATATTTTTGGAGTATTTGGCATTTACGATAAAATCTGAGATAAAACTTGTATGTTTAATTTATCATCAAAAACTGCACGAATTGGAATTGTAAATCCTTGTAGAACAACACTTTCAATGTTGCCGTCGCTAGATTTACGATAAAGCTCATAGTTTTGTTCAGTCAAAACATATTGCTCGACGATTTCTTTATCAGCATCAATTATCCAATATTCTTGAACTCCGTGAGCTGCATAATCTTGAAATTTCGTCTCTCTATCATTTTTCGCAGTAGAATCTGATAAAACTTCAACCACGAAATCAGGTGCTGGAAATTGCATTTGTTTTTTCTTAAATAATTTAGATTTATTAAGTCCAAAAAAACAAATATCAGGCTCATAATCATTTCGAGTAAGCGAAATCATTATTTTTTCAACACCCACAAAACCAAATTGATGCTTTGCTACAAAGGCTTTCAATAGCATTCCAAGTAAAACAGTCACATTGTTATGCTGTAATTTTACAGGCGATTGAAAGAAAATTTCACCATTAATAAATTCCATTTTTTTATTTTCGTCAACAACAGAATAAAAATGCCGACGCTTTTTTTGTTCATCGGCAAGATATTTATTAACTTCCTCGACAAACAAAAAAGCGTTTGGCATTTCTATAACATTTTGTAGTGAAACATTGTTCATTATTTTAAAAAGGTTTTGGAGCTTCTAGTTTTTTGCGAATTTTATCGGCTGTGAATTGAATAATTTATTTGTGTCGCGGAACTGAAGTTCGTTTACCATTTATTAGATTTTCCCATATTGCCCATATTGAATGATTTCCACCTTCGCGTAACAGTTTACAATTATGACTTTCAAGATGAATAAGTAGCTCACGCCGTTTCATAAATCAATTCCGATACAATTTTAATTTTTGTCGATGCGTTCAAAAATAGATAAATTGGTTCTTCCAAATCTGCCTCATTATCTGTCAATTCTTGATCTGGTTGAGGCAAAGATTCTCCCATAAGAAGATTCGTTTCAGCCATTTCAGCCAATGCGGCAGACAAATAACGACGTGTCTCATCAAGCGATTTACCACAAGTTATAACACCAGCGAAGTCCAAAACTTCGCCGTGAACACCTTCATCAAAAAACTTATACATTGCTTTGTAAATCAACATATTTTCTAATAACCACCTTTCTAGGCTTTCATCGCAATTTCGATTGTTTCTCTGCTCAACATTGTCTTCGCAGCTTTCTTCATTTCTACTTCAAGACGTTTAATTTTAACCAAATGCCCCGGATTTAAAGGCAAACTCGGATAGAAACAATTGGATTCGTGTGTGCAATAACAACCATTTGCGACTTCTTTGCGGCGTTGGGTCATCAAATCTGTTTTCCACGCTTTTTGAAAATCCCATTCATAATCTCGTAAATTAAGAACATCAGCTTTATTTTCGCACGAAGAAAGTACACCGTTATCATAAATAACTGCACCTGCACTTCCGGCATAACATTTAAGTTGAGCTTTTCCGGTTTCCTTTGTTTTGGAAATCAAATCGTGCATATAAATATCGACAGCTGCTTTAAAATATCCAGAATTTCCGCCGTAATTATTTTTTAAAGCAGAATTTTTGGTGTCATCTAAGATCATTTGCGAAAGTTTTTGATAACGTGTGTGATCAAATTCAAGCTCAATTGGGTCAGCCGAAGGCGGTCTAATGTAGTTAATATTAACTTTATCAGGCTTCAAATCGTGCTTTAAAAAATCATACCAATCGAAAATTGTATCTTCATTCGAGTGCATTACACACGTGCAAGTTTGAATGTCGAGCTTTGGAAACTGCTCTTTTTTCATTTGTTGCAATGTTCTCGCTGTATGAATCGCTTTATCCCAACTTCCTTCTTTGCGACGAATTTTTTCGTGCGACTCTTTCATTCCGTCTATTCCAAGTGCAACAGTGACATTCAAATCTGGACATTCTTCCATAATTTGAGTTACATCTGGGAAAATTCGCTGATGAATTTGACCATTAGACATTAGGTAAACAGAATCAAGTTTATTATTGTCATAAAAGGACTTAACGATTTGCGGTAAATCTTTTCGTGTAAAAGGCTCGCCGCCAGCTAATACTAAAACGCCTAAATTTCCGCCTAAAGTTGTAGAAATCTTATCAATTTCTTCAGCTTTCATTTGTAACTTTTTTCGTGGTCGATCGTCTAATTCTTCAGTAAAAAAGCAATGTGTGCAACGCATATCGCAAACACTCGTGACTAAAATGTTAAGAAAAACTGGTGACATTGTTTTTCCTGTAACCATATTTGCGTAACGTTTAAATATTTCTTTTGTTGTAAAATCCATTTTAAAATGTCCTTATGAATTCAAACTAATATGAGTTTGAATTATATCTTTCAATTTAGATGCCTTAATATTACCACAATCGAAATCTATTTAGTAAAAAAGACGACCTTGAATGTCCTCAAAGTCGCCTTTCCTTCCTTCTACTTTTCCCTTCTTGTCCTAACTATCCTTCTACTTGAGAAGCCTCACTTCTCGTTTTATTAAATTGCAAAATCCGTGCCAAAAGAGTTAAAATATTGTAAATACACGTTTTATCTACATATTAAAGATTCAAAGACTTAATCGTTGTCAAATAATCGTTCAAATTGATTAAATAAATTCAGTCAAAATAAGCTAATATTTATCATTATGTTCCGAAGAGTTTATTTAGATAATTCTGCAACAACACCAATTGATGTGCGTGTTTTGGATGAAATGATGCCATATTTCAGTAGCAAATTTGGAAATGCTTCAAGCATTCATTATTTCGGTCAAGAATCTCGTGCGGCAGTTGATAAAGCCCGTCATCAGGTTGCTGAAATTCTTAACGCCAGACCTAATGAAATTGTTTTTACATCAGGCGGAACTGAAGCTAACAACCTAGCGATAAAGGGTTTATGTGAAGCTAATCAAAAATATGGAAAGCATATAATCACGAGTTCAATAGAACATTCAGCTGTAAAAAGTGTCTGTGAATATCTCGAAAAAAATGGTTATGAGGTCATTTATTTACCAGTTTATGAAGACGGAATTATTCGGATTGATGATGTAAAAAATGCTTTGCGTGACGACACAGTTCTGATTTCGATAATGTTAGCAAACAATGAAATTGGAACAATTCAACCGATTCGTGAAATTAGTCAACTTGTTAAGAAACAACGAGATAAAGGTAATAAACTTTGGTTTCATACTGATGCTGTTCAAGCAATTGGGCGAATAAAAGTTGATGTCGAAGAACTTGGTGTTGATTTACTTTCACTTTCTGCACACAAAATTTATGCACCAAAAGGTGTTGGTGGTTTATATATTAGACGTGGCGTTCGTCTCCAAAACCAAAATATTGGCGGTCACCAAGAACGAGAAAGACGTGGTGGAACTGAAAGTGTGCCGTTAATTGTAGCTTTTGGAAAAGCCTGTGAGCTTGCCAAAAATGAACTCGAAAGTAGAAATTCCCACGTTGAAAAACTGCGAGATAAATTTGAACAAAACGTTGTTGAGCAAGTAGTTGGAATTGAATTTAACGGTAATCGTGAACATCGTCTATCACATCTTTCAAATATTTCGTTTCGCGGAATTGAAGGTGAAGGTTTGTTGATAAACCTTGATATGAATGGAGTTGCAGTCTCAACCGGCTCCGCTTGTTCGAGTGGAAATCTTGAACCTTCGCCTGTTATTCGGGCATTAGGAAGAAACGAAGAACTCGCTCGAGGTGCAATCAGATTTAGTTTTGGAAAAGAAAATTCTGAGGAAGATTTAGTATATTTATTAGAAGTTTTGCCCAAAGCGGTCGAAAATTTAAGGAAATTGTCACCTGATTACGTTGGATAAATTTACTTTGATTTACATTTTCCGCAACCAGTATCGCAAGAACCTTCAGTTGTGGTTGAACGCAACTTTTTGTAAACTTGCCAAAAAACATAACTTGAAGCAATTGCAATAATTAAAACTACAATAATTGTTTGAAATTCCATTTTAATAACCTAAATATTTTCCACTTTGGAAGGTAATTAATGCCGCTACATAAGCCAAAACCGTCATATAAACAACCATAAAAATCGTCCACGCCCAAGAATTGGTCTCGCGGCGAACAACAGCAATTGTGGACATACATTGCATTGCCAAAACAAAGAAAACCATTAATGTAACGGCGGTTAATGGTCGCCAAGTCGGCGTTCCGTCGTCACTTTTAGCTTCCTTGACAGCTTGGATGAGCGTTTCAGACTCTTCGTTTGCATCTTTTCCGGTGTTATATAAAATACTCAAAGTTGAGACTAAAACTTCTCGTGCCGCAAACGACGAAACCAGTGCAACACCTATTTTCCAATCAAACCCGAGAGGTTTTATCACTGGCTCTATTAAATGCCCAAGCTGTCCGGCATAACTGCTCCGCAATGCTAAACCTGATTTTTTTGATGCAATATCTTCTTCTGTTAATGTGCAATTGCAGCTTTCTTGATCTGCAAGTAAAGCATTAGTTTGATCTTCTGAAATTCTCGGAAACGTCATTAAAGCCCATAGTATAATCGAAATAGCCAAAATCACAGTTCCAGCACGCTTCAAAAACATACTCGCTTGCTCAAACATATTAAAAAAAACAGTTTTGAAATTTGGCAAACGATACGGCGGCAACTCCATAATTAAAGGTGGTGGAGAAGATTTGAGAACAGTTCTTTTCAAAATCCAAGCGGCAACAATAGCGGCAATAATTCCGAGCAGATACATTGAAAGCATTATGATCGCCCCAAGTGAGATAAACCCAAGCACGGTTTGCCCAGAGAAAAACACTGCAATCATTAGTGTATAAACCGGAAGTCGAGCCGAACAGCTCATAAAAGGTGCAATCAAAATTGTTGCAATCCTGTCTTTTGGATTATCAATTGTTCGAGTTGCCATAATTCCCGGAATTGCACATGCAAAACTAGATAATAATGGTAAAAATGCCTTTCCGTGTAGTCCAACTCCACGCATTAATCTGTCTAACAAAAACGCCGCTCGAGACATATAACCACTGTCTTCCAAGAGAGATAAAAAGAAAAACAGAAGTAAAATTTGTGGCAAAAAGACAACAACTCCGCCAACTCCAGCTATAACTCCGTCAACCAATAAATCTGTCAAAAGTCCTTCGGATAAATTCGCTCTGACAAAGTCACCTAAGCCTCCAAATCCTTGATTTAAAAGATCCATCGGTAAAGATGCCCACGAAAAAATAGTTTGAAAAACAAGTAATAAAATTGCACCTAAAATCAACAAACCAAAGACTTTATGTGTAAGAACTTTGTCAATTTTTTCAGAGATTCTAATATCTGAAACGTTGGTATGATTTACTGATTTTTGATAAACCTCAGAAAGAAAATTGTAGCGAGCAAAAATAGTTCCATTCAAAGTTTCTGTGACAAAACTTAAATTTGGCAACTGAAAATCGGCACGTAAAGTTGTTGTTACAACTTTTGGGAGTTTGTCGATACCTAATTTTTTTGAAACCGTAACTGCCACAACCGGTAGTTGTAACATTTCAGATAGTTTGTCTATATTTAAGATCGAATTTTGCTTTTCAGCAAGGTCAACCATTGTCAAAACCACAACTATTGGGATTTTATATTCAATTAGTTGTGTGACTAAATATAAATTTCTTTCGAGATTTGTTGCATCAACTACGGCGATAATTGCGTCTGGTTTTGGAAGGTCTTTAGATTTACCGAGCAGGACATCACGTGCAATTTGCTCGTCTATTGAAGTTGCATCAAGCGAATAAAGCCCTGGGAGATCAACAATTTTTGCCTTGTTATCGTCAAAATTCCAGAATCCCTCTTTTTTTTCGACTGTTACTCCTGAGTAATTTGCAACTTTTTGGCGTAAACCAGTTAATGAATTAAATAAGGTTGTTTTTCCAGCATTTGGGTTTCCGGCAAGTGCAATGATGAAGTCGCGACTTTCGATTTTATCAGAATTTGATGCTTTATTTTCCACGCTATGTATTAATCTTTGGTAATTTCAATTTGACTTGCTTCACTTTTACGAACAGCAAGATTGTATCCAAGCACACGAATCTCCAATGGATCACCAAAAGGTGCTGATTTAATCACACGTAAAGAAACGCCAGGAACAATTCCCATTTCCATAAGTCTTTTAGATACAGCATTATCACCTTTTAAAGCGACTACTTTTCCGTGTTCTCCATTGTTTAGCGTTGCAAGTGTCATAAATTAATTTGAAACAAAATAAAATAAATATCGCAGTTCTAATTGAAATCCAATTTCAATTTCAATTCATTGTAAACGATTTCTAAATAAGTTTAAAGTTAAAAGTTGTTAATTTGTGACGTTTATTAATTGGGCGTTAAAAACTTTACCGTTAGACGTGATGGAAAATCTGATTGGTAATCTGCGTCTGTCATTACTCAACCACAATTGAGGCGAAAGCGAATCAAAAGTTGGATTTCCAGTTGAAAATGAAATTTTTTGAGCGGAAATTTTGCGTCCTTGAAACTCAATCGACTCAGAATTTTGCGGTCTTAAAGTAAATACAACTGCTTTTGAGCCAACAAAAACAGCAACTCGCGTGTCATTCACCGGATTTGAAGGATCTTTTGAAGGTTTTAAATAAAAAGACCGAATTGCATATGCAAAAGAAAGTAAGTCGTAAGTTCCAATCGGTATATCAAATGAATTTGAACCAGAAATTACAACACCACGACTCTGGTCAAATTGAACTGTTTGGTTAAATTTACTAAAAATACTACCAAGTTTAATTTCAAATCTATTTGGTGTGAGAGAAAATGGATCGTTGAAAGAAGAAACTAAATCATTATCTTTAAAAAATTTACCCAATGAAACAACATCAGAAACTCCAGCAGTAAAAGTCACATTATCCTTTCCAAGCAACAACTTGCGTTCTTTAACATGTAAGTTTACATTAGCAATTGTTTGACCGTTTGTGCTTATTGCAAACGTTAGTTTTTCACCTAGGTTAAAAGGAAACTCAGTCGGAAGAGCTTGATTTTCTTTATAAGGAATTGGTGTTGCAGTTGGTTTTGGTGTCGAGAAAGGAGTTGGTGTCGGTTTCGGCGTTGGTGCAACTTGAGGCTCATCTTGTTCGGGAACAATTTTTTGAATGCTGGCAACCATGGCAATAAATTCGCCTTTTACAGTTTTAAATTTAACTTGCACCGGAATTTTTTGTTCATCATTTGTAAAATAAACAACAACATTTGTTATTCCTTTATCAGCAAAATATTGACTCTCGAAGATTGTTCCGATGGTGTCAAATTCCCTTTCCTCTGTTTTAATTTTAAGATTTCCGGCTGTTTTGAAACTAATCGGATGGGCAATTTCATTATCTTGAAGAGTTAGATTGCCACTTCCACCCAAGTTTCTAATACGATAAATGGCTGTTAATAAATCAAAATTTGTAGTTGGTTTGAGAAATAAATTGCGTGTTTTTTCAATCGGAAAACCTGTTTCATTGTTGATTATCTTCGTTAAAATTGGAAGTCCGTTTTCGACATCTGCAAAAACTATTCGGCTTTCATTAACATTGTGAAAAGCCGCACTTACAAAATCGACGGTTTTCATTCTCATTCTAAGTTCTACTGCATCTTTCCCTTGCAGTTTTCCGCGAGAAACGCAATAAATCTCGGCAACAGCAGCATTTTTATACTTGTTAAATGAAATACTATAAGTTATCTTTTCACCAACTCGAAAACCATTAACTTGTAATGATTTGTTGTCTTTTTGAGCAAAAATATTTGCAGTCAATAACATACAGATTGAGGAAATCAACAAAATTAATGTAACTAGACGATAGTTGTTTTTTTTAGAGAGATTTTTCATCTTCGATTTCTTTTAAAATTTCTTCAACCGCGTTTTTTCGATTTATTGCTTGTAAAATTGGTCGCCCAATTACTAAATAATTTGATCCAGCATTTACAGCTTCCTTCGGAGTCATTACACGCTTTTGATCATCTTTGGTTGCAAAACTAGGACGAATTCCAGGCGTAACAATTAAAAAGTTTTCATCGTTTATATTTTTTCTAATTATTTTCACTTCATTTGGGGAAGCAACAACACCATCAAGTCCATATTTTGCAACAAGTTTCGCTAAATTCAAAACCTGAGTTGGTGTTTCGTTAAAAATTCCGACTTCTCGCAAAGTTTCATCATTTGAACTCGTTAAAACCGATACGCCGATAATCTTTGGTTGAATTAAATCTTCTTTTTCGCAAGCCTCGCGAACTTGTTCGACCGTTTTCTTTAACATTTCTCCGCCGCCGATTGCGTGAACATTGAACATCCAAACACCGAGTTTCGCGGCTTCAACCGAGGCTTTGGCAACCGTATTCGGAATATCGTGAAACTTTAAATCAAGAAAAACTTTGATATCTTGCCCAACAAGTTCACGCACAAAAGATGCACCGAACGCGGTAAAAAGTTGCAACCCGATTTTGAACGCACCGACCGAATCCTTTAATTCCGCGACAATTTCACGAGCTTCATCCGCCGTTGAAACATCTAACGCAACTATAATTTTATCTTTTAACATATTTACGACTTACGATTTACGACTTATGACTTACGATTTACAATCCCGAGCCAACAGCTTCATCTAAATGTGTAAAGCCGTGTTCTTTCAACAACTTAGCAAGTCCGAAATTGATATTTTTAGCATACGAAACGCCTTCATAAACAAAACCTGTGTAGCCTTGCAAAAGCGTTGCACCTGCACAAATTTTATCGAAAGCGTCTTGCGAAGTGAAAATTCCGCCAACGCCGATAATCGGTAATTTTCCTTTTGAATGTTTGTAAATTGTGCGGATAACTTCGTTTGAACGCTTCGCCAAAGGTTTTCCGCTCAAACCGCCGTTACCAAAATTATCGACATTTTCCGTCAACAAATTTTCGCGTGAAACCGTCGTATTGGTGGCGATAATTCCCGCTAAATTTTGTTTGAAACAAATATCAACGATTGCTTCAATCTCAGCCTCAGATAAATCGGGAGCGATTTTTACGAGCAACGGAATGTTCTTTAAGTTGTGTGCTTGCAATGTTTTGAGCAGTTCTTCCAAACTTTGGGCTTTTTGCAATTCACGCAAATTCGGCGTATTCGGGCTGGAAACATTAACGGCAACATAATCGGCAACTTCGCACGCAAGCGTGAAACTTTGCAAGTAATTTTCAATCGCATCATCGTTCGGCACATCTTTATTTTTGCCGATATTCACGCCCAAAACACAATTCGGGCGAGATTTTTTTAATCTTTCAACGGCAGATTTTGTGCCTTCGTTGTTAAATCCCGCTCGATTTATCAACGCAAAATCTTTCGGCAGACGAAACAAACGCGGTTTTTCGTTTCCTTTCTGCGGTTGCAAAGTTGTCGTCCCAACTTCGATAAATCCGAATCCCAACGACGATAATTGATTAGCAACAACCGCGTTTTTATCGAACCCCGCAGCAATCCCGAACGGATTTTTGAACATCAAACCGAACCGTTCAAGTTCGCCGAATTCGTTGCATTCAAACTGTTTAGCAACTTTATTTTGTAGAAATTCAGACGACAAACCGTATCGCAAAGCGTTGATACCGAGTTCGTGTGCTGTTTCGGTCGGCAGTTTGAAAAGTATTGAGCGAATTAGGTTTTTGTAGATTGGCATTAGAACGAAATATTTTCGTAAAGTTCTTTGAGCGGTAGCTCGGCATTTATTGCCGTAAGTTGCAAAACAGCGTCAAGTCCTTGAATTACAACGCTTTGCCACGAATTATCAGGTTGGCGTGAAAAATGTTCAACCAATGGTTTGTCTTGCGAAATCAACACATAATCGGTTAAAGATTTTATGTAATTCGTGTATCGAAGAAATTTCTCGCCGCGGTCATAATGTTGCGTTGAAGGCGATAATACTTCAAAAATTATTGTCGGATTCAACAAAACATC
>JANNVK010000050.1:0-2577 GCA_031414415.1 Acidobacteriota bacterium
AAATCAGCAGTTGAAACAGTTACAGGACAAACTAATCCTAATTGGAACCAAGTCTTTAAATATGACCGATTTGGTAATCGTGAGTTTGATACCAACAATAAC
This sequence comes from Acidobacteriota bacterium, assembly GCA_031414415.1. GTDB lineage: Bacteria > Acidobacteriota > Blastocatellia > Pyrinomonadales > Pyrinomonadaceae > JANNVK01. The sequence goes on from JANNVK010000050.1 coordinate 103, forward strand.
AACGCGACAAATCTGCTTTCAGGTTGCCCGACAGCGATTTGCAATCCGTCGGCGAACCCACAAAACAATAAACTTGTCGGGACAAATTATGATAATGCGGGCAACACTACGCTTGATGCAAAGAATCAAACATTTGTGTATGATGCTGAAAACAAACAGGTTCAAGTCTCGAATGCGAGCGGAATTGTCGGGCAATATTTTTATGACGGCGGCGGAAAAAGAGTCAAGAAAGTAGTTCCGACAACCGGAGAAACGACCAATTTTGTCTATGATGCAGGTGGGAAAATGGTCGCGGAATATTCGACAATCTCTGCATCAGCGAATGAGGCGAAAGTCAGCTATCTCACAAACGACCATCTCGGAAGTCCAAGAATCACGACAGATAGCAACGGACAAGTAATCTCAAGACGCGATTTTCAGCCATTCGGCGAGGAAATCCAACGTGCAAATAACGGAACTGACACGATTCGCAAAAAGTTTGCAACCTACGAACGAGACGGCGAAACGGGCTTAGATTACGCCCAAGCGAGATATTATTCATATCAGAATGGAAGGTTTATCACAGTTGACCCGCTGATGGCTTCGGCTGTGATTACCGTAACGCAAAGTTGGAATAGGTACACCTACGCGGCGAATAATCCGATACGGTATAATGACCCATCAGGCGAATTGCCGATGAATCTTAGTGCGGAGCAAACACGATTATTTGCAACATTTGTAGAACAATATAATAAGGACCATAAATCTAAATACACCGCTCAGGAAGTCTGGGATAAGTTAAGTGACTCGCAGCAGACCACATTTAAGGCGGTAACTCACGCTTTAGAAAACTCAACCGTAACCACGCCAGTAAGAGATGCGAAAGGCAAGAAAGTCAAGGTAAATGGCGTAGTTCAAACGACTACCGTATCAGCTATTAGTTTAGTTGCGGGGGTCACACAGATTACTGGCGGAATTCCTGGTGACAACAAACACGGCGACCAGCAATTTCGTTTACTGTTAAGTTTGACATCTGACGCAATTTCAAAAATTTCCGATTCTAGTGAATTCAATAAATCTCGGAATCCTCATATTTTTAAAGACGGGAAAGTTATTAAAAAAAGTTTACAAACTTATAGACAAGAAGGCACTCCGAGTATCCAATTTAGTTTTGCGAAGAATAATACACTTGAAGCAGATGTCGATGTAGACTACAGAGATTTCGGCGAAGGGCATCTAAAAGCATATAATTCTGATGCTTCGGCAATTGGAAAAGAGGATAACAATGGAGTCTTAATCAATAACTTAGAAAGACATAATGCAAAATTTGTGGGTAAAACACCACTAGATATTCCGACAAGAATTATTCCCCAAAAATAGAAAGGAGCCAAAAATATATGTTTTTTAATAAAATCAAAACAACGAATTTTCTGTTACTCGCAATTCTTATTTTTGGAGTTTCAATATACTGCTTTGGTCAGAATGATTTGGGTAAAAATCGGAAAATAAAGCACAAAACTCACGAAAGGAATATTTTGAATAAAATTCAAGTTGACAACATGGTTAAGGGTTTTAATAAGACAATGTTTGAGCAAATGAATCCGTTAGCTGCATATCGAAAATATGTTTACTTAGGAAAACTTACAGCGGAGGAGTCGGAGTATTTTCCTAGAGAATTTTTGCAGAAAAAGCAAGAAATCCCTTTCAACCTAAGATTAAGATACCTTTCAATTGTCTTTGCAAGAAATTTCCCTAAAGTCTATTACATTCTTGGAATGAAGGACTTTTCAAATGATTTTGAAAACCTGCATTATGCTTTTTCCGCTTTGCTTTCGTCGCTCGAAAAGGATGAATATAATAAATTTTTCAGTATCGTTTTGGAACAAAACAATCTTTCTAAAACAGAATTTGAAAGTTTTTTCGAGAGCGATGTTGCGGCAATTGATGAACGTTACATTTCTAAAATGGAGAAAATCTTCGGTGAGTTTTTGGCGATGATTAACAAGCGGATTGACAAAAAAATATATGAGGGCAATCTCAAGCAATTAAACACGAAATGGGAAATAAGTCGAGAAAAATTAGACAAAAACTCTGTTTACAATGTTGTTCTTGAAGAGATTTTACTCTTTGTGGTCAGTCGCAAAAATCGTTCTCCTAAGATAATTGAATTTCCAAGATTTATTAATTAAAACTTTAAATTATCAGGAGGTGGCTTAGGTCAATTATCTCACAAACGATCATCTTGGAAGCCCAAGAATTACGACTGACGGAAATGGTGCGGTAATTTCAAGACGCGATTTTCAGCCATTCGGCGAGGAAATCCAACGTGCAAACAATGGAACTGACACGATTAGGAAGAAGTTTGCAACCTACGAACGCGATGGCGAAATAGGCTTGGATTACGCCCAAGCAAGATATTATTCGTATCAAAACGGACGGTTTATCACAGTTGACCCGCTAATGGCTTCGGCGGTGATAACGGTAACGCAATCGTGG
>JANNVK010000051.1:0-7517 GCA_031414415.1 Acidobacteriota bacterium
AAATGTTCTTTGCTGGGATGCGTTCAATGAAGCCCAAACCTGATCGGCAGAAAGAGAAGTTCCATCGCGTTTGTTTTGCTGGTCAACAAGCGTTTGAAACAGCCGAGTTTGGTCTTTCGTAAAACTCGCTGGCAATTCACCCGTCGGGTCATTATACCGCATCGGATTATTCGCCGCGTAACTATACCGATTCCACGATTGCGTCACGGTTATCACCGCCGAAGCCATCAACGGATCAACTGTGATAAACCTTCCGTTTTGGTATGAATAATATCGTGTTTGGGCGTAATCTAAACCTGTTTCGCCGTCTCGTTCGTAGGTTGCAAACTTTTTGCGAATCGTGTCAGTTCCGTTATTTGCACGTTGGATTTCCTCGCCGAATGGCTGAAAATCGCGTCTTGAGATTACTTGTCCGTTTCCATCGGTCGTGATTCGTGGACTTCCGAGATGGTCATTTGTGAGATAACTGACTTTCGCTTCGGTCGCTGATGCGGAGATTGTAGAATATTCCGCTACCATTTTTCCGCCTGCATCGTAAACAAAATTGGTCGTTTCTCCGGTTGTCGGGACTACTTTTTTGACTCTTTTTCCACCGCCGTCATAAAAATATTGTCCGACAATTCCGTTGGCGTTCGAGACTTGAACTTGTTTGTTTTCAGCATCATAGACAAATGTTTGATTCTTTGCATCAAGCGTTGTGTTGCCTGCATTATCGTAGTTTGTCCCGACAAGTTTATTATTTTGTGGATTCGCCGACGGATTGCAAATCGCCACCGGACAACCTGAAAGCAAGGTTGTCGTATTGTTATTCGATGTATCAAAAGTCCGATTTCCAAAACGGTCGTAAAGAAACGTTTGCGACCAACCTGTTTGATTCGGAACAATCATTTGCTGAAATCCTAATTTCTAGATTCTACTCACGCTAAATACGATTAATTTTCATTATTTTCGGAATGCCACTTTTAAAAGTTACAATATACACAAATATATTGTTCTTCGCTTTGTAATAATCACGACCTTCAAAAATGACTTTCGTAATCTTTCTATATTTGTTAAGAAACTCAAGATTCGTTGCAACAATTTTACGATTAATTTTCCTTTTAATCCCCTTATTTATCCTTTGAGTATAGGTTTTGTAAAGATCAATATTCTTGTCGTCCGGCTCTCCAATTTTATCTAACTCATCCTCGGTTATCCTTGCCTCAGTCAATATCTGTTTGTAGATACGACTAATATTTTTATCTGATGCCATTTCACCGTCTACAAATTCTGTATTGTTTCTGACTGCTTTTTGTCCAATCCTAATCTGAATTAGCGATAAAATATTATTAGAGTAAAAGTCTGCGACATAATAGGTAAGTTTGTTCTCCTCTTTAAATCTCTCTGTTATCTCAAGAAAATCACTTTCTAAGCCATATTTTGAATCTATGCTATCAACTTCGTTAAGGTAAACGTGGTTCTTTACTGCTTTAGATGGGTTCATTTCTAAAAAAAGAGATTTATTAAAATCTGCCAACATTGATTTTACTTTTTGCGAATTAGAATCGCGAACATCTTTTTGTGAATAGACGCTTGAAAACATTAAAATCGACAAAATGAAAATCTTACAAAATTTAGCCCTCATAACAGATAACCTCGCATATTTGTCCAATAATTAGTCCAAAATGAAATTAACAATGCTCCAATTCAAACGCACGATAAGTTCTTAATGTTGTAACGTGACATCAATTATATTCTCTTGCTCGCGGAATGTTTTCCAATGGGTTTTCATTTCCAAACATTTCGTTGATTATTATTCAGTATAATTTCGGTTAATCGACATAATTTTTGGCACACAATCTTTTAATGCTACTTTGAACTTAAAAATTCTATTTTCAACTTCAAAATAATTACGCCCTTCAAAGTCAACAACTATAACTTTTATTTTTTTGTTCAGATATAAAATATTTTTATCAAGCGTTTTTCTATCAATTTGCTTTGCAATAGTTGACGTGAAACTAGTTGAAAATTTTTCATGAAAGTCAATATTGTCTTTACTTAAATTGCCAATATCATCAAGAGATTCTTCCGTTAAGCCAAAATTTTTAAGCTCTTTTATAAAAATCTTGTCGAACTCTTTATCGTTTCCAATATCAATTTCACTAAATTTAATTTTTGTTGAATCTTTTGATTTGGCAAGTTTCCAACTCATGAGCGGGAAAGCAAAACTTTGTAAGTTCTCTAAAATAAAGTATCGTGATTTATCTTTTTTAGTCACATTTTTAGTTACTTCAAGAAAATTGTTTTTCAAGCCAAATCGTGCATCAATTGTGTCAACTTCGCCAAAAAAAAAGTATTTTTTATAAGCAGTTGAATAATCCATTTCATTTAATATTTTTGTATTAAAATCTTGAATTCCAACTAAAACTTTTTCTATTGCCATGCTTTGAGGCAAATCGCAAGCAAAGGAATAGTTATATCCAAAAAGTACTATTAAAAACGTAAAAATTATCTTCTTGTAGTTCATATTTAAACCTTCTTGTGTAAATTATTGCCTTGTTCTTTGTTGTGGTATGTTTTCCAACGGGTTTTCCTTTCCAAACATTTTATTATGCCTCTGTACATTCGACCCACACGCAACGTCAGAATTACAAGGGTCATTATGTGCGAAAAAATTCCCTCGGCTCCGATAATCTACATCAATATCTGCTGTTACTCCGTCTGCAAGGTAACTAACTTGAAGGCTAGGTGGACCACCGTCTTGCCTCAAAGTCCCTGCACCCGACATGACCTCACCATCTTTATAAACGTGAGAGTTAGTCGATTTAAAAAATTGTTTAGATTTGTCCAATGTCGAAATAGCACCTTTTTTCAAAGTAACCAACAATCGAAATTGTTTCCTGCCATCTTTGTCTTGCTTTACGTTGCCGTTTTTGTCGGTAGTCATGAGGATTCCTGATGTTTGAGTTAAAGATTCAACCAGATTCAAGGCGTTTAATTGATTTCCGTCTGCACCTAACAATGGGTTTCCATTTTCATCTGTTAGCCTTGTATTTTCCAACGCGTGTGTTACAGCATAAAAAGTTGTTTGTTGCGACTCGCTCAAAGAATTCCAAACGTCTTGAGCGGTAATATCTTCGCAGACCTCAAGACAGCCATCTCGTTGGCTCATGAACTGTGCAGCATAATTCTCAAACACACGTCGCTGTTCCGCCGAAAGAACTCGCATCGGCAATTCACCCGATGGGTCATTATACCGCATCGGATTATTCGCAGCGTAACTATAACGATTCCAACTTTGCGTTACCGTAATCACTGCCGAAGCCATTAGCGGGTCAACTGTGATAAACCGTCCGTTTTGGTATGAATAATATCGTGCTTGGGCGTAATCTAAACCTGTTTCGCCGTCTCGTTCGTAGGTTGCGAATTTTTTGCGGATGGTGTCAGTTCCGTTATTTGCACGTTGGATTTCTTCACCGAACGGCTGAAAATCTTAGTTTATGATTTTTCTAATTCTTTTGGTTGTGTTGGATTCCTTAACTAATCAATTGTCAAAAATCATTCAATCTAATTTCCGCCCGCGAAGTCTAGAATTTGAATTTTTCCATTCTTCTTACCGATAATATAAGATCCCACCCACTTATTAACTACCAAAGAATATCTTGGGGTTTTTATATTATCTCTAATCTCCCACATATTTTGAATTTGCTTCACATTCTCATTGTAATTAGATTTATTGATTTCTGTTTTAATTGAACTCAAAAGATCACTAAACAATCCTTCCATTTTAATCATCTGATTTTTTGTAATGGTTCCAGTATCTTGGTAGAAAAATTGACTAAAATTCGCATTCGAAATTTTATGTTTTCCTAATAGGGAAGTAAGTAAATACATATACTCTTCATTTGATATTGTAGTAATTCCATTGTCATCAAAACTTTCTTGGGTGAAGTTTTCAATAAACCCTTTAGTTCCCATTGAAAAAAACAATTCGTAATAGGATCGCTCGAAATTAAGACGTAAGTATCTTTTTAAGTAATTTTTCGGTAATTTCTTTTTCGTATCAGCTATCCCGTCAACTCCACTCTCGAGGTCATTTTTCGTAAATTCCCCGGAGAAAAAGTAGGTATTGAAAGCACCGCCCGGATTCATTTCAACAAAAACTGTATTGGTATAGACCGTAACCCAATTTTCCGCTTCCGCTTTCGTGATATCTTTTTTTATTACTCTTTCCTTACTAGTAATTTGACTCATACTAAGCAAAACAAAAACCATCAAAACTAGCAAGATATAAAAGAAGCTTTTTACTAAATGCATCGAACTATTCTCCTAAATGTTAATTTGAACCAGTTGGTAGATTTTTTAATGGATGTTCTTTGCCATCTTTACCGCCATATCTTTTATTATGTCGCTCAAGATTATTTATTGGGTTTCCTCCGGGTTTTTCAGGACCGACCGCGGTTATATCAGAATTATAGACTTCGTTATGTCCCTCAGTGTCGAGTGGATGAAATACACCCTGCTGCCTACGATAATCTACATCAATATCAACTTCCGTTAAATTATTAGCATCATAACTAATTTGTAACCTTGCGTCAGAACCATCACGGTCTTGTCGGATATTGCCGGCAACCGAAGTAACTTTTCCATCTTTAAAAATATGTCCCGAGGATGAGTCTTTTTCGCCGAACTCTTTTGACTTTTCAATTTGGCTGATAGCTCCAGTTTCCAATGTAGCCAGCAGTCTAAATTGAGTTCTTCCGTCCTTTTTTAGTTTGTCGTCAGATCCGGTATATTTACCAGAAATAGTTTTCAATCCAGAAACCAAAGTGATTAATCGCACCTTTTTTGTTTTATCTTTCTTATCAGTTACAAAAGAATTTTCAAGAGCGTGAGTTACAGCAAGAAAAGTTCTTTGTTGGGATGGAATCAGCGATGCCCAGACTTGATCGGCGGTTAAAGATGTTCCGTCGCGTGTGTTTTGTTCTTTGACAAGTGTTTCGAATAGTCGAACTTGGTCTTTTGTGAAGTATGTGGGAAGTTCACCTGATGGGTCATTATACCGCATCGGATTATTCGCCGCGTAGGTATAACGATTCCACGATTGCGTAACCGTAATCACAGCCGAAGCCATTAGCGGGTCAACTGTGATAAACCTTCCGTTTTGATACGAATAATATCGTGCTTGGGCGTAATCTAAACCCGTTTCACCGTCTCGCTCGTATGTTGCAAACTTCTTGCGGATGGTGTCAGTTCCGTTATTTGCACGTTGGATTTCCTCGCCGAACGGCTGAAAGTCGCGTCTGCTGATAACTTGTCCGTTTCCATCGGTCGTGATTCGCGGACTTCCCAAATGGTCTGATGTTAAATAACTAACCTTAGCTTCCGATTGCGAAGCCGTAATTGTCGAATACTCCGCAACCATCTTCCCGCCCGCATCGTAGACAAAATTAGTCGTTTCTCCGGTTGTAGGAACTACTTTTTTGACTCTTTTTCCGCCGCCGTCGTAAAAATACTGCCCAAGAATTCCGTTTGAATTTGAAACCTGAACTTGTTTGTTTTCAGCATCATACACAAATGTTTGATTCTTTGCATCAAGCGTTGTGTTGCCCGCATTATCGTAATTTGTCCCGACAAGTTTATTATTGTTTGGATTCGCCGACGGATTGCAAATCGCCACCGGACAACCTGAAAGCAGTGTTGTCGTGTTATTGCCAGATGTATCAAAAGTTCGGTTTCCAAAACGGTCGTAAAGAAACGTTTGCGACCAACCTGTCTGATTCGGAACTGTTTCAACTGCTGATTTCAGACGAATTAATGAATCATACGAATAATTTTGCGTTGCAGTAAAACCTTGTGTCGTTACAATTGTCTGAAATTATTCAATCAATGGCAGTCGGAAAATCTAATACTTGAATTTTTCCATTCTTCTTACCGATAATAAATGCACTACCAAGCGGCAATCTATTCAATATCAGGCGATAGTTATTTTCAGTAACGCCTTTTATTTCCCATTGTTTCATGAATGTCTTTAAATTCTTATCATAATAAATTGGGTTGATTTTCGACTTAACTGCATTTGACACATCAATCAGCACTTTTTCGATTGCGATAACTTGTTTTTTTTTGACCATCTTTCCGTCTTTTCGAAAGAAACTGATGTAGGATTTCTTTGAGATTCCATTTTTAACTAGTGCAGTAGTTAGGAGATTGGCATAATCTGCATTTTCAACAAGGGTATATCCATTATCATCGAAAGCTATTTCGCTAAAGTCATCAGACAATTTCATTGTCCCCATCGAATAAAAATTTTCATAGAAATAACGCTCAAATCTGAGTATTATGTATCTCTTTAGATAGTGTTTCGGAACTATTTTTTTAGGTGAATTAAGCCACTCTCTAGAAATCGCCTTAGATTCTTCCTTAGTTAGTTTCCCCAAATATAATGCTTTACTAAGCGTTCCTCGCGGGTTCTTGTCACCAAACATACCTCTTGTATATTCTGCCACCCATTCTTCAACCTCACCTGGAGTAAAATCATTTCTATTTGACGGCTTCATATTTTTAACTTGGCTGATGAGACAAATTGTAAATATCGTAATAACCAAAGACAAACCAAAACTTCTTTTAATTAAGAACATAACATTATCCTCCTTAATTATTATTTAGGACCTGTCGGTAAATCTTTCAAAGGGTTTTGATTTTTTTGACCGTAAATTTGATTGTGCCTTTCCAAATTGTTAATGGGCTTTCCTCCTGACTTCTCAGGTCCTACCGCATTTATATCTGAGTTATATGGTTTGTTATGCCCTTCAGGATCACCTAAGCTATATTCTCTGTAATCTACATCAATATCGGCTTCAAGTAAATTGTTCTTATCATAACTTATTTGGAGTTTTGCATTACCACCTTTTTGCCGCACGTTTTCTAGACCTTCTGTTACTTCGCCGTTTTTATAAATGTGTCCCTCACCTACTTTCTTAAAAAGAAGATTCGTTGAGCCTTCCTCAAATTCTTCTGAAGCTCTCAAGAGACTAACAGCGTCTGAAGTCAACGAAACCAGCAGCCGAAATTGTGCCGTTCCAGGTTTTCCGTCTTGCCGACCTGTAACTTGTTTTAACCCGGAAACCAAAGTGATTGCACGCACAGGTGGTGCTTTTTCTTTCTTTCCAGTTATTGGATTTTTAACTTTTTTCTTTGGTGTAACAAAAGAATTTTCTAGTGCGTGAGTTACCGCAATAAATGTTCTTTGCTGGGATGCGTTCAATGAAGCCCAAACTTGATCGGCAGAAAGAGAAGTTCCATCGCGTTTGTTTTGTTGGTCAACAAGCGTTTGGAACAGCCGAGTTTGGTCTTTCGTGAAATCCTTCGGCAATTCACCCGAAGGATCATTATACCGCATCGGATTATTCGCCGCGTAGCTATACCGATTCCACGATTGCGTTACCGTTATCACCGCCGAAGCCATTAGCGGGTCAACTGTGATAAACCGTCCGTTTTGATACGAATAATATCTTGCTTGGGCGTAATCCAAGCCT
>JANNVK010000052.1:0-1652 GCA_031414415.1 Acidobacteriota bacterium
AAGCGGTTTTCCGACTCAGAAAAACGAGGACTGGAAATATACGAATGTCGCTTCGCTCATAAATTCAAAATTCAAAATTCAAAATTCAAAATTGGAAGAGAACAACTTGGATTTATTGAAAAACTTTAACTTTGAACGCAACGGATTTACCGCTTTAAATCTCGCGTTTGCGGATATTCAAATTATCACCATTCCAAAGGAGACGAGCGTTGCCGAACCGTTTGAGTTTAACTTCAAAGCCGACGAAAACTCGGCAAATTTTCCGCACATAATCGTTATCGCCGAACGCGGTTGCAAAGCGACGATTATCGAAAATTACGAATCCGATGCAAAGAGTTTTACGAATTCAGCTATTCAGATTGTAGTGGAAGACAACGCGAATTTGACTCATTATCGAGTCCAAAAAGAATCAGCCGACGCGTTTCACATCGGCACAACGGAAGTCTCGGTCGGTCGCGGAAGTCTTTATAATGCAACAAATATCAATCTTGGCGGAGCAATTTCGCGGCACGATGTTCACCTAAAATTTACAGCAGAAGGCGGCGAATGTTACGTTGACGGATTGTATATGCTCGGCGGAAATCAGCATCACGACACGCATTCGACGATTGACCACGCTGTGCCAAATTGCGTTTCGCATCAAACTTACAAAGGCGTTTTGAACGACAAATCACGTTCTGTTTTTAACGGTAAAGTCTTTGTGAGAGAGAACGCCAGCGGGACGGACGCACAACAATCGAACAAAAATCTGTTATTATCAAATGATGCGAGAGTCGATACAAAACCGCAACTTGAGATTTTTAACGATGATGTGAAATGTGCTCACGGTGCAACAGTCGGGCAGTTGGAAGAAGAAGAATTGTTTTATTTGCTGAGTCGCGGAATTAGTGAAAAGTTGGCAAAAAATCTGCTGACTTACGGATTTGCTGAGGAAATTATCAACAAAATCGGGATTGAGAAAATTAAAAAAGAATTAGACGAAGTTGTTTTGAATCGTTTAGAAGTGAAATTGGAAGCGTAAGAAAGGTTTGCACCACAGAGGCACAGAGAACTCGGAGAAGATATTTGGTTTTGAGTAATTTAGATATGGAAATTGAAAAAACAAATCCGAAAAACTCTGTGTTCTCCGTGTCTCCGTGGTGAATAAAAATATGAAAGCTGTAAAACAACTGAGCGATTTTGATATAAATAAAATCATCTAAAAAATTGAGGTGAAATATGGGCGAAACTTTAACAATGGAAGAAATCGAAAAGAAATACGACGGCGAATGGGTTTTGATTGAAGACGTTGAGACCAATGAGCAAATGGAAATTTTGCGTGGAAAGGTTACTTATCACGGAAAAGATAAAAATGAACTTCATCGGCGAGCTAAAAAATCGGAAAGCAGTTTCATTACAACTCGCTACTTTGGCAAGCCTGACCCGAAAATGGAATTCTTTCTAGGTTTTCAGTCGCATGAAACGATATGAAATTCAGATTTGATGCTAAATACGGGTTAGTTTATGTCGAGGCAAAAGTTCAAGGCAAGAGCGAAAGCGGCAAAATTAAACACGTTGGCTTACTTTTGGCATTGGACACAGGTGCAACGGGAACAATGATTTCAGCTCGAAAATTGGACGAAATCGGATACGATTTAGAATCACCCGAAGAC
>JANNVK010000053.1:0-44706 GCA_031414415.1 Acidobacteriota bacterium
CTTTTTCCGTTTTTCATCCTAATGGTTATCAAATGCTTCTTCGCTGCGAACCTATGCCCGCAAGATTTAGAAATTCGTTTGAAAAACCCGAGCCGTTAGTTCCAAATAAACGAACAGATATTAATTTTACGATGCCCGGAATTCATCACACTTTCAAAAAAGGACATCGAATAATGGTGCAAATTCAAAGCACTTGGTTTCCGCTTGTGGCGAGAAATCCGCAGAAATTTATGGAAAATTACAAACTTGGAGTTGATTCAGATTTTCAGAAAGCAACACAGTTAGTTTTTCATAGTTCACGGATTATTTTACCGCTGGTTCAAAATTAATTTGACACTTTTTGGCTCTAAATATTGCGATTATTAAATTGAGGAGAAAATATATGAAGAAAAATTTACAATTGATAGCAGCAGTTTTGCTTTTTGCTTCAATCACATTCGGACAAGAATTACAAAAAGAATTTGATGCGGCTCTAAAATTTGTCGATTCGAGAAATTACACCGAAGCAATCGATCGTCTGAATAAAATTGACACTAAATGGAAAGATGTTCCGCAAGTAAAGTATTATCTTGGCGTAAGTTATAGCAGCTTGAAAATGCGTAACGAAGCGATATTTGCTTATCAAGAAGCAGTTCGTCTCAAACCGGATTATTATGGTGCTCACGTCCAACTTGGCAACGAACTCGATTATGAAGATCGTTATGATGAAGCAATTGCATCATACAATCGTGCGATAAAATTGAAACCCGAAGATGCTTCGGCGTATTTTGAAATTGGAATCGCACAACGACGGAAAGGCAAAAACGCAGACGCTGAAAAGTCATTTCGAACTGTTGTCTTACTTGCTCCAAACTATTCGCCCGGACATGTAAATCTCGGTGTTGCCTTGATTGCTCTTAATCGCTCGTCCGAAGCGGTTCCTGCATTGCAAAAAGCATTGAGTCTTGCTGGTGATAAAGATCTTGAAGCACATCGTCAACTCGGAAACGCATATACTTCTATCGGAAGATATTCTGAGGCGGTAACTGAATATAAGAAAGTGATTAGTTTAGATCCAAACTATGCAGATGCTTATTATGGACTTGGAAATGTTTACTTTAAACAAAAGCAATATCCATCTGCAATTATCGAATATCAGAAAGCAATTGAATTGAATCCTCGTTGGAAAGACGCAAATACGGCTCTTGGAAATTCATTTTACAACACGGCTTTTTACGACAAAGCTCTAGCCGCATATCAAACTGCAGTTGATAATGGCGAAGACAACAAAGATACATTATATTTTTTGGGTGTTTGTTATGTTAAAGAGCGAAACAGATTTAAATTAATGATGGCTAAACCTTCGTTTCGAAATCTTCCAGCCGAAAATAAAACTGAAATTACAACAACGATTGCGGCATACGAACTCAAGGCAACTGAATTAGTAGCCAAACTTTTACCAATTGATGCTGTGTCGAGTAAAAAACTTAATGTTATGCTTAACGGAATTGCCCGAAAAACGAAATAGCACTTTTTGTTTGATTAAAATTTCGATGTGAATATTACCAAATATGTAAATGTTTGGTATTCTTACCTATAAATTAGTTACTCAATTTTGAAAGGAGAAATATGCCATCAACTGCAATTTTATTTGGAAGATTATTAATTTTAGTCGGAATTATCGGCTATGGTTACGGAATGTATAACGGAAATCCGAGTTTAACAGCTCTTATTCCTGCCGCTTTCGGCTTAATTTTGATGATTCTCGGTCATCTCGCTGTCTCAAAAGATAATTTACGAAAACATTTAATGCACGTTGCTGTTATCGTCGGCTTAGTTGGTTTTCTTATGCCAATCGGGAGAATTTTCTCAAAAATTAGTGATTTTTCATTAAATTTTGGAACATCGATGCTTTTGGCAATGGCGATTTTATGTCTTTTATTTGTTGTGCTTTGTGTTAAATCATTTATTGCCGCCCGAAAAAGCTAAGAAATAATTGGCAATTTGATTTCAACAAGTAATCCACCATCAGTATTTTTCGCTGAAACTTCGCCTTGATGTGCATTTACAGACTGTTCTGTAATTGCCAAACCAAGTCCAATTCCGCCTGATTTTCTCGTGCGAGATTCACTGACACGATAAAACGGGCGGAAAACTTCTTGTAAATCATCTTCGGGAATTCCACCGCCAAAGTCTTGGATTTTAATAATTGCTTTTTTTGACTCAATTTTTAACGAAACAATAACTTTTTCGCTGGTGTAACGAACGGCATTTCGCAAAACATTTTCAATTGCACTTCGCAAAAGTCTTTCATTTCCTAAAATCCGACATTCTTCTTGACAAATAATTTCAACTGATTTCCCTTTTGCAGTTGCCTCAAATTGAGCGTCTGCAACGACACTTTCAAATAAACTCGAAAGATTAAGTTCTTTTTTATCAATAGTTTCTGACTTACTTTCGAGTTTAGAAAGCGTCAAAATATTCGTAATCATTTCGTTCAAACGCTGAGATTCTGTTTCTATTCTCGTCAAAAAAGATTGATTTTCAGGCGTATTCCGTGCGAGTTCGAGAGCAACATTCATACGTGCAAGCGGCGAACGCAACTCGTGTGAAATATCTCGCGTCAGACGTTCTTGAGATGTCAGCAAAGACTCAATTCGCTCAGCCATTTCATCAAAATCGCGTGAAAGTTGACCAATTTCATCACGTCTTTTGGTGGCAATTCTCACTTTTAAATCACCTTCGGCGAGCTGTTTTGTTGCTAAACTAAGATTTTTTATCGGCGATGTTAAATAGCGTGCTAAAGCGTAACAAACCAATCCAGCAATTAAAATTAAAGTCGTAATTCGCAAAATACGAGTTTGCCAATCAGGACCAAAAGGGATTGGCATTCGCGGTCGTTCCCATTGTGCAACGAGCACAGCAAATCCACCAGTTTTCATAGGTGTTTTTCGCGAAAAATAATCACCTTCATCGCCGCCTGTTTCAAACTCGGCAGTTTCACTCAACATTGCTCTTTTTACTAACTCATCCGCGTTAATTGAAAGTTTTTTATTGGCAATTAATTTACCGTCATGAAAATATGCAACTCCATTTATGCGACGCGAATCTGCTAGACGGTTCAAAAAATGATTAAGTCCAGCTTCACCCTCAATTTCATAAATTTGCGTTGCAGTTTCGGCATGTGACTTCATCATATCGCCAAATCTATTTTGCCATTGAGTTGCGAAAGGCTCGCTCTGTGTCGTCCACGTAATGAAAAACAATCCGCCGACAATTAACGCAATCGCCAACCAAAACCAGAGGAAAATTTTTAGAAATAAACTCATAGGCGATAGTAGTCCTTAGTCCTTAGTCCTTTGTCCTTAGTCCTTTGATCTCAATCTTTTCATCATTTTCCATTTTCCATTTTCCATTTTCCATTTTCCATTCTCAATTCTCAATTCATCCTTCATCCTTCACAAAGTATAAATATAGCCGACAGAGCGAATCGTTTTTATTCGCTCGTTGTTTAATTTTTTACGCAAATTGCTGACGTGCATATCTAAACTTCTATCAAATGGCGAAAGTCTGCGTTCTAAAACTTGAACGCTCAAATCCTCTTTTTTAACAATTTTTCCGGCTTCTCGCATCAACGCCACCAGCAAATCAAACTCGACAGACGTGAGTTGAATTTCAACACTATTTTGCTTTGCTGAACGTCCGGTAATTGAAACCTCAAGCTCTTCAATTTTGAGATTATCAGTTGTAAGCTGTTGATTCTCTTGACTTATTTGCACTCGCCGAAGTATTGCACGAAGCCTCGCAACTAATTCTCGCGGGTTAAATGGTTTCGGCAAATAATCGTCTGCTCCAATCTCAAGACCGACAATTCGTTCTATATCATCGCCTCTCGCGGTCAGCATCAAAACTGGAATTGTCGAGTTCGGACGAAGCTCACGCAAAACATCAAAACCATTTTTCTTTGGCAACATTACATCCAAAATTACAAGATCTTGATTATTTTCGAGAGCTTTAATTAAGCCTGCTTCGCCATCGTGAACTGCCGTAACTTCAAATCCTTCAACAGTTAGATACTCAGCAACAAGTTCACAAAACTCTTCGTCATCATCAATAATTAATATTTTTTTCATTTAACATTTTTTAGTTTAGCTCACATTTCGTTCAGAATCTGAATTTTTACATTTCTTTACAATTAATTACTTAATGCTCACGATTTCCTTTTTTTGCGTCCAACAAAGGTTGTTTGCTGTATAATTCAAAAAATTATGCAAAAAATCGAAAATTTTATTGACGGCAAATTAACTAAATCATTTTCTGGTAATTATTTAGACAATTATAATCCGGCAACAGCAGATGTTTATTCGCAGATTCCCGATTCGGACGAACGAGATGTAGAGCTTGCTGTAGAAGCCGCCAAACGTGCGTTTCCGGCGTGGAAACAGACTTCAAACGAAGAAAGATTTGAGATTATGATGCGAATTGTGCGTTTGATTGAACGCGATTTAGATATGCTTGCCGAAGCCGAAAGCGTCGATAACGGCAAACCTGTTTCGCTCGCTAAACGGATGGATATTCCACGTGCGGCGGCGAATTTTCGCTTTTACGCGACCGCTCAAATGCATCTCGCCAACGAATCTTACGAAACCGTAAACTCTTCAATTAATTACACTTTGCGTCAACCGCTTGGCGTTGTCGGTTGCATTTCGCCTTGGAATTTACCGTTGTATTTGTTCACTTGGAAAATTGCTCCGGCGATTGCTGCGGGTTGTTGCGTAGTCGCAAAACCTTCAGAAGTTACGCCGATGACCGCATATCTATTGTCGAAAATTTGTATCGAAGCAGGTTTACCGAAAGGCGTTTTGAATATCGTCCACGGACTCGGCACAAAAACAGGTGCGGCAATCGTCAAACACAAAGAAATAAAGGCGATTTCGTTCACCGGCGGAACTTCTACGGGCGAGTGGATCGCCAAAGAAACCGCACCGATGTTCAAAAAATTATCACTCGAACTCGGCGGAAAAAATCCGAATATAATCTTTGCCGACTGCAATTATGACGAAATGCTGACGACAACTTTGCTTTCGTCATTCTCCAATCAAGGCGAAATTTGTTTGTGCGGTTCGCGGATATTTGTCGAAAAACCGTTGTATGAAAAATTCAAAAAAGATTTTGTCGAACGCACGAAACAGTTAAAAATAGGTAACCCGAAAGACGCGGAAACAGACATCGGAGCAATCGTTTCTGAGCAACATTTCGAGAAAGTTTTGTCCTACATCGAACTCGCCAAAACCGAAGGCGGAAACATTTTATGCGGCGGAAAGGCAGTAGATTTATCAGACGAAAACTACGATTCAGGCGAAACTTATCCGCAATCCGCAATCCACAATCCGCATTTGAAAGGTTGGTTTATTGAGCCGACAATCATCGAAAACCTGCCGTTTGATTGCCGCACGAATCAAGAAGAAATCTTCGGACCTGTTGTTACAATCCAGCCGTTTGAAACCGAAGACGAAGTCTTAAGTTATGCAAATTCAACACGTTACGGGTTATCGGCAACTATTTGGACAGAAAATCTGTCGCGTTCACATCGCATTGCCGCACAAATCGAAGCAGGAATTGTTTGGGTAAACTGCTGGCTTTTGCGAGATTTGCGAACACCTTTCGGCGGTGTCAAAGATTCGGGAATGGGACGCGAAGGCGGTTTTGAAGCGTTGAGATTTTTTATGGAAGAGAAGAATGTTTGTGTGAAGGTAAATAACAATTAGATTACTGAGAATAAAACTATGGAAATTAAAACTGAACTTGAACTTTTTCAAGATTATACTGCTCCTTTACTAGATATTTACGAGCAAGCAATTTACTTGTACATCTTACGACATAGTCGCCTACAAGAAAAAGAGGAAATAACAATAGGTTTTAAGTCAGTTAGATTGCAAATGGCTTTTGGAATTGGTGAAAAAGGCAAACCAATGTCAGAGTCGGTGTGTTATGGAAGACTTCTTTCATTGGAGCAAAAAGGATTTATTAAAAAATTAGGAACAGAGTATTCAGGAACAAAATTAAGTTTATTTTTACCATCAGAAATACCAAATCTAATACCAGTTGAAAAAGAAATTGAAACATTTAATTTAGAAGAAGTCGATTTTTATAATATCCACGAAAATCGTCGAGCAATTCTTATACGAGAGAAAAGCAAATGTTTTTATTGTTTTTCAGTTTTGACAGAATCAAATTACGTTATTGAGCATGTGTTATCTCGTCCAAATGGGAACAATACATTTAGAAACTTAGTCGCTTCTTGTGTGTCTTGTAACAATCAAAAAGGAAATCAACTTGTTGAAGATTTTTTGAGAGGTTTGTTCCGTAAAAACTTCTTAAGTTCGGAAGAGTTAGAAAATAGAATGAACCAATTACAGTTACTTAGAAATGGAGAATTAAAGCCAATAATCATTTCATAAACCAAAAACCAATCCCCGTGGAAACAGGCAAAGAAGTAACCTTTGAATTGATTTATTTTATAACTAAAACTAAATTCGTAGAAAGATAAAATAAATACTGTGAGCGAATTCATCCAACATTTTAAGCATTTGGAAATCCTGAATTAAACGTTGACACAAAAGCCAACGTTGAAAAACAAACTCGCGGCGGAAAACTCGAATCATTAAAAGATGCAGAAAAAGAAGTTGATTATCTTGGCAAACTTTATGGTGGTAAAAACAGTAAAATCTTGAAAAAAAGTTTTGCGACAGAAACATTTTTCAAGTCTGAGGCAAGTAAATTCAACATTCTGCATTTTGCGACACACGGAATTTTAAATAACGAAAATCCAATGTATTCATCGTTGGTTTTGTCGTTAGCAATCGAGGCGAAAAATACTGAAGAAGACGGATTGCTTGAAGCCTGGGAATTGATGGATATGAACATCAAGGCTGATTTAGCAGTTCTTTCGGCATGCGAAACAGGTCGTGGCGAAACGAGTTCAGGCGAAGGAATTGTCGGATTATCTTGGGCGTTTTTTATTGCTGGAACTCCGCGAATTGTTGCGACTCAATGGAAAGTTGAATCCGCAAGCACGGCATTGATAATGCAAAATTTCCATCGAAATTTTTCGAAATCGCGAGATGTCGCAAAATCATTGCAAACTGCGATGTTATTTCAGATTAAAAATCCGAAAACGAAACATCCATTTTATTGGGCAGGATTCGTCTCAATCGGGAAAAACTAATCTAAACATTTCATTTTTCCGATAAACCTAATTAGTCTCACCACAATTCCGGTTTTTCGAATAGTTATTTAAGTTTGCGACTCTTTTAATTTCGTGAAGAAATCGCCCTCGTGCTAATATTTTCTTTCAGCACAATTCAGTAAAAACTCGAGGTTAATTATGTTCATCAAAAAAAAGGTTACGTTGATGCTTGTGATGTTTGCGTGCGTCACGGCATTTTCGGCACAAACTGCAAAGCGTCCGTTGAAAATAGACGATTTATTTGCGATTAAGGAAGTTCGCGATCCGCAGGTTTCGCCTGTCGGAAACTGGGTTGCGTATGTTTTATCGAGCATTGATGTGAAGGCTGATAAATCGTCAACCGATATCTGGATGGTTAGTTTTGATGGCAAAATGACTCGTCGGATGACGTTTAGCAGCGATAATGAAAGCTCGCCGCGGTGGTCGCCGGATGGGAAATTTCTTTCGTTTACTTCGTCGCGTCCGGGACCGAATAAAGGTGGACAAATTTGGTTGCTCGATCTTGCGGGTGGCGAAGCGAAGCAATTAACCGATACGAAAGGCGGTTTGCAGGAATATGCGTGGTCGCCTGATTCTAAAAGGCTTGCAATGGTTATCGGCGATCCTGATCCCGATGCTGAAACAGAAGTCGATAAACCGAAAACCGCGAAACCGATTGTCATTGACCGCTACAAATTTAAGCAAGATCGCGAAGGGTATTTGCGTGGAAATTTGAAAAATTACGTCTATCTATACGACATTGCGGCAAAGAAAACGGAACGCTTGACGAAAGGAAAATTCAACGAAGCCTCGCCCGTTTGGTCGCCCGATGGGAGCAAAATCGCCTTCACGAGCAATCATCAAAAAGATCCAGATCGTGACCCGACTTCGCAAATTTTTGTCGCAGAATCGAAAGCAAATTCAAGCGAAAAACAGATCACATCCGACACAAGTCGTGGCGGACGCAGCGGTCACGAATGGTCGCCAGATGGCAAGATTATTGCATTTGTTGAAGCCGAAGAAATCCAGTTTGACGCATACAATATGGATCATTTGACGCTTGTAAAATCGGATGGAAGTGCTGCTCCGACTCGTTTCAAGGCGACCGAAGATTTGGATCGCGGCGTTGGTGATCTGGCGTTTATGGCTGATGGAAAATCGATCTACTTTACCGTTGTGGATAATTGTTCGGTCTATCCTGCAAAGGCGGATTTGGCGGGCGGAAAAGTTACGAGGTTGATTGAAACGTCTGTTGTCATCGGCAATTGGCACCAATCAAATGGACGTTTTGCAGCACTTTCGGGTGATGATTCAAAGGCGACTGAAGTTTACGCATTCGAAGGCGAAAAACTCCGACAATTAACCCAACACAACGACGAACTTTTTGCCAAACTTGATATTCCGTTGACTGAAGAACTTTGTTTTCCGAGCAAAGATGGAACCGAAGTTTGCGGACTTTTGACATATCCTGTTGGCTACGCGAAAGGCACAAAAGTGCCGACATTGCTCCGGATTCACGGCGGACCAAACGGACAAGATCAACACAGTTTCGCGGCAGAACGACAGTTTTTTGCGGCAAATGGTTACGCAGTTTTAGCAATAAATTATCGCGGAAGTTCGGGTCGTGGTATGAAATTTTCGCACAAAATTGCGTCTGATTGGGGCAATTTTGAAGTGCAAGATTTGCTCGCCGCAGTTGATCACGTTGTAAAAATAGGCGTTGCGGATGCAGATAAATTGGGCGTTGGCGGTTGGAGCTACGGCGGAATTTTGACCGATTATGTGATTGCAACTGACAACAGGTTTAAGGCTGGAACGAGCGGTGCAGGCACGGCGTTTACTGTGTCATATTACGGAACGGATCAATATATTATTCAATACGACAACGAAATTGGTCCACCTTGGGAGCCAAAAGCGTGGGAAACTTATCAGAAACTTTCGTATCCTTTTTTGAATGCAAATCGAATCAAAACGCCGACACTTTTCCTTGGTGGCGAATCAGATTTCAACGTCCCGATTTCCGGCAGCGAGCAAATGTATCAAGCCTTGCGAAGCCTCGGAATTGATACTCAGCTAATTATTTATCCGAAGGAATTTCACGGCATTTCGCGTCCGAGTTATGTCCGCGATCGTTACGAAAGATACCTCGGTTGGTATGACAAATATGTGAGAAATATCAAGCCCGAACCAAAATCTCCAATCGCCGCGTGGGAAGGAAAATGGA
Organism: Acidobacteriota bacterium; assembly: GCA_031414415.1. GTDB lineage: Bacteria > Acidobacteriota > Blastocatellia > Pyrinomonadales > Pyrinomonadaceae > JANNVK01. The sequence goes on from JANNVK010000053.1 coordinate 9,432, forward strand.
AAGGAAAACTTGTCAATGTTCCGGCAAAACCTGATGCTCCAGCCGTGGAAGTCGAACGCGAAATTGGTGCGTTTCCAATTGCGAATAACATTTGTTCGACTTGGAAAACTACATATTCTGAAAGCGGAGTTGTGAAGCAAATAAAGGATTACAAACTTTGCCGTGGCACAGGTGCGGAAGATATTTACATCGATGAAGGGAATGGAGTGAAATTATCGGCAAAAATTGTCGGTGATGCATTGATTACGCCGTTTAAATCAGGCAATATTTTGCTGATTTCTACCGTTCGTCTTCGCGGCGAAACGCTCGAAGAAGAAATTCTGACAGTTGATGACAAGCCCGCTATTACTGGAGTTCAGCCGATGAACGCGAAATCCATTCAGCGGATTGAATTGAAACGAGTTGTTGAAATGTCGAATTAAAAGATTTGTTTATTTTCAACACAAACTTTTGGAAAATCGACTGACATCAAACTTTTTATTAACTTCTAAATGGATTAACGTTAATTTAAAAATTTAAAGAGACTAAACGCAAAATTTTCAACAAAAGTTTTGACTTCAAAGCCTTAAATAGCTTAGATTTGGAACACAAAGTTTTCAAATTAAATCGTTTTAATAAAATATAGTGAATCAAACATCTATTCACGCCGAGCAGATTGGCGGACACCTTTTAATTATTGGTGGTGCGGAAGATAAATATAACGAACGGCGAATTTTACGGAAATTCGTTTCACTTGCTGGCGAAAAAGACGCAAAAATTCTTCTCGTGCCGATTGCATCTGACTTTCCTGAATTTGCTTCCGATGTTTATTCGCAAGTTTTCAGAAAAATGGGACTCGAAAACGGCTGCGTTCGAACGCTTCGTGCGACCTCAAGGCAAGAAATTCTTGACGCAAACATTGATGAATTGCTCGATGGTGTAACCGGAGTTTTTCTTTCTGGTGGCGATCAAATGCGGCTTGCATCAATTCTCGGCGGAACTCCATTTGCAGAAAAATTGATGCAAATGGTTAGAAACACTAAACTTGTGCTTGCCGGTTCGAGTGCTGGTGCAGCTGGAATGAGCAATTCGATGATTGTCCGCGGCGATGGCGTTCCGGCTCCGCACAGAAAAGCGATTGCACTTTCGCCAGGTTTGGGCGTTTTGCACAATATCATCATTGACCAGCATTTTTCCGAACGCGGACGAATTTCACGACTTATTACTGCTGTTTCGTATAATCCGAGCAATCTTGGAATTGGAATCGACGAAAACACATCAGTCATTTTGGATGACAAAGGAATTCTCGAAGTTTTTGGCGAAGGAACGGTCACAATCGTCGATGGTTCAAGCATTACCTACAACGATATTGCCGAGGTCGAAGAAAGTTTGCCGTTTTCGGTAACTGGTTTGCAGATTCACATTTTGCGTGAAGGAATGCAATATGATTTTACGAATCGTAAGTGCGTTGCAGTAACCTCCGAATTTTTATTGCCAGAGATATAGGCGTTAGGCGTTTTTAGCGTTTGTGGCGTTCGTAGCGTTTTTAGCGTTTTAGCGTTTTTAGCGTTCGTAGCGTAATGATTTAAATCAAACGCAGTAAACGCCATAAACGCAATAAACGCCATAAACGCCATAAACGCCATAAACGCTAAAAACGCTAAAAACGCCATAAACGCTAAATAAAATTATGAAAATTATAGATATCCGAACACTTCGCGGTCCAAATTTTTGGAGCAACTATCGTAAAAAACTTGTCCAAATGCGTCTTGATTTGGAAGATTACGAAGAAAAACCGAGCGATAAAATCCCAAATTTCAATGCTCATCTCAAGGAATTGATGCCGAGTTTGCATTCGCACGGCTGTAGTTATGGCGAAGATGGCGGATTTTTCTTGCGGCTCGATGAAGGAACTTGGGCAGGTCATATTATCGAACATATGGCACTCGAAATGCAGACGCTTGCTGGCATGGAAGTCGGTTACGGTCGCACTCGCGAGACGCAAGTTCCTGGCGTTTACAATGTAGTTTTTGCCTACATTGAAGAAGAAGCGGGAAGATATGCGGCACGTGCGGCGGTTAGTTTGTATCTTGATATTGCTGAAGGGAATTCGCCCGAAGAACTCAAACAAACGCTTAGTGAAGATTTGGTAAAATTGCGTGAAATCCGCGAAGATGTGCGGTTTGGACCAAGCACAGGCTCGATTGTTGAAGAAGCTGCGGCTCGCCACATTCCATATATTCGGCTCAACGATCAATCGCTCGTCCAACTCGGTTTTGGTAAATATCAACGACGGATCCAAGCGACAGTTACGGATCGCACAAATATGATTGCGGTTGATCTCGCTGGCAACAAATATGCGACCAAAACTTTGCTCGATTCGCTCGGCGTTCCGGTTCCGGTTGGCGTAACTTTTCGCAATGAAGAAGACATCGAAGGAGCTTTGGCGAAAGTGAAATTTCCGGTTGCTGTCAAGCCGCTTGATGGCAATCACGGACGCGGAATTACGGTCGGTTTACGCAACTTGGAAGAGGTGAAAGTTGCATTTCACAAAGCAAAAGAGCATTCGCGGCGAATTATCATCGAAAGCTCAATTGAAGGAAAAGATTTTCGGGCGTTGGTTGTAAATAATCGCTTGATTGCCGTTGCGGAGCGAAAACCTGCACACGTTGTCGGCGATGGCGAACATACGATTCAACAACTGATTGACATCACAAATAGCGATCCGCGACGCGGAATTGGACACGAAAAAGTTCTGACATTAATCACGATTGATGGACAAACCGAACGCTTGGTTGCGAAAGCAAATTACACGCTCGAAACAGTTTTGCCGAACGATGAATTGTTGTATTTGAAGACAACTGCGAATATTTCGACTGGCGGAACGGCGATTGACCGCACCGAAGAAGTTCATCCATATAATGTCACTTTACTCGAACGAATCGCACGAATTATTGGCTTAGACGTTGCCGGAATTGACATTGTCGCACCTGATGTTTCCACACCTTTGACCGAAAATGGCGGCGGAATTATCGAAGTAAATGCGGCTCCAGGATTTCGTATGCATCTCGCTCCATCGGAAGGAATCGGGCGAAATGTCGCGGAATATGTTGTTGATATGTTATTTCCGCCGGGAGTTCCTTCGCGGATTCCGATTATCGCGATTACAGGTACAAATGGTAAAACGACCACAACACGTCTCGTTGCACATTTAATGCGGCAACACGGTGCGAACGTTGGGTTTACGACAACGGAAGGAAGTTATATTGGAAATAGTTTGGTAGTAAAAGGTGATAATACCGGACCAATTTCTTCGCAGTTAATTCTTAAAGATCCGACAGTTGACGTTGCAGTTTTGGAAACTGCCCGTGGCGGAATTGTTCGTGCAGGACTTGGTTTTGACGAATGCGATATTGGAATTGTGACCAACGTATCGGTCGATCACATGGGTTTGAAGGGAATTGACACGCTTGAAGAAATGGCTCGCGTCAAGTCAGTTGTTCCGCGTTCGGTGAAAGAAAAAGGCTACGCGGTTTTGAATTCGGATGACGATTTGGTTTATGGAATGCGAAAACATTCGAACGGAAAAATCGCACTTTATTCGATGCACGAAAAGAGCGAGCGAATCGTTCGACACACCGAAGACGGCGGAATTGCTTGTGTTTATGAAAATGGCTACGTCACAATTTTGAAAGGAACGTGGAAAGTCCGGATCGAAAAAGTTATCAATATTCCGCTTACTTACGAAGGAAAAGCCGCGTTTATGGTGCAAAATGTCCTTGCTGCAACTCTCGCGGCTTATTTGCAAGATGTGAGTATCGAAGATTTGCGTGCCGGATTAACCACTTTTGTTCCGTCTGTCGCACAAACTCCGGGGCGTTTAAATGTTATCGATATGGACAAATTTACGGTTCTTATCGATTTCGCACACAACCAAGCGGGAATGAATGGCTTGCAGAATTTTGTCGAGAAATTCCCAAATAAAGTAAAAACCGGTGTCATCGGCGGAACCGGCGACCGTCGCGACCAAGATATTATTGATTACGGACAGATTGCTGCGAAGATGTTTACGCAAGTTATTATTCGAGAAGACGATGATTTACGCGGAAGACCTTCGGGCGACTCGACGCGTTTGGTAATTGAAGGAATCAAAAGTGTGAATCCTGATCTGCCAATCAAGGAAATAATCAACGCACCTGAAGCAATCAACTTTGCACTCAACAACGCGAAAAAAGGCGAGCTTCTAGTAGTTTTAGCTGATAATGTTTCGCGAACAATCGAAATTGTTAATAAATTCCGCGAAGAAACGAAGATGGTTTTTATTGAAAGCGATTAGAAGTTATATGAACAAATTATATTATGGCGACAATCTGTTGATTTTGCATGAATATCTGCCAAAAGATTCGGTTGACCTCATTTATCTTGATCCGCCGTTTAATTCTAATCGAAATTATAACGTTTTGTTCAAAGACGAATCAGGTAAAGAAGCCGAATCGCAGATAACCGCCTTTGAAGATACTTGGCATTGGAATTCGTCTGCCGAAGAAAGCTATCGTGAATTGATTTTACGCGGCGATGAAGTCGGGAAAATGATTCAATCTTTCCGTTCTTTTATTGGCGAAAATCAAATGATGGCGTATTTGGTAATGATGGCGATTCGGCTGACCGAACTTCACCGTGTTTTGAAAGATACAGGCTCACTTTATTTGCATTGCGACCCAACGGCTTCGCATTATCTCAAAATTTTGCTTGATACAGTTTTTGGTGCTGATAATTTTCGGAGCGAAGTGATTTGGAAACGAACGAGTTCACACAATTCGGCAAAACGTTATGGACCAATTCATGACACAATCTTTTTTTATTCGAAGAGTGACGATTTTGTTTGGAATAAGGTTTATCAAACTTACGATGAGAGTTATATTGAAAAATTTTACAACCATTGGGAAAAAGGTAAGCGTTATCAGCTTGTTGATTTGACAGGTTCAGGAACTCGAACCGGAGATTCAGGAAAAATTTGGAAAAATGTTAATCCAACTGATGCAGGTCGTCATTGGGCAGTTCCCAACGAACTTCTCTCAACTCTAATTGATGATTTTTCAAATTTAAATTCACAACAAAAACTAGATTTATTAGAAGAAAATGGCTTTATTTATTGGACAAAAAACAACAAACCAAGGTTAAAAAAGTTTCTTGAAGAAAATTCCGGTGTTCCAGTTCAAGATATAATTGAAGATATTCATCCGCTCTCTGCCCAATCCGCAGAACGTTTAGGTTATCCAACTCAAAAACCTGTCAAATTGCTCGAAAGAATTTTGCAAGCATCGTCAAACGAAGGCGATATTGTGCTTGACCCATTTTGCGGTTGTGGAACAACGATTGCCGCCGCATATAAACTCAATCGAAATTGGATTGGAATTGATATTACGCAGCTTTCAATTGCTCTGCAAAAATATCGTTTGCAAGATTCGTTTCAACTATCGGCAAAAAAAGATTATGAAGTTGTCGGCGAACCGCAAGACTTGCAATCGGCAAAAGCGTTGGCAAACGACGACCGTTATCAGTTTCAATGGTGGGCTTTATCGCTGATTAAAGCACGTCCGTTGGGTGCAAGTTCAGGCAGCAAAGTCGGAAAAAAAGGTTCGGATAAAGGAATTGACGGCGTAATGACGTTTCTTGACGATAACTCTGGCAAAGCAAAACGAGTTTTGGTGCAAGTAAAAAGTGGAAAAGTAAAATCTGGCGACATTCGTGATTTACGCGGCACAATCGAACGCGAAAATGCTGAACTCGGAGTGTTTATTACACTCGAAACTGCATCGCGAGATATGAACACTGAAGCCGTTTCAGCAGGTTTTTATCATTCTGAAAATTGGAATCGCGATTACCCAAAACTTCAGATTTTTTCGATTGAGGATTTGTTGAACGGTAAGGAAGTGCTGATGCCGCAAAATTTAACTACCTTCAAACAAGCGGAAAAAATCGGTAAAGATGTTGATCAAGGCAAATTATTTTGATTGTTAATGAGAGTAATACACGGACAAACCCAAGAAGAAATTGACAGACTCACTAACTGGCGAGTCGAAATGGAAGTAAAACACTATTTTCTTTACAGCAAGCTGTGCAGAAGTTGTGTTCATCGCATGGAACGAAGCGAAAGTGCATCAAATAGATGCACGGCTTTTCCTGATGGAATTCCGCTTTTGATTGGAAAAGGAGACATTGACCACATTGAACCCATTGACGGTGATGACGGAATTCAATACGAACCGACGCAACTCCAAAAAAGGTTAAACGAACTTGATGCTCAAGATACTCACGATAATACTCATTTTGATAATACAAATTGGGAAGAACTCTCGCCGAAACAGCTGGTTGATGTCACTTTTTCAAAGGGAAAACCGATTTTAAATCAGGAAGTTACATTAAAAGAAGTATCCGTTATGTTGGCAATTTCAATTTCTGAAACCAAGCATTTACTGAAAAATCACCAATTGCCATTTCGTAAAAATGGCGGTAAATATCTAATTAAATTTGAAGATTTAATAAGTTATAAAGAAATTATTGACGGCTTTGTGTAGGTATGGTTTCTTTACGCATAAATCCGCACGTTAAATTCGCCATCTTCCGTGATCCAACCGCGATACATTCCGTCTGAATTAAATGGCAGCGAGATATTTCCGTGTGAATCGACGGCGATTAATCCGCCTTCGCCTTCAATACTTTTTAAATATTCAACCGCCGCTTTCGCTGCTTCAACGACAGTTGCGTTCGCATATTTCATCCGGCAAGCGACATCGTAAGCCGTAACTGAACGCATAAAATATTCTCCGTGACCGGTGCAAGAAACGGCACACGTCTTGTTATCTGCGTAATTTCCAGCACCGATTATTGGCGTATCACCGATGCGACCGTAAAGTTTGTTGGTCATTCCGCCAGTTGAGGTCGCGGCAGCAACGTTTCGGTTTGAATCACAGGCAACTGCTCCAACTGTCCCTAGCGATTTTGGATTTGAAGAGTGATCAAGTTGGACAACGTTGTTTTGTTTCGCTTCTAATAATTGCTGGTAACGAAATTCCGTGAAAAAGTAATCATCGGGAACGAATTCGACACTATTTTCTTTTGCAAATTCCATTGCACCATCGCCAGCAAGCATTACATGTTCGGTTTTTTGCATCACGAGTCGTGCTAGACTGATCGGATTTTTGACATTTTTAACAAACGAAACAGCTCCGGCTTGCAATGTTTTTCCGCACATAATTGAAGCATCAAGTTCGTTTTTTTCGTCGTGCGTAAAGACAGCACCTTTGCCGGCGTTAAAAAGCGGACAATCTTCTAAACTCCGAACTGCTGCTTCGACTGCTTCCATCGCCGAACCATTTCGACGCAGCACTTTCCAACCGCTTTCGAGTGCTTCGCGTAAACCTGTTGTGTAAGCAAGTTCTTTTTCCTCAGTCATTTGCGAGCGAAGAATTGTTCCTGCTCCGCCGTGAATTGCTAGTGCGATTTTGTTTGATTGTGACACCTAATTTTTCCTCATTTCATCAAGCATTCCCTGAATTGTATCTTTCAAATGTTGTGTCGATTTCTCGTATTTTTCTTCATCGGGCAAGTTCTTAAATTCTTCAAAATAGAGAGGTTTGCCGAAATGAATTTTTACTTTTGCGAGCCTAATTTTATTTGTATCTCTCGCCCAAACTTTGCCAAAACCATCTAAGGCGACTGGAATTATTGGAAAATTCAATTCGGTCGAAAGAATTGCAGCACCTTTTTTGAATGGATGAAGTTCGCCATCAAAAGCACGTTCGCCTTCGGGATAAATATTGAGAATTTTTCCGCTTTTGAGTCCAATTGCACTTGCTTTCATTGCTTTTAAAAGTTGCGTATCAGCATCAATCGGGACAATATTTGTTAGTTTTGCAAAGTTACGTTTGATAAATCCATGAAATAATTCGCTTGCCCCAACGTGGAAAATGTTGCTTAAAATTGAATATGGATAAGTTGCCGGAACGAGAAATCCATCAAGAAAACTTTGATGATTTGGGCAAATTAAATATGGACGCTTGAGTTTCGTAAGTTCTTCAATTCCAGTAACTTCCATTCGTAAGAAAACTTTACAAAACAGATAAGCGACTCGCAAAATTAGAAAAGCGATAAACGTTGAAAACGGTTTATTTTTAATGACATTTCGAACTTCTGGGAAATCATCGTCAGCCTCGCGGACGATTTTGCCCCAATTAAAATTTGTTTCAACTTCGCCGGAAAAATTCTCGAGATTTGCAGTTTTTTCGACAAGTCTCAAAACTTCTTCGACAGTCAAAGCCTGACTCGATTCTTCGGTATTAAATTCAACGCCAAAAATTTGCTCCAAACTCGCAAAGGTTTCAGCTCGAGCAAGTGAATCTAAGCCTAAATCAATCTCGAGATTCATCTTCGGATGAACAATTTCGAGGTCAGGTTTATTCTGCTTAATTGCTGAAATGATTGCTTTTCCGCCGTTAGAATTCATTGCGGAAGTTTCCTCATCGGTAAATTCCCAAACTTTTTCAGTGCGAGTTTGTGTTGTCGATAGTTGCCCACTTTCGATTTCTTTCAAGAGTTCAAAGCGTTTAATTTTGCGGGTTGCGGTTCGCGGCAAAGGCTCAGCACGAACAATATAATCGCGAACTCGTTGATATTCGGGCAGTTCGCGACCGAGACTGTCGAGTGTGTAGCGAATTGTTTCATAAGAATTTGCGATTTTTTCCTTTTTCAAATATTCAAAATCTGGAACAACGACCGCAACCAATTTTTCAGCACCTTGAACACCAATCGATTCATCTTTTACGCCAATCACCGCAAGTTCTGCAACAAACGGCGTTTTCAAATAGCAAACTTCAAGATCTTCAGGATGAACATTTTTGCCATTTGGCAAAACAATTACGTCTTTTTTCCGTCCAACGATATACAAATGTCCATCTTTATCAATCGTTCCAAGATCACCGCTCCGAAACCAGCCATCTTCTGTAAATGCTTCGGCGGTTGCAGCAGGATTTTTGTAATAACCTTTAAAAACCATCTCGCCACGGATCAAAACCTCGCCGATTCCTTCTGAATTTGGCTCATCAATTTTGATTTCCGAATTGAGCATTGCCTTCCCAACAGAACCGACACGATTGTCGGATTCGTAGGTCGCTGTTGCGGCACCAGAAGTTTCGCTTAACCCATAACCTTGCAAAATTGTGAAACCAAGTTTGTGAAAATCGAGTGCAACATCGGAATCAAAACGTGAACCCGCTGAAATTGCAATCCGCAATTTTCCACCAAATCCATCGTGAACTTTGGCAAACATTTTGGTTCCGAGATTCATTTTCAGCGAGTCACGCAAGAAACCGTTTGTCGCGAGCATTGTTTTGAAAAGCGTTTGAACAATAGAAGACTGAGATTTAACTGCGTCGAAGATTTTTTTATGAAATAAATACCAAAGCCGCGGAACCGTCGTCAGAATTGTCGGTTTAAATTCCTTCATCGCCTTGCTCAATTCATCGGGCGTAAGTTCTTTTAAATATCCAATTTCACAACCATAAGTTACTGCAATCCAAAGGTTTACGATTTGCAAATAAACGTGAAAAAGTGGCAAAAGCGACAAAATTCTGTCTTGTTCGGTGATATTAATTACTTTGTTGATGGCATCTAATTCCGCGACAATATTTCCGTGAGTTAGCGGAACACCTTTTGGCGTTCCGGTCGTGCCGCTCGTATAAATCATTACGGCGGTATCGTCAGGATTTGTAATTGGAACTTTTTTCGCGAATTCTGCGGGAAATTCGGCCGTTGACCATTCTTCAAAAGATTCAAAACCTCTTTTATTTTCCTCGTTTCGCCAAACAACAGCCGGAATCTTTTTGCCCAAACGTTCTTCGATTTCCTTGAATTTATCCACCATATCTGGCGATAAAAACACTAGTTTTGCTTCAGAATTTACGAGAAAATTTGTGATTGTGGAGATTTCGCCGTGCGGATCAACCGGAACAATAATTGCCCCGCGATAAATAGTCCCGAGATAAGCAATTGCCCAACAAGGATGATTTTCGCCAATCAAAACAACACGTTCGCCAGCCGCAACACCTTCTTTTTCAAGACGATACGCAATCGCTCGGATCTGTTTGAGCATTTGTTTGTAAGTGTAAACTTCAGAGTCAACACCAACAATCCGCATCGCAGTTCGGGCAGCGTGCGTTTCGTTTGCTTCAATTAATCGTTCGCAGAATGATTTTTTATTCATAAGTTTAGGAAGTTTAGGAAGTTTAGGAAGTTTAGGAGGTTTGGGAAGAAATAGGACTTCCTGAACTGTCTATACTTCCAAAACTACTTTTTAGGCACTCTGACCTTCAACGCTATTGGGACAATTTCATAAACCGCTGGCAATTTGCCCGGAAGTTCGCCATCAGTTTCGATGTGAATTTCCTCGCCATTTGCTGATGAAACTTCAATTCTTTTGGCAAGTGTCGCTTTTACTTCGTCTAATTCTAAATGAGAACCGCCGTAAAGTTTGTAAGCATTTAGTAAAATTTTTGCAGTTTTGATGTCACCGATGTTGATGACATCAAAAAATCCATCGTTTATTCGTGCGTCTGGTGCTATTTTCATTCCGCCACCGAAATAACGCGAATTTGCTACGCAAAAATTTAGCGTTTGCAACTGTGTTTTTTCTTTGTCATCGAGTTTAACCCAAACAATAGTCGGCTCAAGATCGAGAACAGTTTGAACGGTTGAATACGCAAATTTCGCTTTTCCTCTAATTGCATTGAAAGGCAACCATTGAAAACGATTTTTTTCTTTTACCCGCTCACCGATTGTGGCACTGAGTCCAAAGCTCGAAACATTTACAAAATAACGGCTTACGGTTTTATTATCGTGACTTTGAAAAGTAACTTTGCCGACATCAATAGTCTTCGTTTCGCCTTCTTGTAAAATTTTCGCACATTCGCTTGGGTTCGAAGGCAAACCCAAAGTTCGACGAAAATCTCCACCAGTTCCTGATGGCAAAACGCCAAGTTCAGTGTTTTGTCCCGAACTCAAAATTCCGTTTGCAACTTCGTTAACAGTTCCATCACCGCCGCATGCAATAATAAATTTAACCCCAGCGTTTGCGGCACTTTCAGCAAGTTCGGTTGCGTGGTTTTGATGTTTTGTGAACTCAACTTTGAATGCCCCGAAATGAGTTGCGAGGTCGGAAGCGATTTTCGCCCAACGCAATTCGGTCGAACCGCCAGCTGATTTTGGATTTACAATGATTAAAGGAATGTTTGACACTTTGCCAAATTTTACCAAACAAACGAAAATGTAACAATGAAACTACTTAAAGAAACAAAACTTGCGTTCATTGGTTGTGGCGTTATGGCAGAATCAATTATCGCCGGATTGCTCAGAAAAAAACTGGTTGAACCACAGCAAATTGTTGCCTCACACCCGCGAAAAGATCGTCGCGAAGCACTCGAAAATCAATATAATTTTAAATGTTATGAAGAAAACTGCAAAGCTGTTGAGGAACTTTCAATTGATAATTCCATCGTTGTCTTATGCGTCAAACCTCAACGTTTAAAAGGAGTTTTAGCTGATTTGAAAGAAATTGTTAATAAAAAACATCTGGTTATTTCGATTATTGCTGGTGCAACAATTGAAACAATTTCGCAGTCGCTTGATAATGATTTTATTGTCCGCACAATGCCAAATACGCCTTCGCAAATTGGACAAGGAATGACTGCCTGGACGGCTTCAGAAAATGTTACAACTGAGCAAAAAGAGCAAATAAAATTATTGCTAAGTGCCTTGGGAAAAGAGCTTTATGTTGAAAATGAAAATATGATTGATATGGCAACATCGCTTTCGGCGACTGGTCCGACGTATATTTTTATGATGATGGAAGCGATGACAGATGCTGGTGTTCATCTCGGATTTTCGCGTGAAGTTTCGAAAGAATTAGTGCAACAAACAATGCTCGGTTCTACGCTTTTTGCGATTGAAACTAACAAACATCCGGCAGAATTGCGAAATATGGTGACTTCACCAGGCGGAACTTCCGCGGAAGCAATTTATCAAATGGAAAAGGGAAGTTTGCGAACCGTTTTGTCAAAAGCGATTTATGCTGCATACAAGAAAGCTGTTGAGCTTGGAAAAAAGAAATAGCGTAAATTCCGAATGGAATTTACGCATATAACATTTTGACGCGAAATATAATTCGTGTCTTTTCGTCTTTAAAAAAGCGAAATTTATTGTGTAATGTGAATATCTTCAGATTTGTTAATTCTTGTTGAAAGAAAAACACCACCAAATCCGATTGCAAAAATACCCGCAACAATTGCAATAATAAGCGGTAAAACTGAAGTTGGTTCAGTTTTTTGACCAAGATAAGTTGCTAATTGCCAAACTGCAACAATTGCCGAAACCAAACCGAGAAGTGCAAACAGTATGTCCTTCATAACTAATTTCCTCCAATAACTTTTTATAGGATTAAACTTCCGAAGTAAAAATCTTTTGAAAAAACCGAATGTTTTTCAAATATTGCTTTCTGATTCGGCTCCAAAATATCACCATTTTAGTTAAAAATCAAGGATAATACTGTTTAAATTAAAATACTTATACTGTAAATAAAAAAGGAAACTCGTCAAAGTTTCCTGTTTATGAAATTAAAACTGAAAATTAATTAATCGTAATATTCCAAGCCCAAATGAGTTATTAAATCTTCGCCTTGCAAATGTCGGAGTGTATTTTTTAATTTCATCAATTGGATAAAAATATCGTGTTCTGGATAAAGCCCAGGAGCAGTTTGCGGAGCTTTAAAATAAAATGAGAGCCACTCTTGAACGCCTTTCATTTTTGCACGTTGAGCTAAATCCATAAATAAAGCCAAGTCTAAAACTAAAGGTGCAGCAAGAATAGAGTCGCGACACAGGAAGTCGATTTTAATCTGCATTTTGTAACCAAGCCAGCCGAAAATGTCGATACTATCCCAGCCTTCTTTGTTATCGCCACGCGGTGGATAATAATTAATCCTGACAACGTGAGAAAAATCTTTGTAAAGTGCAGGATAAACATCGGGTTGGAGAATGTGTTCCAAAACGCTTAATTTTGATTCTTCTTTGGTTTTAAAATTTTCAGGATCATCAAGAACTTCGCCGTCACGATTGCCCAAAATGTTAGTCGAATACCAACCATCTAATCCTAACATCCGCGATTTTAGACCTGGGGCGATGATTGTTTTCATCAAAGTTTGTCCAGTTTTAAAGTCTTTTCCGCAGATTGCAACACCTTCATCTTCGGCAAGTTTGGTTAAAGCAGGAATGTCAACTGCTAAATTAGGCGAACCGTTGGCAAAAGGAACACCCGATTTAATTGCGGCATATGCGTAAATCATTGAAGGAGCAATGAGCGGATCGCTGTCGTATAATCCTTTTTCGAAGGCTTCAATTGTTTCGTGAACTGTGCTTGTTTCAAGAAAAATTTCAGTTGAAGCTGCCCAGACAATTACGAGGCGTTCGCAATTATTTTTTGACTTAAACTCAGCGATTTCAGCAATTAACTGCTCAGCAAGTTCCATTTTGTTCTTGCCGGTTTTAACATTTTCACCAGTTATTCGCTTTACATAATTTTGCTCAAAAACGGCTTTCATCGGTTTGAGTGATGTTAGCTGTTCGGAAACTTGATTTAATAAATCTTTTTCCAAAACTCCAGCATTCATTGCTGCATCAAATGCGTTGTCAGGAAAAATATCCCAAGCACCAAAAACAATATCATCTAAGTTTGTCAATGAGACAAAATCTTTGATTTTTGGCGTTCGATTTTCAGTGCGTTTGCCGAGACGAATAGTTCCCATTTGAGTCAAACTTCCGATTGGTTCAGAAATTCCGCGTTTAATTGCTTCGACACCAGCAACAACAGTTGTGCTCACAGCACCAAGACCGACAAGTAAAATTCCAAGTTTCCCAGTTGCAGGAGCTACATCTACATTTTTGTTAATCATTAAAGTTTCTCCGAAAATAAACAGTTATTGTATCTTTTGTGTCTTGTAAAGTCGAATCTATGAATGACTTACAAGCTCAATTAAATTGCTAGAAGAATGATTTTTTGGGTCACCGACAATTGCGACTTTTCCACCAAACTCTTTTACAATATCGCGTTCTGGCACTGTTTCTACTGTATAATCGGTTCCTTTAGCGTGATAATCTGGTCGCAAAGCTCGTAATAATTCTTCAACGGTCGGTTCATTAAATATAGTGACATAATCGACACAACGAAATGCTGCAACAATTTCAGCACGTTCATTTTCCGGCATAAATGGGCGTTTATTGCCTTTCAATTTTTTTACTTGTTCGTCAGCATTTATTCCGACTATTAAAACATCGCCTAATTCTTTTGCACCTAATAAATATCTGATGTGACCAACGTGAAAAAGGTCAAAACAACCATTTGCAAAGACAATTGTTTTACCTTTTGAGCGTTCGATTGCCGTTCTGGCGATTAACCTTGTTCTTTCTAAAATCATAATTTTATTGAATTTAACAATTCATTTTGTGAAACAGAGGCAGTTCCTTTTTTCATCACGGCAATTCCGCCAGCATGATTTGCAAGGTTTGCGGCTTGAACAAAATCTAAGCCAGAAGCCAGCCCCAAAGCGTATGTCGCAATAACAGAATCGCCAGCTCCGGTGACATCAACAGGTTCTTTTGAACCGATGGCTTCAATCTGAACCGGAGATTTACCTGGTTCAAATAGCAACATTCCTTTATTTCCTTGTGTGATAAGCAAAGATTCAAAACCTAATCTTTCACATAATTTTAGACAGTCTTTATCAGTAAAATTGCTGCCGAGAATTTGTTCAACTTCATCTTGATTTGGCGTTGCGGATGTCGCGAACTGAAATGTTTGCAAATTATTGCGTGAATCGACTAAAACTGGAATGTTATTGGTTTTTGCATAGCCGATAGCAAGTTCTGCAATTTCATTAGTGACAACTCCATAATTGTAATCTGACAAAATAATTGCATCAGCAACTTTGAGTGCTTTTTGTGCGTTTTGATAAATAACTGTTTGCAATTTTTCACTCGGAAGTTCTGGGTTTTCGTAGTCTATTCTAATAACTTGTTGTCTTGTTGCAAAATGCTGAGCAGCTAAAACACGAACTTTAGTCGTTGTTTTAAAATCCGAATTTGCTAAAACATTTTCACAATTTACACCATCAAGAGTTAGTTTTTGTAAAAGTTTTGAGCCTATTTCATCTTTTCCAATCAAGCCAACTATGACAGCTTTTCCGCCAAGTGAAGCAACATTAACTGCCGCATTTGCCGCACCACCAGCGACGGTTTCGGTATTATCGTGTCGTAAAATAAAAACTGGTGCTTCGCGAGAAACTCTTGCTATTGTTCCATGCAAAAACTGATCGGCTACTAAATCACCAATAATTACTATTGTTTTCTTTGAAAAACTTTCTTTAATCGCGGTAGTAAACATTTATCTTATTTAAGAATTATAAATGAAAAAGGTTGAAGACTAATTAGTCTTCAACCTTGTGAATTAATTCAACAAAAAATGGTTTAATGAGAATCGTAACTTGCAACTGGGAAATCATTTGGTGAACCCCAAGTGACGCTTGTTAAGGCATTACCATTTGCAGATGATCTATAATAGAAAACGCCATTAGAATCTCTCCACACAGCAATATCACATTTTCCATCGCCATCGTAATCGTTTTGTGTGTTGAGGTCGGAACCTGTAAGACCAAAGCCAGAAACGTCAGCAGTGCCGTTTGAACTCCTTAAAATTCCCCAAATCAATGGTGAGTTCAAAGTTGCACCTTCTTGGACAATCGCGACATCCGTTTTACCATCGCCATCATAATCGCCAGGAACAATCGTATCGTTACTGTTTCCCCAGAAAATCGCGTCAAGGGCGTTATTTGAACTTCGCTGAATGTAAAAAATCGCTTGACCGTTATTTGCACTAGGTCTTTGAACAGCTAAGTCAAATTTACCATCGCCGTCATAATCTCCAGGAGCAGTAAAATCTGTTGATAATCCAAATTGATTTGCGACAAATGCACCGCCCATACTATTTAGACGATACCAGATCATTGAACCGCCAGTTCGTCTGACGACTGATAAATCTGTTTTTCCGTCACCATCAAAGTCTCTTGCAACTGGTTCGTCACCTGTTGTTCCAAAAAGTGCACCAACAAATGCTCCATCAGAACTTCTCAAATAATACCAAGCACCGTTTGTATCTCTCCAAACAGCGATGTCACCTTTGCCATCACCATCGTAATCGCCAGGAACCATATAATCTTCGGTGTTACTTCCAAATTGTTGAAATGTAAAACCACCAGCACTTTTCAAAATATACCAAACGTTATTACTTGGACGAAACACCACAAAATCAGCTTTGTTGTCTGTATCGTAATTAACCGCTGTTCTTAATTTGTTTTGAGCAGTTGCTGAAAAGGCTAAAAGCGTTATAAACGTTAAAGCAAAACCAATTTTAGTCAATAAATTTCTCATAATTTGATGTCCTTAAAATAAAATGTTAGGAATATTTTTTACAATTGTGTAATAAATACTAAAAAGTTAGATTTGTCAGATAAACAATACCTCAATGTAAGCATAAATTGCAACACTATTAGATAAAATCGCTTAAATAAAGATATTTTTTTCTAAAAAAAGATTTCTTGAGATTTAAGATGCAACTAAACCCAATAAAGTTTGATTAACTCAAAATTAATTTGCGACAAGCAAAGAATTTGCAGTTACTTGCATATTTGAGTTTCCCCAACCAAAAGCCGCAAATCCTGAAGTGCTTCTTTGCGAGTAAAATATGCTGTTAGCCGCGTTTGGTCGCCAGACAGAAATATCGGTTTTTCCGTCACCGTCATAATCGCCGGGCGTTGGTAAGTCAGTCGTTAATCCAAATGAAAAAGCGTTAAATGCTCCGTTTGAACTGTTTAGCCAATACCAAACACCAGTTGAATCTCGCCAAACGGCAATTTCAGTTTTGTTGTCGCCATCGAAATCTCCAGTAATAATTTTATCGCTGGAAAGCCCAAAAGTGGTTGAATTAACACTTCCATTTGATGTTTTCCAATTATAAAATGTTTGGGTTGATGGACGAAAAACGTTGATGTCCGATTTTCCGTCGCCGTCAAAATCGCCGCGAAAAGGAATATCTGTTTCAATTCCGAATTGAAATGATAAAAATCCCAGATTTGAACGTAAAATATACCAACTTAAACTTCCACCTTGTTTTCTGATTACTGCAAAGTCGGCTTTTCCGTCGCCATCAAAATCATTTACAAAAGGAATATCATTTGTTGTTCCCCACGAAACGCCTTGCAAAGTGTTGTCAGAACTTCGTAAAACGTAAAAATCAGGTTGGTTCGGATCTGAATTGGCACGAAACACGGCAAAATCAGTTTTTGCATCGCCGTCGAAGTCCGCAGGTGTTAAAACATCAGTTGAAAGTCCAAAATTTAACGATCTGTAGCCAAGTGAACTTTGATAAATATGCCAAAGTTTACTTCCGGCAGAGTTTTGGGTCACAACATAATCGCTTTTTCCGTCGCCATCGAAATCTAAAACAGCATCATTATTTGCTGCAAGTCCAGCTTGATTAACAGTTAGGATTTTATCGCCAATTTTGATAGTTCCGCTTCGTGCGAATCCGGAATTGGCTGAAACTGTGTAATTTATTGTGGCATTCGAACTCGCTGGATTACCAGATGTAACTGTCACCCAATTATTTCTGCTGATCGACGAATAGTCGCAATTAGTTGGGCAAGTTACAGATACAGAATAGTTTCCACCGGCTGTCGGAACATTTTGTGACGTTATTGAAACTCCAAAATTACATACCGTTTGATTCTGAATTGCATTGAAAATATTTAGTCTGCCATTAGATTTAACAATTCCGTTCCACGCCGGAATTTGATCTGCGGTATTCATCAAAGTTGCTTTGACAGAAGCCGCAGAAAGACTAGGGTTAGAAGCTAATAAAAGTGCCGCTGCACCGGCAACATGCGGAGTTGCCATCGAGGTTCCGCTGAGCGTCGCATAATTTGAATCAGAAGTTCTATAAGTGCTTAAAATTGAACTTCCAGGTGCGGCAAGATCAACAGTTGTTGCACCAAAACACGAAAACCCGGAACGTGCATCAGTTGAGGTTGAAGATGCGGTAGAAAGAATACTCGGAGTTGTGTAATTTGATGGATAAAAAGGAATTGAATCGTTGTTGGTTCCGGCATTTCCCGCGGCAAATGCTTGCAAAACATCAGCATCGCCAAGAGCGTCAATCGCATCTTTTGTGGCTTGATCAAATCCGCAGGCTTCATCGCAACCACCATAACTATTGTTCGTCACGCGAATGTTTACACCACGATTTTTCATCATTCTGATGTAATTATAAGCGTTGATAAGCATTGCTGAGGTTGTGCCAAATCCGCTGGAATTATAGATTTTAATCGCCATTAACTTAACATTCCAATTTACGCCAGTTACGCCAAGTGTATTGTTTCCAGCGGCTCCAACCGTTCCTGCGGTGTGTGTGCCGTGACCATTTTCATCAATCGGATCAGCATCATTAAAGAAAAAATCGTAACCATAATAATCGTCAATAAATCCATTATTATCGTCATCAATTCCATTATTTGGCGTTTCACCCAAATTTTTCCACATATTTGGCGAGAGGTCTTCGTGTGTGTATCTAATTCCTGTATCTATAACCGCAACAACGACATTCGGGTTTCCAGAAGTTAAATCCCACGCTTGCGGAGCCGAAATTTTAGACATTCCATACATCGACCCAAATTGTGCATCGTTTGGAGTTGCGAGTAAATGATAATAAAAATTAGGTTGTGCAATTTCAATATCTGGTAAATTTTTATATTGAGTTTCGGCTTGCAAAACGCTCATTCCACTCGGTAATTTGATTCGTTGCCAACCGAGATCGGGGAATTCTTCAATAACATTTGCACCAGTTATCTGGTGACTTTCAAATGCCGCCCGCGAAGCTGTTCCGTCTTTAAATTTAACCAAAAGTTCGTCTTTGACAAAAACATCTTTTGATTTTTGTGCAGAAACGTCTGCGATTAAAAACATCGCGATTAAAAATAATACAATAAACTTTGAAACTTTCGAGTTCATATAACGATACCTTTAAATTTTGACAGAAAATAAGTTGACAGTTTTCATATTAACTATTTTGAGCATTAAAATACAAGGAAAAAATGTGCAAACCTATAAAAATTGCACAGAAGGACCAAAGCTAATCAAATAAATTTGCCAATTCTTTAATATACTTTGATGTTTTTTTATTTAATAGTTTTGGCAAATAGATTTACCAACATTCTTTTAATTTGCAAAGTGTTTTGTAAAATATTTTATTAGCACATTTCATTTTAAGAATTTTCCGCATCGTAAAGAAACGTTTTGCCCTCAGAATCTTGCATTAAATTTCCGTTTTTATCGTAGTCGTAATCGTTGACAGAATCGTTATCTTGGTCTTTTTTGAGGCGATTATCTGATGTATTTATGAGCGGATTCGTGACCTTATTTGATGCTCCGATTGTGGTCGTATTCGCCGCGTCAAGCCTCCGATTTCCAAATCTGTCGAATTGAAATGTCTGCTTCCAAATCGTTGTCGCATTAATTTTTTCTTCGGCTGATTGAAGTCGGTTCAAATCATCATACGCATAAGTCTGTTCAAACGGTTGCGATAATCCGTTAAAACTAATCTTTTGGCTTCGCATCGAACCATTATTCTGAGTCGCAGTTCCATAACCGAATTCAGGTTTGGATGTTCTCTTTTTGTCTGCTATTTCTCAGAGCATTTCGGTTTTTTTGTTGCATAGTCAGTGTTATCCCACGATCCAGTTTCATTACCAGTAATACTTATTATCTTCCAACCATATTCCCCGCGTTTTAAAAAAAACATCTCCAAAATTGCTTTTTCAAAACTACCTTTGTAATCTGCACTTTCTATGTATATTATCGCTTCATCATCAAATGTTTTCTTGTTTTTAATTCTGATAAGACTTACAGGAATTTTTGAAAGATAAATAGTAGCTGATTTTGAACTCACAATAGGATTGACTAACGGCGAATCAAATCTATCTTGAATGCTAGTTTTTGATCTTGGAAGACCAGGGCTAATATACTCTGGTTCCAACTTCTCAAGAATAGAATTTGGATCAATTTGAATTTTCCCTTCATCACTTTCTTTTGCCTTGATACCTTTGCAGTCTTGGAAAAAATCAGGAGGCAAAAGACCAGAAAGTTCTTTAACCATCTCTCCATCACCTCTAAAAGAGGCATCCCAATATAGTTCAACAACTTTTTCTGGCTCCTCGTTTCTAAAATCATTTTTTGAAAATGATGGTTTGGTTGCATAAAATGTAATTACTAATCCAATGACGAGAATCATTAAAAACAAAAATACTACGCTAAGTTTCATTGTTAAATTTTTCATTTGTTTTACCTTTTTCTGAGTTGCTCAGCTCCTGCGTTCATTCCTCGTGAAATTGCAACGTCATAAACTTGTCCGAGAAATTCCGCCGTCAGTCCCCTACCAGTATAGGAATTTCCTTTCGTATCGTGAAATGATGCAGTTCTTGAGGTGTTTGCTTTAATAAAATTTTCTCTCGCTTCTGGACTATTCATTGTGTTAATAACGTCTCGTTGACTATTAGCTTTATTTGCAGAAGCAGTCGCGGTATTAGCATATGTAACTGTTGGAGATGTCAGACCTACGTTGCCAGTAACACCTGCCGAGAATCCGACCTGAACCGTCATTGCACCAGCCGTAACCTGTGATGGAATAACCACTTTTCCTCCTGAATTAATACTTCCGTAATCACGATCAACCACAATATCTGCAATATCAGTGAGTTCTGTATTAGCTGAATCAACTGCATCAATAAAACTCTTAGAGTTTGCAAGAGCCGTTTCTCGGTTTATAACAGTTGCAACAACATTTTGTTCGGCAGCTTGGGCAACTCTGGTAGCATTTGCAGCCAATTGACTATCAAATGTTGCTGTGCCCGATCTTCCATTCAAGGTTCCTGCAAGACGAACGAAAGGCGAAACCGTTGTGACAACGGACGACGCATCGACTGTTCCATCATCTATCATCGGTGGAGGTGTTTGCGGTTGTTACATTCTGATACTGACCGCTACGGTCTTGGCAAGACTGAGCATCATTTTTCTTGCAACCTAGGCTTTCAATCCTTTTCCTACCTTCAGAATCTTCCGCAATCAACCCCAAAGGATCAGTAAACTTATACGGCGAATTCATCGCGTAACTGTAACGATTAAACGTCTGCGGATCTTTCACATTTGCACTTGCTGTCAACGGGTCAACGCTAGTGAATCTGCCGTGTTTATTGTTGTAATATCTCGCTTGGGCGAACTCCAGACCTGATTCATCATCTTTCTGATAGCCTGTGTAATCTTGTCTGATTTCTTCCGGTTTGTAGCCTAAAGCAGTTGTGCGTTGTGCCGAATTTGTTTCATCACCAAAGGCGTTAAAGTCTTTTCTGGCAATGACTTTGCCGATATTATCCGTGATTATTCTTGGGCTTCCGAGATGATCTGCTGTCAAATAGCTGACTTGCGGAGTTGCCGTCTGTTGCGTCGAATACTCTGCTACAAGCTGTCCGCCACCATTATAGACGAAAATTGTCGTTTCGAGATCACTTATTTTCTTGACTCGTTTTCCATCGCCGTCATAAAGATATGTGCCTTTTGAAACGCCGTTTATTTTCACTTCTTTTTGATGATTTTCGGCATCGTAAAGAAACGTTTTGCCTTCGGAATCTTGAGTCAAATTTCCGTTTTTATCATAGTCGTAATCGTTGACAGAATCGTTATCTTGGTCTTTTTTGAGGCGATTATCCGATGTATTTATGAGCGGATTTGTAACTTTTGTCGGAGAACTTTGGCTCAGATTCGTAGTATTCGCGGCATCAAAACGTCGGTTACCGAATCGGTCGAATTGAAAAGTCTGCTTCCAAGTCGTTGTTGCACTAACTTTTTCTTCAGCAGATTGGAGTCGGTTCAAATCGTCATATGCATAACTTTGCTCAAACGCTTGCGATAATCCATTAAAACTAATCTTTTGGCTTCGCATAGAACCATTATTCTGAGTCGCTGTTCCATAACCAAATTCCAGCTTGAGTAAACTCTTATCTGTCGCACTATTCCCAAGCCCGATTTCTGTAACCTGCAATCTTTCGTTATATTTAGCCGTTTCCCACTTACCATTCCCAAGCCGCAAACGCTCCATCGCACCTGCCGAATTATAGCTGACAGCATTGGCATAAAGCGAGTTTTAACTCACATTTCTACTTCTTCTTTGCAAGAGGTATGATACGCAAGCAACCTTCTTCATCAAGAAAAGCCAAAGATTTACTGTCTGGTGATAATGAAAGTGATAAAATCTCGGACTCACTCTCGAACGACTTTAATCGCCTTTTACGTTTTAAATCCCAAATCATAATTTCGTTCAGTGATGCTGAAACAATGAAACGATCATCTGCTGTGAATACCAATCCACCACCAACTGGATGGTCTTTCAGTTCAGTTATTTGCTTCCATGTCGAAGTGTTAAAAATAACCAAATTGCGATGGATGTCTCTCTTATCTTTTGTGCCAACTGTGACAGCGAGTCGCTTCCCATTTGTTGAAAATGCTAAATCATGAATTATTCCAAAATCAGAATTTTTATAGATTTCAAGACCAGTTTGTATATCAATTATCTCAAATGTCCCACGATTTTTTGGTCCTTTAATACCAGAGCCTCCACCAATCGCGAGAAATCGGCTATCTGGTGAAAATTCTAATGAGCCTATACCACTGTCTAAAGTGAGTAGTTTTTCATTTAAGATTTTGATGTTAGCCGGATCTTCGACATCAAGAAGTTTGACTGAACCAATACCAAAACCAACTGCCATGTATTTACCATTTGGTGAAAAAACAACTGTCGTAATAAGTTGTTTAATTTTAGGTTCTTTGTGAACCGACAGAATCTTAACGGTATCATAGTCCCAAAAAGAAATATTTGAGTTATTCAATCCACCACCTGCTGGTTCGCTCGTTACTACAGCAACAACTTTCTGTGTTGGAGAAAACTTGATTTCCCTTAAGTTTCCATAGTTTCCATCAAGATTCGGATACTTCAATTCCTTTTTGACAAGCCAATCGCTAGTGTCATAAAGCAAAACTGAATTGTTTGACGAAGTCGTCGCGTATATCTGCCAATCTGGAGAAAACGTCATTCCTCCACCATAGTTCCGTGTCTTAACTTTGCAAACGTATTTACGAGTCGATTCACCAGCAATCGAAGCGGATGTGTTTTTCTGAGATATGCAATTAAGTGGCATTGAAAATATAAGACAACCTATACATGTAATAATAAAAATACTAATTCTGTTCATCTCGCACCTCCAACTTTTATCTTGTAATTCGGGGAAACTATTGTCGTTCTTTTGGGATCTTTGAGAATCTCATAAACTCGATAAGGATCAGTTTTCCCAGGAACAAGAACCTCAGCCGCATGTCCTATTGCTCCGATAATTTTTTTTCCCAAATTCTTGGCTTTGATGTTATACAAGTCGGTATCAACCTCACCGAACCTACCATCTTTTGAAAACGACAATTGCACATTGCCCTTGCTTGGTTGATTATCTTTAAAGCTATCTGGATAGCTAGGTGGATGTCCAGGGGCATCGGAAAATCTGGAATCAGCTGCTATGAGCGATTTTAATTTGGGGTTTACAGAAATCTCAATACGGTCCGTACTGAAACTCGTGATGCTATTGACAAAAGAGATTGCCGAGGTAGATTTGCCATCAACAGTAAATGTTATTGCCTCGAGTTGAGCAGTTTGATTTAAAGTTCCAGCTAATGAGTCTGGGTGAAACTGTGCTAAAAAGTTAAATAACATTTCACCTTGAAGTGGCGGTCTTGCTTCATCATCACATTCATCATCAGGTCCGCAAAAACTCATAGACGAGTTATTAAACAATCTTTGTTCATCTGCTGAAAGATTTTTCCAATCAAATATTGGAGTTATTGTTTCAGCTATTCCCCCAGATTCACCATCGCAACTTGAAAACTCAGCACCACAATCGCCGTTCGCTCCACTAGAACTCGCAATCAAACCCAAAGGATCTGTAAACTTGTATGGACTATTCATCGCATACGAATATCTGTTAAACGTCTGCGGATCTTTGACATTTGCACTTGCTGTCAATGGGTCAACACTCGTAAATCTGCCTTGCTTTGAGTTGTAATATCTTGCTTGAGCAAAGTCTAAGCCGCTTTCAGTATCGCGTTGATAGCCAGTGTATTGCTGACGTATTTCGTCTAACGCACCATATTTCTGCGATGTTGTCCGATTCGCGATTCCCGCTGATATTTCATCGCCAAACGCCATATAATCGTGGCGTGAAACGACTTGCCCGCCTTGGTCAGTGACAATTCTTGGGCTTCCCAGATGGTCTGTTGTCAAATAACTTGTCTTTTTTTCTATCGGCAATTGGTTCGAATATTCCGCAACCATTTGCCCCAACGCATTATAGACGAATATCGTCTCAATTTGCCCAACTAATTTCCTGATTCGAGTCCCATTTCCGTCATATTGATAATTTGCATCGGCTGTTGTCGAGCTATTTCCACTATTGAAATAGCTTGTTTGATGATTTTCCGCGTCATAAATATATCTTTTTCCTTCAGCATCTTGCGTCAAATTTCCACTTTTATCATAGGCATAACCTTGTCCAGATGACATTCGATTGTCTGATGTGTTGATTGTCGGATTAGCGACATTTTGATTAGTGTTTTGCCCAAGTGTACTTGTATTTGCGGCATCAAACCGCCGATTTCCAAATCGGTCGTAGCTGAAAGCCTGTTTCCAAGATTGCGTTCCATTATTGAAAGTTTCAGTTGCAGATTGAACTCGATTTAAATCATCATAGACATAGTTTTGCTTTATTTCACCCAATAAGCCGTTGTAATTTATTTTTTGCTCTCGTAAAGAACCATTGTTCTGTGTTTCTGTGCCGTAATCGTAATCAATCTTGAGCAAACCTTTGTCAGTTGCCGAATAACCAAGTCCGATTTGCGTTACTTGCAGCCGATTATTATATTTTGTAGTTTCAAATTTGCCGTTTCCAAGTCTAACTTGCTCAACACCGCCAAATGCATTGTATTTGATATTATTTGCGTAAATTTTCAACGCACTATTTACATCTTTTTGGCTTTCAACTTTAGCAATATCGCCATCTGCATCCAAAGTATTAACGACAATTCGACCGCTCGGATACGCTTGACTTATCAAATTGCCCGATAAATTATACGAATAATCAAGAAAATTGTAAGTTACACCATTTGTAATCTGTTGACTGCTTTTGATTTGTCCGAGATTATCAAAACTCGTATAAAGTGTTTCTGACACCGAACTCGTTACCTTTGTCGTCTTGCCTTTTGCGTAATTCGGCATAGTTCCCAAGCCTTTGCCGTCATAATAAAAATTAACATCAGGCGTGTCATCCGAATAATTACGAAGTTTGAGGCGATTAAAATTATCGTAAGTTGCCGTTACCGAAACGCCCTTGGCATCAGTTGTTGAGATAATATTTCCATTGTCGTCATATTGATATTTAACCGACCACGCGGTGTTTCCGGTAATCGAATCTGTTTTAACGAACGCCGCATTCGCCTCTTGTTCCGGCTGTTTCGCATACATCAAACGCCCGAGAGAATCGAATGTAAAATAGCGAGATTGTTCGCCCTGAATTGTTTTCCGCAAGTTCCCGAGGGTGTCAAAAACATAATCAAGAACTTTTTATATTGTCTTAACTTAGTAACTGAATTCACCTCTAATTGTTTTATATATCTATATCAATAAATTCTTTTCCCTTGTAAATTCCTTTCCACTTTAACGCCCAACCGCCTTTCTTGGTTTTTGCAATTTTATTAAGAAGTTCTTGAAATGTAAGGTTAGAAAAATCCATTTCTTTATTTATTTTTCTGCCATATTGAGATTCTATCTCAAAATCTGCTCCATTCCTGATACCGTGGAAAAATAATTTGTTCTTAAAGATGAATCTTCTGAAGTTAGGCGATAATTGTATTTGCCTAGTTATGTCCTTAACTGTTTTACCTTTATCGAGATTGAAGTTTGGAATCATTAGGCTCATAAGATTTTTAAATCTTTCATCTCTTCCTTTTATTGGAAAAATATTAACTACTTCATCGTTAATTTTACACTCGTAATTCTCCATCTGCTTAGTTATTTCGGTAAATACGACTTCTAATTTTACTTGATTTAAATCAAGCGTAATGGGATGCAAAGGTGCATTATAAATTCGTTCAGATTTCGTTATTATTGTTATGCTACTGTCACTATTGCTTAATTTATATCCAGCAACGGATGGTAAATTCGTTTGAAAATTGAAGTCAGTTTGATTTCTATCAAGGATAGATTCTTCAAATCCGATCGGAATGTCGTATTTTTCCATCAAATATCTGAAAACTACTCCAAGTGGTTGTTTATCCATTTTAACTGTTACTAGTGTATCTTTCAGTTCAACATCTTTTTCCTGTCCAGATAGGACAATCACACAAGATGTATAAATCAAAAATAATCTAAGTACCACAACTAACGTTTTACTTATCATTTTTATTTCTCAGCGTCTCATCATAAGAATTACATTTTAGGATTCAAGAAAAATTTGTGTCAGCAAAATGTTTAGGAATTAGCCCACTATTAACCCATTCAAAAACTATTTAAATTTGAGAGTTCTAAATATCTATCTCAACAAATTCATGATTTCCGCCATTTGAAAGAATACTACGTTTCAGAATCCAACCACCTCTTTTGATGTTTGTAATTTTATTTAGAAGTTCTTTTAGTGTCAGGTCAGAAAACATTAAGTTCTCTTTTAAACCTATTCTAAGATTTGGTGAGAAAATTCTACTTCCACTAAAGAAAAGATTTTTAGTTTTAAGAAATTCTTTTACCTCTGGTAATTTAAAAATTTCTTCCCTTATTTTAGAAACTCTATTTGTTTCACCTTTTTCGTTCAATAATAATGAAAAATTCTTAATCTTAATTTTGAGTAAATCTCTATATCTTTCATTTACACCGATAATTGGATAAATGTTAATAACTCCATTATTCAAATCCCATTTATAATATTGCAACTTTAAAACAATCTCATCTAAAACTTTATCTAAGGGCTCATTTTTAACGTTTATACTAATCTTTTTTTCTTTTGTATTAAACACTCTTTGTTCACAGCTAGAAGAGCAACTATCTTTACCAATTGCAATACCTTTCCTGCAATCTGTCAGACAATCTTCATAATCAATTGGAACATTGACTTCGTAAAGATAGTCATTGTGAATTGCATCAAAAGTAGATTCTTCAAAACCAATTGCTACATCGTAATTATCAATTAATTTATGAAAAATATTTCCTAAAGATTCATTATTCATTTTCAGAGTAATTTTTTTCTCAATTATACAAGAGTTATTACTTTGACTCAGAACTGTAAGAACACCAATACTAATTAAAACCGTAAAAACCGCAATTAAATGTTTCAATTTTCTTTTCATTTTTTTCATATTTCCCTTATATTTATAAGTAATTTCTTCTAAGCTATTAACTAAAGTTCTACTTGTTTGTGATATTAATTAATTGGAAGCCTAGGAATATAGTCTCTAACTTTTACATTTGTAAATACATTGACTTTTAAATCACCTTTCTTTTTTACAAATCTAGTTGTGGTTGTTACAGTAAACAATCCATTATATTCATTGCTATTAATTACATTTACATTTACTCTAACTGCTTCGAAAGACCTGTTTATAGACTCTGATCCCTCTGGGTCTGCGGTCTCAACTGGAGATAAATCGGCTGGATTTGAATTAATTGAGCAATCCTGAAGACAAGCTGGAACAATTAACAATCCATTTTGAGACGAAACAAACTCGTTATTACTAATATCATTTTCGGGTGTTGAAGTTTCGCCAAAATTTATGCCATCGCTAAGAGTTTGTTGAGTAAATTCAGTTGAAAAATCACCCGTATCAGTATTTACAATACTAATAGACACACTTGTTCCACGTCCCCCAACGTAATTATTTCCTGATGGGATTGACGCTAACTCACCAAAATCAGTTTTTCCATCAATCCTAGCATCAAGATTTAATTTGTTATTTCGATGAGGAGGCATAATAATTGGAGATCCTTGTGTTCTTGGTGGTTTAGGCGGAGGTGCACACATTTCCCTTGCACAAGGGTCAATAATTAAACTTTCTTTTGGCTTTTTCTTTTTTTCATCCTCGTCAGTGTTACCTTTTGCACCAGTACTTGCCGAAATCAAACCACTTGGGTCAACTAAATTTATCGGATTATTCAAAGTGTAAGCATATCGGTTAAAACTCTGCGGATTCGCACTTTTGCCGCTTGCCAGCAAAGGATCAACCGTTGTAAACCTGCCGAGATTGTTTTTATACATTCTCGCTTCCGCAAAGTCTAAACCTGATTCTTGATCTTTTTGGTAGCCTGTGAATTTTTGACGTATTTCATCATTCGTGGCGTTATATTTTTGCGTTGTTTCTCTGCCGCCGATTCCTGAATTTAATTCCTCGCCGAAAGGCATAAAATCTCTGCGGCTGATCACTTCTCCGTTTTGGTCAGTGATTACTCTCGGACTTCCCAAATGGTCATTTGTGAGATACGAAATTGACGGAATCGTTGCTTGCTGTGTCGAATATTCCGCAATTAACTTACCGCCAGAATAGACAAAAATCGTTGTTTCGGTGTTAGTAATTTTCTTGATTCTCGCACCATTTCCGTCATAAAAGTAAGTTCCAATAACATTATTATTCGCATCTTTAATCTGCGTTTGCTTATTATCGCCGTTAAAAGTGAACTGTTTTCCGTCTGCATCTTGGACTAAATTTCCGTTGAAGTCATAAACAAAACCTTGTCCGGTTGTGAAACGGTTTGTATTGACATCGACCGTAGGTGTCTGCGTCTGTTGGTTTTGTCCGATTAACTGATTAAAACTCGTCCGATTTCCGTATCTATCGTAGCCAAAATTCTGACTCCAACTTTGCTGATTATTTGTCGTTTCTTTGGCTTCTAAAATTCTATCAAGTGAGTCATATTTGTAAGTTTGAACAATCAGATTTGTCATTCCAGAAACACTAGTGATTTGTTTTGCAAGATTTCCACTATTTTTGCTGACATCAACATTTCCGTTTACATCAACTACGCCATATTCGAGAGTTGTTTTCCAAAGACTGGCGTTTGTCGCCGAATATCCCAAACCAATCTCAGTCAACTGTAAGCGATTATTAAACTTAGAAGTTTCCCAACGTCCGTTGCCTAAACGCATACGCTCAACCGTTCCGCTCGTAGAATATGAAAATCCGTTGGCAAAAGTTCTGGTCTGTGTCCCAACTTGACCGCTCACACGCGAGAGTTCTCCGTCCGAATTATATTCATTTCTGACAACTCTTCCGCTTGGGTAAGTTTCTGAAATTAATGTCCCAACTGAATCATATTGATAAGTTGAAGTATAAGTTTGCCCATCAGTTATTTGTTGATAATTCAAAGGTTTTCCCAGATTATTAAATGAAGTGGTTTTGGTTGTAGAAATTGAACTTGAGACTTCAATTGGTCTGCCTTTTCCAAAAGGAAGATTGTCGTATTTACTTGAGACGGTTGGAGTTCCGTCTGAATAGCTTCGCGTTTTTAAGCGGTTTAAATTGTCGTAAATATTAGTCATTACAACACCTTTAGCATCAGTAGCGGTAATAACATTGCTGTTATCATCATAAGAAAAACCAGTTGACCATTGATTATTTTCAGGATTATTTGTTGTATTTAAGCTATTGTTTGTATTTTGCTCTGGTTGCCGAACACGCAATAATCTTCCAAAAGAATCATACAAAAAGTAACGACTCTGAACGCCTTGCGTAACTTTGGTCATTTTACCAATTCCGTTGTAATTATAGTAAGTTGGTTGTGTCGGATTAGCAATTGTTCCAAGATTTCCACTAACATTAGGTTCATCCACTCGTGTTAATTCACCTATAGCATTTGTTATTGAACGCCTCTGTTTCAAGGCTTGGTCTGTAATTGTCACTACCGTGCCGATGTTTGTTCCAGTTGTCGAAACGCCGTAATCAGTCTTAACCTTCGCACCATCTGGCAAGATTACTTCCTTGACGCGACTTGATTCATCATAGACATTTGTCGTCCAAATCTTCGCTTCGTTCGCCCGATACGGATTCGTTGTGCGTTTTGGTCTGCCCGCGTAGTCAAACTCAGTTTCGGTAAAAATATTCCCTTGTGCGTCAACCTTTTCCGCTTTTTTCGCACGCCCGAGACCATCAAAATATGTAATCGATTCCGCCCAGTTATTCGCATCAATCTGCGTCCGATTTTTCACCCAATAGTTATTCGGTTCATCGTGATAAATTGTCTCAGAAATTCCGGCACCAGTCGGCGGCAGAACTCGAATTGGACGCAATGTAACCGGATCATATTGCAACGTGGTTATTTGCCCGTTTGCGTCTTTGTTTGTGAGCGGTAAACCAGTCGTCGGGTCATAAGTCATTTCAGTGGTAAACGCTGTGTTTGAGCCGTTTACACCTGTCGGGTCAGCAATTGGAGTTGTGACTTTTGTCGGGAAAGCGTAGTTGTAAAGTGCCGAATATTCGGTGGTCGAAACGTTGCCTTTCGCGTCGGTTGATAAAATATTGATTTTAGTCAATAAATATAACGCTATCTTCATGCTCAACTATCTCCGCAATTTCCCGTATCTGAATTAAATCCGAAGGATTTATTGTAATTAAACAAAATTAGCGAATCTGTGATCATAAAAATTTTCCATTTAGCGTTGTCTTTATAAAGCAGCATAAGTTGACTAATACCTGAAGTTTTACTCTCAAACTTTCTCCAGTCAAATTTTACGACTGCTTCTTTCATATTTGCCCGAATTATTTTTGTACCTAATAACTCAGGCTTAGCTTTTTGAATATCTTGTGAAAAATACTTTAATTGCAAATAACCGCTTTTCTTTTCAGTTAAAGAGATTCCTATCCCTTCACCTTTTGGAAAATCTTCGTTAAAGTTTGGTGTGTTTATATTGTCGCGATTTTTTATAGAATCGCAAGGTTTCCAAAACTCTTCGGGTGCCTCCCGAATACTGTCTAAGACTTTCTTTTTTTCTCCGTTAAGCGAGTGCTTCCAAAAATTTTGTATGAAGTTGATTATGTCTTCATTTTGAACAACTTCAGTTTCAACTACTATTTTGTCATCAGTTTTTTCTGACGGATAAAGTTTACTGAACTCTGGTTGCTTGAGATTTCCTGTATGATTATAGTTTTCACAAGAAAAGAAACAGAAAATTGAACAACACAATAAAAAAATATAAATATATTCTGGGTAGTTTTTTAACCTTGACATTTAATTTTCCCTCACTAAATCATACATTTTATCAACTTATTTCAAGTATCTTTGTCCGCTTCCGCGTGCAATTGATATACGCGATTTAAATAAACCTTGTAGCGTCTTTTCAGTCAATGGTAAATTAAGACTCCTTGAGCCTCGTTTACCGTTTGGATTTCGTCCTAAACCTGTTATGTTCGTGTTTGCAAATTTACTCGAAAACTTGGCACTTCTGTAATTTATTTCTGTGTCTGTTTCCGCTAAATAGCTATTATAAGCTGCAACGGCATCCACTCCTGCCCGTCCGCTTTCCATACCTATAGGTCCCACCGATATTCCCACAGAACTAATATCCACAATCGGAACCCCTAAAACTGCGGTTTCAAGAGCTCTATTAAGTGATTTAGCCATTGTTAGAAACTCGAGATTATCATTACCTTGGTTCGCAATATTTTGAATTAATCCTCGTATTGCAGTCTTTGCTGCTTCAAACAATGCGGCTTCTTGAACTCCTCTATCAAAGAAATAATCACCTTGAACACTAAGAAAATCCGTCATTCCCGATGTCAACCGCACAGATGCAGAATCAAACGTGTTTGAAATTGTACCATCCGACTCATTGATACTAAACTTACCGTATTCTTCTAACGAGCTAGATACGCTGCTTTTTACTTTCTTCGGCATTGAAATAGGATCATCTTCTTCAACCGTAAAATTACCTTGGCTAAATGGATTTCCGGGATTAAGTCTGTATTTATCGTGCCTCTTGCCGCCTTCGTTATATAGTTCCGGTGAGTATCCTGTTGGATCAGTTAAATTTAATGGATTACTTGTTACATAGGAGTATCTGTTTAGTGTTTGAGGCATGGCAATATTTCCGCCAAGCATATCTGAAACTAAAAATCTTCCTAACTTAAAGGCATACATTCTGGCTTGGGCAAAATCTAAACCTGTTTCGTCATCACGCTCATATGTTGCAAACTTTTCTCGTATAGAATCGCTTCCATAATTCGCTCGTGCGATTTCCTCCCCAAATGGCATAAAATCTCGTCTTGAAATTACTTTACCAATTGAATCCGTCGTAATTCGTGGACTTCCGAGATGGTCATTCGTAAGATAACTGACTTTGGCTTCGGCTTGATTCGCAACGATTGTTGAATATTCTGCAACCATTTTTCCGCTTGCATCATAGACGAAAATTGTTGTTTCGTTGGTTGTTGGGACGTGTTTTTTGATGCGTTTTCCATCGCCATCGTAGAAGTATTCACCGATTGTAACACCTTGTCCGTTAACGACTTTAGTCTGTTTATTTTCTGCATCGTAAGTGAAAACTTGTCCGTTTGCGTCAATTTTTGTATTCCCAACCGCATCATAATTTGTGCCGACTAATTTGTTATCTTGCGGATTCGCCGCCGGATTGCAAATGTTTACCGGGCAGCCGTTTGCTAAAGTTGTTGTGTTGTTACTTGTCGTGTCGAATGTCCGATTTCCGTAGCGGTCGAATATGAATGTTTGCTTCCAGCCAGTTTGATTCGGAATCGTTTCAACTGCTGATTTTAGACGGTTTAGCGAATCGTAAGCGTAATTCTGCGTTGCGACAAAACCTTGATTTGTGCCAACGGTTGGAACTGTAATTTGTTGGCTTTTTACGTTTCCATTGTTATCTGTTGAACCGTAATCAAAATTCAATTTCAATAAATTCTGACTCGTTGCTGAACTTCCAAGTCCTATTTGCGTTGGCTGTAATCTGCTGTTGAATGTCGTGTTCTCAAACTTTCCATTACCCAAACACATACTCGAAACCGCACCTGCACTCGTGTATGTAAAAGCGTTCGATAACTGTTTTTGAAATTATTTCAAAAAAAGTCTCCTATAAATAAATTTTTCCTTTTCTTATATTAAAACTGATTTCATTAGATTCTATTGTCCCAAGCCATACTTCTTGATTTTCAAACTGGGTTTGCAAAAACTGTCCGTAGGTTATGTTCATTCGATATTTCCTAGGAACTTTAAAGAAATCATCATTTAAGCTAATCGTTAAAGCATTTTTATAACTTTCATTTGGTGAAAGCATTAAATATCTTCCTTCATAACCTCGTCCTGATTCCCCTTGCGACATAAACATAGCATTATCAGTAAAATATGAAATTCCGTATCCAAGAGAATTTTTGTCAATTACTATATTTTTCTTACTGACGTTTGTAATTTCTGCCACAATAACGAGTTTTTTCGTTTTTTTGGTTTTTTTCCCCATTGTAATCTTTACAGAAAGAGGTAAGTTGTTCACTGTCTGTGCTAATGAATCACTACAAAATATAAAAAGTAATACAAATATTAAACAAACTTTATACATAATAATTTATCCTATCAGTAATCTATTCCTTTTTCCTTGAGTTGAGCGGGACTTAAAGTATGATTACTTACATTGTCGTAATTGATCTGCCTTGACTTATGACGTTGGAGTCCTGTTTGAACTGCAGAATCAACTTCTTTAAAATTAAGCCTACGTTCAGATTCTGCTCCAGCCGTTGATTGTTTGGATGTGAATCTAATTGATGTAGAATCAGGCAAAACATCTTCAATATCAGCTTTTAATTGCTCCACTTCCTGTTTGTTTATCTCAACATGCCCGTCCTCGTGATCTTTAAGACCAGTCATAAAACTGTCCCACGCTGTTTTATCCTCAGTACTGGCAGAATCATAACCACTCCATTTTGGTAATGTTGTTACGGTTGTTGCAGTAATTGTTATATCGCTTAAAGTAGCTGTCACCTGAGAATTACCACTCTTATCAGGTGCCGAAGCAT
Organism: Acidobacteriota bacterium; assembly: GCA_031414415.1. Taxonomy (GTDB): domain Bacteria; phylum Acidobacteriota; class Blastocatellia; order Pyrinomonadales; family Pyrinomonadaceae; genus JANNVK01. The sequence goes on from JANNVK010000053.1 coordinate 43,706, forward strand.
TCCACTGAAAGTATTGTCCTTTCTTATTGGCAGTCCCAGTAACTGTTATGCTAGAAGCAACTTTTCCAGCGTATTTACCATCTATCGTTTTATTAGCTTTAGCAATTGCATCATTAACATTTCCATTTACAATGTTAGGCTTTCCTAACGTATCTTTTCTCACAATCCTAACTTTTGGTTTCTTTCCGATCCCTTCACCTGAATGTAAATCCTCATGATTAATAGAAATTAAACCGCTTGGGTCAACAAGTTTCAACGGATTATTCAAAACATAGGTGTAACGATTCCAAGTTTTTGGATTTGACGGTCTTCCGCTTCCAAGCAAAGGATCAGCCCCAGTAAACCTACCCAAACTATTTTTATACATCCTCGCTTGAGCAAAATCTAAACCTGTTTCATCGTCTTTAATATAACCTGTAAAGCCTTGTTTCACATTATCTTGAACTGTGTAGCCCAAATTTGCAGTTCGTTGTGTTGAAGCAATTTCCTCGCCGTATGGCTGATAATCGACTCTTGAAATTACTTGTCCGTTTTGGTCTGTCGTGATTCTTGGACTTCCGAGATGGTCGTTGGTTGTGTAGTTTATTTTCGGCGTGTCGGCTTGTTGCGTAGAATATTCAGCAACTAATTTTCCGCCTGCGTCATAGACGTAAATCGTTGTTTCGGTTGGGCTTATCTTTTTAACTCGTTTGCCGTCGCCATCAAAGAAGTATGTTCCGATGTTCGGGTTACTCGCACTTGAAACGCTCTTTTGCTTGTTTTCCGCATCGTAAACAAAATTTCTGCCTTCCGCATCTTGGATAATATTTCCGCTTAAATCGTAAACATAGCCTTGTCCGGTCGTAAATCTATTATCTGCAAAGTTTACAGTCGGATTTGAAATATTTGCATTAAAGTTTTGTCCAAGTGTGGTGGTATTTGCCGCATCAAAATTACGATTTCCGTATCTATCAAAAACATAAGTTTGCTTCCAAACCATTGCGTTATTGACATCTTTTTCT
>JANNVK010000054.1:0-2967 GCA_031414415.1 Acidobacteriota bacterium
GGCAATGTCGCAAAAGTTTGAAGTCTTAACCCAATTGATGTCTGGAGAATTTTCAACGATACGCACAAAGAAATTATCGGCGTAAAATTCTTGATAAATTTCTTTTAATTCAACGGTTGAAATTTCGTCTTTTAATTCTGCATAAACTGATGCAAAAATCCCACGCGAAACGGGCAAACTGTGCGTCATAAATACGAAATCATTTTCAAATTTGCCTACGCTTTTCAAGCATTGTGAAATTTCTGGAACGTGCTGATGCGTAAAAGGTTTGTAGGCGTAAAATGAGTTCATTCGTTGCGGATGATGCGTGTTGGCGGCGGCTTTCGCGCCCGAACCGCTCGAACCTGTTTTGGCATCAACGATGACACGACCTGTCAGTAGCGTTGGTGTAAGCCGATGCGTTTGATTGGCAACTAAAGGCGCAAGTGCAAGCAATGTAGCAGTTGCAAAACAACCAGGATTCGCAATTTTGTCTGCTGTTTTGATTTGTTCACGATTTAATTCCGTCAAACCATAAACGAAATCTTTTTGTAAATCGGACTTTTCGAGTTTGTAAAATAGTCGAAAAATCTCCGCATCATCAAGCCGAAAATCACCCGACAGGTCAATGATTTTAACGCTTTTCGGCAACTTTGGCACGAGTGAAATCGCTTGTCCGTGTGGAAGCGCGAAAAACGCAACATCAGCCGACAAATTTGATAAATCTTCGGGCGTTGGCTCAAAACGCAAATCGGTCAAGCCATACAAATTTTTATGCACTTCGCCGACTGCTTTTCCGGCGTGTTCATTTGCCGTAACCAAAACTATTTCAGCGTTTGGATGAAACAAAAGTATCCGCAGAAGTTCGCTTCCGCCGTAGCCTGAGCCGCCGAAGATTGCGACGCGGAGACAGGGAGACGGGGAGACGCGGGGATTTTGATTTAATTCTATGCTCATTTGTTGTATTTTGATGTTCTTAAATGTTCACAAACAATTTCTACAGTTTCTTCGATATTGTTGCCGAATTGTCTTTCATCATTTCTAGCGGTTTCAATTAAAAAAGGACAATTTCCGCTAGAGTTTTCAATTTGGATTTCATCATCAGTTTTTTCTCCAAGCCAAAAATACCAAATACCATCGTCATCGTGTGGATGAGTGACTTTGAGTTGCTCAACTTTTACATTTGGAAATTTGCTTTTTATTATTGAGTCCACTCCGAAAACCTAAAAATGAAAAAAACAGTTTCTAAAACAAGAGTTTAGTGGAGTTTATGAGCGAATGCAAGTATAATAGAGACTTCATTTAAGAGTATAAATATGTTTAAGAAAAGTAAAGAATCGCAGCTCAATTTGTTCAGTTCGCCGACTGTTTTATTTTCAGAAAGGAACTTGAAAATATATGAGAATAAGGATGCTTGGCACAATAAGTTTCGGGAGCAAGTGACCAATCGGATTGCTGAGAATATCTTTGAGCGGTTATATTGCCACAATAAGGGGACTCCAAATGCTTCGCTGAAGGTCTTGGTGGCGATGATGATTCTCAAAGAAGCGGAAGGTTTGAGCGATGAAAAACTGTTTGAGAATTGTCGCTTTAATTTGCTGACGCGGAGTGCGTTGGGGCTATTTAACGCCGATGATGCGGTGCCAACCGAATCGACTTATTATTTGTTTCGCCAACGAATTGTGAATCACGCCAAAGCAGGCAATGAGAATCTCTTAGAGGTTGTGTTTAGACAAGTTACAGGCGCACAATGTTTAGAATTTAATGTGAGTGGGAAGCGAATTCGGATGGACAGCAAGTTGCTTTCAAGCAATCTGGCGTGGCTCAGTCGGTATGAAATTGTCCACGAAACCGTGCGAATATGGTATCGGGAAGTCAAAGGAAAAATAGACGAAACAACGGCGCATAAATTAGAAAGTTTGCTTAAAATGGAGGGCAACAAAATCGTCTATCATTCGACCTCAGAAGAAGTTAAGACGAAGTTGCAGAAGTTGGGAGAGTTGATTTACGAAATCTTGCCACTATTTTCAAACCTTGAAAGTGAGAGTTACAAAATGCTCAAACGAGTGTTTGAAGAGCAGTTTGAGGTGGAAAATAAAGTGGTGAAGAGTCGAGATAAAGAGAAAATTAGTGCGAAATCAGTGCAATCGCCACACGATCCGGATTCGACATTTCGGAACAAAGATGGAGATAAGTGCAAAGGATACAGCATTAACGTGACAGAAAGTTGCGATGACAAAGGCTTAAATTTGATTGGACAAGTGGAAGTCGGAAACGCCGGCACGTCAGATGTTGATTTTTTACCAGTTGGAATCGAAAAAGTGAAAGAAGTATTCACGGGAAAAGTGGAAGCGGCACACGCGGACGGAGCGTCTCACAGCCCCGAAAATCAAGAGTATTGCGAAGCAAATAAAATCCAATTGCACCTCCACGCGATTCAAGGCGGGAAAGGCAGATACGAACTGGAAATGACGGACGGGAAACTGCAAGTTCACGACACAGAGACAGGTAACAAACTGGAAACACACGAGATAAGCACCAAGAAAGGTGAGCAAAAGTGGCGGCTAAGAACGGAAAAAGGGTTGAGATATTTCACCAAACAAGACGTTGAGAATAGTGAATTAAGAAAAAAGATAGCGGAAACGCCGAAAGAAATCTTGCAAAAACGAAACAATGTAGAAGCGACAATCTTCCAGTTAGGCTACCATTATCCAAACGCAAAAAGTCGGTATCAAGGGCAAATCAAACATCAAATGTGGGCAAATATCAGATGTTTATGGGTGAACTTCGTGAGAATTTGGAAATTCGTGACCACAGGCAGCCCAAAAACAATTTTAAGTGGAAAAAACTTGCATATTTCGAGTTTGAAAAGGCTCATTGACAGATATTATTGTCTGTTAGCGATTATGTTCACCACCAATATGCAGAAGTGCCAAAAACTCAAGTTTCAATGAAATGAAAAAAATGAGCTTTCGGAGGGGACTCATT
>JANNVK010000055.1:0-8529 GCA_031414415.1 Acidobacteriota bacterium
CGTCTATTATGCGACTTTTCCGATTCAGCAACAGGCAAAAAAAGGTGAAATTTGGAATTACGAACTTTCGGCAGTCTATTTTGTCGGGATTTTAGACTTCGTTTTTGCGGAAAATATCAACAATGATGAAGTTTTGCACGAAGTGAAATTGCGTAACAAATTTAACGAAGTATTTTATGATAAATTGACGTTTATTTACCTCGAAATGCCGAAGTTCAACAAGACTTTGGACGAACTTGAGACGACCTTTGATAAGTGGCTTTATGTCTTAAAACATTTGCCGAAATTGCAAGAAAGACCAGTTAAATTGCAAGAGCGAGTATTCGGTAAGTTGTTTGAATTAGCACAGATAGGAAAATTTAATCGGGAAGAAATGACGAAATATGAAGAGAGTTTGAAAGTCTATTGGGACATGAATGCCGTCATCGAAACCGCCAAAGATGATGCTTTTGATGAAGGAAAGATTGAGGGAAAGATTGAAGGAAAGATTGAAGGTAAGATAGACGTTGCGAAAAAACTGATTGAAGCTGGACTTACGGATGAGTTTATCGAAAAGGTAACTGGGCTTTCAGTTGAAGAAATCAAGAATTTGAGAAAATAAGAATCAATTCGCTAAGATTGAGAGTTTTATCGGGACGCAAAAGCAATCTACGCAGAAGTTTAGCTATGATTCGATCGGCAGATTATCTGATGCGAAAGAATACAAAGGCACAGATAATTCGTTGACGTATAAGCAACATTTCGACTTCGATAGATTTGGGAATATGTATCGAAAAGCTGCGAATAATTCAACGACCGGTCAATCAAATCCATTGCCGATGACGGCGATTGAAGAGAATACAGATATTTCGAAATCGACCAACCGATTTCTGACCGGAACGACCTACAATGATGCCGGAATGGTGATTGCAGACAACAAGTTCCGAAGTATGAATTTTAGTTATGACGCAAACGGCAGACAAGTAAACGCAACAAACACAGGAACTTCCACAACCGCCCAAACCGTTTACGATGCCTTGGGAAATCGTGTCGCAACTAAAATTAATGACAGTTGGCAATTTGTAATCTACGACGCATTCGGCAAATTAGTCGCCGAATACGGCACGCAAGGTGAAGGAAACGGCGGAGTTAGCTACGTTTTGCAAGACTGGCAAGGAAGCGTCCGAGCCTCGGTGAATAATAATGGATTCATCCAAGCAAGATTCGACTTCACCGCATTCGGCGAAGAAATAAATCTAAATGTCGGACTTCGAAGCATCGAACAAGGCTATTCCGGCGACGCAACAACTCGACAAGGTTACGGCTTAACCGAAAAAGATTCTTCGGGACTAAATCACACTTGGTTTAGGAAACAGGAGCAACGTGCAGGACGTTGGACATCACCAGATCCATATAAAGGGTCGATGAATCTTCGTAATCCGCAAAGTTTCAATCGATATAATTATGTTGAAAGCCAACCTACAAATTTCATTGATCCTTCAGGGTTACAATTAGAGCGTATATGCGAAACTTGGGCGTGGTATGATTATATCGATGGCGAATGGGTGTATAGAAAAGGTTCTGACTTCCAAAAAAACTGCGTTTGGATATGGGTTTCAAATGGTTCTCTTGGTAGCGTAACTGTCACAGGGGAACCAGATAGTATTGTTGGCTCAGACACACCATTGAACACAACCATTCCACAGCAGCAATTATGTCTTCCAGGTACAGTGCAACTTGGACTTAACGGTAGTGTTGTAGGCGGAGTTTTGGCGGGTACGGCTTCCGCAGGAATTGCTATTGATGGCTCTGGGAACATTGGACTTTATTTGGAGTATGGTGGAGGTGTTGGTGCTGGGCTTCGAGGTGGAGTTGGTGGGCAGGTAACAGTTACGAATGCTAATCAAATTGTTGATTTAAATGGGCAATTTGTAAATGTTGGGGCTGGTGGTGGTGCGGGCGGCGATGTGAATTTGAATTTGGTTGCTGGATTTGACCGAAATGGAACTGTTCCGGTCTTAGGTGCTGGGGTTGCTGGTCAATTAGGCGGAGGCGGAGGCGTTTCATTGACTTTAACGAACACCCACGTGCTTCCTCTTGGGAATCCGTTTGGAGGAAATTTGAATGGCTGCTAAATCAAAAACACTTGTTCTCGAAATTTTGCAATATCTCGGAGTTTTTTTTCTCATCATTTGGTTCGGATTGGGGTTTTATTGGTCATTCAATTCCCCTACAAATCCAGATGAATCCAATGGATTGATTTACACAATGAATATTCGTCGGACATTGGTGTATTTGAATGTGTTCCAATATTTATTGTTGTATGCCCTTCCAATTTTTTTCTTTATTACTTTATTAACTTATAAAGTATTAGAACGACGAATAGCCAAAAAGAATCCTAAAAATTAGTGTTCTTATAACAATTTTTAAAAGTCACTATAACCATAGGATAAATGAAGGCTTTTTGAAATTTTTCTACTACAGTTTATTGACCCAAGGTGTTGACGCACGCGGTGTGAAAACGAGTTTTGTTTATGATGGTCTGAATCGGGTTTCGGCGGTAAACTATTTAGACGAATCGGGTTATGTGACTCCAAATGTCACATATACTTACGATGAAGTTCGCGGAGATTGGAAGAACAAAGGAAGACTGACAACAGTTCAAACAGCGGCAAATTTCGCCCAACAAACGCTTGAAACCAAGCAAATGTATGATTATGATGTTGTCGGGCAAGTTGTAAATCATACACAAAGCATCGGCAACCAAAGCTATAACTTGAATTATGGCTATAACTTAGCCGGACAATTGACTTCGGAGAAATATCCGAGTGGCAAAGTTTTTAACTATTCAGTTGACGATTTTGGGAGATTGCAGACTGTGGCAGACAACCAACGACAATATTTGAGTTCGGTCAGTTTCACGAATCAAGGTCTGCTTTCGAGTATGAATCTTGGGAATGGAACGCGGGCTGCCAGCCTGCACGGACGCGAGAGCGTTCGAAAATAATTTTTGATAAAATTCAAATTGAGTGTAACCAAACGCCGTCAGATTGCGGACACAATCTTGCTGACAAGAGTGTCTGCGTTCCGTTGGCAATATGTATCGCAAAGCCGTAAATAATGGAACTGTTGGACAATCAACTCCTTTGCAGATGACACCAATCGAAGACGCTGACATCAGCAAATCAACGAACAGATTTACGACAAACACGCTTCTTTATTTATTTAAGTATGAGCTTTTTGTTGGTGATAATCGATTAGCAAGAACGAACACTCAAATCAAGGAGACTGCGTATTTACCGAGCCCAAGTCCCGAAGCACTGCCGATATGGAGTAATTCGCACGCTACAATAAACGGGAGAAACTGCTCAAGATTTTTAGAACGAAAAACGATTTCACCAAGCATTCCGTCTAAATCAAAAGACCTATCTTGCCGGTTCGACCGCCGCGAGAGTCCGTGTCGCCAAGTGTCCGTTGATATTGTTTCAACCGATTCGGCTTCCCTTGCGAGCATTTGATAATCATATTCGAGAGGAAATCCGTAATTCTCAGACAAAAACTTCAAACGGAGTGAGCTTTGCTTGAATATCTCTGCAAAGGTTAGTTTCTCCAAAAGAACCTTATTTCTGCGGATTCGCAGCGGAGTTTGGAATTGAATCGACAAAGCATCCGCACTTCCAATTTGGTTCAGCCGATGCGAAACGAATTCGAATAGCGTGGGTTCTGGAAAATGCAAAACTGTCGGCAGATCAGTCGTATAAATGGACGTTTTCGCGTTTGTCACATCGATATTAAACACCTGAAAGACAGCAAAAGAATGGCGATCGACACCAAGTCCGTGGCGTGCCATCAGTTCGAAAGCATAAATAAAGTATGGAAGTTGACGCACACATTCGCCGATCAACGTCAGTCCGAAGGAAATTTTTCCATTTGGAGCAACCCGAAGCTGCAATTTTTGGCTGTCCGAAATTTCTCGTGTCAACGGCGGAATTGGCGGTTCAAAAATAAATGGTCGCGGAATATCTCTCATTTTTGGCGAGACTGGCTCAAAAATAGTCGTGTAAAGACAAGCGTCGGAAAGAAAGCAATTTTTGCAATCTTGATGCTCAACTGAACACGAAACAGCTTTCAACGCATGCCCAAAAGCACCTCGCAAAGTTGAACCGATTAATGCGGGCAAAATCGCTTCGCTTGAAGATTGCAAGACAATTTCAAAACGTGAAACTTGGAGATTTGAAAACTGTTCGAGGATCATTTTTATTTATCAAAATCAATTTCAATCTGTTTATCTTCCGCCCAATCTTCGATAAACTCTCGCAAACAAAGATCACGAAACGCATACCATTGCTGCAAATGCTCTTCGGAATTATCTAAAATTGCACGAAATCTGCGAAACGGTTTGCTGTTACTAATTGCATTCACCAATTTTTCTTGCATCTCAGAATCTTCAATTTCGTGCAAAACAAATTTCTCCATCCATTTCCAATTATCTCCAGAATGTGGCGGATCAATCATTAAAAAGCGATGTTTATCAATAATTTCATCGCTTTCAAGTTCTCCTTTCAGAACTAGGATTTGGCGAGTCGCTTCACGTTCTTCTTCGTTATCAAACAAAGCAGTTTCTGAACCGAAATCTAATAATTCACCGTCAATTAAAACAACCGCACCAGTTTGTTTATCAAGCCAATAACGATTTTCCTCGTTCCAAGTTTGAAATCCATCTTCCAATTTACTAAATAAAACCTTCATCAGAAATTACCTCTCCAAAATCTTTATTTTGCCACTTTCCTTCCGCAAACTCGCGATTAAACTCTTCCATTTCACGTTGTTTCGCGTCCCACTCTTCCAGCGTTTTATAAAATGAAAACTCAAAACGGTCATATCCCATTTCCGAGCCATCTAAACCCCAAATCATCGGCACATCGATAAATTCAACCGCCATCATTTCGCAAATTTCGCAATCTTCGCCAATTAAACATTCGTGAGCTGACATTGTGAGATTGATTCGGCATCGTTCTGATTCGATAATTTTCCGCGGCGTTCGACCTGAAAACTCGTTGTTTGGATTGGACAGCCAAACATCGTCAAGTTGCTCTAATTGTTCGATTTCACCGATGTTATGCTCAAAACATTCAACAAGCAAATAACGAACCAAGTCATAATAAACGACAATTTCATTTGTCCCGAAACCGGCGAATTTGTAAGCATTTGTATCTTTCGACAATGGCAACGGCTGAGATTTTTCAAAAGACCATTGCAAAAAACGTGAATGTAAATCGGAACTGATAAATTCCTGCTTTTCAAGCAAAACCTCACGCGGAGTTTGCCCACGCAAATCATCTCTCGCTGACATCAACCATTTGGCGTGAATATTGGTGAATAAATCTTCATCAGTTGCAACTTTATTCGCCAAATATTCAGCCACAATAAATTCACACAAAGGCTTTCCAAACAATATTTCACGAACATCAAACGGCGGATTATTCCGAAAAAATTCACGTCTGTGATATAAAATCCCTTCAAACTCCGGCATTGAACGAACATATTTCCAATCATCCGAAAGTTTATAAGGCAACATAAAATCTTCGCCCGAATCGGTTTTGATGCAAACATCGCCTTCCGTCGAATAATACGAATAAGTTGTGTCCGCCATAATCACTTTCGCCACTAAATCAATCACCAAAAGCCCCGCGTCATATGGCTCAAAATTCTCGGACTTGCGAAACGAACGAAAAACCGACCAATCCGATTCGCGTTTAATAAACCTTTGAATCGCAGTCTCCAATTCTTCAATAGTCTCAGGTTCAGCCGTTAAAGACGCGACTATCACATCACCGAAACTTCCGTGCATTGTGCCGGAATAGTTTTGGGTAGCACTTAAGATGTTTAGGCAGATTTCGCTCATTTTAGTAGTTATTTTTTTGCCGGAAAACCAAATTCACTTGCTTTCGGAATAAGTTGATTTACTTCATCATTTTTAATCAAAGTGATACCAAATTCTTTAATTCTTTCGATATTTGTGCGATTTATCTTCGCCTGTCCGTTAAAAATCCAGTAAGTTTTTCCGAATGGACCACCGAAACTTTTTTGTGCTTGTGAAAGTTTATATAAATCATTCAAAATATCAGTTTCAACTCGATTCAAATCTTCAATAGTTTTCTCGCCGCGTTCTACCATTGCTCGATTTATATTCAGCCTTTTACATTCAAACAAAGACATTTGGTAATGTTTTATAGCAATTATATCGTATTCGGCAATCTGCATTTCATCGTTGTCAGGACGAAGCCAATTCACACTTGACCAAACTTGCCAATCTAACACTTTTAATTGATTAAAAACGTGCATTTCTTGATTTGTTCGCGGTTCTTCAACTCTGATTTTGTGTCCGTGCAGTGCGAAATATGTTTCGACATCAATCGAATTTTTAAACGGAATTTCAATAGAAGACCAATCCTCAGCAATTTTAAGAATGCAGTTTTTACGAGTATCAACGTAATAAACAGCGAGATTTTTATCGCGGAAGTATTCATCAGCGGGCGATGACATTAGTTTTGTGCCGCCTGTGGCGTTTAATGACCAATCAGCATCAGAATTTGCTTCGACAACTTCTTTACACTTTCCGTAAATTTCTGCCGAATTATAAGCATCTGAAATCGGCACGTCTTTAATTTCAAGTTGCGGAAAACTTTTTTTTGCAACTGTTTTCAAATCATCTAAACGCTTCTTCATTCGTGGCTCACTCGGCGTATAAACAGCGTGAAGCACGTCGGGTGTTGTTGCCGATTCATTCAAAGGAATAAAATTCGGCAAAATCATATCGCTGATAAAACACAACATTCTTTTCATACTTTTTTCACAACCATTTTTTAGCTTCAACAAACCATTCCGCCTTTTCTAAAAGACCATCATATTTTGGGTTTTGGCTGACATCTCTTGCTGTTTTGACTATTAAAGTTGCTGCTTGTTTTTTTAGCTCGCCTTCAAGTCTTTTTAAATCGTCTTTCACAATATCTTTTAATTTATTGCGGCTTATCTTTTCGTAGTCAGTAATTTCCGCAAGTTTTTTCTTCATATTTTCAAACAAATTCAACTTGTTGGCGGCTTTTTCTTCTGCTGAGATTTCAACTTTTGCAACAGTTTTTTGGGTAGGCTCAGTTGGAAGTGCTTCCAAAACAGATTGAATATTTTCTTCAAAAGGCTTTACCTTTGCACGACCGTAACCGCTTGAAGTTTTTGCTCCGATTCCTTCTTGTTCCAAAGCTAATCCAAGAATTTCAATCGCCAAACTAGTCATCTTTTCATCAAACTTTGCATCGCCCGAATTTGCCGAAACTGCCAACAGATATTTGCCTTGTGCCGAAAGCAAAGGAATCGGCACGGGATTATCCCAATCAGCCGGCGGCGGATAATTTCCTTCGGAATCTTTTCCTTGATAATACTTTTGATGATGAACAGTCAGAATATCGGTTTCAAGCGGATTCTTCGGCTTATTTTTGTAGCTGTTTGGCACATACAAAGCGTCGTGAAAAATAACGTAGCCTGCCGAATCTTGCGAACCGAACATCAATCTATGTGCTTCGCCGATTTTTTTAGTTTTATCTTTCGTTTCCTTTTTCCACTCATCGCCCATAAACCGATGTGCGTAGCTTGCCGCCAAACCTTTTAACGCACTTCCGGGAATATACGGAACGCCGTAAGTTCGATGAAGCGTGATTGAAGTTTCCAAAACACTTTCCGCACCTAAGCCGACAATCATTCGTCCGCTGATTTCGATAGATTGAGGAGCGTATTTTTCAACCGATGGTTTCCAAATATCATAAAAAAAACTTTCGTAAATGTCAGGAACTTCAATGTTTGAAACTTGATTTACTAAATCCTGTTTTGCCGTGCTTTCTTGTTTCTCAACTTTTTGCTCACGGATATATTTATGAAGCCAAAGACCTGCATTCGTAGTATTTTTAACTGAAAAACTTTGTATTGCTAAACGTCTTGAATCCATATTATTCCTCACTTTCACCTGCTTCTACACCTAAGACTGATTGGGCAAACCGTTTATACCAAAGTAATGCGGCAAGGCTTCGCTTAGTCAAATACATATATTTTGATAATTCGGCGTTTCGACTTTCTTTAACCAAAGCATCACCGTCGGCAAATTTTAAAGTTTGTGCCAAATCATTAAGCAAAGTTTCTAGAATTTTTCCGCCTTTTGATGTCGATTTTGCTTGCACAAAACTTAACGCTTGAACTAATCCGGCAGTTTGAATCAAAACAGGAAGTTTATGAGCCATTGAGCCATATTGCTTTTTCTTATCATTTTTTTCGAGTTTTTGAACTTTCTCAAAAACATCCGCCGCAATTTCTTGATTACGAGTTTGCATTTGAACCTCCGTTATCAATAATCATTTGGCAAAGCCCGCGTCCAACCGTCATACTTCCGCCGAGTTGAATCGGATTTTTAGCAATTTCCACGATGTCCGAAATGTGATTACCTTTTACCTGCAACAATAAACCGCTCAAAATTGTTTCGGTCGGCAAAGATTCTTCATACCA
>JANNVK010000056.1:0-7883 GCA_031414415.1 Acidobacteriota bacterium
CAAAGTATTATGGCATCTGGAAAATTAATCTCTGATGAACTTACTTATAAGATTGTCAAAGAAAGAACTTCTCGCATTTTATCTAAATCTTTTTGTGACTTCGCAAATATCATTCGTTTTCCCATCAAAAGACGGCTTAAATATAACCAATAACTCATCTTTTTCGGTAATCTAAACCAAGTTGTTGAGTGATAAATAAATATCTTCAACATTCCCTAATCCATTAACTTTTTTTAAGCGATCTGATTTTTGATAATATTCAAGCAAAGGCTTTGTCAATTCATCAAATGTTTTAAGTCTGATAGAAACACTTTCTTCGTTATCATCAGCACGATGTTCTAAGTATTTCTCAGTTTCAAAACCACATTTGGTGCATTTCAATGGAATGCCGTTATAAATATTAAAAATCTCACCGCAATTTTTACAACTTCTTCTACCAGTTAATCTCTTAAATAATTCAATGCGAGGTAAATCAACCTCAATTGCAAGAATGTTTTTATTTAGCTCATTTGCTAATTTTTCTAACTGTTGTGCTTGAATGTTAGTTCTTGGGTAACCGTCCAAGATAAAATCACCTTTGCAGTCATCGCGAAATGTTCTTTCTTTGACAATCTTATAAGTAAGTTCATCAGAGATTAATTTTCCAGATGCCATAATACTTTGAACTTCAGCACCTAATGGCGTATTCGAGTTTTTCATCTCTCGAAACATATCACCAGTTGAAACTTGCGGAATCTTCCGTCTTTCTTGTAAAAGTCGGGCTTGGGTTCCTTTCCCTGCTCCAGGTGCACCAATCAAAACTATTATTTTTGACATATTTTACAACTGAAGATCAAATTCTAGCTTCGCCGTCCACGTAAACGCGAACCCGAACCGAGAAACCCTTCGTAATTTCTCATCACAAGTTGAGCCTCAATTTGTGAAATTGTATCCATTGCAACCCCAACTAAAATAAGTAGCGAGGTTCCACCAAAGAAAAACTGATAACCTAAACCTGTCGGTATCCAACTTAATCCTGATGTTGCTGATAACCAAGTATCTAGAGATTCTCCGATAAAAGGTAAACGTGCAACTCTAAAACCACTAATCAATAATTGTGGAACAAATGCAATAAAGCAAAGATAAAACGCCCCAACCGTTGTTAATCGTGTAAGGATATAATTTAGATATTCAGCAGTTGAAGAACCTGGTCTAATTCCAGGAACAAAACCGCCATTCTTTCTCAAATTATCTGCAACTTCGTCAGTATTGAAAACAATAGTTATATAAAAGAATGTAAATAATACGATTAAACTTAAAAAAACAATTTCGTAATAAGGATCACCACCGTGAAACTGTTGGAAAAACACATTTACTTTTGACCAGAAAGCATCAGGTGCGTTTGGATCAATCGGAAAAGCTGAAAATAAAGTTTGTGGCATTGCCAAGACAGATGAGGCAAAAATAACAGGAATCACACCACCCATGTTGAGCTTCAGCGGTAAACTTGTTTGCTGCCCTTGAAACATTTGTTGCCCAACTCTTCTGCTTGCGTAATTTATTGCAATATTTCTTCTCGCCGATTCAACATATACAATTAGAGCAATCAAAGCGATAATCACCGCAGCAAGAAAAACAACTCCGAGAGTTTGAGAAACATCGCCGCCCTTGACTCTATCAGCAATTTGCATAATTGCTTGTGGTAATCCAATTACGATTCCAGCAAAAATTAGTAATGAAATTCCGTTACCAATACCGCGTTCAGTAATCTGTTCACCAAGCCACATTACAAAAATAGTTCCAGTCGTAAGCGTGACGACAACCATTGCTGTTGCCCACCAAGTTTCTGGAATAACACCGTTTTTGCTTAACCACGTTGCAACAAAAAATGTTTGAATTGAACAAAGTGCAACTGTTAAATATCGTGTCCATTGGTTAATTTTCTGCCTTCCAACTTCACCTTCTTCTTGGACTTTTTTTAATTGAGGTGATAAGACAGTCATTAATTGCAGAATAATAGATGCAGTGATATATGGCGTAACACCTAATGCAAACACAGAAATCGAACGGAAATTTCCACCCGAAAAAAGGTCTAAAACACCAAGCAAAGTCCCGCTGACTTCGTTCCAAACTTGGTCGAGTCTAGCTTTATTAATTCCCGGTGCGGTGACATGTGCTCCTAAACGGTAAACAGCCAAAATTCCAAGCGTGAAAAAAACACGACTTCTAAGTTCAGGTATTTTAAAAACATTCTGGATTGCAGCAAAAAACTTTTCCATGCTATTCCTCTAAAAATACAAAAAGTATTAACTATTCAGCGGTTTTGTATTTTTGAATTAAATTAGCTGTTCCGCCCAGCTTTTCAATTTTATCTTTTGCAGTTTTTGTAAAACGATGTGCAGAAATATTTAAAGACTTAGTGAATTCGCCCGTTCCTAAAACTACTAAATCGTGTTTTGCTTTTTTTATTAAACCACGTTTGTGTAATATTTCAGGAGTTACGTTGTCACCTGCTTCAAAACTAGCCTCAATTTTCTCGAGACTAATTTCTAACCATACTTTTTTAAATATATTAGTAAATCCGCGTTTAGGCAAACGTCTGTGAAGAGGCATTTGACCGCCTTCAAAACCTGTTTTGCTGGAATAACCTGAGCGAGACTTTTGCCCTTTGTGTCCACGACCTGATGTTTTACCAAGTCCAGAACCTGGTCCGCGACCGACACGCTTTTTTCTATGTGTCGAGCCGGGAGCTGGGTGCAAATTGTTTAATGCTAATGCCATTATTTTTTCCTCTTGAATCAAAAAATACAAATGGTAAATGGCAATTTAAGCAGTTAATACTGTCAAACCATTTACCAGGATATGTGATGTGTAAACTTAATCTACAAATCTCAAAAGATGAGGAACTTTTGTGACAATTCCTCTCATTGAAGGAGTGTTTGGTCTTTCTACAATTTGGTTAAGTTTTGTAATACCCAAACTTCTTACAATTAGCTTTTGCTTTGCTGAATAGCCAATTGAACTCCTGTAATATTGAATACGAATTTTTTCAGATTCAGTTTTTTCTTCTATTTTGTTTGCCATTTTCTTCAATACCAATCGCTTATAAGAATAATTTATAACGAAGCAAAATCAAATTAAATTAAAATTTATGATACTTCTTCTATCTGTTTGCCACGTAAACGAGCAATCTCTAACGGATCTTTCATTCGCATCAAACCATCAAATGTTGCACGGATAACATTGTGATTGTTGCTCGAGCCTAAAATTTTTGTGCGGCAGTTGTGAACTCCTGCAGACTGCATAACAGCACGAACAGCACCACCAGCAATAACGCCAGTTCCATCAGCTGCCGGTTTGATTAAAACTAAACCTGCACCGTATTTACCTACAAGCGGATGGGGAAGAGTTCCATTAATTAAAGGCACTTTAATTAAATTTTTCTTTGCTGATTCAACTGCCTTTTTTATTGCATTTGGCACTTCTTTTGCCTTTCCTGTGCCAAAACCAACGTGACCTGCTTCATCACCAACAACAACCAATGCTGCAAAAGACATGTTTTTGCCACCTTTAACAACTTTTGTAACTCTGTTTATGGAGATTAACTGGTCTTTTAAAATAAGACCTTGTGGAGAAATTCGTTGTGTAT
This sequence comes from Acidobacteriota bacterium, assembly GCA_031414415.1. GTDB lineage: Bacteria > Acidobacteriota > Blastocatellia > Pyrinomonadales > Pyrinomonadaceae > JANNVK01. Next base: position 3,629 of record JANNVK010000056.1, read on the forward strand.
TATTACTCATTTACTTCTTCTTTTGTTTCGTTTTTGTTTAAGCCAGCCACACGTGTTGCTTCTAACAACGCTTTGACGCGTCCATGATATACATAACCGCCTCGGTCAAAAACTACATTGTTGATACCGGCTGCGATTGATCTTTCAGCAATTGCGGTTCCAACATTGACCGCGGCATTAATGTTTCCGCCAGATGCACCGCGTAAAGACTTTTCTGTTGTCGAAGCACTTGCTAAAGTAGTGCCGTTTTCATCATCAATTACTTGAGCGTAAATGTGATTAACACTACGAAAAACAGCTAATCGCGGACGCTCATTTGTTCCTGAAATTTTCTTTCTAATCCGAGCGTGGATCGCTCTTCGGATTTCTGCTCTACTTTTACTAGACATACATTTTCTCTCTTGCTTTTACAATTAATCTTAGATTATTTACCAGTTTTTCCAGGTTTAAGTTTATAAATACGATCAGCATAACGAATGCCTTTTCCTTTATAAGCGTCTGGTTTGCGTAAACGATTTAACTCAGCACAAACTTGTCCAAGTTTTTGCTTATCTATTCCTGTTAAGGTTAAGGTTAGTTGATATTGATTGACAGTAGTTTTCGTAGGAACTCTTTCCGATTTAGCTTCAATACCGTCTGGTAATGCAAACTCAACAGGATGCGAATATCCAAGTGCAAAAACAATTTTTCTGCCTTGAACTTCAGCTTTGTAACCCACGCCTACCAGATCCATATCTCTAGTAAACCCTTCCGTAACACCGACAATTGCATTATTTACAAGTGCACGACCAAGACCGTGAAAGGCAGAATCGTTATCACTTACGCGTTCAGCAATTAATTGATTTTCATCAATTTTAAACGAAATATTTTTCGGAATCGGTGACAATAATGTTCCTTTCGGTCCTTTGACCTCTATTTGGGAATCTAAAATCATCACTGTAACTCCTGACGGAATTGCAATTGGCTTTTTTCCAACTCGAGACATAAAATCCTTTAATAAACCTGTGCTAAAATTTCACCGCCAATTTTTTCCTGGCGAGCTTTCTTTCCACTCATCAAACCTTTTGAGGTAGAAATTATATTGATACCATAACCACCTAAAACACGTGGAATTTCGTCACTACCTACATAAACTCGGCGACTTGGCTTCGAAGTGCGTTCCAAATGTGTAATTGAAGAAACACCTTTTGCATCGAAACGTAAAAATATTCTAATTGAATACTTCACTCCATCACCTTTAGTGACATAGTTGTTGATGTAACCTTCTTCTTTTAAGATTCTAGCTACTTCTATCTTTAATTTTGAACCAGGAATGTCAACTCTTGTGTGTTTCGCACGAATTGCGTTGCGAATTCTAGTTAACATGTCCGAAATTGGATCTGTCATTATTTAATTACTCCAATAAATACTAGAGGTTTCGATTCACAAATGAATTGACTGCTCAGTATTACAATATTTACCAACTTGATTTAATAACTCCTGGAATTTGTCCCCTCAAAGCAAGGTCGCGTAATGCGATTCGTGATATTCCAAATTTTCTCAAAAAACCACGAGGTCGTCCAGATTGCGAACAGCGATTACGAACTCTGGCTGAGCAAGCATTTCGCGGTTGTTTTTGCAATTTAATCACAGCTAAGTCAACTTCTTCAATTGATGATGCTGGATTTTTAATAATCTTTTTAAGTTCTGTGCGTCTTTCAGCATACTTCAAAACAGTAGCTTTACGCATGTTGTTCTTAACAACTTTACTAATTTTTGCCATAAATCCTTCTATTGTCTAAACGGCATACCGAATGCTTTGAGCAAAGATCTTGCTTCTTCATCGTTTTTTGCCGTTGTAATAATCGAAATGTTCATTCCGCGAGTTTTTTCAACTTTATTGAAATCAATTTCAGGAAAAATAAGTTGCTCACGAATCCCTAATGTGTAATTTCCACGTCCATCGAAGGCTTTTGGTGAAATTCCACGGAAATCTCTGACACGAGGTAAAGCGACTGCAATTAATCTGTCTAAAAATTCATACATTCTGTCACCACGAAGAGTGACCATCGCTCCAATATTCATACCTTCACGAAGTTTGAACGAAGCAATAGATTTTTTTGCTTTGGTTACAACTGGTTTTTGTCCTGTTACAACTCTCAACTCTTCAACCGCTGTGTCAAGAACTTTCGCATTTGCAATTGCTTCACCAACACCCATATTTAAGACTATTTTGGTGATTTTGGGAATTGCCATTGGGTTCACAATCGCAAACTCTTTAGCAATCGCCGGAGCAATTTCGTTTCTATATTTATCTTTTAATCTTGCCATTTTAATATTTTGGGTCTCGTTTTAAAACGTTTCCAAATTTCTACTCAAAACTTTAAATAACTTCGCCACTTTTAACCGCCACGCGGACTTTTTTTCCATCCTGGACTTCATATCTAGTGCGTGTCGGATTGCTAGATGCTGGGTCAATTAAAGAAACATTTGATATTGCTACCCAGGCTTCTTTTTCAACAATCCCACCTTCGCGTCCCATTTGTGGAGCTGGTTTTACGTGTTTTTTTACAATCATTGCACCAGCGACTTTAACTTTTGCGTTTCGTGGGTCAACGGCGATTACGTCACCGCGTAAAGGATTTCTTTTTCCTTCTCCGTCAAATCGGTTGTATTCTTTGCCAGCAATAAAAATCACTTTGTCACCTTTTTTGATTTTTACACGAATCGTGCCTTTTTTTACAACTTTCATTAAATCACCTCCGGAGCTAATGAAACAATTTTCATAAAGTTTTTCTCACGAAGTTCGCGAGCAACGGGACCAAAAACACGTGTTCCCATTGGAGTTCCGTCATCTTTGATTAAAACAGCCGCATTATCATCAAACCTGATGTAAGTGCCGTCTTTTCTGCGAATTTCTTTTCGTGTTCTTACAATTACTGCACTGTAAACGCTACCTTTCTTTGCTGTTCCGTCTGGAGTGGCTTCTTTAACGGTAACTTTTATTCTGTCACCTAAAGAAGCAATTCTTCCAGTTGAACCACCAATAGAATTGATCATTACAACACGTTTTGCACCTGAATTATCTGCGACCGCCAAAGAGGTCTGCATTTGAATCATAACTTAAACCCTCGAATCGTTTATATTTAGACGATTTTCAAAAACTATTTTTCTGCTTTGTGGATAATTTGTAAAACACGCCATCTTTTACGTGCTGAAAGTGGTCTTGTTTCCACTATCATAACTTTATCGCCAGTGTTTGAACCGAGCTCATCGTGAGCCATAAATTGTTTTTTGCGACGAATATATTTTCTGTATCTTGGATGTTTAATCAAACGGTCAACGCGAACAACAACTGTTTTAGTCATTTTGTCTGAGGTTACAATACCAATCCGAGTCGCTCTTGATTTCCTTGGAGTGTTGGCATCAGTAACATCGACTGTTTTTGTGACGGCATCAGAACTTGGTTGAGCCTTAATCTTTTTTGGCTTTTCCATTGCAACATCAACAGGAGCTACTTCTAATTCAGCAACTTCAACTGGCGTGTCGGTTAAAACTTCTTCGACAATTTCGTCTTCTTTTTTCTTTCTTGGCATGTCTTTAAACCTATTTCAATTCCATTTCCTTTTGGCGAATTAAAGTATAAACTCTTGCCAATGTTTTCTTCTCGCGTTTGATGTCAGCGACAGTGTTTTCACCCATTGCTAAGGCTTTTCGAAATTTGTTTCGAAATAACGACTCTTTCAAACTATCTGCTTGATCCTTCAATTCATCTGTTGTTAAGTCTTTAAGTTGTTCAAGTTGTTCTTTGCGTTTCATTTAAACGTTTCCTCCTTCCTGATCAGCTTTTGTAACAAATTTCACTTTAATTGGAAGTTTTTGTGCAGCTAAGCGAAATGCTTCGCGAGCCAACGCTTCATCAACACCTTGCACTTCATATAAAACTCGACCAGGTTTGACGACAGCTACCCAATGATCGGGAGCACCTTTTCCACTTCCCATTCTAGTTTCAGCTGGCTTTTTTGTGATTGGTTTGTCTGGAAACATTCGAATCCAAACTTTTCCACCACGCTTGATGTGTCGGGTCATTGCGATACGAGCAGCCTCGATTTGTCTGTCAGTAATCCAACCGGACTCTAACGCTTTCAAACCGAAATCACCGTAGCTAATATTTTGCCCTCGAGAAGCTTCGCCTCTCATGCGTCCTTTCATGACGCGACGATGTTTTACCTTTTTTGGCATCAACATAATGACAACCTCTAAAAATTACCTAAAA
>JANNVK010000057.1:0-32357 GCA_031414415.1 Acidobacteriota bacterium
CAGAGAAGGCAAAAATGATGCTGACAGTTCTTGTTGGATGCGAGTTGGAACTGCTTGGGCAGGCAAACAATGGGGCGTTATACACATTCCGCGAATTGGGCAAGAAGTAATTGTTGACTTCCTCGAAGGCGATTCTGATCAACCGATAATTATTGGTTCGGTTTATACGCCTGAGACTATGCCGCCTTATAAATTGCCGGATAATAAAACTCAAAGCGGTGTAAAAAGTCGTTCGAGCAAAGGCGGCGGATCTGATAACTTTAATGAATTTAGGTTTGAGGACAAAAAAGGTAAAGAAGAAGTTTATCTCCACGCCGAGAAAGACTGGACAATAATGGTTGAGAACGACAAAAACCAAATTGTTGGTCACGATGAAACGCATTTAGTAAAACACGACAGAACAAAAACTGTTGAAAATGATGAAAAATCGACAATTTTACATAACCGAACGGAAGATGTGGGAAGCGGCGGCGATAAAGAAATAATCAACATTCACGGGTTTCGAGAAGAAACTGTCGATAAGGATGAAACTATAACAATTGTTGGCAACAGAACTGAAAAAGTCGGCAAAAATGAAAAAATTACCATTGGCGGAAACCGCACTCACGATGTTGTTGGAAACAACACAACTAGCGTTAAAGGTAACGAAAATAATTCTGTAACCGAGAAAAAAACGCAAAATGCGAGAAACTACGATTTGAAAGTCGTTGATGAAATTACACAAGGTGCTCGCACAATCAAAATTGATGCTGGGACGGAATTGATTCTTACTGGTCCGGGCGGACAGATAAAAATTGATGCTTCAGGTGTCACAATTACGGGAGTTTTGGTAAAAATCAATTAGTTTTTTGTTTCAAATATGAAATTGCTTTTACAAGAAATCCAAGAAGTATTTGAAGATTTTCTATCGAACGATGAAGAGCCAATTATGGTTCTTGATTGTTCGAATGAAAGTGCTGGTTGGGTTTTAAAAACTATCGAAACAATTGACAATCAGACTGACAATTATGATGTTTTTCTTAATTTTGGTCACGAGTTTGATAATTCAAACAACTATTTTGAGCTGATAATTTCACAATTAAAAGATCAAATTGTTTTTATAAATTCTGAACTGAGCAAGAAAGAACAAAAAACTTACATAGAGTTTACAGAGATAGTTGATGATAAAAAATATCGTCCAGAGCAAAGATTCTGGGCTGCGATTGAGCATTTACGTGAGTTTATCGAAGACGAAAGGCAAATAAATTGGTTGCTTTTTCCGATGCAAAATTTATCAGAAAATGATTTTTTCGCTGATTTTTCTTATTTAATAAAAAAAATTCAGGAATCAAAAATAAGTGGCTCTAAATTTATTATCAGAGAAACTGAGTCTAAGTTTTTTACTGAAAAGTTTAAGAAAGACAAAGATTTTACTTTTTATTCTCCGAAAGTTGATATGGATACAATTTCGGAAAGCATGGAACGACAAGCAAAATCTAGCGAATCAACACCAGACGAAAAAGCACAAGCCCAAATGTTGCTTGCTGGGATTGACATTTCGAACAAAGATTTTGACAAGGCAAATAAAAGAAATATTGTCGCACATAAGCATTTTGTTGACAGCAACCAGAAAATGCAACAGTCAGTTACGCTCAATAATATGGGCGATTTGTTTTATTGTCAGCAAAAATATGTTGATGCTGAGAAACATTATGAGCGAGCAGTTAAGGTTGCACTTGCAGAAAAATCGCAACCTTTGATGATTTATCAATGCTTTAATTTAGGCAATTCGCTCTATATGCAGCAAAAATTAGATGAAGCATTTATTTATTATGAAAGTTCGAAAAAACTTGCCGAAGTTAATCAGGTTTTAATTCACGAAATCAAGGCTGTTGAAATGATGGGCGTTGTCAAATATGACCAAAACCTGATTGATGAAGCAGTAAAAATTTGGGAAGAAGGTTGTAATACTTGCCGAAAAAATAAATATAAGCTCGGAATAATTCCACTTTTAGAAAGACTGATTGAGGTTTTTAAAGCTGATGGCGAAAAGCCGAATAAGAAAAACGAGCAAATGTGCAAAAGCGAATTAAAAAGTGCGAAAGCATTTATTTCTGAATATTATCCGGATTTAGTAGTGTGAAATTAAATTTTTTATGGGTTTAGCAAGTGACATTCAAGGATTTGTTGGTAACATAACGGCACCAGTTGACGCACTAAATCTTGCGGTCGCCGAGGCTACACGTGCAGCGTTACAGTTTTTGCCAAAAATGCCAGCCGCCAGACTTTTTGGCGACTTAGTTTTCCACATTCATTCACATCCGCATCCGCCAAGTTTCGGAATTCCATTACCAGGAATCGGTCCAATTTTATGTTCCGGTGCAATTGGCGTTTTGATTAATGGCTTGCCTGCCGCCCGAAGTGGCGATTATGGTTTGCTTGTTTGGTGTGGCGGATATTTTCCGATTTTTGAAGTTCAAACCGGTTCATCGCATGTCTTTTTTGGCGGAAGTAGAGCGGCGAGAATGTTGATGGATCCGACGCTTCATTGTTTGCCTGATCCATTTGGGAGCAAGTGGGGAATTGGAAAACTCGACATTGCAATGGGCGTTTTCGGGATCGGAATGAGTGCTTTAAATGTTGCGGTTGCAATAGAAAAGCACGATGAAGCCGTTCAAGTTTCTGAAGGTGCAAGCGACGGACAAGGTGCGGCGGACGCTGCTTCGGCTGCCGCAAAAGTCGCAGCCGAAGCAGTCGGGGTTGGAGTTGCGGCGGCTCAAATGGCGGCAGATGCAGCTGCGATGGCGATGGGAATGCTGATGGGTAAAGACCCAGGAATTGGGTTTCCGTTTGGCATTATTACGTCTGGAAGTCCAAATGTTTTAGTTGGCGGATTTCCGATGCCGGGCTGGATGACGATTCTTAAAGGTTTAGGAAAATTATTAAAACCTATTATTCGCAAAGTGCAGCTTTCGCTTTATAAAAAAGGTTACAACAAATTAGCTGACAGATTATGTCCGGTTACAGGACATCCGGTTGAAATTGCAACTGGCAGAATGTTTACAAATGAGACAGATTTTGAAATTGATGGACGAATTCCAATATTTTTTAGAAGAAAATATGACACTTCAGCCTCTGCTTTAAATCAAGGTCTCGGATTTGGTTGGACGCACACTTATAATTTGAGTCTTTTTGAAAATAAAAGGTTGAAGTCGTTGGTTTTGCGTAATGAAGAAAATCGTTTGGTTAGTTTCCGCAAACTAAAAATTGGTGAAAAGCATTTTCATCCACTCGAAAAACTTTCGCTTGAAAGAGTTGGCGAATTTGAATACGAATTAAAAAACTCAATTACTCAAATTACATCTGAATTAGGTGTTATTCCCAATCAAAGCACGACAAATTTACTTGAATCTGAAGAAAATCCGCTTCGGCTTTTATCAATGTTTGATCGAAATGGAAATAGTCTTAAATTTAATTATTCGCAAAATTCGCTTACTGAAATTCGTGCAAGTGATGGCAGAAAAGTAAGTTTTGAAAACCTTGACGGCAAGTTAATAACAATAACTCAACATCTGACGAACGATCAAACAATTCGCTTGATGTCTTTTGGATACAATCCACAAGGCGATTTAATTAATGCAACAAATCGGACAAATGTTCCGCTCAAATATTTTTACGATAAACATTTAATGATTCGCGAAACTAAGCGAAGTGGGCTGAGTTTTTATTTTGAATATCAAGGTGAAGGCAATCATGCGAGGTGTTTTCATACTTGGGGCGATGAAAAAATCTACGAACGTTGGCTTGCTTATTATCCTGATAAGTCGATGACAAAAGTTCTCGATGGACTCGGCGGAACTTCTTTTTATCATTTCAACGAGTATGATTTGCCGATAAAAATATACGATGCACTTGGCGGTGTTAGTAAGTTTCAATATGGCGAAGCTGCTCAACTTTTGAGTGAAGAAGATGAACTTGGCAGAACTCGCAGTTACAAATATGACGATTTTTTTAACTGCATTGAGGTTGTTCAAGAAGATGGCTCAACAAGACAAGTAAAATTTGATGATAATTCGCAACCAATTAATGTTTTTGATGAAGAAGGTTCTAAGTGGAAACGTAAATTTGATAGAAACGGAAATGTTGTTGAAACTACTGACCCGCTAAATGCCTCCAGAAAATACACTTACAGCTCTAAGGGCGACATTATTAAGTCTGAAGATGCACTCGGTAATATCACAAAATTAGATTGGAACGAGTTTGGACAAATCTCAAAAGTTGTTCGTCCGGGCGGTTCTGTCTCAGAATTTTCTTATAATTCGCGATTGTTGCTCGAAGAAGTTCGCAATAACTCGACAAAATTATCAGTAAAATATGTTTACGATGATGTTGGCAGAATCAGAAAAATTAGTGAAGTAAATTCGGCTGGAAAATCTTTCGGAACTTATCGTTATAAATATGACAACAATGATAATTTGATTGAATTTTCAGATACACGCGGAAGTGTGACGAAATACAAATTTGGTGGTTTTGATAAAATTTACGAAAGACACGATGCTTTAGGTTATCGACGAAAGTTCAAATATGACCGCGATGAAAGGTTAATTCAGATCACAAATGAACGCGGCGAAGATTTCAATTTTGAATACGATTTGCTTGACAGAGTAAAAAAAGAAATCGGATTTGATGACGCTGCGAGGACTTTTGATTATGATCAAGCTGGACAATTAACAAAACAGACTGACGCACTTGGGCGTGATATTTATTTTGATCGAGACGCAATGGGTCGCGTAATTTCTCGTTTACACGCAAAAGATGTGACTAAAGTTGATTATAGTTACGACAAATGCGGAAGGTTAATTGTTGCATCAAATGAAGATAGCTCGGTTAGTTTGAGTTATGACAAAGCCTGGCGGTTAATTTCGGAAAATCAAAATGGCAAGTTGGTTGAACACTTTTATGACGCGGAAGGAAACAGAATTTCGCGTAAATTTGTAAAATCTGCTGACAACACAAGTTTAACCGAATTTAAATACGATTCTGACAGCAACGTTTCGCAAATAGATTTTGCTGGTGAGAGTGTTACTTATGAACGCGATATATCTGGAAGATTAACAAATAAGACTTTGCCAAACGGTTTGCAAGAAAAACTAGCGTATGACACAAACGGACGTTTGAGCGGGCAAAGAGTCTCGACCGGCGGCGGAGAAGTTGTCAGTCGAAAGTATAGTTGGGATGAAAACGGAAATCTTTCGTTAGTTCAAGACTCGCTTCGCGGAACTCGGCGTTATAATTATGATGCGGTTGAACGTCTGCAACAGGTTGAAAGATTAACTCAAGAATCAATCGTGATTGAAAGACCTGAAGAAAAAAATAATGCCGTAATTCCCCAAGACAAACGGCTCTGGCAAGCAGACACGAGCGGTTTAGACAGAGACCAAATACATGAAATAGAAGAGTTTAGCTATGACGGTGCCGGAAATTTAACGCAACGAAAGTCTGACAAAAAAGGGAATCAAAATTTTGGTTACAAAAAAGGCGACAAACTTTCTGAAAAAGACCATCTCAAATATTATTACGATGCAGTCGGAAATTTGGTCGAAAAATATGATAAAACCGGAATTACAATCTTTGAATATGATGGCGATAATCAGCTAAAATCAGTTGCCAAAGATGGACGCAAAACCGAGTTTAAATACGACGCATTTGGCAGAAGAATAGCAAAAACAACCGGAACAAAATTGGTCGAATTCGCGTGGGACGGCGATGTTTTATTGAGCGAAAACGACACCGAATATCTCCACGAAGGATTTGTCCCACTAGCGAGAATCAAAGATTCAAAGATTCAAACATATTTGACCGACTATCTCGGAACCCCAAAAGAATTAACCGATTCGAACGGGAAAGTCGTCTGGCAAGGCGATTATGATGAGTATGGAAGAGTCGATGCAACTATAAATCAAGTCGAGCAAAACATTCGTTTTCAAGGACAATTTGAAGACGACGAAACAGGTTTGTTCTATAATCGGTTTAGATTTTATGATGCTGATTCTGGGAGATATATTAATCAGGATCCGATTGGATTATTTGGTGGAAGTAATTTTTATCAGTATTGTCAAAATCCGATTAATTTTATTGATTTATTTGGATTATCCGGAACCGGCGGAGCATATATGTTCGGGTTTGAAAACGGTGATATGTATCTAGGTAAAGGTGAGGCAAGTAGAATGCAGGCTTCAATTGGCGAACGTGGAACGGGTTCGCCGCTAATTGGTTCGGCACACGTAAGCACTAATGGCAACAATGAACTTGGTAAGATGGTTGAGCATAAAGCAATGGTAAATGCTGGATTTACTAAAGGGAATGTGCCCGATAGCTATTTAAACAGTCATCTGAGTGGACAGACTGCATGGGATTCTAATCCAGGATTGCGAGCTGAGGCGACGAGTTTAGCTGATAAGTTGAAGGCAGATTTTGATGCCGATGTTGATCGTCGAAAAGTAGCATCGAATACTTGTCAATAAGGTAGTAAACTTTTTAATTTGAAATTTATGACCGATGTAGAAAAATTTAGTATTGATTATAGTAGCACTTCGAATTTTAAGGGAATTAGAATTTTGTTCGACTATTTAAATGAGGGAATTGAATATGTTAAGCAAAATCAAATTTCAGATGTTTGTGTTTGGACTAATGGTAATTGGGAAAAACAAACTACCAATTTTGAATTTTTGCATGAAATTCCTTTAGTGAGTAGATTTGATTGGATTGTTCCACTTTCAAAATCGTCTGATTTATCTGGTCTTTACACTCTCAAGAATCTTAAATCTTTTCGATGGGATGTTGACAACGATTTTACTATTGATTTTTCGAGACTAATTACAATTGAATCTCTAAACATTGGCTATAATTCAAAAATTATTAATTGGAATGATTTAATTAATTTGAAAGAACTCTATTTGCAATCAATTAAAGCTGATGACTTATCTTTCCTTAATAAATTGAAAAACTTGGAAAAGATTAGAATAATTAATTCGGGCATTAATTCTCTTGCAGGAATAGAGGCAAACAAAAATCTTAAAGAATTAAGGATTGTAAAATGCTCTAAGCTAACCAATATTGACATTACAATTTCTCGCCTAACTGGTTTGGAGAAGTTGTCAATTGAAAAATGCAAGAATCTTGAAATAAATGGTCAAGAATATGAAAGAAAAATTAAGATGTTTTCGATTAAGTAGTTTATTTTCGATTTATCTTTTTTATTTTAAGGAAAATTGTTCAAAGTTCGTCAAGTTTAAATCTCATTTTTTATTCATTATTCCAAATTTTATTTGCATCCTTTTTTGTATGTTTTTTTTCTTCTCTGAATAACCGAACTATTAACCAATTACAATTCAGCCAAATTTCTTAAATGATCAAAAGAACCAAAAAAACTCAAGCGGAAAAGTCTTCAAGTGTCGCGTCAATTCAGAATTGTCGAAGCAAAAAGCAAGCCAAGGTTTGGATATGTATTCTGAGTAAAATGTGTAGCTCATTAGATGCCATTAATGTTTATCTTTAGCCGATGTAATCGGCAACGGCGTAAAGCCTGGCGTGGAGTTTGACGGAACGCTAGGTTGTTGATAACACGCAGTTTCAAGCTGTCGTAGATAGCGTCGGGAATTGAAGTTGAGTGTTTCCGTCGCCCGTTGACACGGGCTTTTGGTCGCAAAAAAAATTACCTAGCTCTGACGAGCTAGGCTTTATGCCTTTGCTATCTACGACAGCTAAATCGAAGCAATTATCAGTTGTTTTTCAATCAGAATATCGCGACAATATCGCTTTGATACGACACTAACAAAGCGATTATCTTAATTTGTAATGTGGTTTCTTTTGAAGAGTAACAAAATGTAAAATTGTATTTATTTTTTGTAATTTTCTGCCACAAATTTATTAAACATTTTATTTATGTTTACTTCATCAAGTATCGAAAAAATTTTATCCATATAATTGTCATAGGCTTCTTTCATTTTTGGTTCAAGGTAAATATTTGAATCTTTGATAAAGGTCTTAAAAAACTTTTTACCGAGCAATGTTTTCATAAATTTGTTGTGTTCAATTTTATCTTCTTTGCTGTAAAGCCTTTTCTCATCGACAAAAGTCGCCGAAAATTCTGAATATCTGATAAATTTTAAAGTTGACATTCCATTCGCTGATTTGAAAAACATTATCAGTTTATTTAACTCAATCACCGTAAATTTCTTGCCGTAGAGTTGCACTAAACTTTCTTTAACCCATTGCTCGGTTTTATAATTTGACGGAGCACTATCAGTGGTTTGTTTATCTACAATTTTTTCTAATTTTTCATAATTTGCTTGGATAAACTCTTTTTCTTTGGTTGTAAATGTCTTATTTTGTTTCAAAAATATATCGAACAATTCAATCCGACTTTTCTTCATTTCAGCTTCTGTTTCTTTTGCGTCAGCGGTTTTTGGCATCAGAGCAATTTGCTCTGATGCACCGTTTGAAGGATGAAACTCGAGCGTCAATTCTAGCAGATTTTTCACGAGTTCAGGCTTTGACACTGGGACTGTTTTTGCCGTCGATTCATCTGTAATTGGAGAATCTGGAATAGTTCTGTAAAAAGAAAATATTGAATAAATTTCATATTGCGTGCCTGAATTTTTCACGACAGATTTTACATCTTCATAAAGCAGATCAATCACTTGCATTCTTGTTTTGCCGGCAAAGTCTGTGCGTTTGTCCCATTTATCGGCAACCGCAGCCGACTTTTTTTTGTCAAGTTCGGTTCGCGAAACTACGCCTTTAAGTTCCTTGACCAAAGCAGTTAGCTGACTTTTATCCAGCGGTTTGCCATCATCAGTTTGGGCACTTGCATTAAACCCAAATATTGAAATTACTAACATTAAAGTGATTATTAAATTTATTTTGAACATATTATTTTTCTCCACATACTTTCGGCTTTCCAATTCTATAAACGAAAACTAATGAGATTTCGGGTCATTTGTTGAAATTTATTTTCTTCAGTTTTCTCAGATATTTGACATCGCTTTTATTGCTTAAACCGGTTGTTCTCGAGCAATTATCAACCGAAAGTTGTTCTTTTAATCCGTTTGCATATAATAAATAAGCCTTGCCGACTTCAAACTCATATCCGCACAATGAACTTTGATTTGTGGTTTTAATAGAAATCTCGCCTGAATTTTCGCCTTTCCAAGTCTTTGAAACCTTAATTTTAACAATAAGCTCAAACTCGTTTTCTAAAGATTTACTAACACTCAAAACTTCGCCTTCAAATATTGCCGTAGAATTTGTAAACGCACCTTTTACCTGTTTTTTTACTGATTCAGTAGAAAGAACACAAGAACAGGCAAGCGAATTTTGGGCGGACGCAATCAGAAATATAGACAAAGCCACCAAAATAAATATTGTTTTTTTCATATTTTCTCCTTCGGTTGAAATAGTCAACCGCATTTAGCCAAACATTTTTATCTAAAAATCTTTGCCGGATCAATCTTCGGCAAAGGTAACTTTAGTCCATTTATTTTCCCAGCAGTTTCCGAATCCACAGTTAATCCCCATTTTTTGAAAAACGCCACTAAATTGTTTTTGGTAACTACGCACATTGCAAGGACAAACTTATTTGCCATGTCCTGATCTGTTTCATAATCATCGTAAACGAACGTTTGTTTTCTGAATGATTGATGTAATTTCTTGATAGAATCCCAACCATAGACCGATTTTAGTTGATGAAACATCACGAGTTTTGAAAAAAGTTCGTTGTAATCAGCTTCATTTTCTTCCAGATAATTTTTATTCGGATTAGCGATGTATTTTCGGGCTTTGTTAAAAGTCGTTTCGGTTTCGTCGCCTTCGATTGTGTTCAGGCGTGTTGGTAAACCAAATTTTTCTTGAACATAAAGCGAAAACAGATTAACGCTTATTTCGCCAATCGAATCCCACGTCCAAGATCTTTGTTGATGCGTGTGTCCTGTTTCGTGCCAAATTCCCCATTCTATAACTAATTTTTCCGTCAAATCGGTGAAATTATCTTTTTTCATTCCAATAAAATAATTCGAAGCATACATATAATACGATTCGCTTTCTTTCACTGTTGAATAAAGATCAACCAGATAATTGATTCGATTATTTGTCCGCATATTTTCGGGCGTGGTGTTATCAAATCCGGCGAGTTCATCTTCCAAATCAATCACTTGATGGATAGTTTTGAAGGAATTAGAAATATTGGCAATCGGATTTTTCAAGTAATCTTTGTATGGAATCGTAATCAACGCCTTGTCCGAAATTAATTGAACAAAAGGAGCATCAGTCATAATCTTCAAATCGTTTTGCCAGTTTGCTAAATTTGACCGATTTAATTTATACAACGGAAAGGCTTTGCCGCCAGTCACATTTACGTTCACCAACGTTGGTTTATTGTCATATCCGACTCGTTTTATAAAAATAAAAGATAGAATTCCATCCTGAATTGCAGTGACACTATTAGCACCGTTTTTTAATCTATTTTCCTGTGTTTTATTGCGGTTGCCCCACATCGGCTTAAACCCAATCATCGAAGAAAGATTGTAATCTTGATTTAAATTACTGACATTGAGCGTAATTTTTTCGCCTTTGCGGACATAAAGCCCCGAAGGTTGATAATCACACAAAATCATCCGATGAGTCCGTTTCGCTTCAATCTGAGCATCAGTCACAGATTTCAAAACATACTCTTTTTTGTAGTTATCAAAAGTTTGGGCGTTGATCGACAAACAGAATATCGAAATCAGTAGCGAAGCAATTGTAATTGTTTTCATAATGTTTTTGGTCTCGAAATATCTCTAAAGATAAAAAGTTTCGATAAAAAGATGAGAAATAGATCTCGCCACTACACAACTAAACGAGAAAAACTCATTAAAGGTGTCATACAAAAACTGGACATAAAAAAAGCCCGCGAAAATTGCTGACAAAACTCAAAAGAAAGTTAATCTAAATTTCTTTCGCGTTTTTCGCGTCTTTCGCGGGCTGAAAATAGTATGTTTAGTTACC
Organism: Acidobacteriota bacterium; assembly: GCA_031414415.1. Lineage (GTDB taxonomy): Bacteria > Acidobacteriota > Blastocatellia > Pyrinomonadales > Pyrinomonadaceae > JANNVK01. Next base: position 11,026 of record JANNVK010000057.1, read on the forward strand.
CAAATTTGAAAACATCAATCGTTCTCATTGTCCGCTTCGTTTTTTGACCACGATTTTCTTGCGGTTTAACTCGCTACCGTGTAAGGCACTAATTGTGTTCTCGGCATCTTCAGCAGACATCTCGATATAGGCAACGCCGGTTGGCTTTCCTTTTTTGTCTTTTTCAATCTTTACAGAAATCACCTCACCAACCTCTTCAAAGGCTTTCTGCAATAAATCTTCGGTGGCCTCCAAAGATAAATTACCGACATAAAGTGTGATCGTTTTCACTTCATCTTCGGGTTCATTCGTTTCCTTGGGCGACTCCGTTTGCTTCGGCTCTGTTTTGGGAGTGGTCTGTGGTTCATTTGACTTGTCCGCAGGTTTTGCCGGGGGAACCGGATCCTTCACGCATTTGCGAACGCTTCCAAACTTTCCTTGCACCAGAATGAGTTTCCCGCCCTCGCAGGGAATCTGATTCCCGACACCACTAGGGGCGTTTTCTTGTCTCGCCCTAGCTTCAGTGACAGAAATCGCCTTACCGTTCATATCAGTTCCGTTGAGGGCACTTATCGCAACTTTGGCTTCTTCAGCATTAGCCATTTCAACGAACCCAAATCCTTTTGACTTTCCGGTGACACTGTCCCTAATGATTTTGACATTGATAACGTCTCCAAACTTTCCAAACATATCCGCTAGTTGGTCCTCTTGAACCTTAAAATCAATGTTTCCGAGATATATGTTGGTCGTCTGTGCAGACGCAGAATGGGCAAACACGAACAATGCAACAACAAAAAACAATGTAACTTTCATATTCATTTTCATAATCATCTCCTTTTGACTGAAAAATCAGCCTCTAAACATATAAACGGGAAAAACAAGCAAAAAGGGTCATCACGGCTTTTGGCTATTTGTCATAATGCTTTAAATGGCTTTAACATTTATTTCTTTCCCATATCGGCGGCACGTTTTTCATCAGCCTCCGCCAAAATACGGTATTGAATTGCCCGACGGCGATAGTATTCCGCCTCGGTCGGAGCCAATTCGATAGCCTTTGTCCAATCAGCAATTGATTTCGACGTTTCATTTAGGTCTTCAAAACTAGTTGCCCGCATAGCATATGCGATTGTATATTTTGGAGCCAATTCAATTACCTTGTTGAAATCTGGAAGGGATTTATCAAGGTCTTCCTTGGTGGATTTGACTCCCGGTGCAGTTCCAGACCGAAAAAAAGCCCGGATGAAATACAGAAACGGATCTTCCACCGGCTCATTTTTAATCAGAACGGTTATTTCCGCAATGGCTCCCATCTTGTTTTTAGTAAAGTATTTCTGAAAGACAGGAGCAAATTCATGTGCCGAGGTAGGGTCACGTTCAAACGCCTTGACGTAGTCTTTTAACGCTAAATGCAAATCCTTTATTTGCCGGCGATAGACTTTAGCCCGACCATAGTAAGCTTCGCCGAAATTGGGGTTGAGTTCGATTGCCTTGGTATAATTGGCAATGGCTTCTGCCGATTGCCGATTTTCCGCATTGCCCTTGCCAAGTTTAAACCAACCTTCCGCCGTGGTTGGCTTTTGTTGTCCAAGCCCGACACCTACGCACAAGATCAGCAAAAATAAAGATGTCACACAATTTCTACTATTCTTTTTCATTTCCAATATCTCCTTTGACTGAATATAGTCAGCCTCTAAACATATAAACGAGAAAAATGGACGAAACAGGTCATCGAAAACAAAATTGCCCGCTAAAAACGCGAAACAACTCAAAAAAATTGCATCACGATTTTAACAGGCAATCCAAAAACACTAATCCCAAACTGCTACGGATGAGTCATATCAACAGGCACAACCCATTCGTCAAATTGTTCGCTTGTCAGCAAACTTAATTCTAACGCAGACTCTTTCAAACTCGTTCCTTTTTTGTGAGCATTTTTCGCGATTTTCGATGAGTTATCGTAACCGATGTGTTCGTTTAAGGCTGTCACAAGCATTAGCGAATCTTGCAAGTATTTATCAATTTGGTCGCGGTTTAATTCGATTCCGTTGATGCAAAATTCGACAAATCCGCGTGAAGCATCGTGAAGCAAACGGATTGAATGAAGCAGATTATGAATCATCACCGGTTTGAAAACGTTGAGCTCGAAATTGCCTTGGGAACCTGCAAACCCAATTGCTGCATCATTTCCAAAGACTTGAACGGCAACCATTGTGATTGCTTCCGATTGAGTCGGATTAACTTTGCCGGGCATGATTGAACTTCCCGGCTCGTTTTCAGGAAGCGAAAGTTCGCCAAGTCCGCAACGCGGTCCTGAAGCCAACCAACGAACGTCGTTCGCAATTTTCATCAAACTTGCGGCAAGCGTTTTTAATCCGCCGGAAGCAAATACAATCTCATCGTGTGCGGAAAGAGCGGCAAATTTATTTGGATGAGCTTTGAAAGGTAAATCTGTTAATTCGGCTATTTTTGCGGCGGCTTTATCGGCAAAAAGTGGATGAGAGTTTAATCCGGTTCCAACCGCAGTTCCCCCAATTGCAAGATCAAAACAGCCTTTCAAAACCATCTCAAGTCGTTCAATATCGCGTTCAATCAAACTCGCCCAACCGCCAAATTCTTGCCCGACGGTTACAGGAGTTGCGTCTTGCAAATGCGTTCGCCCTATCTTCACAACATCAGCAAATTCACGTGCTTTGGCATCAATCGCATCATGCAGAATCTGAATTTGCGGAATCAAATTTTGCAAACGTTCAGCAGCAGCAATATACATCGCGGTCGGAAAAGTGTCGTTTGAAGATTGCGACATATTGACATCATCATTTGGATGAACAGGTTTTTTGCTTCCCATTTCACCGCCCGCGAGTTCAATCGCACGATTGGAAATTACCTCATTGGCGTTCATATTCGTCTGCGTTCCCGAACCGGTTTGCCAAACTCGGAGCGGGAAATGAGCGTCCAATTTGCCTTCGATAACTTCATCTGCGGCTTTTACGATAAGTGCGAGTTTTTCTGCTGTCAGTTTTTCTGGCTTTAATTCGTGATTTGTAATCGCGGCAGCTTTTTTCAAAATTCCTAAAGCCCGAATCATTTCGCGAGGCATAACATCGTTACCGATATTAAAATGATGCAGCGAACGTTCAGTTTGTGCTCCCCAATATTTGTCAGATTCGACCGCGATTTCGCCCATTGAATCGGTTTCAATTCTTGTTGTTTTCATAGCAAAAGTTTGGCAAAAAAGTGTCGCATTTGCAAACTTCAGAATTACGAGCGAAACGATTAAGCCGTATTTCGTCCGTCAAATGGAGTTTGGTATATAAATCAAACTACTAGCGGTGTCCTGATTCAACCATTTGGTGTGAGTTCTGACAAACTAATCGCTTCATATTATCTGCCTTAGCCATTAAAAAAACACGACTTCGAAAGTTTCGAAGTCGTGTTTCCGCCATTTTGTCGAGTTACAAACGCTTTCTGGTAATTACCACAACTTCATTGCCGCCAAATGCAGTTGGAGCAACTGTGACACCTACGAATATGTAATTCTGATCGCCAACCGCATTTAATTCTTTCTCCATTGTTGAAGTTTTGTTGGTTGCAAAAAGTTTATATTCGTATCGCGGAAGTTCCTTAATTGTTAAATCTTTCTCAAGAATTATCACAACTTCTTTTCCGCCGAAAGTTGTTTCAAAAACTGCCTGACCTTTGTATTCGAAACCAGCATCTCCAAAATCTTGAAGTTCTTTTTTCATGGTCGAGGTTTTATTTGTGGCGAGCAATTTGTATTTGAATTTTGCTTTTGTATCGCCAGTATTTGTCATTATCGCGACACTTTCTTTTCCGCCAAACATCGTTTCGCCGCCATTAAATCCTTCAAAACGAAATCCTAATTCGGCAAATTCGTTGAGTTCTTTTTCCATCGTTGAAGTCTTTTTCGTAGCTAGTAATTTATACTTTGTTTGAGCAACTAAAGAGTTATGGACTGCAAATATCAATCCGACGCAAAAACAGAGAGTAAGCATTTTTTTCATTTTATTTTTTTCCAACCTTTTCATTTTTTTTACATATCCTATTTTTTTCGATATGTGTAACGGAGAGTTTATTATGGGTTCATCGAGTTAATCGAAGTTATAACCGACCTAATTTGCGAAATCAAAAAACTTCTATTGATTTGGTTTCGAAATAAGATTAGCAAGTTTTGTAATTGGTTGCCCGCAAAAAAATCTGATAATTTGAAAAAGTTGCCAAATAAAATGTCAGCAGTAGAGATAGAAAAGATAACAAAGAGTCAAAGGTCTGTTAATACCAAAGTCACAATCATTCAATATTCTGAAAACGCAAAAGTTCAAAATATTATTTGAAGTAAAAAGGTGAATGTGAATATTTGGATAGTTATATTTAGTTGCATAATTTTGTTTTTCACGATGAGTTCATTTAGCCGACACCCGCATTAGCTGATTAGATTTGGCGACTTTCCGCGATTGCAGATTATTTGCCTGCTCTTAGTTTGAGAAACAAAAAATATAATTAGCAAAAAAGATTCTGAATGATTTTTATTAACTCAGGTTTCAATTTAGAATCTAAACTATGCTTTTGGATTCTTACGGCAGAAAAATTCGGGATTTGCGATTGAGCTTAACTGATCGTTGCAATTTTCGTTGTTTTTATTGCTTACCAAATGGCGAACCGCCACTTGCTCGCAAAGATACAATTCTTACTTTTGAAGAAATTGTCGAAATTTGCGGGATTTTTGTTTCGCTCGGAATTGAAAAAATAAGACTCACAGGTGGCGAACCGCTTTTACGAAAAAATATTGAAGTTTTGATTGAAGAACTTGCAAAACTAAAAATACGAAACGGTAACTCGAATTATCTGCACGACTTAGCTTTAACTACAAACGGACATTCTTTTCCAAACCGAGCTAAAAAAATCAAAGAACTTGGACTTAATCGCGTTACGCTCTCACTCGACAGCCTAAAACGCGAAAAATTTGAAGAAATTACCGGCGTTGACGCACTCGAAAATGTTTTAAAGTCTATTGAAGCCGCAAAAGATGCTGGTTTTTCGCCAATCAAAATAAATGCCGTTATCGTTCGCGACAGAAACGTCGATGAAATTGTCAGTCTCGCAAAATTTGCTCTCGATAATGAAATCTCGATGAGGTTTATTGAGTTTATGCCGCTTGATTCTGCACACGAATGGAATCGGGAAATGGTAGTTTCGGGTAAAGAAATTTTCACAAAAATCAACGAAAAATTTCCATTGAAATTGAAAGAAACCTCGCGTGGCAGCGAAACAGCTTGGAATTATAGCTTCGCATCTGGCGGAAATGGCGAAATTGGAATAATCGCACCAGTGACAGAAATGTTTTGTGGACAATGCTCGCGAATTCGTTTGACGGCTGATGGGCAAATTTGCACTTGCTTGTTCTCGACGACCGAACACAACTTGCGAGATGTAGTCCGTAGCGGTGCATCGCGTGCGGAAGTTGTTGAATTTATTGAAAATGTAGTCTTGAAAAAAGAACCGCGGCATTATATTAACGATAAAGAATTTTCATATGCGTCTCGTTCGATGAGTTTTATCGGTGGTTAAACCGAGATTTGCACATTTGATAATATACTTAAAATCAAAGAAATTAACCACAGATTCACACGGATAAACACAAGATAAAAACAGGATAAATAATTAACTTAATACAAAACATTATTTGTTGCCATGCTTTTATCTGTTTTAATCTGTGTGCATCTGTGGTGAAAAAATGTTTTATTTTCTATTGCGTAATTTGGCTTAAAAATCTCAAAAATGGACATAATTATTGGCACAGCTGGACATATTGACCACGGTAAAACGTCTCTAATCAAGGCTTTAACTGGAATTGACGCTGATCGCTTACCTGAAGAAAAGTCACGCGGAATAACTATCGATCTTGGTTTCGCTGAGCTAGTTTTGGGCGATTTAAAAATTGGATTTGTCGATGTTCCGGGACACGAAAGATTTGTCAAAAATATGCTTGCCGGAGCAAGCGGAATTGATGTTGTGTTGCTCGTTGTTGCTGCTGATGAAGGCGTTATGCCGCAAACTCGCGAACATTTTCAGATTTGCCGACTTTTAGAGACAAAGAAGGGAATTATCGTTCTGACCAAAATCGATATGGTTGACGAAGAACTGATTGAAATTGTAAAACTTGATGTTGAAGAATTAGTTGGTGGCTCGTTTTTAGAAAATGCAGAGGTTGTTTGCGTTAGTTCGAAAAGTGGCGTTGGAATTGAAGATTTAAAAGAGCGTTTAAAAGCAATTTGTGCTGAAATTCCCGCACGAAAAAACGAAAATATCACACGGTTGCCGATTGATCGAAGTTTCTCAATTAAAGGTTTTGGAGCAGTTGTCACTGGAACTTTAGCAACCGGAATTCTTACCGAAGAAAGCCAAATGGAGATACTTCCAATTGGCAAAACTGTCAGAATTAGAGGCGTTCAAACTCATGGAAACAAAACACTTAACGCAGTTGCCGGACAACGAACTGCAGTTAATCTTGGCGGAATAGATCATTCTGAAATTGAACGCGGAATGGTTTTGGTTGAAAAAAATACACTTCGTCCAACGCAAATTATTGATACTGAAATTGAGGTTTTGAGCGAAGCCAAACGCAGTCTCAAAACTCGCCAAAGAGTTCGCGTTCACATCGGAACAATCGAGGCTCTAGGTAGAATCCAGGTTCTCAATGAAACGAACGAAATTATTCCAGGCGAGAAAGATTTTGTCCAAATAAGACTTGAGTTTCCGGTCGTAACTGTTCTCAATGAAAGACTTGTATTGCGACAATATTCGCCACAAATAACTATTGCTGGTGGAAAGGTTTTGGATAATTCGGCGTGTAAACATCGAAAAAAAGATGTTGAAAATGTGCGAAAATATCTCTCTAATTTTGATGAAGCAATTAAAAATAATGATAAGCCAAAACAGATTAAATTCATCCTTGAAACTGCCGAAGAACAAGGTTTTACTGTGTCAGATTTACAAGCTAAAACAGCTTGGCGAAAAGAGATTCTTGCTGATGCAATAAATGTAAACGTTGCTAATAAAGCTGTTATTGAAGCTGAAAGTTTTTTGTTGGCTCGAAATGTATTTGAAAATATTAAATCTAAAACTCTAAAAATTATCGAACAATTTCACGTTTCTGAACCGTTGGCAGCTGGAATTCCTAAAGAAACACTTCGTGAAAAACTATTTGCACATTTGCCAATTGAAATTTTTAAAACTACTCTTTTTCATCTCGAAAAAAGTGGAGAAGTCGTTGTAAAACAAGACGTTATAAAATTGAAAAACCATAATCTTGAATTATCAAATGAAGAAAATATTATCCGTGAACGTCTCAGAAAAATTTATAACGATGCCGGATTAGAAGTTCCGGTTCTCGAAACAGCTCTAAATCAGGCAATTTCTAGCACAAAGTCGAGCAAAGAAATTGCACGCAAAGTTTTTCAGCTATTGCTAAATTCTACAGAGATTGTAAAGATTAACGAAGATTTTTATTTTACAAGATATGAGATTGACCAATTGATTGAAAAGTTGAAATCTTTTGCCATAAAATCGAATGACCGAATGATAGATGTTTCTGCATTTAAAGAACTTGCGGCAGTTTCGCGAAAATTTGCAATTCCAATTCTCGAATATTTTGACCGCGAAAAAGTCACGCGACGAGCAGCTGATAAAAGGCTGATTTTATAACTTATGCGATTCGTATTTTCACGTTTATTTTTCATAATACTGGCATTTTCGCTTGTTCCATTATCGCTTTCGTGGAACTTTCCCGCGTTGCGAATTGGTGTTTTTACATTCGATATTTCATTGATTTTATTAGCTTTAGCGGATTATTTTATCAGCCGAAAACTTCCAGAAGACTTAAAAATAATCAGAGAATTTGACAAGCGATTTGCGATTGGCGATCCGACAGAAGTGAAACTTAATATCGAAAATGCCACAGAAAAAAACCTCACATTGCAAATAAAAGATGAATTTCCGCCGGAAATGATTTTAAGCGAAAGTCGCGAGGCATATTTGAAAGTTGAAGCTCAAACTCGTGCCGAATTTTCGTATATTCTCACGCCGCCAAAGCGTGGAAATTACGAATTTGGCGAAACAGCTGTTAGGTTTAAATCAAAACTTGGACTCGTTTGGTGTCAAAGCCAACTTGCTGCTAAACAAGCAGTTAAAGTTTATCCAAATATGCGTCGGGCAAAAGAAATGGAGCTAAAAGCTCTTGGAGCAAGAAGTTTTTTAGCAATTCAGCGGCGTTCAGTCCGTCGTGGTGAAGGACGCGAATTTGAGTCGATGCGAGATTATGTTCGCGGCGATGAGCTTCGACATATTTCTTGGACGACAACTGCTCGGCGAAATAAATTAACAACTCGCCAATATCAAATTGAACGCGATCAGACAATTATTATCGCGATTGATGCGGGAAGATTGATGACCGGAAGAATCAAAAATGAGACGAAATTTGATACTGCAATTCATTCAGGTTTGGCTCTAATGTCTGCGGCGGCTCGCGGTGGCGACAATTGTGGCGTTCTCGTTTTTGGTCGAAAAATTCGTAAATATTTGCCACCTAAACGCGGTTTTGAGCATATTGACGCAACACTTGAGGCTCTCCATGACATCGAACCCGAAATTATAGAGCCAAGTTATTCAAATGCTTTTCAGTTTATTGCATCTAGTATGAAGAAACGTGCGTTTATCGTAATTCTGACAGATTTAGTTGATCGCGAAGCCTCAAAAGAATTACTCGCCTCCCTTAAACTATTACGTCCAAGGCATTTACCGCTGGTTGTGACAATTGGTGATAGAGATTTGAACCAAGTTTTGAGTGAAATTCCGACAACATTAAAAGACGTTTTTACTCAATCGGCATCGGAAGAAATCGTCCACGAAAGAGAAACGGCTTTGCGTGCGGTTGAAATTCAAGGCGGTTTGGCACTTGACGTGACAGCAGAAACTCTCGCACCAAAACTTCTCGAAACTTATTTGCGTGTCAAGGAACGCGGAATGCTTTAGGTATTTTGTCCTTCTTACGCAAATTGCGTACAGACATACGCAATTTGCGTAAGAGTTAATCCAAATTACATTTTAACAAAGCTCTACAGATTTAATCCCACAAAGCATTTATCGGCACAACAAATAATTTTTCACCAAATGATAAAAACTCGTTTCCGCTGTAAAGAATAATTCCGCGTTTGAATTTATTCGGCAAAGAATCAGCCAATAACTGCAAGCCTTTGAAGTCATTTTTATTTACCGAAGAACTTGATTTAACTTCAATGCAGACCAATTCACCAGCTCGATTTTCCAAGATTATATCAACTTCTTTGTCGTTTGAGGTGCGAAAGTGGAATATTTCAGGGCGAGTTTCGCTCCAGCCTATTTGTTTTTTCAACTCCATAACAACAAAATTTTCCGTTAAACTTCCGGCTAACGTTGGCTCGTTATTCAATTTTTTAAGATTCAAGCCTTGCAGATAAGACAAAAGTCCGGTGTCTGTAATAAAAATCTTCGGTGCTTTCACCAGCCGACTTTTCAAACTTCCAGACCAAGCGGAAACGGTTTCAATCAAAAAAACTTTCTCGAGCAATTGCATATAACGATTCAATTTCACTTGCTGAAATCCCATACTGCGTGAAACCTCAGCAATATTGAGCAAGCCAGCAGCTCGCGAAGCCAATAAAGACAGTAGTCGTGGCATTTCAATCAAGCCTTCGATGTTTGCCAAATCGCGGACATCGCGTTGCAAAATTGTGGTGATATACGACTGAAACCAATCAGTTCGGCGAGATTCGGTTTTTCGCGAAATCACTTCTGGATAACCGCCACAGAGCATTCGTGTGAATAAATCTTCTCGCTCAATAGTCGGAAATGTAGTCGGCAAATCGATGTTATCCGCAAACAATTTATCAACTAAATTTGTCCCGTTTTCTTCAATTTCATTTTGCGAAAGCGTCCGTAAAGTAATAATTTCAATTCTTCCGGCGAGCGATTCTGAAACTTTCGGCAACGTCATAATGTTTGCCGAACCTGTCAAAATAAATTGACCGGCAGTTCGCTGATTATCAATAGTTTGTTTGATTGCTGGTAAAATTTCGGGACAAAGTTGAATTTCGTCAATAACAACTGGTTTGCTCAAATTTGTAATGAAATCTTGCGGACTATTTTTGGCAAGCGAGAGCGTATTTGTGTTGTCAAAAGTTAGATAATTATCTTTCACAACAGAACGTGCCAATGTTGTTTTCCCAACCTGCCTCGCACCGATGATTAATATCGCCGGAGTATCGGTAATTGCTATTCGTAAATGATTTTGTAAGTTTCGTTCAAACACAAATATATCATAATACATTTATGCAAATATAACAACAAAAGTTATGTAAATCTAATACTTGCTGTTAGATTTACATAACTTTATGAGATGTTTTTGTCGTCAAATAGCTCTTCAAATATTCGCCAGTAATTGATTTTTTATTTTTTGCAATCTCTTCAGGTGTGCCAACAGCTACGATTTCTCCGCCACCGATTCCGCCTTCAGGACCGAGATCAATCACATAATCGGCAGTTTTTATGACATCAAGATTGTGTTCAATTACGAGCAAAGATCCGCCGGAATCGAGCAATTCGCGGAAAGCAGCGAGAAGTTTGTTGATGTCATCGAAATGTAAACCAGTCGTTGGTTCATCGAAAATGTATAGAGTTTTAGTTTTGGTTTTTGAAGCAAGATGAGCTGCAAGTTTGACACGTTGAGCTTCGCCGCCGCTCAAAGTTGTCGCAGATTGACCGAGCCGTAAATAGCCAAGTCCAACAGCATCAATGACTTTGAGCTTTGTAACTAACTTATTTACTTCTTTAAAAAACGTGATTGCCTCGCGAATTGTCATCCGCAAAACATCGTGGATATTCTTTCCTTTGTATTTTACGTCCAAAATTTCGGGCTTAAATCGAGTGCCGCGACAATCATCACAAACCAATTCAACATCAGCCAAAAATTGCATTTCTACCGTGACAGTTCCGCTACCTTGGCAAGTTTCGCAGCGTCCGCCGGGAACATTAAATGAAAAGTGCGAAGGATTGTAACCTTTTGTTTTTGAATGAGTTGTGTCTGAAAAAACTTCGCGAATTGCATCGTATGCCTTGATGTATGTCACCGGATTCGAACGCGGAGTTCTGCCGATCGGCGATTGATCGACCAACACAATGTCGTCGATAAATTCGCCACCTTTTATCTCTTTGAAAAGCCCGACGCTACCTTGCCAATCGCCGCGTTGCTTTTTCAAACCAGCGTAAATAATGTCGTGAATCAAAGTCGATTTGCCCGAACCCGAAACGCCCGTAACGCAAACTAACATATCGAGTGGAATTTCAACATTAATTGCTTTCAAATTGTGTTCGCGAGCACCTTTGATTGAGATTTTTTTGTTCGTCGGAATTCGGCGTTTGGCTGGAATACGAATCTCTGCTTCGCCACGTAAGTATTTGGCAGTAAGTGATTTATCTGATTTCATCATTGCTGCAAAATCGCCTTCAAAAATTATGTTTCCGCCGAGTTCGCCGGCTTGCACACCAATATCTAAAATGTGATCGGCAACCCGCATCATCTCTTCATCGTGTTCGACAACCAAAACTGTATTGCCAATATCGCGGAGATTTTTGAGCAGATTTACGAGTCGCGTATTATCTCTCGGATGCAGACCAATGCTCGGTTCGTCAAGCACATACAACGCACCAACGAGCGATGAACCGAGATTTGTCGCGAGCTGAATTCGCTGAGCTTCGCCACCCGAAAGTGTCGATGCGAGGCGATCAAGTGTCAGATAATCTAAACCGACATCAACGAGAAATTTCAAACGACGGCGAATTTCGATGAGAAGTTTGTCGGCGATAACTTCGCGTTCGGCATCGAGTTTGAGATTATCAAAAAATACTTTCGCATCATTTACAGATAACGAAACGCATTCCGGCAGATTTTTTCCGCCGATTTTTACGCATTGTGCCTCAATTCTGAGTCTTCCGCCTTTGCAATCTGGACAGAGAGAGTAGCCGCGATATTTAGCGAGAAAAACGCGAACGTGGAGCTTGTATTTCTTTGTTTCAAGCCACGTAAAAAAGCCTCGAACGCCTTTCCATTTTCCGTTTCCTTCAAGAATTGCGGTGCGAGTTTCGTCAGATAAATCAGCAAATGCAACGTTTGTTGGAATATTTTCAGTTTCGCAAAATGTCTTTAAAGCGGTTGCAGCCCAAAGATGTTGTGGTTTTGTAAACGGGTCAATTGCTCCGTCATCTATTGATAACAAAGGGTTTGGCACGACAAGATTAAAATCTATACCAACCGTATTTCCAAAGCCTTGGCATTTTGGGCAAGCACCAAATGGCGAATTAAAACTAAAAAGATGCGGCTCGGGAGTTTCGTAAGTCGAACCATCATATTTACAAACGAATTGATTCGAGAATTTTAAAACCTTCGAACCATCAGCAGTTTGGATTATCGCCGAACCACTTTCGCGGAAACAGATTTCGAGTGAATCTACCAGCCTTTGAAGCGTCGATTTTTCTGATTTCAGACGATCAATCAAAACAAAAGTTCCTTCAAAATCATCGAAAAGATAATCTTCAGGCTTTTGCAATTCGATCATCTCACCATCGCGGAAAAGGCGAACAAAACCGCGTCCAAGAAGGCTCATCAAATCAGCCGTGAGGCGAGTTTTTCGTTCCTTGATTGTAGTCTTTTTAACCTTGCCCGAAGTTTCTTCGCGATGAAGTGTAATTGGCAATAAAACAAAGAATCTATCATCTTTCGGCAGAGTTTCGAGAATAGATTCCGCAGCACTTTCGGGCGAATCTTTGATAATCTCGCGATCGCAGGTGTGACAAAAAGTTTGCCCAACTCTTGCAAAAAGAAGCCGCAAATAATCGAAAATTTCGGTTTGCGTGGCAACCGTAGAACGCGGATTTTTTGTCGAATTTTTTTGCCGAATCGCGATTGCTGGAGCAATTCCGATAATTTCATCAACATCGGGTTTATCCATTCGTTCCAAAAACTGACGTGCATAAGCCGATAAACTTTCCACATATCGGCGTTGCCCTTCAGCATAAATCGTATCGAAGGCGAGCGACGATTTGCCCGAGCCGGAAACGCCCGTGATGACAGTCAATTCGTTTAAGGGAATCGCACACGAGATATTTTTCAGATTGTGAGTTCTCGCACCGCGGATCTCGATTACTTCTTTTAATTTTGTTGCAGACTGCATAAGCGGAAATATTGCACTAAATGTAAACCTTGATTCTAACAAATCGAACGCGGGAATAAAAATGTTTGCGTGCTGTATAATTAAGATATGAAATATTCAATTTTTCTTTTAATCGCGTTAGTATTTTCGGGTTGTAGTTTGCAAAAAGTTGAGAGTCAGAAAAAGATGACTGACGATGCAACGAAAGTTTCAAAATCTTCGAAACAGAAAGTTTTGGTTGAGCTTTTTACCAGCGAAGGTTGCTCGAGTTGTCCGCCAGCCGATAAGGCGTTGGCATTTCTGCAAGAGCAGCAACCTATTGCAAACGCTGAGGTTATCGCATTAGGCTTTCACGTAGATTATTGGGATTATATCGGTTGGAAAGATATTTACGCCAAACGCGACTACACAAAAAGACAACAAGATTATGCCGAAATCTTTCGTTTGAGTTCGAGCTACACGCCGCAAATGGTTGTTGATGGAAGTTTGGAATTTGTTGGAAATAACTCAAATAAAGCAAATAATGCCGTAACTTCTTCGACTCAAAACCAAAAAGGTGAGGTCGAATTAACACGAATCGGCGACAAACTTTCGATAAAAATTACCGAATTACCAAAACATTCTGGTTCAACTGTATTTATTGCAATTGCGGAAGATAATCTTTCGTCTGACATAAAACGCGGCGAAAATTCGGGAAGCAAATTGGTTCATCAAGCTGTGGTTCGAGAACTTTCAGAAACTAGATTGATTAGTTCTGATCAAACTTCGGCAAGTTTTGAAACGAGTGTGAATATAAAATCTGAGTGGAAAAAGCAAGACGTAAAATTTGTTGTTTTTGTGCAGGAAAACGAATCGAAGAAGATTTTGGGTGTTAATCAGATCAAATAAATGGAACGCGGGCTGCCAGCCTACGAGTAAAATCTCATTTCCCCTGGGTAATTGATATTGTTGTCGAGCCGCAGGCTGGCAGCCCGCGTTCCAGCCGAAATCACCATCGGTAATCGTATTTCGCAAAATTTTCACGCCAATTTTCGTCTCTTTTTTCGAGAATTGGCGTGTTTCCATCTACAAAAATTTCTGTTTCCAAATCTCGCCGCAAACGATACGAAAAACCGCTCGGTGACGAGACAATTAAAGTTACTTTATCGCCCGAAACTCTTGAAACAACAGCGTTTCGCCAGTTTAGTTTCGAACGATAAAGCAATCTTGAACCGACTGGTAAATCTGCAAGAGTTATTTTATTTTTGGTAGTTTCCAAAGCGTTTGATATTGCGAATAAATCGGCTCCGGCAATTGAATCAGCATCGGATTTTTGGCGTTATCAAGCCAGGAAATTATCGTTTCCATATTCGATTTTTCCATTGCGGTGCAACCGGAAGTTCCGGTCGATGAATCTTTCCAGATGTGTAAAAAGATGCACGAACCTTTGCCAGCAACCGCCGGATTAGAATTATGGGCAACAAAAACACCCAATTCATATTGTTCGCCGACTGCCAACATTTTTTCAGAACTTTTCCAATCAAACATTCCGGTCTGCAAGCGATCAACTATCTTGTTGTAATAACGCGACTTAGAATCATCGACACACTCTGTAAATTCCCCTAGTTTTCTAAACGGAAGTTTAACCGTTTGATCAGATGAGGCGAATATTGATGTCAGCATAAACATTCCCGCAGGCGATTTGCCGTCGCCTTCAACCTTGTGCGGATGTGTTTCGGCTTTCATATTCGCATCGTCGCTCCATGCAAGACCAGTTTTGCCGACGACAACTGGAAAGAGTTTCCCAGTCGCTTTCCATGCAGATTTAAGAGTTTTACGCTCGTAAAAGCGGGCAGTTCCGCTGACAGCTTTCCAATCTTTTGTGGTGACAACGATTGTTTGCAACGAATCTTTTAACTTGTAAGAAACTGTTTTTTCAGCGGTTTTGACCTGTCCGACGATTCCTAATGCCATAGTGAAAATAATAAATATTGGGGCGATAAATTTCATTCTAATTCTCCAAACAACTCGTGTTTTTTATTGATAAAATATTTTCCAAAGGCTGAAATGGCATTTCAAACAAACTCATTTTCGAGCAATTCTGAACTGGAATTTGCAACGCGAGAGTCTCATTTTGCTTAGCCAATCGAGCCAGTTTTTCCGTTTTCTTGTAATCAAAAACGATGTTACAGAATGCTTTGATGCCAACATCAAGTCGCGAGTCGTCTATAAAAAAATCAGGTGTGTGATGTGGAAAAGCCTTCCGCGGATCCATTCCTTTTGGCATTCCGCCAACAAAAAAGAAAAACGCGGGAGCTTTTAATCGGTAATAAGAAAAATCCTCCGCACCTGTTGTCCATTCATTTTCAATGACATTTTCTTTACCAATTGCCTTTTGCAAACTTGGTAACATTTGTTGAACTAATTCCGGCGTGTTGTATGTCACCAAAGTTTTTGTATCAATCGTAACTTCGACAGTTGCACCAACACTCGCCGCAATGCTTTCAGCGGTTTGTTTCACCCTCCTGTGAACGTCTTTTTGCATCCAATCGTCAAGCGTACGAATCGTGCCAGCCATCGTAAGTTCTTCTGGAACAATGTTTTCGCGAACTCCGCCATTAATTTTGCCGACGGTAATTATCACCGGAGCTTTTGTTAAATCTGACTGTCGACTGACAATCATTTGCAATCCATTTATTATTTGAGCCGCAGTTGTTATCGGGTCAACTCCGCCCCAAGGTGCTGCTCCGTGCGTCTGTTTTCCTTTAATTTTTATCGTAAACCAATCTGCTGCTGCCATTACCGATCCGCTTTTCCATTTAATTTTACCGATTTCGGTGGCGGAATTTATGTGAATTCCAAAAATCGCGTCAATTTTCGGGTTGTCCATCACACCTTCTTTGACCATCAAAGCCGCTCCGCCTTCTTCACCTGCTGGCGGACCTTCTTCGGCTGGTTGAAAAATAAATACGACCGTTCCGCGAACTTTATCCTTCATTTTGGTCAATACTTCCGCAGTTCTGAGCAACATTGCCGTGTGAGTATCGTGTCCGCAAGCGTGCATTACGCCAACGGTTTGACCATTATACTCAGCTTTTTCGTTAGATTTATACGGAATTTCCGCACGTTCAGTAACAGGTAAACCGTCAATATCCGCACGTAAACCAATTACCGGACCGGGAAGTCCACCTTTCAATATTGCGACAACGCCGGTTTTCGCAACCTTTGTACGAACTTCTAAACCCAACGCACGAAGGCGTTTTTCGATAAAACTGGCAGTTTTAAATTCACGATTTCCGAGTTCGGGAATTTGATGTAATTCACGACGAGTTTTGATAACTTCATCCAATATTTTATCAGCTTGCGAATTAATTTCGGTTGAGAAATCGATTGCAAAAATAGAAGTCGAAGTTACGAAAACGAGTAAAAGCGTTGCGATTAATTTGTTCATAATTGTTTGTGAATATAGCACAATAGTGAAAATCGCAGACAAATTTTTTCAAATAAGTCTGCGATTTAGAATAAATTTACTGATTTAAATTACTTCGTGCTCTCAAAAAGCGTTTCATCAATCGACGCTTTTCCGCTGACAGCATAAAGTCTTAATCCGACCGAAATCATCAATACAGAGATTCCAATCCAGATTAAAACCCAGACGACTGCAGGAATTCCGGTGGCGTTTGCCATATTTACGGCATCGCTGTGAGCATTTGTATTTGTCGAAATAAAAAACAAATCTTTTAAACTAAAAAGGGAATTGAGCAAACATTGAACTGCCAAAAATCCGAACGCAAAATTAATCCATTTTGGGGCAGCAAACTGAGCGATGGCAAAAAGTCCGCCAGCAAGAACTGCACCGGAAAGCACCGTAAATGCTACACTTCCGACCGAAACTTTTGCGTCAAAAACATTCCAGATGGGCATCAAAAATCCAAAAACTAAAGTCATTACGCCAATAAATCCGGCACAAATCAATAAGCCAATTCGCGACGAAAATCCGTATCGCATCCAAACTAAAAGTAATGTTCCAAAAGCAGTTGTGCCAATATATCCAGCACTTGAAATGAAAACTTGCGACCACCAACTCGTTGAAACTGACCACACAACGCCGCTTGTGTCAGGCGAAACGGTCAAACTTTGAACTTGGCTTCCAGTCAGAAGTGCTGCCAAAACATGGCTTCCTTCGTGAATAAAAGTAGCGAAAAGTTGAAGCGGATAAACGACATAGCTCGTTATCGGCAAAAACCAAGAGACAACATATAGCCCAACGCTGAGCAATGTTGCCATCAAAAGCAGATTAATTTGCGGTGCCGCATCGTTTGCAACTTTGTAATTCATAAATTCCTCCAACATAGCTTACGGATTATTCTACAACATTGTTCGGAGAAGTTAGTAAAATTTTTCACCACAAAGTCACAAAGAACACAAAGTAGTTGCTTGTAGAATCTGCTTCTCGTAAAACTTGTGATTTTCTTATCTGTATTTCAAAACAAAATTGGTTTTTCCTTTGTGAACTTTGTGTCTTTGTGGTCAAACTATATCAAATTAGAGCTTCTCTCGCTGCACGCATTCCATGAAAAAATGCTTCTTCGAAAAGTGCCATTCCGCTCAAATCTGAATGTGCAAAATGGATATTTCGAAAAGGTTTTTGTGCTTTCTCGAGAATTCCGGTTTTCATAAAATTCGGACGAGGCGAAATCATCGCGTGTCCCCAACGCATTATGTCTAAACGTGTTACGAGTTCGCGAATGTTTGCGTGCGGACGCGACAAATCGGTTAAAGCAATATCCGCGAGTTCCTTCCAGTCGAGTTCGAAGAGCTTTTGGCGACCGCTTTCTTCACACATCGGAAAATAATATGTAAAAACCGTCTGCCCATAATCCATCCCTTTTTGGTGCGTAGCATTTACATATCCGAGCGAACTGCTTTCGTAAATTACATTGTCCCAAGCAAGCGGAAAATCGCGTGCGAAAGAAGTTTTTGGTCGATTTTTGAGTGTGAGATTTGCCACGAACCACGCATTATGTTGAAATTCTTTCGCGTCAAACGTCGGATTTTCGGCAAATCCTCGAATCATATAATTTGTGAGAAACATCGGTGCGGCGAAAATCACCTTTTTCGCGTGAATTCCGTGAACTTCATTGCCACTAAGCGAAATAACATCAACGCCGTTTTCGTTTGGGATTATCTGCACGACAGCGTGATTTTCAAGCGTTTTTCCTTCGAGCGAATCGCGAAAATGTTTCACGTATTTGCCGTTTCCCTCGGGAAAAGTGATGAAAGGCTGCGATTCTTCGCCCGATTTTCTCACTCTCGAGCAGAAATAAAACATTCCAGCCCACGCCGAAGTTTTGTCGAATTTTAGACCGTAATCATCGCGAGTTGCATAATCGCAAAACCACAAAAGTCTCGGTGAATCGAAACCTTTTTGTCTCAAATATTCGGCAAAAGTGATTGAATCAAGTGATGTAACTTCTGCATCATCAGAGCAAAAAGCTGTCGGCACAACGAACGCACGCCTGCCTTTTTTGTCTCGCCAATTGACCCAATAATCCACAAGTTTTTGAAACTCTGCGTATTGCCGCAAATCTTCGACGCTTGCTCCAGCACGCAAATATAAACCTTCATACCAGCGTCCTTTGTAGAAAACTCTCTCTTCCGGATCGCGGCAAAGATATTGCTCGGGAATGATGATTTCGCCTTTAGAATCAATGCCTTCCGTTAAATTCATTTCGTTTAAAAGCGAAACAAGTTCTGCGTTTTCTTGAAACGGAACGGGTAAATAATGTGCCGCCCATGGATAGGAAATGAAATTATTTTTGCCGCTACGTGCCGTTCCGCCTGTCTCTTTTTCGAGTTCGAGAACAACAAAATCGTTAAATTTTTCACGTTTCAATTTCCACGCCGCAGATAAACCCGCGATTCCACCACCGACAATTGCAACCTCAACATTTGTCCAAGATTGTTGCGGAACATCGAAATTGCGTCGCTCACGTAAAATATGTCCCAAATCAACATTTGCCCCAACAATCTCGCCATCAGGAAATGATGCCGAATCGTTTTGTTTGCAAGCAGATAGAGCGAGCGGAAGCCCGAGAAATGAAGCTAAAATTTCGCGACGAGTAAACATTTATCTAAGTAAAATTATCGCATAAAATTATCTGATTCACATTTTCTATTCTAAATTATCGCTGTTTGGGTTTAATAATTTTAAATATTACTGTAATCTGTTGGTGGTCTAGTCCACTTAAATTTTTTACATGAAACATTCGATTAATCGAGACGGACAAGTGCCGATTCACGAACAAATATACCAAAATCTTCGCACAAAAATTGATTATGCGGAGTTTGAAACAGGCTCATCTTTTCCGTCCGAACGCGAGTTGGCTGAAAAATTTTCTGTCAGCCGGATGACCGTTCGACAAGCGTTGGTCAAGTTAAAAAATGAAGGTTTAATTTATAACGAACGCGGAATTGGAACGTTTGTCAGCAAGCGGAAATTAGATGTTCACACGAGAAATTTGGTCGGTTTTACCGAAGAAATGTTAGAACGTGGTTTAAGACCAAGTTCTAAATTACTTCTGGCAAAAACTGAAAATGCTGATGAAGAAATATCTATTAGTTTAGGAATCGAAATCGGCGATAAAGTCTTTCATTTGCAACGGTTAAGACTCGCTGACGATTCACCGATGGCTTTTGAAGATGCATATTTACCAGCAAATCGCTACCCAAAATTAGATGGATTTGGTCTTGAAAATAGTTCACTTTATCAAGTTTTAGAACGCGAATATAACGTAAAAATGTCTTATGCCGAGGAAATATTAGAAGCGGCAATTTTTAGTAAAGAAATGGCAAAGATTTTAGCAGTAAAAGCCAATTCGCCAGCTCTAGTTGTCCATCGCGTAGTTTTTTCTGAAGATAATTTAGCGGTCGAATCAGTCAAAACTTACTATCGGGCGGATCGCTACCGAGCAACATTTCACTTAACAAAAAACGGCTTATGAAGAAATTAAAAATGAAAAATGAAAAATTCAAAAAGCCTAGTCAAAATGCAAAACTTTTTGCATTTTTAATTTTTAATTTTACATTGGCAAATTTTTTATTTGCACAAAATGATTTGCAAAAAATTTCAGATGGCGGATTTGTTGAGAAATGGATGATTTCAAATGAATTTCCCGCAGAAATTGATGCCGGAATGTGGGAAAATTTTAACCGTTTTAATATTGAAAATCTACCGCAAAAAGATTGGCTTGCTCCCTTCGCAAAACCTCAAGTCGGTAAGCAGTTGGCGGTGGCAGGCGGCAGTAAAAATCCACAAGAAAAACCAAAATCAGTTGATTCAAACGGCAATCCTCTGCCCGAAATCGGTGCAGCTTCGACCACAAAAATCTTCCCAGACGCGATAAATTTAATTTGGACTGAAGTTATCGAGAAAGACGCAATCATCGCTTTTCAACTTTTTCACGACAAAAAACCGATTGGCACGAGCTACGCTTTTGCGACGATAACTGCGGCAAATGAACAAGTTAAGTTTATCGAAACTGACGGATTTCTGGGTTCAATCGTGCTTAACGGCGAAAAAATATACGATGGCTATTCGCTGACTTTGAAAAAAGTTGCGGTGGCGAAATTCAAAAAAGGCGAGAATATTTTGCTCGTGCGGGCGACTGGAATTTCGGGTGATTATTGGCGAAAAGACGGCGGTTGGTCGGCGACAATTCGGCTTTGGAACGATAAGAAATCTGCTGAAAATTCTGCTTCATATAAATCTATAAACCAAACAGGCTCAATCTTTTACCTTGAAGGTTTCCACGTTGATCCGGTTTATTTGCAAGACCAACGCGGTTATTCAAAAGTTACGCTCTCGAATATGAATCAATACGTTGCGTCTCTGAAAGCGGACAAAAATTACGGCGTTTTCGTGTCGGAGATTGATTATTTGAAACCATATTTGGACACTCATCCGGAAGACCGCGAGTTTTTGAGGCTGGCAGTCAAAGAAGGACGAGTCGGCACGGGCGGTGCGTATAATCAGTTCAACGAAAATACGATTGGCGGCGAAAGTATTATCCGAAATATTCTTTACGGGCAAGAAATGCACAAGGCAATGCTCGG
>JANNVK010000058.1:0-2172 GCA_031414415.1 Acidobacteriota bacterium
TTTCGCCGTTTGGATTGATGCTTTCTTCAATTTTATCCGCCATTTTTTCGCAGCAGAATGATTTATTTTCTTTGCGATATTTGACGCGATCAAAATCAAGATCACTTTCGCCGCTTTTATATTTGGCTAATTCTTCAAAAAACAAATCCACACTCGCCGAATCTGAACCGGAATACAAACGAATTGCCATTGACCAATTGCAATGACTCGGAGCATTGAAATCACGCACGACAAAATTCATAAATCCGGCGTGGAAATGCTCAAAATCTTCATCAATCGTGTTGACTTTTTCGAGTGCTTCGCCATAACCAAACGACATCAGAAAAATATCTTCAACTCGCTGAACGCCATACATAAACGGACGTTTGCGGATGAGTTCCAAATGCAAATACCAATTTTTTATGCTTTGTTTTTTTGACATATTACTTTTTGGACTTGGAAATAACTTAATTATACAAATGCTTCTGCCATTTTTCAAAAAATGAATAGTTAAAACTTTGTGGATATTCGAAATCTAAAATGGTTATTCAGACACTCTAAACTTTATTCGTTTTGCGGCAAAAGAACTGGATTTTAACGTCAAATAACTAATGTAATTTTAAATCAATCCGATTTAATTTTATATTTCAATAAATTCAAGGAGTATTGGGAATATGAGTTTTAATCAACGACGAGGTTATGCAAGATATGTCAGAACCGCGATTTATATGTATAACGAAATGACCACTAACATTAACAGCACGGATGCAAATTCAATACGAGACGATTTGAAAACAGCCAGAGTTGCCAATTCGATGGGTATGATTCCTGCCGCTCAGTATGCTTCTGCCTTATTAACCTGGTATAACGCAGTTAAATCCGGTGCTAAATGGGATCACAAACCTGAGATTATAAGACGAAATAATTTAAGAGACGGCGACAATCATTTTCCAATTTACGGAGATACTACGCACGAATGGTTCTATGATATTTGGTCAAATATTCATTATGGCTATGTTGGAACATCAGTTGGATTTAGTGAATCTACTTTAATCGGTGGAGCAAACGCCGGGGAAATATTTGGTGCAGGTGGTAATGATCCGATTGATGATGCAATGGCTAGAATTGGCATTCGCATGTGGCAAAATTATGGAGCAAACATAACTCAACACACTTTAGCAAATGAAGTTGTGGCAAGAAAAAACTGGTTATTAGATGTTCAAGAAACAAAGGTATATACGGATGCTCGTGGTAGTTTTCGACATATTATGCCTATGTCGCAAGGTAATTCAAGATAAAAACTTTTAATCACAGTTACTTCGCGTCAAAAATAGTTTTATCATTATTTTTGACGCGATTTTTACGTTTTATTGATATTTCTCCGAATTCAAAAGCGGTTCAAATTTATAATATGCCTCAATATCATCGAATCGCCGACAAAATATCTCTTCAAATCCGCCGTGCGGCACGTCAAATAAAAACGCATTGATTTCGATAAGTTTGTGAAAACTGATTATAACCGTTTCGCCTTCGACATTTTGATAACTGTGACCGACTTGCGACTTATATTTCTCAAACATTTCTTCGGCTTCGGCAGTTGTATTCGCGTCTAACGCAACGAGTGCTTGTTCGTAGCCGAAAGTCGGTTTGGTATTTGTAATATCAATTTTGTTGATGACTAAGGCGTAATACTTCGGCATTGTGAAATGGCGTTCCTGCCGCAGAAATTCACGCAGATTGTAAGTTGTTTCGGTAACTTGATCGCTTGGTAAATCGTTTTTTGCGTCCTCTGCTTTGATTAAAATCGCTTCTAGTTCCGCCGGTTCAAACTGCAAATGAATGTTAAAGATCAACTCTTTAATCAGCCACACAGCTTGATTTACAAAACGCGGATCGTCTAAAAATTCGTCGGCATATTTCATGCAAATCGGATGCAAAATATCGTCCATCGCCCAAATTGCGTAGCGTGCTTTTTGAATATCGGTGTCTTTATTTTCGTGAAAAATTTGATAAGCATATTCCGCTGCGACTCTTGAATTCAAGCGGCGAACCGTTTTAATCGCCAATTCATTACCTTTATCGCCGTTGATAAAAGCATCAACCGCATGCCGAATCCATTCTTCGCCGAGAATTTCTTCCAACGCTTCCTGCGAATTGTGAAACGTATAAGTTTCGCTTCCGTCGGGATGCAAG
>JANNVK010000059.1:0-24651 GCA_031414415.1 Acidobacteriota bacterium
CACTTATCTCTGATCACTTATCACTTCTAACTTATAACTTATAACTTCTCACTGCTCACTGCTCACTGCTCACTGCTCACTGCTCACTGCTCACTGCTCACTGCTCACTGCTCACTGCTCACTAAATAAACACATCCGTAAACAATTCACTCGCATCAGGAAACGGACTTTCTTCGGCAAACTTCACTGCATTCTCAACAATTTCCGCGACCTTCGCTTCAAGTTCTTCAACTGCTTTATCGTTGATGATTTTCGCTTCTTTCAAACTTTCAGTGAACAGATAAATTGGATCGCGTTGCTGATATTTTTTGATTTCTTCCGATGTGCGATAATTTCCCGGATCAGACATCGAATGTCCGCGATAGCGATAGCAATTCATTTCTAAAAGTGTCGGCGAACCGTCTTTTCGCCCGCGTTCGATTGCCCGCAAGGTTGCCGCACGGACAGCCATAACGTCCATTCCGTCAACAAATTCGCTTGCCATTCCGTAGCCTTCGCCTTTCTTGGCAATACTTTTAATTGACATTGCAAGTACTTGCGAAGTTCCCATTCCGTATTGATTATTTTCGCAAATATAGATGCAAGGAAGTTTCCAAAGCTGTGCCATATTTAACGATTCGTGAAACATTCCTTGGTTGAGTGCGGCTTCGCCGAAAAAACAGAGCGTTACGCCGTCGGTGCCTTTATATTTTTGTGCGTAAGCCATTCCGGTTCCGGTGCCGATTTGTCCGCCGACAATTCCGTGTCCGCCAAAAAAGCCTAATTCTTTGGAAAACATGTGCATCGAACCGCCTTTTCCTTTCACACAACCGCCGGCTTTGCCGTAAAGTTCTGCCATTACAGATTCGGGCGACATTCCTTTAACCATCGCTTGGACGTGGTCGCGGTAGCTTGTTACAACATAATCGTCATTGTCGCGTAATGCCATCAACGAACCGATTCCGACCGCTTCTTGTCCGATATAAAGATGGCAAAAACCGCCGATTTTGCCCATCCGATAAACTTCTGCACATTTCTCTTCAAATCGTCTGCCCAAAACCATCTGGTGTAACATCGCTAAAAGTAGTTCTTTTGGAGTGTTTTTGATGGCTTCAAGTTGAGATTTACGACGCTTAATATACTCGGCTTGGGCAATCGCCGGGCTTAAAACATCGTTAGATTTTTCGACAATTTGTTCTTTTGCTTTACTCATTTATGCTTGTGATAGAAATTTTTTAAGTGATGCTAACCTACAAAAAAGATTATACGAAATTGTTAGGGTTTTAGGCAAAATGATAAGATACAAACATCAAAAGCGTTCAATTTAACAAATATGAATTCAGCAATCATCGTCGCCGCGGGCATTGGAGCAAGATTTGGCTCAAAAACACCAAAGCAGTTTATTCAGCTAAATGGAAAACCGTTGATTATTCACACTTTACAGCGTTTCGAAGATTGCCCAGAGATAAATGAAATTATTCTCGTCTTATCAAGCAAAGAAACAGCTGGATTTTTAAAATTAGCTGAAAAATATCCGCTAAAAAAACTTTCAAAAATTGTTTCAGGCGGAGCAACACGTTCAGAATCTGTCTTAAAAGGTTTTCAATCAATTCGCCGTCAAACATCAAAAATAGTTGTCATACACGATGGAGCGAGACCGCTCGTTTCAATTGACGAAATCTCGCAAACTGTTGCGAAAGCACAGGAAACAGGTGCGGCGTGTTTGGTTGGCAGCGTTACTGATACAATAAAAAAAGTTAAAAATGGCGAGATAATAGAAACCATTGACCGCAATTTTTTAAGACGTGCATTAACTCCGCAAGCCTTTCATTACAAAATTCTAAAACGTGCGTTTGATGAAAATGAAATTGGTGAGAATGCTACTGATGAATGTTATTTAGTCGAAAAACTTGGTGTTAAAATTGCAATTGTCGAAGGAAGTTCGCGAAATATAAAAATTACCACACCAGAAGATTTAATTATTGCTGAAGCACTTTTAAAATCTACTAAAATGTGATAATAAATTCTCTTACATTTACAATTAACAATTAACAATTCACAATTAAAACCATGTTTAGAATTGGATTTGGAAACGACATTCACCGACTCGTCGCGAATCGACCATTGATTCTCGGCGGAGTTTTAATTGAGTCTGACCTTGGTGCCGTTGGACATTCTGATGCAGATGCTTTAACTCACGCAATCACCGATTCAATTCTTGGTGCCCTAGCACTCGGCGACATCGGTTCGCACTTTTCAGACAAAGATGAACGCTGGAAAGGTGCAGATAGCTTTGTTTTCCTCGCTCATACTGTTGAACTCATGAAAGAAAAAGGCTTTTCAATCGTCAATCTCGATTCCACAATCAGCCTAGAAAAACCAAAACTTCGCCCATATATCGACCAAATGCGACAAAAACTTTCGGAAGTTTTAGAAATAGAAATCGACTGCGTAAGCGTGAAGGCAAAAACTAGCGAAGGCGTTGATTCTGTTGGGGAACGCAGGTCAATTAAGACAGAAGCTGTTGTCATGCTTTTAAAAAATATTTAACCCAGATTACGCATTAGAAAAGCAATCGAAAAACTTAATGGAAATAGCTCAAAAACGAAAGAATTTCTACCAAAGATGAACACAGATCAACTCAGATAAAAGCAACATCGGTCAATGTTTACGCGGATTTCATAAGTTTGTATCTTCAGCCTTATCTTGTGTTTATCTGTGTCCATCTGTGGTTAAAAATTGCATTATTCTTCTATTGCGGATTCTCGGTTTAATCTATTTTTTCTGATACCAAATCACCAAATCGCCATCAATTTTTTTATCTGAATAAAACGTTTCGGTTTGTCCTATTTTATGCAGATTTGTAACCGGAATATCGGTTAAAGCATCATTAGATAAAAGAATTCCGCCCTTTCGTAACATTTTTTCGGCGTTTTTCATTATCAATGCTTTTTCAAATTCGCCGTAATAAACAAAAATATTTGTCCCGATAATCAAGTCGTATTTATCTTTTTCGAGTAACAACGGACTTTGTAAAACTATATTTGTATCAAACGGTTTTATTTTCGCCAGATATTCGGAATTTACCGAAACTGCTCGTAATTTCAGCGTTTTCAAGTTCGCCGTAACTTGAATCGGCGATGTTGGTTTGCCGACAAAATTACCGAAACTTGTCCAATAATTAATAAATTCGCTCGACCAATTTGTATCGGAAACCAAAGGTAATTGGATTTGATACGGTTGAAGTTTCTTTGCTTTTTCCGCGAAACTTGCAATATGAGAATTAACTTTCGGGCTTAAATCGTAGGTATCTATTTTTAAGTTTTTTGCACCAGCTAATTTCAGTTTCAAAAGACTGTCAATGACCGCAAAAGGCTGGATTGTTTGCGGCGGAAAAAAATCGTAACCTTGATCTTTGTCGGTAAAATCAAGTCCGGGACCGATAATCGCAACCCGCAAAACTGAGGTCATCAGTCCTTTTTCTTTAATTTGCTTGATAGCTGATTCAATCGCAAAGTTCGGTTTCAGCGAGGTATCCGAAGACAATCCGCGTGCCTGATAAACCGCCGATCGGGCGATAAAATCCTCGTCTCGATTGTTACGGGTTTGGTCGATGATTGCCGTGTAATTTTTCGCTTCGTTAATTGCTCTTAAAAGCGATGCAATGATGATTTTCTTGATTTCACTTCTGCCTGCGGACGTATTCAATTCCACGCCGATTTTTTTCCTGAAATACTCTCGGGCATAACTCATTCGCTCATTATTGGTTGGCGAAACAACAATTTTTGCATAATCTTCAAGCCGGTTACCGATTACTTCTTCATATAATTTCACTGCATCTTTTGATTTTTCTTGTGCCAGCCGTGAAATTTCACTCTCAGTCAAACGCGGTTGATTTGTAAATGAATTCCCAAACAAAAATTGATTAACAATCGAGTCTTCATCACCAAGTTCTAATCTTTGCCGAATACTCAAATCAC
Source organism: Acidobacteriota bacterium (assembly GCA_031414415.1). Taxonomy (GTDB): domain Bacteria; phylum Acidobacteriota; class Blastocatellia; order Pyrinomonadales; family Pyrinomonadaceae; genus JANNVK01. The sequence continues at coordinate 3,960 of JANNVK010000059.1, forward strand.
TTTTTTTTACCCAGTCAGACCATTGCGATTCATTTTTTATTTCATTGATTTCGGCAGGAAGCGAAGTTTTCAATGTTTCCAAAATCGTTTTAACTTCTTGGAAAGTTAAATAGTCAATTTTTGCAATCTGTCCAAAAACCGAACCGCAACATAACAATAAAATAAATAATAGTTGTTTCATATATTTACAAAAATAGGGAAACCTTTTGGGCTTCCCTATAATTTTTTGAATAGTTTGCAAAAGCCAATCTTAGAAAGTAAATCTAAGTTCAACTTGTGCAAATCTTCTGCCAGTATTATTTGGATCTTTTGAAGCTGTAACTGAGCCATTTGTTACATCCGCACTAGAACCATTTATTAATAAGTTAGCATGATTGAACACATTAAAAGCATCCGCTCTAATCTGAAGTTTGTAGCGTTCAGTTAAACTGAATATTTTGAAGATACTCGCATCAAAGTTCCATTGTCCCGGTCCGCGATAAGAATTTCTTCTTTGAATATCATTCGGGAAAGGTCCAACTTCTGTTCCGCCTGAAACATCTGAAAATGAAGTCGGACGAACATTACTTAAATCAATGAAATTAAAGGTGTTAGCACCTGCTTGAACTTTAGAACCATTAAACTTCAATGACGAACCATTTTGCAGACGGATACATGTTGTTGCACTTGCGTTAGTACAATCAAAAATAGTGAATGGTGAGCCACTTTGGATTGTCACAATAGAACTCAAGTTCCAGTTGCCTAAAATTGCTTTAGCAACACCATTTTCAAATTTAGTAGGAATTGAATATGTCAATGAACTAACAAAACGATGTCTCGTATCGTAGTCTGAAAAGCCATAATCAAGACTAGGATTGAATGGATCTAGTAAACCAAGATTGAAATTGTTGCCCGAACTACTAAAAGTCGAACTCAAGTTATCTTTGTTTACAGCTGTGGTGTATCTGAAAATAGCAGACAGTCCTGATCCAAATAAATTGTTGCTTTCTAAAGAAACTGATAATGAATTGTTGTTGTTGAATCCATTATTACCACGTGTATTAATGTTAGAAAACTGACAATTCAAACGATTATTTGAAGTAAGCCCTGTTGGGCAAGTTGTTGATGTATTGCTACCTAGGTATCTTGGACCGGTTCCTGCACGGTTGATATTTTCCAAGGTATAACCTTTTCTTCCTGCTGAACCAGCATATTCAATGTTGACCGTAGTTGATCGAGCAATCTCACGTTGAACAGACAAACTCCATTGGTGGGCGTAAGCATTTCGAATATCTTCGCTTACATATCGTAAACTTGAACGTCCCAATGTAGCAGTACCTGAACTAGCGGATAATGCACCAAAGTTATTTACACTAATCGGCGAGGGAACAGAAAGTACTGCATAAAAAGGAGGGTTTTGGATTACGTTAAATGTTACGTTACCAAAGTTACGTTCGTAACCGATACCGTAACCACCGCGTAAACTTGTTTTTCCATCTCCAAAAATATCCCAAGCAAAACCTAGTCTAGGTCCAAAATTGTTTCTATCAGGTTTCCAAAGTCCACCAACAGTAGAGGCAACTTTAACTCCACCATTACGAATTTTTTCAAAGATAGTTGAACCCGATCCTAAGAAAAAATTCGAATCTAATCCTTCCTGCGATTTTTGCGGTCCGTTATATTCATATCTTAACCCAAGATTCAAAGTTAAATTAGAAGAAAGTCTCCAATTATCCAATGCATAAAAAGCATATTCTTGAAATCGATTGGTTCTTTGGAAATTTGGAGATTTTACTGGTAAATTGATTGTTCCACCCGGTGTTTTACCTTGTGGATCAATAGCAACGTTAAGAAGTTGTGCGTTGCCAGCGGCAAAATTTGCTAACGCCGTTGTTAGACTTGCACCTGAACTCAAGTAGTAATTCGCTCCTTCATAAGCCCCAAAACGCTCTTTATCTTGGATGAAAACATACTGTGCTCCAAATCTAAGGCTGTGGCTTCCCGTTGTCCAGCTGAGGTTTGGTTTGGCGTCCAAAATTTGTTGTGTTCCAAAGATTGGCAATCCACCGCCAGGTGAAAATGGAGCAAAACCCGGTAATGCGTATGGATTTCCGTCAACCGTATTAGTAGCTCCAAAAGATTGAAACAAGTAAAGTGTCGGAGTTGCAGCTGATTGTGATAAAGCAACCGAATTAGCACCACGCGTGTAAGCAACTTTTGCGTCAAAAATTAGATTACTCGTAAACAAATGAGTAAATGAACCTTGAAAAATATTGTTTCTACCTTTCGTCGAACCATCATAACCTTTATATGGACTATTTGTTGCAGTTCCGGGCAGGTTATCTATACGGTTGTATTTCCAACTCCCAAAAAAAGAAGTTTTATCGCTAATCGTCCAATCAATTCTGGATACATTGTTAATATCGTTGACAGGACTTCCCCCACCAACGTTAATAGGGGCATCATACTTTACCAACTGGAAACCATTCGCATCGACTTGTCCAGTTGGGGTTGCTTTTAAAGCACCATATGCCGCGAAAAACGCCCTAGTGTTTGCCGCCGCAGAGTTGATAAGAGTTTGAGTAGGAACCCAAGCCAAAACAGTTGCACTACTTCTAACTCTGGTTGATTGTAATGAGTTCAGGAAAAACAATTTATCCTTGAAGATAGGTCCGCTAACGGTAATACCATCTTGGTTTCGATTATAGTTCGCTCTTTCTTGTAATCGAGCGTTTCTATCGTATCCGTTTGACGACAGTGCTGAGTTACGGTTTTGAGCGAAAGCGTTTAAATTGAACTTATTGGTTCCACCTCTTGTAGAAACACTAACAATACCGCCGGAAGCACGACCATATTCGGCACTGAAACTATTGGTGACAATACGAAATTCACCGACTGCATCTTGCGGGATACTTTGCCCAACGGTAGCAGAAAATACATTAGAATTCTCTGTTCCATCAAGCAATATACTTGTGCTTGCCGATCTTTGTCCATTAATTGCAACACCAACGCCATTTCCGCCCGGATCATTAGTTGATACATTTGGTGCAAGCGTAGCTAAACTGTATGGATTGTTATTCAAAATCGGAAGACTTGCGATTTGTTTCCCCGTAATAATCGTTGATTGCACTTGATCGGTTGTATTAACTTCGGCAATTCCGGTTGAAACAATGTCAACCGTGACATCATTTCCGCTGATTGTCATGCTGGCATTTTGAGTTGTCGAACCACCAACGGTTACAGTAGAACTGATTTTTTGTGCTTTAAAGCCTGTCGCGGTGATTGTAACCTCATATTGTCCAGGCAAAAGATTAGTAACAGCATAATAGCCACTATCGTTAGTTGTTGTGTTGCGTTCGGCGTTGGTTCCAACGTTTCTAACTTTGACCGCAGCACCGTTAACTAAAGCATCATTTTGATCTTTAACGGTTCCATTTATTTGTCCGGTTTCTTGAGCGTAAGCAAATGTTGATAATGCTAACAAGAATCCTAAAGCTAATAAATGAAATTTAATTCTTAGATTTTTCATTTTGTTTTTATTCCTTAATTTTTTCTTTGTTTACTTCTGCGAGACAACTCGCCAAATTTTGTTTTCGCAATGACAGTTTACGCAAATCTCATTCCGTTAGTGTAAAGAATGATAAACAGAACTTAATTAGCCTAATATTTACTCAAACTGATTCACCACAATTGAGGATATGTTTGAGTGCTACTTAAAAAGTATGTCCAATTATGTAGTTTTATCTTCAAAATATTCCTGTTTGTCTTCAAAAAAATGAATAATATACAAAAAACAAAACAGAATTGTTACACATCTATAACAATTCTAACAGATTAGCTGTTATTTTGGTTTGGCATAAAATGTGCATTTATTTAATATCAGAAACCATAATTTTAAATATCAATACAAGATTTCGTTTATATTTCGTCATTTTGCTTATTTATTTCAGCAGAAAAGAATTTAGAAAAAATACTTCAGGAGGAACTTATGAATAGAAAAGACACACTAATTAGCAATCACGCTCAGGTTTTAACCGGAATGTTATTTGCAATTTTGATGACCGCAAGTTTGTTTGCTCAATCAGGCACTTCAGCGGTAAGCGGAACAGTTACTGACGCACAAGGCTCGGTGATTGCGGGTGCAAATATCACCTTAACAAATCCAGAAAAAGGATTTACAAGAACTTCAATTACAAATGATAACGGTTCGTACAATTTCCCTTCGATTGCACCTGGAACATATAAGATTGAATTTGAAAAGCAAGGTTTCAAAAAATCAGTTAAATCTGACATTCAAGCATTAGTAGATACACCAATAACGGTCAATACTACAATGGAAGTTGGGATTGGAACTGAAATTGTAACTATTTCAACCTCTGAAGATGCACCGATAAACACGACGAATGGAACGATTGGTAACACATTAAACACCCGTCAAATTCTCCAACTACCTTTGTCTGCCCGAAACACACCTGATTTGCTTTCTCTGCAACCTGGAGTAACCCCAGGTGGGTCGGTTAACGGAGGTCGCTCTGATCAAGCAAACATTACGCTTGACGGGGTTGATGTCAACGAACAACAGGGCGGAACTGCTTTTTTTACAACTTTGCGTGTAACACCTGAGGCATTGCAAGAATTTCGTGTAATCACAACTAACGCTGACGCGAATGCTGGTCGCTCATCAGGAGCACAAGTTTCGCTTATTACAAAAAGTGGTGGAAACAGTTATCGAGGTTCGGCTTATTTTTATTACCGACCATCAAAGAAATTCCAAGCGAATGATTTCTTCAATAATTCTGCTGGATTAGGACAAAACGCACGGGAGCGACAGAACTACGGTGGTTCAATACTTGGACCTATAAAAAAAGATAGATTATTCTTTTCTTTCTTTTATGAAAGATTTACTGAAAATGCTGAGACTCCGGTAACTCGAACTGTGCCATTGGCAAGTCTGGGTCAAGGAATAGTTAGATATCAGTCAACGAATCCGGCTTTAGTCGATCCGACTTGTCCAGCTGGAACATCACGCGGATTTGCGTGTCAAAATATTGCTCAAATAAATGCTGCTTACATTGCTGCAAACGGAATATCGCCAGGAATTAATCCCGCGGCACTTTCAGTTTTAGCGGCGGCTTCGGCAAGATATCGGGCAAACGATTTCTCAACCGGTGATGGTGGCAACACAGCTGGATTTCGATTCAATGCCAAAGTGCCAGTCCGTAATAACGTAGCAACGACTAGAATTGATGGGAAAATAAATGACAACCAAGAGGCGTTTGTCAGGTTTCAATATCAAGCAGACAACGGTGCATCTGTATCAAGATTTCCCGACACCATTGCGGCGAACACTTGGAGTCACCCGTGGGGACTAGCGACAGGACATACGTGGACAATTAACAGTAATTTGATTAACAAATTTACTTATGGATTCACGCGTGATGCATTTACAAGGGACGGAGATTCTACTCAGAATTCGACATTTTTTCGTTTCGTTTATCAACCATTTTCATTTTCAAGAAAACTTAGTCGAGTTACACCAGTTCACAACTTTGTCGATGACTTTACAATTATCAAGGGCAACCACAATATCAGTACTGGTGTAAATATACGCCTCATCGCGAACAGACGAAGTTCACTTGGAGCTTCGTATGATAACGCTTCTACAAACCCTTCTTTTTATGATGAATCTGGTGACGTTGTAACAATTGGTGGAACACTTTTCCCAAATATTTCTGGTGATGCAGATACTGGTTTACGTGATGCCCTGACGGCAATAATTGGCAGGTATTCTGCTTACAGCACTAATTTGCAATACCGGAAAGATGGGACTTTGCAAGGTGTAGGTGCGGAAGTTCCGAGAACTTTTAAAACCCAAGAATATGAAGTTTATGCACAAGACAGCTGGAAAATGTTTAACAATTTCACAGTGAATTACGGTGTCCGTTACTCTACTTCAACACCTGTATATGAAGCAAATGGATTGCAAGTTAAGCCAACGACAAGTTTGAGTGATTTTTTTGACAGCCGAGTGAATGCGGCAAACAACGGGCAAACGTTTAATTCGTTAATTAGTGTTGATCTTGCGGGCAAGGCAAACAAAAAGCCAGGGTATTACAAGCAAGATTGGAACAATTTAGCACCTACAATTTCAGCTGCTTGGTCACCGAATTTCAAAAATGGATTCCTAAAAACACTTCTAGGTGGCGAAGGAAAAAGCACAGTTCGTGGTGGTTTTCGTATGACTTATGATCGAATTGGAAGTGCGTTGGCAGTTGCTTTCGATCTAAATTCGACGCTTGGTTACACTTCTACGAGTGGTATTTCAGCCAATACCTACAATGTTAGTACAAATTTAGGACAGCTGTTTACTGGAATCGGACAAGGAATTAGAAATTCTTCGTTTTACGGACCAACTGCTGCGTTACCAAGTTTGCCAACTACCTTGAGGTTTCCACTTCAAACGCTGGCGGATGAAGCACAACGAATTGAGCAATCTTTAGACGACAAGCTGACGACACCTTATAATTATAATTTTAACCTTTCATACGCGAGAGAAATAAAATATGGAATCACGTTAGAAGCTAGTTTTGTTGGTAGAATAGCAAAAAAATTATTGGTATCGCGAGATACGGCACATTTTAACAATCTTCGTGATCCGGCTTCAGGGCAAGATTTTTATGGCGTTATGCAACAGCTTATAGGCTTTCGTAATGCAAATGCTGCCATAACTTCAATTCCTAATATCGCTTGGTTTAATCGGTTTGTTCCAGGCTTGGCTGGTACCTACACCATCAACGGTGTTGCGACTACTTTGACTGCAACACAAGCTGCTTACCGAAGAGTGGCAAGAAGTTGTGCCAATAATGTTCCTAATTTAATCAATAATTTACCTAATCCAGCTTGCCAAGGAGCAAATAGCATAAATGGTAGAAATACAACTGACTATACATTTGTACAATTACTTTGGGACGACGGGCTAGGTGGTCCAAATGGAGGAAACAATATTTTCTTACATCCGCAATATGCGACCTTCGCTGCATATTCAACAGCAGGTGAATCAAACTACAATGCTTTGCAATTGAGTTTCCGAAAACGGTTCAGCCAAGGATTACAGTTTGATGTGAACTACACTTATGGACATTCGCTTGATACCGCTTCTGGTAATGAAGCGTCGGGTGCGATTTCATCGGGTGCATCACTTATACTGAACCCGCTTAATTTACGAGAAAATCGTGGTGATTCTGATTTCGATGTCCGGCATTTGATTAATGCTAATTTCGTTTATGAATTACCCTTCGGAAAAACTCGGAAGTTTTTTAACGGAAATAAAATAGCAGATTTTCTAGTCGGTGGATGGCAGTTTAGTGGAATATTTCGTTATAACACTGGGTTTGGAATCGGACAACCATTCGATGATGCACGATGGGCTACAAACTGGAATGTTCAATCGAACGGAGTTCGTTTGAATAGTGAAGGTGCAAGCCCAACAAAGAATGACGCAAGCGGTCGTCCGAATATTTTTGGCGATGCTGCCGCAGCATATCGTAGTTACCGCAACGCACTACCTGGCGAGGCAGGTGATCGGAATATTCTGCGTGAGCCGAGTTATATTACTTTTGATGGTGGATTGTTTAAGTCGTTTCAAATTAAAGAAAATAGTAAAATCACGTTTCGTTTTGAGGTATTTAATGCAACAAATACCCAACGGTTGACTGGTATCTCTGACTTCGCACTTGGACAAGATCCGTTTGCTCCTGGAAGCAGAGGCGGAACTGGTGCTGCGGACTTTGGTAGATTAACTAGTGTTCAAGGTGAACCTCGTGTCGTTCAATTTGCTCTTCGCTATGATTTCTAATCATTTCGAAAGCGTTTAAACTCAAGAGTCGGAAGCAATTCCGGCTCTTTTTTTATTTCCGTTTCAAATCATCAGTATAAAGTTCCCGATAAATTCGATAATTTGTCATTACTTTGAAAATGTAATTTTTTGATTCAGAGAAACCAACTTCTGATGTGAAGATGGCGTTTTCTTTTGGTTTTGAGCGGTTTAGCCAGCGGGCGGCATTGTCTTCGCCGCCGTTGTAAGATGCGGCGATTGCTTCATACATTCCGCCGAATTGTTGTTTTAAATCAGCGAGATAAAGACTTGCAATAGCGATATTGACGTTTGGTTTATATAGTTGATCGGCTTGTAGATTAGGAAAGCCGGCTTTGGTGTTGTATTTCAGAGCGGTATCCATTGTTAATTGGAGCAAACCGCGGGCGGCGGCTGGAGATTTTGCATTTGTTTTGAAACTGCTTTCCTGTTTCATAATTGCTAAAACAAATCGCGGATCAATATTCTTAGATTTTGCGTAGGTTAGTAGTTCGGTTCTGAAAAGTGCCGGAAAATCTTTTGAAAGTTTCGAAAAATTTGAAGAAATTTTTTGCAGACGGAAAGACGCGACATTTGGACTTAAAACAAATAGCTTTTCGGTTGCGAGCGAGCCATAATATGAAGTTGGCGAATCTGTTATTGAAGAATAAGTAGAAATTGCATCGTTGCGTTTTCCGGCTTTATCGAATGCTAAGGCTTTTAAAAATGTAACCTCATCGAAGCTCGTCATTGAACCCGAAAAATTTCGCAAACTTCGAAGTTCGTCACAAGTTGCGACAGCTTTGTCCCATTGCCCGCGAAATACTTCCATTCTAAGTCTTGCAAATAAAGCATTTACCTCTGTTGGCGAACCTACAAAACGAGTGCGAGTTTTATCAACCCAACGGTTTGCATCATCATATTTTCCGGCTTCGCGAAGTGCATCAATCATATTTTGATAAGCCGAATCTATTTTTTCGCCAAAGGGAAACATCGTGATGTATTGTTCGTAAACCTTTGCTGCCTCATCATTTTTCCCAAGTCTAATTAGGCTTGCACCTTTAAAAGCCAAACCTTCGCGTCCATCTTTTGTGTCAGGAAAAGTTTTAAACAACTCATCAAAATAAGAAACTGCGAGCGAATATTTGCGTTCCCACATATTCGAGCGTCCCATTCCGAACATCGCTTTTGAAACTGTCACATCATTTGGAAAATTGCGGATAGAAATTTCCCAATGCTCGCGAGCCTCGCCAAAAGCTCGATTTGATGAGTAAACATCAGCACGATAGAGATGTTCATTTAATCCGAGTGCCGGAAGTTTTCCTTTGTTGTCGCGAGAAACGCGGTCTTGTTCGCGAACTCTTGCAAGAGTTGCGTCATTATAAACTTGTGCGTTTATTGAAATTACAAAGTTAGCGACGATGAATGTTGTGATGATTGCGATTAATAAATTTTTCATAAGTAATTGGAAAACGAACATTTTAACACTATTTTAGACGCGAGAAAAAACAGTTAGGTTGCGATAAATGACAGTCTGTTTGAAATTAGTTGTATCGGTCGCGAAACTTATTAAAATATGAACCGTAACAAACTAAAGTTATTAAAACTTACTTTTCGAATGATTTAGGAGATAAATACCGTGATTTTTCAACGTCTTTCTGTTTTTTTGTTAATTGTAATTTGTGCAAATTTTGCTTTTGCTCAGTCGAAATCAAAGCCAAGCGATATGTTCAAGCAGCTTGAAACTGAGTTGCAATCGCCCAACGAACAACGCACAGCTTCAGGTGCTCCAGGTCATAAATATTGGCAAAATCGCTGCGATTATGTGATTGATGTTGAGCTTGACGATGTGAATCAAAGATTAACAGGCAAAGAAACTCTTACTTACAAAAATCTATCGCCCGATTCGCTCACATATATTTGGCTTCAACTCGACAATAATATCTACGCAAAAGATTCGGTTGCAGAAAGAACCGAAACTGCTCCTGAGTTGAAAAATGTTCCGTTGCGAACTATTGAAGATCTTGCAGCAAGAGAATTTGATGGCAGAAACAATATTAGCAATGTAAAAGATGCGACCGGAAAAGCTCTGAAATATGTAATAAACGATACGATGATGCGTGTTGATTTACCAACGCCGCTTGCTTCAGGTGGAACGTTCGTTTTTTCGCTCGATTGGATGAACGACATCAATGATGCAAGGCGTTATAACGGACGTGGCGGTTGGGAATATTTCGCAAAAGACGGAAATTACATTTACGAGATTGCACATTGGTTTCCGCGTGCGGTTGCTTACACCGATTATACTGGCTGGCAACACAAACAATTTCTCGGTTCAGGCGAATTTACATTAGAATTTGGCGATTATTTGGTGAGAATTACAACGCCGAACGATCACGTTGTTGCGGCAACGGGCGTTTTGCAAAATTCAGCTGCGATACTGAAACCCGAATGGATTCAAAGACTTAAGCAAGCCGAAACTGCAAAAGAGCCTTTGAAAATCATTACTCAAGATGAAGCTACGGCAAACGAATCGAGCAAACCGACTGGCAAAAAAACTTGGATTTACAAAGCTGATAATGTCCGCGATTTTGCGTTTGCTGCGTCGCGAAAATTTATTTGGGACGCACAAGGTCACAATGTCAACGGCAATAAAACCACCGCAATGTCATTCTATCCGAAAGAAGGAAATCCGCTTTGGGAAAAATATTCGACCCACGCAATCATTCATACGCTCAATGTTTACTCGCGATATTCGTTCGATTATCCATATCCAGTCGCGATTTCGGTAAATGGACCGGTCGGCGGAATGGAATATCCGATGATTTGTTTCAACGGTCCGCGAGCAAATCCCGATGGAAAAACTTATTCGATGGGAGCGAAATACGGACTTATCGGTGTTGTAATTCACGAAGTTGGACACAATTATTTTCCGATGATTGTGAATTCTGACGAACGCCAATGGACTTGGATGGATGAAGGTATAAATACTTTTGTGCAATATTTAGCTGAGCAAGAATGGGAACCAAATTATCCATCGCGTCGCGGTGAGCCAAAAAATATTACCGATTATATGCTCAGCGAAAATCAGGTTCCAATTATGACGAACTCAGATTCGGTGTTGCAATTTGGTAATAACGGCTACGCAAAACCCGCAACGGCACTCAATATTTTGCGTGAAACTGTCCTCGGTCGCGAGTTGTTCGACTTTGCATTTAAAACTTACGCCCAGCGTTGGAAATTTAAACGCCCAACGCCAGCGGACTTTTTCCGCACAATGGAAGACGCTTCCGGCACAGATTTAGATTGGTTTTGGCGAGGTTGGTTTTATTCGACAAATCACGTCGATATCGCGATTGAAAATGTTCGCTTGTTTCAATTAGACACAAAAAATCCAGAAGTAGAAAAAGAATTCGCGAGAAAACAGGCTAATTCTGCACCATTATCTATTTCGCAAATTCGCAATAAAAATATCCAAACACGTTCAACCGAGTTTCCGAGTTTGATTGACGATTATTCTAAAAAGAGCGATGAACCAATAAAAATAACCGAAGCTGAAAAAACTGCTTACGATGGTTTTCTTGCTTCGCTCAATGAAAAAGAGAAAGCACTCGTTAATGGTGGATATTACTTCTATGTTGTTGATTTAAAGAACGTTGGCGGAATTGTAATGCCGCTGATTTTCAAAGTTGAATATGTTGACGGAACAAGTGAAGAAATTCGCGTTCCGGTCGAAATTTGGCGATACAATAATTACAATGTTTCGAAATTGATTGTCACAAAAAAAGAAGCGAAAGGAATTACACTTGATCCAAACTTGGAAATTGCAGACGCTGATTTGTCGAACAATTCTTTGCCGCGAAAACCTGTATCCACACGTTTTCAAACTTTCAAAACTGGAGCCGCACCGCGTTCAACCGCACCTGTTGCAACAACTCCAACTGCCCCAAATGTTGGAAACACTAATCTTACGGGCAAGTGGAATATTAATGTTGATGCCGGCGGACAAACAATCACTGCTGTTGCAAATCTAATTCAAACTGGAAATACAATCACCGGAACAATCGCTTTTCCACAAGGCGAAGTTCCACTTTCGAGCGGCATAATGGAAAACGGAACTTTCACATTAAAAACTATCGGCGGTTTTGCGTTTACTCTTAAAGGCACAAGAAGCGGCGATTCTATCAGCGGAAGTTTTGATGCTCCGCAAGGAAGCACTACGTTTACAGGAAGCAAAGCACCGTAAGAAAGTGAATAACGAATAGTGAAAAGTGAAAAATGTTATGAGAAAGAATTTTGAAACGACTTTATTTTTGAGAATTTTGACTGTATTTGCGGTTTCATTTTTCGTTTTTCACTTTTCACTTTTCACTGTTTTTTCTCATCGGTTTCACACTACGTTGACTCGAATTGATTACAACGAAAAGGCGAAAATAGCTGAAATTTCTATTCAAATGTTTACACACGATTTGAATCAATTGTTCGAATCGAAACTATCTAAAAAACTTGATTTAGAAAAAAAGGATGAAGTAAAGAAAATTCTTTTCGAATATCTCGTCAAGAATTTTGTTTTAAAAGATAAAACCGACAAAATTCTCGAACTTCGTTGGGTTGGAATCGAATCAGATGCTGATTCCTTGTGGGTTTACATTGAAGCAAATATGTCTGAAAGTCCTGAAAATTTTAAAATGCAAAATTCGCTTTTTTTTGAAAGCTATCAAGAACAAAGCAATCTTGTGGTTATTAAATTTGATGGGAAAAAAGCTGATTTGGCGTTTAAAGTTGGAGATAACTATAAGGAAATAAAAGCTAAAGTCGTTGAATAAAAAAATGTCAAAATCTGGTAAGAAGGTGAGCTGCGAGTAGCTCACCTTTTTTCATGGACAGGCAATTGGGGTGAAACTGGGGTTTTGTAACCACAGGAAATAGAAATGATTAACTCAAAAACTACTAAATTTTTCACTTCCAGTTATATATGACAAAAAACATCAAAACGTTACAACTTTTTTTTAAAAAAATAAAATATTTTCTAAAAGTGATTTTTGAACTGTTTTTTCGACAGAATATTTCAATAAATTTATGATAAAATCACACTTCTTTTTGAATAAATTTATGAAAATAGCTTTAAACGGTGCGACAACAATGCACGCAGATTTGGTAACCGACATCAAAGCAGCAAGCGAAGCTGGTTATGATTTAATTGAGATTTGGGCTTCGAAACTTCGCAAATATTTAACTACAAATTCAACTACTGATCTTAAGCAATTATTGCAAACACACAACTTAGAACCTTATTCTATCAACTCAATTGAACACATAACATTTCGAACGGCGACTGATTACGAGTCGATTATTAAAGTTCAATGCGAAGAATTATCAAAAATTGCCAACGAAATAAATTGCCCGTATATTGTTGTTGTTCCCGGAAAGCTGCCGGTAAACGCGACTAAAGATGAAATTATTTCTGAATCTGTAAAAGTTCTCAACGAACTTGGCAATATTGCAGAAAAATATCAAGTTTCCTTAGCTTTTGAATTTCTTGGGCAATCTGATTGCAGCGTCCAAACTCTCGACTTGTGCAATGAAATTATCGAAAAAATTAATCGACCAAATATTGGAAATGTTCTCGATTCGTTTCATTTTTACGCCGGAAACTCAAGTTTGGACGCAATTGACAAAATGAATCCTGAAAAGCTATTTATTTTTCATATTAACGATTCCGAAAATCTTCCGAAAGAACAACTTAACGATTCGCACCGTTTATATCCAGGCTTGGGAATTTTGCCATTGAAAGAAATCAAATCGCGTTTTGATAAAATTGGATACAATAAAATGGTTTCAATTGAAATTTTTCGCCCAGAATATTGGAATCAAGATCCTTTTGAAGTTGCCCGCAATGCACGAAATGCAACAATTAAAGTTTTAGGTTTAGATAAATGAGTAAAGTAAAAATCGGTATTATCGGAACAGGTTACGTCGGAAATCTTCACGGACAAATATTTTCGCGAGACAATCGTTGTGAAATATCAGCTCTTTACGACATTATTCCTGAAAGAGCTGAAAAAACTGCTAGATTAATTGGTGGAAAAGTTTGTCTTTCACGCGAGGAATTACTCGAAAACTGTGATGCAGTTTTGGTTACGGCACCAAATAAAACTCATATCGAAATTGCAACTCACGCAGTTGAAGCCGGAAAACACGTTTTTTGTGAAAAACCTTTTACGATTGGACTTGAAGATGCGGCTAAATTACTTGAAGTTGCGAACAATAGCGAAAAGGTTTTTCAAGTCGGGCATAATCGCCGTTTCGCTCCGGTTTACGTTAAATTGAAGGAGTTAATTGTTGCAGACAAAGCACATTCGGCTCATATAAAAATGAATCGTGGCGAATTGCTTAATCCAATCTGGACAGGCGACCCAAATATAACTGGCGGTTTTCTTTATGAAACTACGATTCATTTATTTGATATGATGCGGTTTCAATTTGGTGAAATTGACGAATTAGTCGCATACGGCTCGCAGCACGAGTATCCGGAACTTGACGAATTTTCGATTATTTTTAAATTCAAAAGTGGATTTCATTGCACATTTGCGTCTTCATCAGATGCAAGTTGGCATTTTCCATTTGAAAGAATTGAAGTTTTTTGCCATCACCGGACAATTTTAACGCAAGAAATGGAAAATATTATCGATTCAAATGGCTTTGACGCTAATCATCAAACTTTTTCCTTTCATATGCTAGAAAAGCAAGAAAAATGGGGTTATCAGCAAGAAGATATTGCATTTATTGACGCAATTTTAAATGGAACTGAACCGCCAGTAACGGCTTTAGATGGTTATAAATCGGTTGAGTTGGTTGAATCTGTTTATCGGGCAATAAAAACCGGCGAGAAAGTTCGTTTTTCCTAAACTTTCGTGTATCATTCAACGTTAAATCAATAGCCTTGTGTTTATTGGCTAATTTTAAATTTTACTTACTAAATATGCTTTGTCAAAATTGTGGACACGAAAATTATCAAGGTGCAAATTTTTGTCGATTTTGCGGTACAAAAATGAATTTGGCTCAAGTTCAGCCAGAAAATCAACGCGATTTTGAAGGAAATCGTCAGCCTTATTCTTGGAAAACCGATGAGTTTCAAGTTACTCAAAATGACGCTCGAAAAACTCAGCAAATTACACAATCACAGTTTCAACAAATGCAGCAACCGCCGCAACAAATGCCGCAAACTCAATATACACAACAGTTGCCGCAACAAAATTTAACTTTCCAAGGACAACAATTCATTGCCGGAAATTATCGTTGTCCACGTTGCGGAACAAATCATTTACCAATTATTAAACGACAAATTTCAACAGCCGGTTGGATTACTTTCGCAGTTTTATTAGTTCTCACAGGAATTTTATTTTGGATTGGACTTTTGATTCGCGAAGATGTGAAAAGTTGTCCGATTTGTAATTTTAGAATGCCAAATTAAAATTAACGGTGAATATAACCTTTTGGATGTTCTATTTTTACTTCAGGATTTGTGCTGTAAACTTGAACTTTATGAAAGCCTTTTTTCGGGTGAGTTGATAGATAAGTTAGTGCAAACTGACGACTTAGCGTTATAGAAATATCGCGAAAAAAAGAATCAAAACTTATCGGAGTTGCTGTGCCTTGAAAATATGCACGTCCGCCGGATTCATCTGAAAGTCTATTGAGTAAACCTTGAGCGTTCAAAATCACAAAAGAACTCGCATTTTGCGTTGAACTTGAAGTAGCAAAAATCGAATAAATTGCAACACTCTTTTTTTGTGCCTTTAAAATTGCACGGTCAAGTTCAAGGCTTTGAGTAGAAGTTTGGTTTGATGAATCAAAACCATCAGAAATTAACAAAATTGCTCTGCGTCCTAATGGTTGTGAGTCAAATCTTTTGAGTGTGTCGCCGACTTGTTCGTAAGGATTTCCAGCAGCAAAACCACTTGAATTCGTCACAATTCGTAATGATTTTGAGGCTTTTTCTAAATCTTCCGTAAATTTTTGTCTAATGTTTAAACTTCCGCCGCGAATATATGCGACCATTACACGCGAACCTTTTGGTAAATTTGTGATAGTTTCTGCAAGTTTTTTTAATTGAAAATTGACAGACGTATCTGAGTCTTCTTGAATCAAAACCGCTAATTGAAGCGGACTTTCATTGACACTACGAATTGAAAGAATAGTTTGTTCATCGCCGTCTTCTTTGACAATTATATCGCCAGCTTCAATAAATTCTTCTGTCTTTTTTTCTTTGATTTCTTGCTTGGAAAGTATTGAAATTGGGATAGTTACGGTTCTAACCTTGTCTTTATTTTTTTTATCTTTCTCGTCTGATTTCTGCGAAAAAAACGTAGAGGAAAGGCAGGTCAAAGCAAAACAGACCATAAAAAGTTTTGTTAAATAAGGTTTCAATATCATATTTGTTCAACAAAATTAAATATTAACATAGTTCATCCTTAAAAAAAGGTTTTCATACAGATGTTGAAAGATAAATTTTGGCTGTCTATGTTATATTTTGAAAAGTGTAATGAATATTGAACTAAGTAAAAATTATGAAATAACAAGTCGAGATTTGTTGAAAGACAAAATGCTGACATATACCGCGTGGCTCGCACCAGTTTTATTTTCTTTTTTACCAGCGATTATTGTCTTTCTTTTTGGCTTTTTTTCGGTAAATGCTGCTTTAATTTTCTTGAGTGTTTTTATTTTTTTCGGCGGCTTATTGCTCGGTTTAATTACTTCTGGAACATCACTTTTTTATCGTTCACGGTGGTGGACAAAAATGCGTGAGCGTTTAGCTGTCGATGGAATAAAAACTGAAGAAGTTAAGTGGTTTATGCACGAACTAAAAGGTTCCGAGAAAAAATCTCTCAAAGAACTAGAAACCACAAACCTTTTACTTGCAGATGCTTATCGTGAAACCTTAGCAACCAGATTAAC
The DNA here is from genome assembly GCA_031414415.1 of Acidobacteriota bacterium. Lineage (GTDB taxonomy): Bacteria > Acidobacteriota > Blastocatellia > Pyrinomonadales > Pyrinomonadaceae > JANNVK01. Next base: position 20,749 of record JANNVK010000059.1, read on the forward strand.
TTCAACCCGAATTCTAAAATCTGCGAAACAAGAAATTTTGCTCGTCCAAAGAAGGCAAACGAAACTTAAACAATTGAAAAGTGAAACTTCGGAAGTTTTAACTAAAGATTTAACCGCTGATCGTGAAAAACTCGAAAAAATTAAAAACGATTCTGAACAGATGCGAATTGAAGCCGAAACACGTTTGCAAATGATTGAAGCCGCATCGCGAAGAGGAACTAGTTTTGTAGATAATGAGCTGACATTAAAAAGGTTAAACGCTCATTCTAAAGAGCTTCCGCTTGCACTTCAGTCGCTTAAAATGGAAGAGGAATTAAGAAAAGAGTTTGAAGCAGAATAAAGTTTAAGATTCGACGGCAATTCTTAAACGCTCAATTTTTGTAGCTTTTCCAGTTTCTTCATCAATTTCAATGACAACTGCACAAATCAAAACATCGCCAACCGAATGGTCTGCACGACGTGCCGGAATTTTCATAAAACGCTCTAAAACGTGATCTTTATTCATCCCAATTACGCCCGAATGGCTACCAGTCATTCCAATATCGGCAATAAATGCCGTGCCTTTGTTGAGAATTCGTTCGTCAGCGGTTTGCACATGCGTATGCGAACCGACAACAGCCGAAACTCTGCCATCTAAAAACCAACCCATTGCATACTTCTCGGAAGTTGCCTCGCAATGAACATCGACAAGCCGAATTTTTACATCTGCCGGAATTGCTTTAATGCATTGATCAGCAACGCGAAAAGGCTCATCAATCGGTGGCATAAAAACACGACCTAAAATGTTTAAAACAGCTACTTTAAATCCATTTATTTCGCCAACGAATAAACCTTTTCCCGCAGTTCCAGTCGGATAATTTGCCGGACGCAAGATTTTCGGATTTTTATCGAGATATGGGACAATTTCTTGTTTATCAAAAATATGATTCCCGGAAGTCATTAAGTCGATTCCGTTTTTAAAAAGCTCATCAGCATTTGCCGGCGTGATGGAAAATCCGCCGGAAACATTTTCACAATTCATCGTGCAAATATCAATTTTATATTCGTCGCGAATTTTTTGTAAATTATTAAGAATCGCCAATCTGCCAGGGCGAGCAACAACATCTGCAATCATTAAAACGTTCATAAAAAAGTAAATCGTAAATAATTGTTCGGTGCAGGTAAACTACATACAGACAACTATTTACGATTAGATATTTAGCGAAAGAGAACCGAAAAAGCCGTAGATCAACAATTGAATTGAACCTATTTAATAGGTGGGCAACCTCACAAATTTCTCTGCATTAGGCGGATTTGTCTGAGCTTTTAACCTAGAAAAACTTCACTAAAAACGCCGTTAGTTTCCCGTTCAATACAATGTTGGCTCAATAATGGATTGTTAATCTCGCACAACACAGTAGCTTCTATCGCTACAATTATACTAGCAAATCAGTTGAAAAAAAGGAAAGAATAATACGTAATATATTGATTAATTAAAAGTAAATTACTGCTCTATTTGGAGTTCTTGAGTTGCAATTTCGCGTTTGATTAAACCATCGAGCAAAGTTGAACATTCATCACTTCGAGCGGCAAGTAATGCGTCAGTTTGTTTTAATTCTGTTTTTAATCTGTGAAGCTCATCTGCAATATGCAAAGCCGCGAGAATCGAGACTTTCAATGAATCGACTGTCAAAGTGCCGGATGAAAGTTCACGCATTTTTTGATCAACATATTCTGCAAGACGAACAATATGCTCGCCGTCACCTTCGCCATCAGAGCGAATATTGTATGTTTGATTATAAATTTCGACTTGGATTGATTGTTCGTTCAAGGTTTTCTCCAAAACTGTTTATCTCGCCAACACGTCTGAAAGTTCCGGCTCAATAATTGCGATTGCGTCAAGCATTGCTTCAATTTTTAATTGAAAAGCATCGCGTTCAGTCATTAACTTTTCGATTTTTGTTTCGAGTTTTGTGACGTTTTCGCGTAATCCGCCAACTTCTCCACGTAAAGATTTTGACTCGCTTTCAAACTTTTCTTTGTCCTCACGCATTTTTTTGGCAAATTCCAACGTAAGGTAAATCTTGTCTTCAAGATGCGAGAATTTTTCCATTCCAGAAAGGCTACTCATTCACTCACTCCAAAGGTTTATGTTCAATATTTCAAATAAATTATGTTGCCATTTGGTAAAAACTTCAAGCGATTTGCAACTTTTTTCTAAAATCTTTGACGCACATTCAAATTTTCTGCCAAAATTGACAAGATTTGTTGATGTGTTTCATCAACTTCGGCTTCAGTCAATGTTCTTTCAAGCGAACGATAGAGAAAACGAATGGTGATCGAACGTTCATCATCTGCCACACCTTTTCCTTCGTAAACATCAACAAATTTGATATCTTCGCATATCTTAAAATCAAGAGATTCAACAGTTTGCACGATTTCCGCAAAATCTGTCGTTCTTTTAACCAACATCGAAACATCAATCCATTTAGAAGGAAATTTTGACAAAGGTTTATAAAAAACAGGCTGTTCGGCTGATTGAAAAAGCGTTTGTAAATCAACTTCGGCGACAAAAACAGGTTGTTTGAATTTATAATTTTCCGCAATCGAATTATTGATACGCCCGATTGTACCGACGATTTTTCCGCCCGAAACAATTTCTGCCGACTGACCTTTCTGCAAATGTTTGACATCTTTTGCGGCAAAAACCAATTTCGGCAAATTTATCGCATCCAACGCAATTTCCAACGCACCTTTGGCATCGTAAAAATCGAGTTCTTTTCCCGTAACTGCTTTATTGTCAAACGTTTCGCTTCCTGTCAAAACCAGTGCAAACAATTCGCGTTCCTGCGGAAGTCTGCTATCCGACTTCGGACTTTGGACTTCGGACTTCGGACTTTGCGAAGCAAACACCTTACCGAGTTCAAACAATTTCACATCTTTTCGCTGATAATTGAAGTTAGTTTTGACTGAATCGAGCAAACCCGAAAGCAAACTCGGACGCATTCGCACCGCACCTTCAATAATCGAATCTTGCAGCGTTACGAATTTTTCATTCGCATTTTCATCAACCAAACCATCGATAAGTTCAAACGTTTCATCAGTTTCGGGCTTGATAAACGAATACGAAATTGCCTCGTCAAAACCTAGATTCGCCATCGCAGTTCGCAAAGATTTTTTGCGATTTTCAGTCGGCTGATATTCGCCCGCAGATTGAGTTGGCGGAAGTTCGGAGGCGATTTTGTCGTAACCGTAAATTCTCGCAACTTCTTCAACCAAATCTTGTTCGATTGAAATATCGTGCCGCCAACTTGGAATGGCGAAAAGTCTTGAGTCCAAAGTCTTAAGTCCTAAGTCGTTTAGGATTTTCTCGATTTCGGCGTTTGGAATTTCTAAACCTGTTAACTGCTTAACCTTGTCGTAATTGAACTTAACCGATTTTTCGATGCGTTTAGTCGGATAAATATCAACAAAATCTTCGGCTGTTCCGCCGGCGAGTTCGCAGATAAGTTCGGTTGCACGGTTTGATGCCCGAATCAAATTTTCAATATCAACGCCGCGTTCAAAATGATGACTTGCTTCGGTGTTTAATTTAAGTTTTCGTGAAGTTTCTCGGATAGATTCACGTTTGAAATACGCGACTTCGAGCAAAACATCTGTTGTTTCGTCAGTAATTCCCGAAAACTGACCGCCCATAATTCCCGCCACAGCGACAGGTTTTTCCGCATCGCAAATCAATAGCATATCTTCGGTAAAGGAACGTTCAACTTCGTCCAAAGTGTTCATTTTCTCGCTCGGTTTCGCACGTCTGACGATAATTCGGTTTTCCGCTAACTTGTTGAAATCAAACGAGTGCATCGGGTTTCCGAGTTCGTGCATGACATAATTTGTGATGTCGGCAACGTTGTTAATCGAACGTTGCCC
>JANNVK010000060.1:0-33846 GCA_031414415.1 Acidobacteriota bacterium
CCGCGTTCGTTTTTTCTGTTTTTGCTAATAAATCTCATAAAAATTAAATAAACCCCGATTGTTTTCACGTCTAAATCAAAGAATAGTTGCAAAACAATTTATAGCATAATTTCAAAAACTTGGAAACTAAACCGATGAATCCTCTGGAGTTGCCGGACGTTTTTCTTTTGTAAAACGGATAGCGGAAAGATTTGGGTCGAGATAAAAGTAACGCGTTCCGGTTGCGGAAACTCCAGAATCTATTTCTGGACTCGCGAAAATCGCATACTTGGGCATTTTTTCCGCAGAATTAGCGGCAGCTTTAACTTCAAAATAATAACCATTGACAAGTGGTTTTTCGCCGGCAAATTTTTGGTCGAGCAAACCTTCGGCAATCAATTCATCAAGACTTTTCGCATATTTTCCTTGATTCCTTGCGACGAATTGTGCTTCAGCTTTTGCGATTTTATCAACGTAACCTATTGCAGCAACTTCATTTGCACCACAAATTGTCGCCGTCCAAGCATAAGTGCTAACCCCGATTATAAGTCCCATAATCGCGATAACAATCATCAATTCTGCGAGCGAAAAGCCACTTTCATATTTTAAATTTTGTTGTTTTTGCATATTTTCCTCAGAAACTCAATTCACGATTGATTTGAGAAAAGGTTGCAAAAATGTAAAAAGCATCTCAAAAAAATTGAAATGCTTAATACACTTTATTTTTAGACAGGATTACTGTAGATGTGCTTCAACAAACCACAGCCATTTGTCAATATCGCTTGAAACTCCGGTGAAAAGATCTACCGTGACAGCATCTTTCAGTTCATCGGCTTCATCAATATTTATTCTCACAATCTTGCCAAAATCCGCTAAAGCGGTAGAAAGTGCTTCGACGTGCGAAATTCCGTCCGTAATTTCGAGTGGATATTCGCTCAAAGTTGAATTAGATGATGCAACTCGAACAGTTCCGAGAGCAGTTCCGCCAAGCGTTGTAACTCGTTCGGCAATGTTATCAACGTGTATATCAACGGCAGTCGCAACTTGGTCAAAAAGTTCGTGTAATGCAATAAAATTCATTCCTTTAACGTTCCAATGAGCTTGTTTTGCTTGTTGTTTTAGATCAATTGCGTCTGAAAGTCGAGCGTTTAATAATTCAACCAATTTTTCGCGATTTACTTTTGTTATATCAATTTTTGTTTTGTGCATATAATTACCTCTTTAGAATTATTCTAATTACAAATATTTAATTTGTCAAGAGAATTATCCAAGATTGAGAAATCGTAAAGCAAGCTCTTGTGCTTTAAAAATTCTTTCGCCATATTTTGTGACTTTAAACTTACGCCTTGGAATACCAATTTCCGGTTCAATTCTCGCAACTTCTCTTGATTCGACGAGTTTTTTTTCCGTCATCCGCGAAAGTGTGACATAAATTGTGCCTCGTTTAAGTTCGCCATTTGAGATATTGACCATTTCTAAACCAAACATTTCCTGCTGATTTATTAGAAGTTCAATTATTAAAGACTCAATGCCTGAAAGTGTCGGAAATTCTCTTTCTTCAATATTCATAAGTTTCATTCAACAATAGCTGTATCTTACTAAGTGTAGCTATTTAGTGCAAGTTCTAAAAAAACTAGCATTTTGCAATTATTTCAATAGCAACCTAAACTTAAAATATGTTGGTTTTAGGAATAGAAAGTAGCTGTGACGAAACAGCGGCAGCGGTTGTCCGCGATGGACGCGAAATTTTATCGTCTGTAATTTCATCGCAGATTGCTATTCACAAAAAATGGGGCGGCGTTGTGCCGGAACTTGCCTCGCGTGAACATTTGGACAAAATTGATGCAATTGTAACGGAAGCAATTGAGGTATCAAACATTGATTTGAAAAACATTGATGCAATTGCTGTAACTCAAGGTCCTGGATTAGTCGGCTCACTTTTGGTCGGAGTTTGTTACGCAAAGGCTTTGGCATTTGGTCTAAATAAGCCATTTATTGGAGTTAATCATATTGAAGGACACGTTTTTTCCGTAAATTTCGATAATCCACCGATTCAATTTCCGGCATTTGCGTTGATTGTTTCGGGTGGACATTCTAATTTATTTTACGTTCCTGAAGCTGGTCAATATAAAATAATTGCTCGCACAAGAGACGATGCGGCAGGCGAGGCGTTTGATAAAGTTTCTAAAATGCTCGGTTTAGGTTATCCGGGCGGACCGATTGTTGAAAAATACGCACTTGAAGGCGACTCAAAGAAATTTAAGTTTACGCTTCCAAAAATTTCTGACGGAAGACCTGATTTTAGTTTTAGCGGTTTAAAGACTGCGGTTTCAAAATACGTCCGTGAACAGAATATTCAAACTGTCTTACAAGAAGAAAGTGTAACTCAAGAAATTAAGGACTTATGTGCGAGTTTTCAGGCAACAGCAATAAAAATTTTGATTTCGGCAGTTGAGAAAACTGCGGAAGAATATCAACCCAAAACATTAATCGTTGCTGGCGGTGTCGCGTGTAATGATGCGTTACGCGAATCTTCGCGACTAGCAGCAGCAAAACTCGGGATTCCTATTTATTTCCCGACAAAACATCTTTCGACTGATAATGCGGCGATGATTGCAGCTGCCGGAAATTTTCATCTCGAACGAGGCGAACGTGCAGATTACTCAATAACCGCCGATACTTCAATGCGTTTGCAGAATCTCGAAAATGAAGATGCTGAGTTAAAACGAAAAAAAGTTCGTTACAAACTATAATTTTGTTGGCAACTTTTGCACATTTCAATTCATCAACTTAAATGTCTCTTCAAAAATTTCTCTCCCCGAGAAAAGAATAAGGAGTAAATTTAATGAAAAAGTATTTAGTAGGAATAGTCGCAATTTTTGTTTTAGGAATTATGCTTTCAACTTCGGCATCTGCACAGAAGTGTTATAAACCAAAAAAGAATAATTACTCGAGTTATAATTCTGATTACAATCGGAACAATTACGAAAGTAACAATTATCGCAGAAATAACAACAATAATCGTCGTGGGAATTTTTATCAACGAAATCGAAACATTCTAAATGTCGGACTTGGCGGCGGAGCTGGTGCGATAATTGGCGGAATTGTGGGTGGAAAAAAAGGTGCAGTTATCGGCGGATTAATCGGCGGTGGCAGTGCTGCGGTTTACACATATAAAATTCGAAAAAATCGAAATGGTTACCGAAACCGTTAGTTTTTTTCGAAAATTAAAATAAAAAAAACGAGTTTGGATTTATTTCCAAACTCGTTTTTTTGTTGATTATCCGGCTCCGTGGCATTTTTTAAATTTCTTACCAGAACCACAATGACACGGATCGTTTGGCTTAAGTTTTGGTGAACTTCTGACAAAAGGCGTTGATTTTTTTGCTTCTTCGCCAGCCATACTTGCTCCCTCATAACCAGCGGCGAAAGCCATTCCAGCCGCTTGTTTTCTCGCTCTTTGTTGTTCCATTTGTTGGAGTTGACGCAATTCTTCTTCTTCGTCTTTGACAACAATTTCGAGATTAAATAATGAACGAATCATATTTTCGTCAGTTCGATCAAGCATTGCTTGGAACATATCAAAACTCTGTTTTTTATATTCAACAAGCGGATCTTTTTGCCCATATCCGACTAATCCGATGCCTTGTTTGAGATGATCGATTCCGAGCAAATGGTCTTTCCATTGTTGGTCGATAATATTGAGCATCACGTATCTCTCGTAACCGCGAATCGCTTCTTCGCCGACAACTTTCTCCTTTTCCTCATACTCAAACTTTGCTTTGTCCCAAATCGCGTCTTCGATTTGCTCAGGATTCATCGTTTTAAAATCAACATCTGCATCTTTTGCCGGATCAATCGCGTAAAGATTTTCAATTTGTCCCGCATAATTTTCAATATCCCAAGTATTTGCACTCGCAATTGGAAGATATTGCTCAGTAATATCGCCAAGTAAATCTTTAGCAACGCCATGATCGCCCAAAATATATTCGCGTTGCTCAACCTGTGCAATTAATTGTTTTCGCAAACTATAAATCGTTTCGCGTTGTTTATTCATCACGTCATCGTATTTCAAAACGTGTTTTCGAGTTTCAAAGTTTCTGGCTTCGACGGCTTTTTGAGCACGTTCAATTTGCTTCGAAACCGTTTTTGATTCAATCGCCACACCTTCTTCCATTCCCAGCCATTCCATCATCGAACGAACTTTGTCGCCCGCAAAAATTCGCATCAAATCGTCTTCGAGCGACAATACAAAACGCGATTCGCCCGGATCACCTTGTCGTCCGGCACGTCCGCGAAGCTGATTATCAATCCGCCGCGATTCGTGTCGTTCAGTTCCGAGAATCAGCAAACCGCCAGCAGCTGTGACTGCATTATGTTCGGCTTCGACAAGCGGTTTTGCTTTCGCAAGTTGTTCATTAAATTGCTCTTCCGTTGCTTCGTCTGGGTTTATTTCAAGTTTTTTTAGTAATTCGCGAGCAAGAAATTCGGCATTTCCGCCAAGCAAAATATCAGTTCCACGACCAGCCATATTTGTCGCAATTGTGACCGCACCTTTGCGTCCGGCTTGGGCGATAATTTCAGCTTCGCGTTCGTGATATTTCGCGTTTAAAACATTGTGCGGAACGCCAAGTTTGGCAAGTTTTGCACCGATTAATTCCGAATTTTCGACCGAAACTGTTCCGACCAAAACCGGTTGACCTTTTTCGTAACGTTCCTTGATTTCTTCAACAACAGCGTTCCATTTTTCCGGCAAAGTGCGATAAATAATGTCCGAATTATCTTTCCGAATCATCGAACGATTTGTCGGAACGGTCACAACATCGAGTTTATATGTCGAACCAAATTCAGCTTCTTCGGTTTTTGCTGTTCCCGTCATTCCGCTCAGTTTTTCATACATTCTGAAAAAGTTTTGGAGCGTAACTGTTGCAAGCGTTTGGTTTTCGCGTTCAATCTTAACGCCTTCTTTGGCTTCAACAGCTTGATGAAGTCCGTCAGACCAACGCCGACCAGCCATCAAACGTCCGGTAAAATCATCAACAATAATTACTTCGCCTTCTTGAACAACATAATGATGATCGCGTTTATAAAGCGTGTGAGCCTTCAATGCTTGCTCAACACAATGGAGCAATTCCATATTTTCCGGATCATAAAGATTGCCAACTGCGAGTAACTTTTCAGCTTTATCGACTCCAATTTCAGTTAAAACTGACGAGTGATTTTTTTCATCGAGCAAATAATCGCCCGTCGTAACTTTCGTTTCATCATCTTTATGTCCGCGAACCAATTTTGGAATAATTTCATTCGCAAGATAATATTTGTCGGTCGCTTCGCCTGAAGCACCGGAAATAATCAGCGGCGTTCGAGCTTCGTCAATTAAAATTGAGTCAACTTCGTCGATTACTGCGAAATAATGATCTCGTTGGACGCACGATTCCAAATCAAATTTCATATTATCGCGGAGATAATCGAAGCCGAATTCGTTGTTCGTGCCGTATGTGATGTCGCTTCCGTAGGCTTCTTTGCGTTCATAATCGTCCATATCATTTTGGATACAGCCGACGGTTAGCCCAAGAAACGTGTGAATTTTTCCCATCCATTCAGCATCGCGTGAAGCCAAATAATCGTTGACAGTCACAATATTTACTCCGCGATTTGTGAGTGCATTGAGATATGCGGGCAAAGTTGAAACAAGCGTTTTACCTTCACCAGTTCGCATTTCGGCAATTTTTCCTTGATGTAAAACCAAGCCGCCGATAAGCTGAACGTCAAAATGTCGCATTCCTGTAACGCGGATCGAACCTTCGCGAACGACAGCAAATGCCTCTGGTAAAATTGCGTCCAAGGCTTCTTTTTCTAATTGTCTGCGAATTTCTAGCGTTTCCGCACCTTCAACCGCTTTCGCGATTCTCGCTTTGAATTCAATCGTTTTTTCACGCAATTGATCGTCAGTTAATGCTTTTACCGAAGGTTCAAGAGCATTAATTTCTTCAATAATTGGTTGGATTTTCTTGAGAAAGCGTTCGTTTTCGCTCCCGAATATTTTGGTTAAAAATTTGTCTGCAAAGTTGCTCATAAAAAAAAGTGGACAGTAAGCGGTGAGCAGTAAACAGTAAAACGCTCGAACCGTTACGTTGTAAAATAAAAATGTTTTGTGTTTTTTAATACAGAAAGACTGCTTACTGCTAACTGCTTTCTGCTTACTTTTCAGCGTTGAGCAACGAATCTATCGAGCCACGCGGCAAGCGTGTTGAGATGATAACTTGATTGTCTGCTGAGGTTACGGTTGTGCTTTCATACAAAGTATAAATAATTACTTCGTCATCGTAACGTTTTATAGACTTAATAGACTTCAAAAAGCTCGAGGCTGTTTGCTGAGCTCTTGACGGAGAATCATTTTCAAAGGAAATACTGATTTTAAGGTCAGCCTTGTCGTAACTTAAAATTAATTGTGTGTTTCTAGATTCAAAGTTTTCAAAATCATTGTACGGAACACAATCCGAAAGAAATTCGTATTTTTCAGCTGTGTGTCGAAAATCCGCGATTGCTGGAACAACCCAATTATCATTGCTGAATCTTTTTTCGATCTCTTTAGTCTGTTTTGTATTACCAACTACTTTGCACGGAGCAAAAATCTTTACATCAAGTCCGAGAGAATTGTAAGTCGGGTCAAACTTATCAATCCGATGAAGTTTTTGTAAATCCAAAATGAAATATTCAACTTCTTTAAGGTAGCCGCTGAAAGCATCGGCGAATTTCGCAGAATCCTCGTCTGGCTTATTCTCTAAATCATCAACATTCTCAATCTGTTCTTTCTGTTCGATTCGACTTGTTAAAGCCGCTTGAGCCAAAACCTGTGGCGACGCACCAACCAAAACCAAGCCGAGATAAACACTCAGCGTGGTTATGAAAAGTATTTGGTTGTAGCTTTTCGAATTCGACATTTACTTGTATGTTAATAAGGCATTTTCTATTTCGCAAAGTTAGTCATGTGACTTATTTCTTTCATTTTATTAGATTGCGGAGTGTTTTTAGCCTTCGCAGCATCTTTTTCAATTTGGGCTTTAATCAACGCCTGAACATCATCCTTAGCGAGGGTAAAATTCAAAACAAAACTTTTCCCATTTGTCGTTACAGTCGCTCCTTTTAACAATGTTCTTTCATCATCACCGAGTTTTTTTATATTTTTTTCATCAAATAACAAAGCGGCATTAATAAAACCTTTCAGACCACTAGAAATTGTTCCTGCAATTTTCTCGTTTGGCTGGTCTGAAACCAATGAGGCGACTAACTTATTCTCATCTTGTGTAAGCGTTAATACAATTTTATCAACTTTTAATTCTTTTAAATATCCAAACCAGCCACTATCGCCAGTATTTTTGATTGCAGTTCTTACTAAATTTCTAATTTTTTCATCACCTCTTTCTTCACTTAGAATAAAGAATGACTTTGGTTTCCCAGTCTTCTTATCCTCGGTAATATCGAACTTCCCATCTTCTGTTAAAGTCGCTTGCATAACAACTTTAAAAGGTTGGGTGGTATCAACCGTTTTCGCTAAATCAAGCAGTCCTTCAAATACTTTTTTATTGATTTTGACTCCCTCGACTGGATCACTTTTGATATCTGGCTGACTTGGAATCGTGTTAGATGGTTTGTTATTTGCTGGTTCTCTTGGATTTTTCGGTTTTATTGCAACAGTTTCATCACCACCTAAATCACCCAAACTTCCGGGCGAATCATTAGGTAATGTTTTAGTTTTCGGAGTCTTTTTTGTTGACGGAGTTGTCGGGAATCCGGAAGAATTATTTTTACGATTTTTTGTTGGCGGAATCGGATTAGTTCCAAAACTGCTCGACGAACTAGGAATTGGTCCGCTTAAAGTTCCGCTATTTGGAGTTGGTAAAACAGAAGGTTTGTTCACATCCAAACCGCCCAGAGATGAACCTGTTGGAAAACCTTTCGTATTGTTTGAAGTCACATTTCCCGAATTTGGAAAACCTGGAATTCCAGCAATTGTGTCGTTTCCGAGTGGGTTTCCAAAAGAATCAGTAATAGTTTCTTGCAAGGCTGATTCAGGATTTGCAACCGAAAAATAATCTTCAGGATATGCAAATGGCGGCGGCTGATTTGTCACATCAATAAACGTAATTTCCGCGTCTTCCAATTCGGTTTTTATATATGCAGAATCAACCGATGTGCGGTCAGTTCCAGCCAAAACACTTCCAACATACGCCATATCAATCACTTCGCAAACAGTTTGCATCAGCGGATTTTGACACGCCCGAGACTTTCCTAAGCCAAAACCAGTTTGGCTTAAAACGGCTAACGCGAGAATGTGAAAAACAACAGTTCCAGCAATTATTTTTTGAAAGTTCGAAGTAATTGCACGTTTGTTTATTTCGTAACTTTCAAAAAGGTCTTTTGTTTCGGGCTTATAAACAACCGTTTCAACCGTTGTTTCCTGTATATTATTAATTTCCTGTTCCATAACTTTATCAACTCTTGAATAAATAAAAAAACTTCAATAATTTAGACGCAACGCGAGTTAATAACGTTGCGAACAACTTTAAATTTTACCACTTTTTTCCGCAATTTGAAAACAAATTGTTTTACGTTTATCTTAAGATTTATGGCAAACAGCAGAAAACCAAGCAATCGCGGAAAAAGCCGCCCAAAATCTTCACGCCAAGGTTCCGGTAAAGAACGTTATTACAAACGAGAACTTGCATCCGAAAGTTCAAATAACTTTGCTCCAATTAAGCCGACAATTGCCGAATTAAAACAACTCGAACAACTTTTGAGCGGCATCGGAACACCAAAAGCAACGCCTTTTGTGCCGGACGAATTTCAGGTTGAAGCTCTCGAAGCTATTGAAACTGAAGATGTTTTGGTAACAGCACCAACCGGCAGCGGAAAAACTTGGATTGCCCGCGAGGAAATTCGTCGTCTTTTAGAAAAAGGGAAAAAATCTTGGTATACGACACCTCTGAAAGCTCTGACGAATTCAAAATATCAAGAATTTGGTCAAGAATTTGGCTTTGAAAATGTCGGAATTTTAACCGGCGATCGCAAAGAAAACGGCAATGCCCCGATAATTGTTGGCACAACCGAAATTTATCGCAATCAATTGTTCGATGCTCTCAGAAATGGCGAACAAATGTCCACCGATTTTGTCGTTTTAGATGAAGCACATTATTTAGCAGACGAAGAACGCGGACACGTTTGGGAAGAAGCAATTATTTTGTCGCCACCGCGAGTTCGTCTGCTTTTATTGTCGGCAACTATCGGAAATGCACAGGAATTTGCGAGTTGGATCGAAGAAGTTCGCGATTGTAAAGTAAGAATAATCAATCGTGCAGGAATTCGTCCGGTCGAACTTCGTGCCGGATTTCTCTCGTCTCAACAACAACTTTTTCCGCTTCTTGATGAATTTGGAAAACTCAACCCGAGCATCGATAAATTTACAAAAAGTAGAAATGATAACAACGATTCGCGACGGCGACGATAAATTTTTGTATCGCTGTCATCCTGCTCGCAAGTCTTATTTTCTAGAAATTTCTTCGGACTCGAAAAGCGTTGGCTGGAAGCACAACGCGACCGCCGACTGGAAGTCTGCGTTACGATTTAAATAAGACGCTTTCAAGATTTGACGAACTCACTCAAGCGTTTTAATATCTAAAAGTCGCACTACTTGCCGGGGTGGCGAAATTGGTATACGCACTAGACTCAAAATCTAGCGGGCTTAACGCCCATGTCGGTTCGACTCCGACCTTCGGTATTAAAAAAGGTAACGCAAATCTGCGTTGCCTTTTTTTATGCTAAGATCTTTTAATACTTTATTGGTGTAAGGGAATCTGGGTTTTGGGTCTTACACCCATACACACCTAAACCCGTTACGCCCAAAAGCTCTACTTCTATGCAACACGAACTTATTTTAATTCTCGATTTTGGCTCGCAATATACACAGCTAATCGCTCGACGAGTCCGCGAACTTGGCGTTTATTGCGAAATTGTCCCGTTTCATTATTCACTCGATAAAATAGTCGAACGTGATCCGAAAGGCGTGATTCTTTCCGGCGGACCAAGTTCCGTTTATGACGAAGACGCACCGCGAATTCCTGTCGATTTTTATGACAATTTAGACGTGCCAATTCTCGGGATTTGTTACGGAATGCAGTTGATGGCAACCGATTTGGGTGGAAGTTCAACGCCTGCGTCCAAACGCGAATATGGACACGCTGAATTAAAATTATTGAGCGGAAAGTCTCTGTTGTTCAACGATTTGCCCGAAAAACTTGATGTCTGGATGAGTCACGGCGACCACGTTACGAATTTGCCAGAAGGTTTTCGCACAACGGCAACAACCGGCGATGTCGTCACGGCGATTGAAAATGCCGAGAAAAATTTTTACGCCGTTCAATTTCATCCGGAAGTTTCGCACACACCACAAGGCAAGCAAATTATTTCAAATTTCTTATTCCAGATTTCAAATTGCAAAGCAGATTGGTCGGCGAGTTCGTTCATCAGCGAAGAAATTTCGAAAATAAAGCAAACCGTTGGCGAAACCGGCAATGTAATCTGCGGACTTTCAGGCGGAGTTGATTCGACTGTCGCGGCGGTGTTGGTTCACGAAGCGATCGGAAATCGTCAAACGTGCGTTTTTGTCAATAATGGTTTACTGCGAAGCAACGAATTTGAATCGACGCTCAAAATGTATCGTGAAAACTTGAATTTGAACGTGATCGGCGTTGATGCGTCGCAGGAATTTTACGATAAATTAAAAGACGTTTCCGATCCCGAAACAAAACGCAAAATTATCGGCGGACTTTTTATTGAAGTTTTTGAGCGTGAGGCAAAAAAGGTCGGCGGTGCTAAATTCCTCGTGCAAGGCACACTTTATCCCGATGTTATCGAATCTGTTTCACTTCGCGGGGCAAGCGTCACAATAAAATCGCATCACAACGTCGGCGGTTTGCCAGAGAAAATGAACCTGAAACTCATCGAACCGTTGCGGGAATTATTCAAAGACGAAGTGCGAAGTTTCGGCAGAGAACTGAACATTCCCGAAGATATTTTGATGCGGCATCCGTTTCCCGGTCCCGGACTTGCCGTCAGGATTCTCGGCGACATCACGCCCGAAAAGGTAGAGTTACTGCAAAAATGCGACCGAATTTTTATCGAAGAACTGCATAATTTCAACTTATACGAGCAAGTTTGGCAAGCCTTCGCGGTGCTTCTGCCGATTCAATCCGTTGGCGTGATGGGCGATTTCCGCACTTACGAAAAAACCGTCTGCCTTCGTGCCGTTACATCAACCGACGGAATGACCGCAGATTGGGCGAGATTGCCGCACGAATTTTTGCAAAAAGCATCGTCGCGGATAACGTCCGAAGTTCACGGCGTGAATCGCGTAGTTTACGATATTTCGTCGAAACCGCCGAGCACGATTGAGTGGGAATAGGAAAGGCAAAAGTAAAAAGGTAAAAGGCAAAATTAGTTTTGCGGAAATTTAAATGTGTAAGGCTCTTGCAAAGTCGTTGAAAAATCTAACCTATTCGCATTTGAAAACAAAAAACGGTTTTGACACGGATGCACACTGATAAAAACAGGATAAAAGCAGGATATTTTTTGATAATTTTCTGATTATCTTTCTTTTATCTTCTTCAATCTGTGTGAATCTGTGTCGAAAAATGTCTTTCGCTGACTTTGCGAGAGCCGTCGTGGGAATAGGGAAATTTTGATTGGTGATTGGTGATTTTCGATTTATAATTCGTCTATGGGAACTTTTTCAATAAAATGCAAAGTAGAAAACATCTCCAAACGTGATAAATCGGAAGTTGTTCCGAAAATGTTGGTTGATACGGGAAGCGAATATACTTGGGTTTCGAGCAAAACTCTAGAAAGTCTTGGCGTTGAGCGTGAGAAAAAAGATGTCTCATTTATGATGGCGAACGGGCAAATTATCACCCGAAGTATCGGTTTTGCAATCGTCCGTTACGACAAATTTTTTACGGTTGACGAAGTTGTTTTTGCCCAAAAAGGTGACTTACTTTTGTTAGGTGCAAGAACTTTGGAAGGTCTGAGTTTGATGGTTGATTCAAGGCAGAAAAAACTTGTTGCTTCGGGTCCGATTCCAGCGGCGTAATTGTTTTGCTGAAAATTAAATTTGTTAAAATAGACGCAGTTATGCCAATCAAAGAATCAAAATTTATCGACAAAAACAATCGGTTAGTGATGACCAAATTATCAACGGTCGAAGTGCAGGGAAATCGCTCGTTTGACATCGAATTTTGGCAGAGACTCAGCGACGAGCAAAGAATGCAAGCCGTCTGGGATTTGGTCGTTTTTGATTGGGAATTAAAAGGAAAAAACTTAAATGAACTCGGACTTCAAAGATTTGTTGAAAATATTCGACGATAAAAAGGTTAAGTATTTGGTTATTGGCGGTTACGCGGTCGCAAAACACGCAGAGCCGCGATACACAAAAGACATTGATCTTTGGATTAGCAATAATCGGGAAAATGCCGAGAAAGTTTATTCGTCTTTAGAAAAATTCGGTGCTCCGCTTAATAATATAACCGTTGAGGATTTCACCATTCCAACAGTTGTTTTTCAAATAGGAATCGAACCTTCACGCATAGATATTTTGATGGGTTTGAAAGATTTAGATTTTGAAACTTGTTGGGAACGAAAAGCGACCGCGAAAATCGGCGAAATTGAAATACACTTTATCTCGCTCGATGATTTGATTTTTAACAAAAAACTCGCCGGAAGACCGCAAGATTTACGCGATGTTGAAATGTTGGAACTGAAAAAAGGCGAAGAATTTAACATCGAAAAACCTTTAGCAAAAAAAGAAAAGTGATTGGGTTTACGATATTTCGTCGAAACCACCGTCAACTATCGAGCGGTAATAAAAGTTTTGAGTCCAGTCTTTAGTCGGCTTTTAATTCAGCGATATGCACGTTTGTTTCTTTTATTCAGTTCGCTCTTTTGGCTATTTAGCAGATTACCTCACTTAACCGATTTGGGGCTGGTCGGTTCCACCTCTAAAACTTACCTTCGTGCTATTTCAATGAGAACTTTTGGGTTTTTTGGATCTGCCGAGCGAAATTTGGTTTCGCCCGGAGGGACAAAAATATCCCCCCTCTAGGTCTATCCATTTGACTTGGTTTTTTGGAAGAAACTGGACTGATTGGTCTGTATAAAAATTATAACCCTTCCGCACATACTTTGTGCACGGCGTGAAACAGAATTCTTCCTTTTCTACTTTTTGCTGACCATCAGTATTTTTGACGGCGGGAGTTGAAATTGTGGTAATTGTAGTTCTTTCCGCGTTTGCTTTTGTTGTCTCAGCTTCGGCGGATTTGTTTTGAGAAATCGGGAGATAATAGATTCCTATCAAACCAACAACAATCAATACCGCGACCAATCCGGCAATCGCATAAATCAAATGCGGAGTGTTGCTTTTTTCCTTAATTGGCTGATGAAAAGATTGCGGTGGCGAAGTATTTACCGATGGTGAAACAATAGTTAGAATTGATTTCTCCGGCTGAAAATTCGGGTCTGTTTCATGCGGGTTTCGCAAAGCTGAACGCATTTCAGCCGCCGACTTGTAACGCACATTCTTATCTTTGGCTAGTGCTCGGGCGATGACGTTTTGCAAAGGCTTTGGAACACCGGAAGGCAAAGGTTTGGGATTACGCATCAGAATCGCACCGACTAAAGAAGTAATATCTTCTTCTTGATAAGGCAAATGTCCCGCTAAAAGTTGATAAAAAATCACGCCGACCGACCAAACATCGGTTTGCTCATTTCGTTTTCCGTCAAATGCTTCGGGTGCCATATATGAAGGCGTTCCCATAATATTGCTGCTTTGGCTGGTTGATTTAAAAACACGCGAGATACCAAAATCCGCAAGCCGCGGCGTAGTTCCTTGAAAGAGAATGTTGGCGGGTTTCAAATCGCGGTGAATAATATTGCGTGAATGAAGATGTTCAAGACCTGCTAAAATTCCCGAAACAATTTCAACCGCTGATTCAACTGTCGGAGCCTTACCGTTCTTTTTGAGCCAAGCATCAAGCGACCCGTCGGGAGCGTATTCACTGGCAATTATAATCTGCTCATCATAAATATTTGCTTCAATAATCGGCAAAACATTTGGATGACCGCTCGCCCGAACCCACAAATCAGCTTCGTTTTTAATACTCTCAATGCTGATGTCTTCATCAAGTGGAATCTTTAAGGCGGCGGTCGTGGTGGTAATTTGTGTTCGTCTTTCTGCTAACCAAACAACACCAAAAGCACCTTTGCCAAGTTTGTTAATAAGCGTGTAAGGTCCGATTTCATCGCCCGAATGAAGCATAAATTCTCCTTTTGTATCTACGATGATTCTAAAGCCAAAATAACTGATGTCAACTAAAAAGAATTCATACAATAATTTTCTTTACAATCAGTATTTAATCTGTATATTATCAATATGGAATTTGAATGGGACGAAAACAAAAATCTCGCCAATATCAAAAATCACGAAGGCATTTCATTTGAAGATGCAACCAAAGTTTTTGATGATATTTGGGCAATTGATGTATTTGATGATTCACATTCAATTGAGGAAAAACGCTTTGCAATAGTCGGCTTATCTGAATTTACACTTTTGCACGTTGTTTTTACTCTTCGCCCAAATGAAAACGAATATGAGACAGTTCGCATAATTTCAGTTTGGAAAGCAACAAGAAAAGACAAAGAAAATTATGAAAAAGCAAGAAACAAATTCGACCGTGAAAACCTTTGAATCTGAATATACAGAGGCAGATTTAAATGAAATGCGTCAACAAGGCGTAGAAGAAGAATATCTGCCAAGTGTCGGAAAACACACTTTTCAACGCTCAAGGTTTATCGTGCCGCGTAAAGAACAAAAATTGAAAGTTACAATTTTGCTTGATGCCGATTTAATTGATTTTTACAAGGAACAAGCCGCAAAACTAGGAAATCTGCCTTATCAAACGCAGATTAACCAAGAACTTCGCAAGGCAATGGAAAATGCCAAAAAGCCGGCAAGCGAAGTTGTAACAATCGAAATGTTAGAAAACCCACAGTTTTTGGCGAATTTGGCGAGTAAGTTAAGATTAGTAGCATAATATCTGAAGATTTTTTTTGCTTTGATTATGTTGACTTCATTGTTTACTGCAAGACTCCAATCGTCATTTTTGAATAGTCTCTGGGTAAATATAAGTTTACTTTTACTGCCAAAGTTTCATTTTCTCTTACTTCAAGATTTTGTATTTCTTCTGATGAAAAACCTTTGACCGAAAATTTCAAATCGTATAATCCAATCGATAAATTTGTAAATATAAATTTACCGTTTTTGCCGGTTCTTATTTTTAGTTTTTTCTTTGTTTCTAAGTTTATAAATGTAATCTTCGCGTATGGAATCGCCGCTCCTTTTGAGTTAACTACTTGTCCAGAAACAAGCGAACTTGAAGTTTTGCTTTGAGAACGAGTGGTTATTACATTTTCATTATTTTCATCACGACAATCTTGTTTCTGACTTAATCCAATCGAAAATAAACTTAGAATGCCGGCAAATACAGCACTAGCCATTCGCGACATCCGTTTCCTTAGAGCCCACAATCCGGTCGGGCAATCTTTCGTAATCACAGTTCCATCGGCACGTTTGTAAAGTTTGCCGCAGATTCTGCCTTCCTTTTGCAAAATTAACTTTTCAATCTCTCTGGCTGACATTTCCGAGAGGTTATAAACATTCAATTGGCACGATTGACAGAATCTCGCACGTTTATCGCCCGACATATTTTCCCAATTCATCGAGCAAGGCGAAGCGATTCGCAGTTTGTTGACATCAAAATTTTGCATAGTGTATTTGTGATGGCATTTGACTTGTAACGGTTGCTTTTTAGTAAAGCAAATCCATCTTCAACCCAAATTCCTCATTAAGTCCAAGTTTCAACAACCAATCTTCTTGTAAACGTTTTAATTCCGGCAAGTAAATTACGTCGGCAAGAGCGTATGTTACGAGCTCTTCCGTCCAAATTTTGTTCCAGTTTTGGGTAAATTTATCGCGTTGTGATTTGTCGAGATCGACAGCGAAATATCGATAAAGAGTTTCGGCGAGACTTGCGGATTGGCTTGCTCCTTTGGTCAAAATCTTTTCGGCAATCATCGTGCAATAGACATTATTAACCTCATATCCATTTTCACGGAGAAACCCGAGGTCAAATTTTACGTTGTGAAAAATCTTTGTAATCTCTGTGTTTTCAAGTATTTCAGAGAGTTTGCCGAGCGGAACGCCTTCGGATGTTGGAATCAAACACGAAAAATTGCCATCAGAAAATTGGACGCTAAAAAGGCGGCTGTTTCGTGGATTCAAACCGGAAGTTTCCGTATCGCAACCGAGATTTTTTGCTTTTGAAAGAATCGAAAAAGCGTGGTTGATGTCGGCGTTAGTTCGTAAAATCATCGGGAACTTCAATTTCCATACGCAACAAAGCGGTCGAAAGAGTTTTGCCTTGTGCGTCAGTCATCAGCGAAAGAGTTCCGCCGCCACCGAGCGATTCATGGAGCAAAAAGTTTAACGCTTTTAAGTTTGGAAGCTCAAAACGTTCGACGTTTCCTTTCACAATTTCGCCGAAATGTTGCTTAACTTTCACCGCTGTAACTTCGCGTTCCAAGATCGGATAAAATTCGTCTTTGAGAGCGATTAACCCAACATTTGCCGTGTCGCCTTTATCGCCAGAACGAGCGTGTGCGATGTTTAAAAGTGAAATTTTCATATGGATTCTTATTCAAATTGAAATGATTAATGACGTGGAAACTCAGACAAATAAAGCTCTGTCGCTTCCTTCAAATTTCCCAAGGCTTCTTCAATCGTTTCGCCTTGGCTAACCGTGCCAATTTCCGGACAATCACCAACATACAAATCGTCTTCTTTGTGAATAATAGCTGTAAATAATTTATTCATATTTCACCTCAAACTATGCCAATAAAATGCCGCAATTACAAGCGAATGTGTGATTTTACCATCTGCAATCAGATTTTTAACAGCATCAAAAGGAACTAATTTTGTCGCAACGCTTTCGGTCGAATCAAACTTGGTTTCGTGTGTTTTTTCGCAGTCTAAAGCTAAATAATGATAAACCCAATTGTCCTGAATCGCCGGATTCGGACGCGATTTTCCGAGATAGATTGTTTCTCTTGACGAATAGCCAGTTTCTTCGAGAAGTTCGCGTTTTGCGGCAAATTCAATATCTTCATCGCCATCGACCAAACCGCCCGGAATTTCAAGCGTGATTTCCTCAATTCCATGGCGATATTGTTCAATTAAAACGACTTCGCCGTTTTTAGTAATTGGAATAACATTTACCCAAGCCGAATTTTCGATGCAATAAAACGGAAATTCTTTGCCTGTTTCGGAGTTGACAGAATAGTCGCGTCGGACTTTGAAAACCTTGCAATCCGCGACTGGTTCGCTGCGAATTCGCTTCCAAGTGTGAATCTTTTGTGTCATAAAAATTGGAACGCGGGCTGCCAGCTTGCGTGTGTAATTTCAATCAACTCATATTTGTTTTTACTCGCAGGCTGGCAGCCCGCGTTCCGAGGTTACAAAGAAGCCATCACAGCACGGATTTCGCCGTAACTAAATTCTTCGCCGAGTGCTTCTTTGACGGTCGAAAGCTCGCCATTTTGGCTGTGTTCTAAAATCGCTCCGCGGATGATTTTGGCTTTTTCTTCAGTAACGAAATCTGACAATTTGACCTCGCCACTTGGCATAAATTTCACGAGATGCGTTTCGATTGTTGATCTTACATAACCGCGTGATTTTGCAATTTCTTCAATCGTTTTTCCTTCGAGAAACAAGTTTAATGAAATTCGGTTTGTATCAAGCCGATTTGCATTTGGTTTTGGCTGTTTAGGGCGACTTGGCAATTTCAAATCCATCCGCGATTCGAGTTTATGAAGTTCGCAATATATCGAAATATCATTCAAAAAATCTGCACCGTATTTATCGACTTTTACTTCACCAACGCCCGACATTTTTCGCATTTCATTAGTTGTAAACGGCAAATATGTGGCAAATTCTATCAGCGTCGCATCGGAAAAAACAATATACGGCGGAACATTTTCGCCTTTCGCAATTCGTGAACGAGTTTTTCGCAAATCTTCGAACAAACCTTTGAGATATTTGTGCGAAACTTCGCTGACGAGCATTGATTTTTTCTCTTGTTTTTCTTTGATTGTGAAGAGAAAAACTTGCTCACTACCGTTCAAAACAGCTATGCTTTTTTCGGTCAAAACTAATATTGGATATTCGTTATCTGTTTGTTTTAAATAGCCTTGCGAGATTAGTTCACGAAAATATGCAAACCAATTTTCTTTTGAAATATCAGACCCAACACCGTAAGTTTTGAGCAATTTATGTTCTTCACGGATTTTCTGAGAATTTGAACCGCGAATAAACTCAATCAAATAATTTAACCCAAATCTTTCATTAACTCGCTTAACAGCACTCAAGGCTTTTTGAGCAATAATTGTCGCGTCAAAACGCTCAAATTGCGTATTGCAATTGTCGCAATGTCCGCAAATGTTAGTCGTTTCTTCAGAAAAATAGTTGAGCAAAAACTGTCTGCGGCAAGTTTTCAGGTCGCCAAACTTGCCCATTATGTCGAGTTTTTTCAACATAATTGTTGTCTGCTCAGGATTATTTTCAACCTCGGCAAATCGTTGCAATTTAATGAGATCGCCCCAACCAAAAAATAACAACGCCTCGCTTTCCAAACCATCGCGTCCGGCACGTCCGGTTTCTTGATAATAACTTTCGAGATTTTTTGGCAAGTCGCAATGGACAACGAATCGGACGTTTGATTTATCGATTCCCATTCCAAACGCAATTGTTGCAACGATTATCTTTACGTCATCGTTGAGAAACAAATCTTGATTTTTATCGCGAGTTTGCTTGTTCAATCCGGCGTGATACGGCAACGCTTTGAAGCCTTCGCTTCGCAAATCGTCGGCGAGAGTTTCGGTCGAATTTCGGCTCAAACAATAGATAATTCCGCTTTCATCAGGACGCTTACGAAGAAAATTTATCAACTTCGGGTAATAATCTTTTTTGGGTTCAACCGTGTAATAAATATTTGGGCGATTAAAACTCGAAACAAAAACCTTACAATTTGGAATATTCAAACGCTCCAAAATGTCTTTTCGCACGAGTTTATCGGCAGTTGCTGTGAGTGCGATAACGGGAATTTCGGGGAAATATTTCTTGAGTTTGCCGAGTTGGATATATTCGGGTCGAAAATCGTGTCCCCAACTCGAAATACAATGAGCTTCGTCAATCGCAAAAAGCGAAACTTTAATCGATCTGAGAAAGTCGATAAACTGATCGCCGCTTTGCAAAAGCCTTTCTGGTGCAACGTAAAGCAGCTTCAGTTTTCCGCTTCTTACCGCTTGAAAAACCTCAACTTGCTCCTTTCCCGTTTGCGAAGAGTTTAAAAAAGCCGCTTCTACACCGTAACTTCTCATTGCATCAACCTGATCTTTCATCAAGGCGATAAGTGGTGAAATAACAAGAGTTAGACCATCTAAAAGTAAAGAAGGAATCTGATAACAGAGCGATTTTCCGCCACCAGTTGGCATCAGCACAACGCAATCTTTTTTCGCCAAAACAGATTCAATCGCGACTTGCTGATTAAGCCGAAAAGACTCGTAGCCAAATTTTTGTTGAAGGATTTCTGTTGCTTTTGTCAGACTCATTTTTTACTTTTTAAATCCCAGATAAATCCAATATCATTTTTCGGATCAGCCGTTCTGCCGCCAGTTGCGAGCAATTTCCCGTCGTCGCTAAACTTCATCGGAAAGGTTGTGTTTGGTAATGTTTGGAGATGTTCGCCATTTAAATTCCACAATTGAATATCGTTTCTCAAGCCATTTGTTGTCGCAATTAACTGATTATCTGGACTCCATTTTAACGAAACTAAACTATTTTCACCCTTTTTTCGCGGCACGGTTGCGAGCAATTTTCCGGTGTCAGTTTCCCATAGTTGGAAGAGGATTGTTTTGTCTTTTTTGGGAATTGTTGCAATTAACCCTTTATCTTTGCTCGCAAATATTTGGAAGGAATCGCTCTTCTCGAAAACGAATAGATTCTTTCCACTCTTTGCTTCCAAAACTCTGACATCATTCTTCTTAGAGCTTGCAACCGAAATAATTCTCTGACTATCGTTACTCCACATTGCAACAAGTGTGCGGTCATTTTTTGTGCCAAAATTCGAAATACTTTTTCCAGTTTCCGAATCCCAGATATTAGTAACGCCACCCAAATCTGATGTCGAAATCATCTTTCCGTTTGGGCTAAATTTAGCATTAAATACTTTATTTTGTGTTTCAAGAATTGCAACCAATTTTCCAGTTTCGACATTCCAAATTGTCGGCTTTTTATTTCCATTAACGATTACTACAAACTTGCTGTCAGAACTAAACTCCGCAAAAGAAATTGAACCTGCCAATTGAGTGCCATTGCCAAGCATCAAAAAAATAAGTTTGGTTGTTTCCCAACTTTTACTAAAATTCTCGTGTTCTAATTCATATTTGAAGTCGCCCGTCGCAAAATCAAAAATTGAATATTCCTTATCATTTTTGTTGATTAAAACGGTTTTCCAATTCGGAGAAATAGGAACTCTCTGCATTTCTGGAGATTCATATTGATAAACGCCGAACGCATTTCCGTAAAGTCCGGAGCCACCAATATATTTTTTGAAATTGCTTAACTTATCAAGACCGCGAATGTTGCGAATATTCTTTCCAGTTTCAGTTTCGTAAATCTCCAAAGAATAATTGCTAGAGTTTTCAGCAACAACAAAAGTGCCGTCAGGACTAAACGAAAACGCGGTAAAACCTTCTCCGTCAATCTTAGTTTTGATCGTTCCGGTTGCGGTTTCATAAATCACAACATCGGCAGTTTTGCCGCTGATCGCAAGATATTTTCCGTCTGGGCTGAACAGTGTTAAACCAGCTCTGCCTTTCCAAATTGAGGCATCGCGAAATTCAGCGAGGTTGTGTTTTACAACTGCAACATCTTTATTTTCTATTATTTGGGCAAAACTAATACTAAAAATAAATAAGGTTTGAGACAGCAAGGTTAGGATTTTTTTCATTATTTTAAACGCTCCGACAAACAAAAATCACACTCATCTTGTCTCACATTCACATTTATTTCAAATAAATTCTGACATTTAAAAAAAGGATGTTACTTTTTAAGCGAAATTCTCGTTTATATAGATGTAAGAACATCGATTATCGAATTTTAAGGAGATTGTAATTTATGAATATCAACAAAAAACAAATATTAATGTTTCTAGCTGTTGCGGTAACTTTTTTTGTCGCATCAAGCGTAACTTTGGCACAAACTGATTCTACTCCAAAGAAAAGATTGAAAAATCCGGCGACTGTCAAAGGATTTATCGGCGGAGAATCGCACGATAGTTACGGTATCAAAGCACAAAAAGGACAAATAATGACAGTTCAAATTTCGTGGTTGCGAAATGATGAAAATCGAGCTTCATTTACAGTCACTAAATCGACTAATTTCTATAACGCAAATTCAGTAAAATTTGGCAGAGAATCTTTGAAAGGAAAGCGTTGGTCGTGCAAAATTCCACAAACTGGAAACTATTATATTTATGTTGTAGCTTATCCAACCGCGAAATATACACTAAAAGTTTTGGTTAAATAATTGATTAAATTTCGTCCTTTGTTTCAATCAAATGTTTCAGAGTCAAAGCTGGGAAATACGCCGTGTTTATTTTACTCCGGAATCAATCCGAGCGACATTGCAAAAAGAATGCCTAAAATTCTTTCAAGATCTTCGTTCACGTCAAAAGCAATGGAATCAACATAAACTTTATTTTCTTTCAACAATAAAAAACGCCAAACATCGCCTGTGGTTACACAACCGTAAACAACGTTTAATTTTGAGCCTTTACGTTCGTTAAAGATTAGAGAAGCAACCATTTCAGCAACGCATTGAGCAATTCCTTTCTCGAAATCTTGACGTTTGGCTTCAACCGCAACAACGACGGGTGCTTCTAAAACAGCTTGATCGGGTGAACGTGAAATCAAAAAATCGCATTCTCCTTCAAGTTTTTGGCTTTTATCAACGTCAAATCGGATTCCCGAAAACAGACTGATTTTTCCGTCGGCTATCTCCCGAAGTTCGGCTAAAACAGGTGCAATAATAAATTCGGAACGGGCTTTTTCGGAACCTTGCAGAACGGCAAAATCAGCATTTTTATCTAACGAGTGTCGCAACCATTTGCTTGCCTCAATAGTTTTTACATTTGCAAACAGCTTTTTTTCAAAAACTTGGGTAATTCCAAATTGCTCTTTTAACTTTTTCGCCGTAAAACTTGAATATGACATATTTTCACCTCAAATTTAGTTTAACCCGAAAATATGTTATCCAAAACGTAAAAACTAAACCTCAATAATTTCAACCTTCGTTTCAATCAAATGTTTCGGTATCAACGCGGGAAAATACGCCATAATTTCTTCAACTTTCGGTCGCCCGCCGGCGAATCCTGTTACACTTGGCGGACCTGTTAAGATTAATGGTGCGAGTTCTTTGGTGAATCTTTCGACATCCGATTTGCTTTGTCCGCGAACGCCGAAACGCAGTTGGACTTCGGGAATATCTTGGTGCGGTTCGCCCGCAAGATGTCCGTGCGTTGCGTTCACGCCGACAAATTCCGTCAAAATTACATCAAACTTTAAGCCGAGTTTTTCCAGTCTTTTGCGTAATATCAAGTCAGCCGCTTTTGCTTTTTCGTAGGCTTGCGGATACGAATAAACGAGTGTTCCGACGGCTTTCCAACCTGCCGAGTATGCGATCGAGACTTTGTAAAAATCGGTTTTCGGGTGTCCTTTGATGCCGAAAACTTTGACGCGGTTTTCACCATCATCGACTAAATTTATAGTAGTAAAATCGGCGACAACATCAGGCGTAATATAGCTTTTCGGGTCGCCCATTTCGTATAAAAGCTGTTCTTTGATCGACGGAATATTGATTCGCCCGCCAGTATTTTCGTGTTTTGTAACGACAAATTCTCCGTTCGGCGAGGCTTCAATGATTGGGAAACCGATGTTCGCCAAGTCGGGAATGTTTTCCCAATCGTATTGGCAATTTCCGCCAGAGGCTTGTCCGCCGCATTCGATAATGTGTCCCGCAATTGTTCCGGCAGAGATAAGGTCGCAATCGTCAAACGACCAACCGAATTCGTGTGCGAGCGGTGCAAGTGTCAAACCTGTGTCCGTAAGTCGTCCGCCGATAACGATTTGTGCATCTTTGCTCAAAGCTTCGACCAACGGTTCAGCACCGATATAGACATTTGCTGATTGAACTTTATCGCGAATCGCGGACAAATCTTCGCCCGTGTCCATATTGATAAATTTCACGCCGCGAGCCATCATTTCATCGAGTCGAGGCATAATATCGTCGCCTTCAATGATGCCGATTTTTACTTTCAAGCCCAATTCTTCCGCAACTTGTCGCACTGCCTCCGCACAACCGCGAACATTTACGCCGCCCGCGTTTGCCGTAACCTTGATATTTTTCTCGACGCAATCGGGCAAAATTTCCCGCATCAACTCAACAAAATCTCTCGCGTAACCCATTTCGGGCTTGCGTGAGCGTTGTTTTTGCAAAATGGACATCGTAACTTCCGCCAGATAATCCAACATTAAATAATCTATTTGTCCGCGACGAACTTGGTCAACGGGAGCCGTGAGCATATCGCCCCAAAAGCCTTGTCCGCCGGCAACTCTTACTTTTTGTTTCATAAATCAAATAAACTCAACGCTTTAGCTGTTTTGTGTTTTGGTTGAATGTAACCATTTTCTAATCTTTCTTCAGAAATTTTGCAATAATTTTGACTGATTTCAAAGCCGATAAAGTTTCGTTTCAAATTTTTTGCCGCCGCCGCCGTCGTTCCGCTTCCGATAAACGGATCAAGCACAATTTGATGTTCCCGCGTTGTCAGTTTGATTAAAAACTGCATCAATTCGAGCGGTTTTTGGGCTTCGTGAACTCGTGTTTCGTTGGTCGCAAAACCAAATTCGAGCAAATTTGTCGGACTTGAACCATTTAATTTACAATCTTCAAGGTTGATTGCTCCAACGCCGTTTTTCAAAATATTATCGGTAATCGTAATTTTATACGGCTTGATAAACCACGCAATCGGCTCATAAATCGGAGCAAGATTTCCAAGCCGCCAGCCTTGCCATTCTTCAACTTCTTTGTCTAACCCGCGTTTTTCCAAGACATTTGTCAAACGTGCGGCTCTGTGATGGGCAGAATTTTTCTTCCACGCCAAAACATCTTTCAGCAAAAATCCCGAATCTTCAAAAGCGTTAATAACCCGATGAAGTGTGCGTCTGGCACCGAAAACGAATAATGACGAACCTTCTTTCATCTTCGGAAAAACTAAATCCGTCCATTTTTGACACCACGCCTGATATTCTTTGCCGATGTTTCTGTCCGCCGAACTCCAACCATTAATCGGCTTTCCGCGACGCTTAAAGCCCGATTTTCCAACTTGTGCGGGCGAACTGCCCAAATACGCCGAATTTGTGTTGTTGTGCAAAACGTCCCAATCGTCCAAACCGATGCCGTAAGGAATATCAGACAAAAATAAATCAATACTTTCAGCGTCCAAATTTGCCAGATGTTCAAGACAATCGGCGTTGGTGATTTTGTTTAAGTATTGATTATTCATAGCTTTATCGCTTTTTCGATAGTTTTAATTTTAGCTTCAATCTTCTCTGATTTTATTAAGAGACGAATCGCTTCTTCCTTCGATAAAGTTTGAAATTCAGCAATTTTATTCTTCCAAAATGTAATTCCTTCGTTGCCGATTTCTTTAGTTTTTTCAACTTCAATCTGTTTGTATTTTGCTAAAACGTCAAGATTTTGTCCGATTATTTCACAGACTTTTTTATCAATTGCATTCCAATAAATACTTGAATTTTGCCAATCCGATTTTTCAGTAATTCGGCTTAAATTATTGCCTGTTTCCCAAAGACTTTGCAAATCTTGATTGATATGAAAATCAAGCAAAAAGTGAAAATGCGTGTAAGAAACAAGCGTAACATTTTTCTCGATTGATTGAGAGTAAATTTGACTTTTCGTGTTTGGAAATTGAGCTAACGGAGCGAGTAAAAGTGCGTAATTGTCGCCTTTTCGCCAAGTATCTAAAGCATTTACCTTAAAATCTTTCTGATTCTTTGCGGTTCGTGAAAGCCGGAAAGTTTTAGCATCACCAACAATTGTGTAGTTTTTAGTTTTACCAAAAACATCGGCTGAATTTCCTCTTGCACCTAAAACTTCGGCTTCGATTCCAAGAAAATTTAATGACTTTGCGATTAAAATATCTGAGAATTTTGCCCACAGTTATTCCTCCGAACTGTCGTGAGCAAACATTTCGGGCAAAATTCCGCATTCAATTAAATTTCCGCTTAAATCTTGGCGTGAAAGTGTTGAAAGATAATTTTCGAGTGTGTTAAAAGCGTCTTTTTCTTTCGCAATTTTGAAAATGAGTTCAATGATGTTTTTTCGCACAAACGAAGTTTATATTTTTAAGTAAGTTAAAAGTAATTTGGGGTAACTAAGCGTTAATAAAATCAATCTTCCAAGAAAAAAACTTGCCTTGTATTGAAATTATAAAGTAGAGTTACGGTAATGTTTCTAGATATTTGGAAGCCTATATGCCAATAATAAAATTTCAACAGCTTTGAGAAAACCATCCTCTAAACTGGTCAGAACCCGAGAATCATCCGTGTCGTAAAGAAGACGGCACTTGGGACTCAAAAATTGATAATCAATGTGCCGTTAAAAGGAGTGTTTCACTAATGGGAGCCGGTGTTGATATGAATGCTTGTCCAAAAAGAAGGTGTTGGATTAAAGGTCATAAAAATCATATTATTGCCGCACAAGAATTAGCCGATTGGCTTGCGACCAAATCGGTGTTGGGAGTTCCGAAAAAATTACTGCAACCGAAAGGTAATACTTTGGCAGATTTAAAACAAGCTCCTTTGCTGGCTGTTCAGATGAAAAAAGGAATTGTTTTCTTTCAAGATTTTTGGGGAGCAAATAATACCGGAGATCATATTGATGTTTGGGACGGCACGAAAATGGCAGGAGATTTTAACGGAGAGAAATTAAGCTATTTCAGACGTGCGAAACAAGTTTGGTTTTGGGAAATAAATGTATGAGAAAAATTAGTTTGGTGTTATTTTGTCTTAATTTTGCGATTCTTTCAGCTTGTGCTCAAACTAAAATTGAAGAGAAGTCGAACGCCTTGGAACAAAAAACTCCTGCTGAAAACAGCAGTAATTTAGCTTCAAATAAACTCGTGGAAATTGAGAGTTTTAAGTATAAAAATTATCTAATCAGTTTGACACAAGAAAGTGATAAATGCGTTTTGAAATATAAAATCAAAGATGTTGAAACGAAACTAGTTCTGAATGTTGTGGCTCCATGCAGGTTTGTAAGAGATGGCGGACCGGCTAAAAAATTGCCAAATAAAGTTAAAATTACAGAGATTTCAAAGCTCAAGGCTAATGTATTTACAGTCGGCGGAAATGTCTCTAAAGACGAAAAAAGATGTAAATACGCAGATTTCGAGACCGCATTTTTTTATCAAGTAATTTTAATAAAAACCAACGAAATTACTTTGGGTGGAAAGAGAACTGCGTGGAATTGTCTTTCAGATGGACTCGACGGATCCGAACTTTATATTTCTGCCGAAGAGAAACCATAAGCTCATAATTTTAAGTAAGTTACAAGCAACCTCTTGGCGATTGGTGTCGATTTTTTGATGATGAGTCCGCTGTTTTTGACTAAAAAAGTCGTAGCTTTTGGTGTGAATTTGACAACTATAAATTTTGCGGTTGGTTCTGCGACTTCGGTCGCGGCAAATTTTGTTACTTTCCAAGTAGTTTTTGCGGTTTGTTTTAAAATAACAACCGCAGTTTTCCCGACAACTTCTGCTGTTTTTTTACTGCCAACAATAATTACATTTTGCTGAGTTTTAATTTCAGTTTGAGCATTTACGAAACAACAAAAAGCGAGTGTGAAAAGACACAAAACGAGTATTTTTGAATAAATTTGTAGCATTTTTTGGATTTGAGAGACTTTAGAAAAATAAAAAAACGAGCTATTGAGTAACTCGTCTCTAATTGTAGCAATTTAGTTTGTTATTTAAAATACTTTTTTTACAATGCGTTTTGTGCCGCGATAGCCTTTTCCGCTGATTCTTTTTGTTGTTGTGTAAGTTTTTCCGCCAACACGTTTTGTGACTTTATAGCTTTTACCGCCAACACGTTTAGTAACTTTATAGGTTTTTACTGTTCCGCGGGCAACTTTTTTTGAGCCGCTTTTTGTGGCACTTGCACTTTTTTTCACTACAACTTTTGTTTTTTCGACTATTTGAGCCGATGCACAAATCGCAAAAACCAGAGTCATAATTCCCGTTAAAATAACTAATTTTTTCAAATGTTTCATTGTTTTCTCCTCAGTTTAATAAGTTTATAAGTTTTTAGCCGCAACGCTTTCACGTAAAAGTTTGATCACATCTTCGGTCGAAGTTCCAGGTAGAAAAACCTCAGCCACGCCTTTTGATTTCAAAAAAGCAATATCTTCGTTTGGGATAATTCCACCGACAAAAACTACGCAATCGTCCATTCCGCTGGCACGCATGAGGTCAATAATTCTCGGGCAAAGCGTGTTGTGTGCTCCAGATAAAATCGAAATTCCAACAGCGTCAACGTCTTCTTGCAACGCCGCCGAAGCAATCATTTCAGGCGTTTGCCGCAAACCGGTATAGATAACTTCCATTCCAGCATCACGCAACGCACGGGCAACGACTTTCGCTCCGCGATCATGTCCATCAAGCCCAGGTTTTGCTACTAAAACTCTAATTTTTCTTTCGCTCATAAGTCGAAATCATAACGCAAATCTAATATAAAAAGCTAGTTACCAGATGTTTTAAGAGTGCTGATATTGAGGTTGCCATAAACCCAGATTAAGCGATAGGTATTTAAAGCGAGCTTAAAAAGCAATTTTTGCCGCCAAATATCCAAGAACACCAAGATGAACTTAGAATTTCAGAAGAAATTCTTGGAGTTTTCTGTGTCTTGGCGATTAAATTGTAGCTCCAACACTTCTTAGCAGCAATAAAAAACTTCAGTTCCATTCTGCGACACTCAACTTGTGATACGCTCTGTCTCATTATGGATACTAAAAAGACCAAAACGCCAAACAATAAGGCGTATTTGCAAGCATTTATTCGACTCACGAAAATTCACGAAATAATCGCTTCGGGCGTGTTTCCAAGTATAAAAGAACTCTCGGAAAGAACTGGCGTTAAGGAGCGAACTGTAAAACGCGATCTCGACGTTTTGCGAAA
Organism: Acidobacteriota bacterium; assembly: GCA_031414415.1. GTDB lineage: Bacteria > Acidobacteriota > Blastocatellia > Pyrinomonadales > Pyrinomonadaceae > JANNVK01. Next base: position 28,455 of record JANNVK010000060.1, read on the forward strand.
TCAGCTCAATGCTCCGATAATATACAAACGCAAACAAAAAGGCTTTCGTTATGCAGAAATCGGCTGGACATTGCCGCTCTCAACCCTTAATGATAAAGAAATTTTAGCTGTCTTTATTGCCGAAAATGCCCTCAAACTAACTGGACATCTACCCGAAGCACAAGATTTGAAAAAGGCTCTTGCTAAACTCGTTTCATTTTTGCCAGAGCAAATATCTTACGATCTGGCGACTCTGAGCGAAAATATTAGTTTCGAAAATCTGGCTTATGAACTGTCCGAACCCGAAATTCGTCAGCAAATTGCAAAGTCAGCTACTGATTTAACAACTATTGAATTTGATTATTTTTCGCCGCATTCGCAGAAATCGACACGGCGAAAGGTTGATGTTTATTTAATGCACAATTTTGGCGGCGATTGGTATGCAATTTCTTTTGATCATGCACGAAATGAAATGCGTGACTTTCATATCGGTAGAATCTCAAATTTGAAATTTACTGATAACGGTTTTGAAATTCGCAAGAAAATTTGGAACAAAGAAACATATTTAAAAAAAGGATTTAACATGATGCGAGGCGGAAAACTAACTTCCGTTGAAATCTGGTTTGATTCATATCAAGCCCAATGGATTCGCAGTCGCAAACACTTTCATCCTGACGAAAAACGCGAAGAATTGCCCGACGGAAGTCTGCGATTATCATTTGAAATCGGTGAAAACGGACTCGAAGCAGTTGCCAGATTTTGTTTGCAATACGCCGGAAACTGCATCGCGGAAAAACCGACGAAACTCCGTGAAATTATCAGAGAAAAACTTTTGAAAGGACTAACTTTGCACAAATGGTAATTAAATATCTCGCACATTTACAAAACAATTTAGGCGATTTTCACAATCTTGACGACCATCTGCGATGCGTTGGCGAACTTGCTGAGAAGTTTATATCCGAAGCTAATTTAGAACTTGCCGAACAAGCACGTTGGGCAGGACTTTTGCACGATTTAGGCAAATACCGCGATGAATTTCAAGATTATATGAAGAGCGAAGGTAAAATTGAAAGTTCAAAAGAAAATCATCACGCTGTTTACGGAGCGGCTTTGGCTTTTGAAAAAGCAACACAAACTCGTAATCAAGCGTGGATTCCACTCGCTTTTGCGATTTTGGCTCATCACGGAAAATTGCATAACAAAAGCGAATTAAAAACAAGGTTTGTTGAATATGAAACCGATAAACATCTTCCGTCGTTGGTTGAAAAATTTGAAAAGGAACTCGGAAACATTCCCGATCAACTTTCCGGTAACGGATTTCTTAACTCTCCGCTCCGAATTGAATTTGCAACCAGAATGATCTTTTCGGCGTTGATTGATGCCGACAGGCTTGACACAGCCTTTCACGCAAATAATTGGAAACCAACTGAAACTCTTAAACTGACAAAAGAATTAGCCATCGAATTATTTGAGAAACTCGAAAAATCAAGGCAAGAAAAAAGCGATAATGCCAAGCAAAACGGAGTTGACGAAAAATTACTTAATATTCGCAATAAAATTTTCGCTGATTGCATTCAAAAAGCCACACATAAACCTGGGTTTTTCAGTTTGACCGTGCCGACAGGCGGAGCAAAAACTTTTGCATCAATGGCTTTTGCCCTCAAACACGCAGAAATTCACGGCAAACGCCGCGTTATTGTTGTCATTCCTTACCTTTCGATTATCGAGCAAAACGCCAAAGAATATCGCAAAGTTTTTGGCGATGAAGTTGTTGTCGAAAATCATTCAGCGGTCGAAGCAAAAGAAAATCCCGATGATAATAAAGACGACGACAATCCCCTGACTTTAATTACAGAAAATTGGGATGCTCCGATAATTGTGACAACCTCGGTGCAGTTTATCGAATCGCTTTTTGCCAATAAAAACTCGCGTTGCCGCAAACTTCATAACATTGCCAATTCAGTCGTGATTTTTGATGAAATTCAGACGTTGCCCGTTAAATTGCTTGAACCTCTTTTCAGCGTGTGGCGTGAATTGGTCGAAAATTACGGCGTAACTTTTGTCTTTTCTACCGCTACGCAACCGGCGTTTAAGAAAAATAATTTTAATTTTACAAAAGGTCTGACCGATGGCGAATTAGTTCCGATAACCGAAAATACGGACGAAATCTATAAAACACTTAATCGAGTAAACTACGAATTCAAAAACTTTCAAACGCCAAAAACTTGGACGGAAATTTCCGCTGAAATGTTAGTCGAACAACAAATTCTTTGCGTTCTAAACACTCGCCGTCACGCTTTTGAACTTTGGGACGAAATTTACGGCAAACTTGCCGAACACGAAAAACACGGGCTTTATCATTTATCATCTTCAATGTGTGCAGAACATCGTTTGGAATTTATTGAAACGATAAAAGAGCGTTTAAAAAACGGCGAAACTTGCCGAGTTGTTTCCACGCAGTTGGTTGAAGCGGGCGTTGACCTTGATTTTCCTGTTCTGTTTCGGGCAATCGCTCCGCTTGATTCAATTGTGCAAGCCGCCGGACGGTGCAATCGTGAAGGAAAATTGGAAAAAGGTCGCGTAGTTGTGTTCACGCCTGCGGATAACAAAATTCCGCCGGGAGTTTACAAATTAGCAACTGACGAAACTTGCCTATTGCTTCCAAATTACGGCGAGGAAGATTTAGCAGTTAATCACGAAATTTTTGCCAATTACTTCGGTCGAATTTATTCAAAAGTTGCGTTGGGCGATGAGATACAAAAAAATCGTGAACAGCTTAATTTCAAAGAAGTTGCCAAAGATGCCAAAGTGATTGATAACGCCGGAATTGGCGTAATCGTGCCGTATAAAAAAGGCATTGAGATTGTTAAAAAAATTCGGGCGAAAAACTTTCGGGCGGAAAAACTTATTTTTGGCAGAGACGATTTGCGACTTTTACAAAGATTTATGGTTAATCTGCATCAACGAGATTTTGATTATTTATTGAATCACGGACAGTTACAGCCTTTGGTTGAAGGTAAAAATCTTGATTTGATGGTGGTGAATGAAGGTTCGTATCACGAAAAGCTAGGTGTTTTGACTGACAATCAGCCAACGAATGAGTTTTATATTCGATGATTTTTCAAAACAAATTTCCGTTTTCACAAATTTGAAAACATTTAACTAAAAGGAGGTATTTTTTTATGACACAAAACCTTATCAGCGTGCGAGTTTGGGGCGATTATGCCTGTTTCACTCGTCCTGAAATGAAAGTTGAACGAGTTTCGTATCCGATAATGACACCATCGGCGGCTCGCGGAATTTTGGAGGCGATTTTTTGGAAACCGCAGATGTTCTATCTGATTGATTCGATCAAGGTTCTCAAAAAAGGCGTGTGGACTTCGTTTCGGCGAAATGAGGTCACGAAAAGAATCAGTTTAAGCCAAGCAAAATCGGCAATGGCAGGAACGGGTGAAATTTCGACCATCAAAGCCGGTGGCGGTGCGGACGATGCGACGCAACGCAATATGTTGGCGTTAAAAAGCGTGGAATATATCATCACGGCGGAAATTTGTTTGAGCGATCTAGGCAAACATTCCAACCAAGTTTTGCCGAAATATAAAGAGGAAATCGAGCGGCGAGTTCGCGGCGGAAAATGTTTTCATCGTCCGAGTTTGGGCGTGCGGGAATTTTCGGCGGACTTTGATTGGGTTGAAAATACTAACGATTTTGCTGCCGAAACCGTTTGGAATGAACCGCTCGGCTTGATGCTTTACGATGTTTTTTCGCATCAAGAACGTGCGGTCGGCTTCAGATTTTTGGACGGAGAAGATTATGCCGACAATCAAGTTCCGCTGTTTGCAACCGAAATGCCGAGAAATAAAAAGGCTAAATTGCTGACTGACGGCGTTTTAGTCAAACCATCGGCATCGTTTTTCTTGGCGGAAATTAAAGATTCGGTGATGGATTGCCACCCAAATTCGGTCAAAATAATTCAGATGAAAGGAGGCGTAACATAATGCTTTTACAAGCCTTAAACGAATTTTACGGGCGTGCGACTCGTGAGGGATTGATTCAAGAAGCCGCATTTACGGGAAAATATATCCGTTGGAATATTCCTTTGAAACTTGACGGAAGTTTGGAAGGAATCGGTTTGACGGAAAATGTTGAAATCAAAAAAGGCGGACGAGCTTTCAGCGTTCCGCGAACAGGTCGGGCGAAAAATGGCGGCGATGTTGCCGAATTTTTGTGGGAAGGGTTGGAAACAATTTTCAGTTTGCAAAGTGATTTGGAAAACCCGAAAAATGAAGTCAAACTTCAACGAAAACACGAAGATTTTTGGCGACAAATCGAACAAGGCTCAACGGAAACAAGGTCAACTTTTCTAAATGCCGTGCTTAAATTTCGGGCAAATTTTCAATCAACCGAAACTCCCGAATTTCTGCGTTGGGGAAGTTTAGTTGAAACCGAAAAACCTTGTTGGCTGATTAAAACCGCGAACGGCACGGAAGAAAAACTCAAAGCTGATAATTTTACGTTTCAAGTGAACGGCGAATTTCTTTTTGAAAACGAAGAGTTACGAGACTTTTGGCGAAAATCTTTTGAGCAGGAACAATCCGACAAATCCGAAAGTTCGGAAAGCGGAATTTGCTTGGTTTCGGGTAAATCCGATGTTCCGTTATCGCCTTCGCATCTGCCGAAAATCAGCGGAGTTCCGGGAGCGGTGGCGACGGGTGCGAGCCTGATTTCGTTTGACAAAGATTCGTTTCGCTCTTACGGATTGGAGAAAAGTTACAATTCGCCAATTTCGTTTGCGGCGGTTGAAGGTTACACAAACGGTCTGAATTATTTGCTTTCGAGCAAAAATCACAGTTTGCGAATCGGTGAAACAAAGTTGCTTTATTGGGCGAAAAAAAGCGACGACATAACCGATATTTTTGCTCAACTTTTTGAACAACCGGACGAAAAAACGCTCGAAAGTTTTATGAAAGCACCGTTTCGTGGCGATGATTTTTTGCCCGAAATTGAGGGCGAACAATTTTTCAGCGTTACATTAGGCGGAAATGCCGGGCGTGTCGTGGTCAGAAATTGGATGCAAATGACGGTTTCGGACGCAATCAAAAACTTTGATAAGTGGTTTGAAGATTTGCAGTTAATCAAAATGCGTTCACACGATAACGATAAAATTCCGCCGTTCAATTTGTTTTTGTTGGCGAGAGCAACGGTTCGAGATGCGAAAGATTTGCGTCCCGAAGTGCCGACGCAACTTTATCGGGCGGCACTTGAAAATCACAAACCGTCGTTGCTTTTGGCAAAAGGTTTGTTGGACAGAATCGCGGTTGATTTAGCCAAAGACGGCAAAAAATCTTTAACCAATTTATCGCGTTTCGCATTGCTGAAACTGATTATCAACCGAAACGAAAAGGAGAAATCG
>JANNVK010000061.1:0-16846 GCA_031414415.1 Acidobacteriota bacterium
ACCGCAACACGCTCAAAGTTCGTCTGCGTGAACTCGTGAGCGACGGTTTTCTATCGCAATCGGGCAAGGCACGGGCGACTTGGTATAGTTTGGCGAAATAAGACAAAATCACGCTTCTTGCAAAGTTGTTGAAAAATCGAACCGAACTCAGATTTGAAAACAAAAATCAGTTTTAACAGAGATTCACACAGATAAAAACAGGATAAAAGCAAGATATTTTTGATAAATTTCTAATCCTCTTTCCTTTATCAGTTTTTATCTTCTTCAATCTGTGTGCATCTGTGTTAAAAAATGTCTTTCACTGATTTTGCAAGATCCGTAAAGACAAAATCAACCTGACCGATTAATTGTTGTGAAAACTTAAAAGTCTGCTAAAATCAACCCATTATGACGCGACACATTCAAGCAATATACGAAAACGGTTTGCTTCGACCATTGCAGCCGCTCGATTTACCTGAAAATAAGGTTGTCGAGATTGACGTGCGAGATGTTTCTGATGAAGTTGAAGAAAACTCTGCAAACAAATTTAAGATCGAAGCATTCAACGAATGGATGGCAAATCTCAATCCTAATACACCGAGTTTGACTGACGAACAAATCAGCCGCGAAAGGATTTACTAGGAGTAAATAAACAATTGTGAAATATTTAAGCGACATATTGTTAGTTTCAAAAAAAATAATTTGGCTCTTTCTGTTTTTGAGTCTCTTCTTTGGTCAAATCGACGCCCAACCATCAAATAAAAAAATAAAAAACAATCAATCTAAGAGAAAACAACCGCAGCGGACAAATAGTTCGACTGAACGGACTAATCAGCCAATGACGTTTCGTATAATAAATGTTTGTGAGGGAAAAGTTTGTCCTAGTTTTATTTTGGCAGAAGGAGTTATTGCCGCAGAAACGCCAAAAGCTTTTCGAATATTCCTAACGAGTCTTAAGGGATATTATGCCCCAGTTTATTTTAACAGTCCGGGAGGAAATTTGTATGCTGGTCTTCAGTTAGGAAGTCTCATACGTAAGGCAAATTTAGATACAGTGATTGGGAGTGATTACTTAGAAGAAACGGATATGGATTCTGAGAAACAACTTCCTGCTCGTCCCATTTGCTTTTCAGCTTGTGCATATGCCTTTATGGGTGGACGGATAAGGGTTGTTTCCACAGTTGGAAAACTTGGGGTTCATCAATTTAAGAGTTTGAGCGGCAAAAATACAGAATCATCAACTCAAGTAACGATGGCTGTTCTGGGAAACTATTTTGATAAAATGGGCGTTGACCGTCAAGTTTTGGATATTGCCGCGGTAACTGAGCCTCAACAAATAAGTCTTTTTTCAGTAGACGAAGCTAAAAACTTGAAATTGGACAATAGTGAACCACCTCTTGCAAGATGGACTCTGCAATCTTTTGATGACGGCAAATTATATTTAAGTCTTTTGCAAGAAACCTCAGCAGCCGAAAGCATGTATGCCTTTTTTATTACTCGAATTGAAGGTCACTACTTAATTACACTCCGCTATTCAATTAAACAAAATCTTCGCTCACGAAAAGAACTTAAAGAAATATTTACTAAAGAAATGAAGGAAACAGTTCCTACAATCTGTTCTGCAAATACCAGCGATGGTATTTGTGTCAATGAAACTTTAGTTTCAGTTTTTCGCACTTGGAATGCAGATGAAAATGGTATTGCAACGATTGGTTTGAAGTTAACCAAAGCAGATTTAGTTAGTCTTTCAAATTCCAAATTTATTAGTTTTGACGCTGAATTTCCAATGGTCTATATAGATATTGAACCATCAATTACAATCTCTACGAGGAATCTTGGACGGTTAATCAATGCACTTGAAAATTCACGATAAACTCAATCATATCTAAAACCGCCCAACTTTCAAGTCTTTCAAAACAAACTATTATGTATTGTATCTTATCAACAAACAGCATTTAGCTCAGATTCAGCGATTTGTGATAAAACCCGTTTTGAGGTTTGATATGACAACTATTCAATTAAACATTTCCGATGAAATTGCTCGCGTCATAAGTGCGTTTTCGCAACCGAAAGAAGAGTTTGTTTTAGAAGCGATTCAGGAAAAAATTATCCGCGAAAAAGGTAAGGTTAATTTGGCTGAACGCGGCATCGGCGAAGCGGACTCTGTTACGCAGAGAGCCGCATTTGCAACGTTTGCCGAAGATTGGGAAAGTCCCGAAATGGATATTTATGACAAATTAAAAACCCATATTTTGCATTAGGATTTATGAATTGCCGTCTGCTTTAGCTCACGGAAAATTTAGCAACAGGTTCGGCTTTAGCCAAATTGTAAAAAAGTGAAATTCCTTATAGCTTTAGCACAAATTTCGCTAAAGCTATAAGGAATTATTTTTTTCAGAAATTTGGCTGAAGCCTTCGCAAAAAGTTCCTTAGCCCGTCAGCTGAAGCAGACGGCAATTCAAAGAAACCGACTCCCTTCACATTCTTCAAAACAACCTATGCCTTATTATGTCCGCTTGCCCCGAAGACTCCGCCAAACTTTTCTTTTTAAGAAATATCCGAGATTATGCTGTTGATATGTCTTTGTTCCAGCGTTTCTGACTCGGAAACAACATCCATTATCTGAGCGACAACTTCTGCACTTAATTTCCCCAAATGGCGAGAAGTATCTGCTAAGAGAATTTCTCTGACCTTTTCGACTGTAAATTCTCTGAAAACTTCTGAGCAATCAAGCCAAGAATCGTGGTCTAAAAAGTTTTCTTTTTGTTTTTCCAATTGTATTTGTTGGATTTTCAGATAAGGTTTATTCGCATAAAAACGCGGCATTTCGGAGTTGATGATAAAAACGAGAAGTTCGGGATTGATGCTCGCAATTACTAAACGTTTTTCTTTTGGCGGTCGTGTGGTTTCACAAAAAAGTTTGATTACATTGCTTGGACGTAGAGTTCTCTTGACAAATTGGGCTTTGTCTTCTGCTGAGAAATACTCGCCAAGATTCATTTCTAAACGCACTCCTCAAGCAGTTCTACCAATGCGTCAGAATTTTCCATATTCAAAGCCATTTCAAAAACCGAAATTTCGCCGTTGGCATCAGCAGAATCATAAGCGGCATCGTGGCTTTTGTCTTTGAGTTGTCCAAATGATAAAAATTCGTTTTCGGCAATAGATTCATTCAAACATTTCAAATCTGATTTGCTGAAGAAATCTATATTTGCCGTTCGTTTCGGAACGATAAAATTACCGTCAACATTAAAAGAATCCTTAGAAGCTACGTCGTAAAACGGTTTTCTATCGGAGCGAACATCTTTGATAATGTCATAAACTCCGCTTGGAACCGGACCGGCATTCATCGCAATGTAAGAATCACCGCAAATGAAACGACCGTAACCTTTTAAATGACCTAAATCAGCAAAATACAAGATTTTTTGAACGTGATAAATGTCAGGTGTTTTGGCTTTTTCGGCAATGTAAATTATAACTTCGAGTGCTTTCTCAGCATCAAATCTAAATGGATTTTCTATAAGTAAGCCTCCTGTTAATTCTAAAAATTTTCACTATTGTGAATTTAAACCAGTTCGATTATAGAGCCAAAAACACAAAAACGCCACAATTATCAGCTTAAAACCATTTCCCTTTCACATCCTTCAAAACAACCTGTGCCGTATTATGTCCGCTTGCCCCGAAGACTCCGCCGCCGGGATGAGTTGAGGCACCGGTTAAATATAGGTTTTTGATCGGCGTTTTATACGCGGACATTTCGGGCAGCGGGCGGAACATAAACATTTGGTCAAAGTCCATTTCAACGTGCATCACGTTTCCGCGTAGAAGCCCGATGCGTTGTTCGATGTCGAGCGGCGATTGGATAAAACGGTCGATTATCGAATTTTTGACGTTTGGTGCGTAATTGTTTACGACATCAATAAGCTTGTCTGCCTCGCGGTTTTCGATGTCTTGCCAATTCTCGCCATTCGATAATTCGTATGGATAATATTGCCCCCAAATGAACAAAGTGTGTTTTCCGGCAGGTGCGAGTGTCGGATCAACGGATGAAAATGTCATCGCCAATGCTCCCGGATTTTTGGACGGAATTCCGTTCAGATAATCGCCGTAAGATTTGTCGAGATAATCCAAAGTCGGACACATTAACTGCAAACCGTGATGACAATCTGAAGATTTTCCGCCGTTTGGTGCGGACAAATAATCGGGCAATTCGGAAACTGCACAACGCACGATCATCCCGAAACCATTGCCGATTCTCACGTTTTCAATTCTGTCCGCCAAACCCTCGGGTAGATTTTCCTTGCCGATTAACTTCAAAAACGTGGTGTGAACATGTGCGTTTGAAACTATTCGTTTTGTTTCGATCCGCTCGCCGTTCGTCAGCAGAATTCCGCCTGTTTCGCCGTTATTTACTTCAATTTTTTCTACTTCGGCGTTGAGCATCACCGTTCCGCCGTGATGTTCCAAACATCTCGCCATCGCTTGCGTCAATTCGCCCGAACCGCCACGCGGACGCTTCACACCGCTTTTGTGAATCATCGAATGCCAGCCGAGAAAATCGCCCGTTGCCATTGCCGACGGCGGCGGACCGGATTGTGCCGCGAGCCACGCCATTGCTGCCCGCAAACCTTCGTGTTTGAAAGTTTCTTTGACCAATGAGCCGTAACTTGTCATCAATTTGCGAACCATATCGGCGGGATTTTTCGATTTTGTGCCGAAAACCATGTGCCGTCCGAGGTTCATCATCGTCGGCGGTTTGAGGAACGCTTTGAAAACTCCTTCGTTCAAATCTTCCCATTCGGTGACGAATTTTTTGTAGCGAACGGCATCTTCGGGCGAGATTTTGGCGATTGATTCGCAGGTTTTATCAACGTCTTTCCAAAAATAAATCGCACCTTCGCCGTTCGGGAGCGGAGCAAACGCGAACGGATCGCAATCAATGTAATGCAAGCCGAATTTTTCCAGTTCCAAATCCTGAATCACGGGTGTCAGGTGAATCATGATATGTGCCGACGAACCAACGTCAATCTTGTAACCGTCAATCAAATCGTCTTGCGTGCAAACCGCACCGCCGACAATGTGCCGACGCTCCAACACAATCACTTTCAAGCCCGATTTTGCAAGATAACACGCACAAGTTAAGCCATTATGTCCGCCGCCGATGACGGCAACATCGTAAGAATTTGTCATAAATTTGATTGTATGATTTTGGGCGAGACGAAATCAAAAAGCGGACACCGAATTAAATCAATGTCCGCGAGTCGCTGTCGTAAGTTGGAGCTAGAAATTATTTATCTTTGTCGTCGTTTTCAGCTTTGCCGATTTCAACGCCTTCGGTGATGTTATATGCAGAAAGCACGTCTTTGTTGAGATTAAACTGAAATTTGGCAAAATTTGAGCCGTAAAACCTAACATCGAATATTATTTTGCACTTTTAAAAGACCAAATCGACGTTTCAGCAAGAACTGAACTTGCGAACATTATTGCAGTAAAAAACCATAATGTCGGGGTAATACTTTTCACAATCTTCTCCTAAATTTAATCGCAAGACTTTTGGGGAAAACGTGTCAAAGTTTTTTTTGGATTTGTTCGAGGTACAAAGTTCGATTGATTATGTTTCCGGTTTTATGCAGTAAAATCAGCATAGATCTGTCGATTTTAGTTTTGGTTTTAACTAACGTTGATAGCGACAGCATAAAGCCTAGCTCGTGAGAGCTAGGTAGTTGCAAAAAAGAGGCAAAGCCCGTGTTAACGGACGACAGGAAACAAATATGCTGTTTTCCGTCGCAATCTACGATAGCTTTAAACTCTGCGTTATCAACAACCTAGTGTTGCGTAAAACTTCACACTAGGCTTTATGCCGTCACCGATTACATCGGTTAAAACAAGAGATAAGATTTGAGGATTTAAACTCTAATTAATCAGTTTTTACGATCGAAGATTGATTTTGCCTGCTTACGAATCGCGAAGATTATCGCTTTCTTTTTCGATATTTCCATCGGCTAAATCAAACCAACGTTGATAACCTGGTTTTGCCAAAAGCCACGCATTTTCACCAAAAACTTTGATGATCGATTCGCGGATTTTAGCCCGATTAACCAAGCCTTTTTCACGCAAAAGATAAACAGCATCTTCTTGATCTTTGAAGCGTCCAGCAATAAATTTCAAGATGACTAACCATTCAGGCGTGAGAATTGGTATATCGTCAATCATTACAGCGTCCTTCAATGCTTCAAGATAAAACGCTTTAAAATCATCATTTCGCAGAATCCAATCAATCGGAACTTCTCTCGTTTCGGTTGCAACAATAAAATGTTCGCCGCCTTGTTTGAGTTGTCCGATTATTCGTTCTTTTTCTAGCGGCAGACGTTTTGAAGCAATAATATCAACATCTTTCGTCAATCGCGGACTGCCGTAAATCGCCATCGCAATTCCGCCGCAAACTGCCCAATCAATATTATTATCAACCGCCATTTTTCGGACAATATCAATCGCTTGCAACGCATCTTGACCGCTGATTAAATTTATTAAACCGTTTTTTCGTTCCATTTTTTTTACGCTTCGTGGACATGCCAACACGATTTTTTGAATGAATTAATCACTTTTTGACAAGTATAAAATAAAGTCGTTTCAATCCGCAACAAAAAAGCTAACAACTGATCTAACAACTGAGCTAACCGACCCGAATGGCTGATGAGAAGCGAATTACAAAAATAACTAAGTTATTTGATTGCAATCAAGCGTTCAAATAAATTTCAACCAAACGCGATTATTTAATCAAACAGGTTTGACTTTTTACCCATACTGTCAGAATTTAAATACAGAGATTTGTAAATATGGATACATCGAATTTTACCTCTATCCAACTGGGCGAGATTGAACAATCAAGTTCAAAAATTACCTGTATAAAATTTTCAAAACTTCAGCCGTTTGGAGTAATTTTGGGTTTGACTTTACTATCGTTTATTTCGTATCAAGTTGGCTTCAAAACTCTTGTAAACACTATCTCGCAAGTAGGTTTTGGTTTTTTAATCATAGCTTTATTAAACGGATCACGGCATTTCTTACGGGCATTATGTTTGTATTTGACGGTTAGCGAACCGAAATCTTTTCGATATACTGACGCAATTGTTACAAGATTAGGCGGCGAGGCGGTTGGCATGTTGACGTTCACGGGAGCAATGGCGAGCGAAACGACTAAAACCGCGTTATTAAAAACTAAAATTCCGCTGAACAAGAGTTTAGCGACGATTGTTGTTGATAATTTAGTTTACAGTGCTTCAGTAGCTTTTTTTATTTTGAGCGGCGTTTTAGTGATGTTTTCAACTTTCGGGTGCGGTAACGTTTCTTTGAAAATTGCACTGATTACAGTGGCTGTTTTGATGTTTCTAGGGATATTGTTTTTTGGGTTGATGGCTTTTTACAGATTCAGACCGATGACGTTTTTATACGAGCGTTTATCGTATTTAAAACATTTTCCAAACTTTATTTCTAGACGCAAAGAACATATTTTTAATCTTGAAACCGAGGTTTTGAACTATTATCTTAATCATCGGATAAAGTTTATTTCACTCTTTGCAATAAATCTTTTAGCACACGCATTAAGTGTCGCTGAAGTGTTTACAACCTTGTATTTACTTAGGGTAACGTCGTTTTTTTCAACTTCGTACATCATTGAATCTTTAACCAAAACAATCAATTTTACATTCAGTTTTGTTCCGGGTAATTTAGGCGTAAACGAAGGCGGTGCCGCCGTAATTTTCTTAACGCTCGGCTATGCAAGTGCGACCGGCGTGGCGTTGGCGTTAGTCCGACGCGGTGCGACACTCGTTTGGACGGCAGTCGGAGTCATTGCGTTGTTTTGGCGTGGCGTTTGGAGAGATGCGAATTGATTCATTTACACATTTTTTCATTGATTCATTGGTTTGAAAATTAATCAATAAATCAATGAATCAATTGCTTTCGTCTGAGAACTCCGACAATTTCGACAAAAACAAACGAAACTCCGGCAATCAACAAAACGTGAATCATTCCGCTTTTGCCGATTAAAAGCAAAATCAGCCAAATTCCGAGTAATAAACTCGCCAATAAACGCACAAATAAACTGTTCATCGCACAAAATATTAACATAATTTAAGCCGTTCGCCCGTTCGCAATGACCGAATCAACCGATAAAATTCAGCCGACAATCACCGCCGGAACAAACCCCGAAAAGTTTGCCGACCGATATTTTGCCGATAAAACCGTTTTAGTCGTAACTTTGTTGTTGCTGATTTTGCTCGGTTTCAGCTTTCGCGTTGCGAATTTAGGCAAGGAAAGTTTAAGCGAAGACGAACTGAACAAACTGCAAACCGTGGCGGAATACAGAGAAAACAGTTTATCGGGACGAAACGGCGAACATCCGTTTTTGATGAAAGGCTTGCAGACGGTTTCCGTTTCAATCGGCAAAAAGTTTGATGTTTCAGATGAAGCCGCGTTGCGTTTTCCGACCGTTTTATTCGGTTCGTTTTCAATTTTGTTGTTGTTTTTGCTCGTTAAAGAACTTTTCGGCTCGACAATCGGCGTAATTTCATCGGCACTTTACGCGGTTGACCCGAACGCAATCGGCTTTGACCGCATCGCCAAAGAAGATTCGTTTTTGCTCTTTTTCTTTCTGTTTGCGGGCGTGTTTTTTTTGCGAAGTCAAACAGTTGCGGAAAAAGGCGAACGCAATCCGCAACCTTTAATTTACGCAACGGCAATCGGATTTGCGGGAATGATGGCATCAAAATATATGCCGCATATTCTGGCGGTTTTCGGTTCGTATTACAATATTTTTCAAGCGATTCCGCAGACAAAATGGCGATTGGGAAAATTAAAATGGCTGACATTTTTCGCAGTTGCCGGCGTTGCATTTTTGATATTTAACCCGACAATTTTACTTCCCGAAACTTGGCGTGAAATGCTGTTGTTTGCAGGCGAAAAACGAATCGGACACGACGCGTACGAATTCGCAGGCGAACTTTACCGACAAAAACTTTCGCTTTGGCTCGCAGGCGTTCCTCCGTCTTTTTACTATGTTTTTATCGCCATCAAAACTCCGCTGATAACATTGATTTTCTTCTTAATCGGTTTGCCATTAATGTTTGAAAAACGGCTCGGCGACGGACGATTTTTCGTGCTGTTCTGGGCGTTCTTTTGGTTTGTTCCGCTTTCGGTAACAGGCGGAAAATTTACTCGGTATTACACGATTGCACAGCCAATTATCTTTATCGTCGCTGCGGTCGGAATAAATTTTGCGGCTGAGTTTTTGACGAAAAAGTTAAATTTGTCGAAAAAAATTAATTGGCTGCAAGTTATACTTTGTGTTGCGATAGCTTCAATATTCACTGCATCACTTTCAACCGCACCACATTTTCGGCTGTTTACCAACGCAATTGGCAATGGAACGCACAACTTTCCGCACGATGAGTTTTACGATTTAAGTTTGCGTGAAATTGTTGGAGAAGTTGCAAAACATGCCGGAAGCGGTGCGACAGTTGCAAGCGAAACTCCTTATTTATTAACACATTACGCTGATAAAATTGGGCGAAATGATATAAACTCAATCTCGCTTTCGGATGCGGAAATGATGAAAGTTTTGAAAGCAGGAGATTTTATTGTCATCGCCGAAGGTCGCAGATATTTCAGCAACGATGTATATTTTCTATATCTGAAAAATTCGTGCAAACCAATTGCAGAAATAAGCGTGAACGGAATAATTTCAGCGAGAATATATCAAGTTGATGAAATAACTTTAAGATTTATCACCACAGAGTCACAGAGTTCATAGAACTGAGAATTCAAGTAAAAAATTCGTGCTCTCCGTCTCTCTGTGGTGAAAATATTTTTTCCGTTTTCAAAGAACGAAGTCTTTTGTAACTTCTAAAATTATTTCTTTATCGCTGAGTAAATCGAGGATTTCGTCCGATTTGACAAAGTTTCGTTTGCCAACGCAGTGTTCACTTCACGCACAAGATTATGAACAACCGCGAGTGCGACCGATTTATTCAAATCGTCGTCCATCGACGATTCAAAATCACGCACCGTATTTTTCGCAAGTTGTTTTATTTCAACGTTTACGCCGTTCGTTTTTTTGCTTAGGTCAAGAGTTGACGGAAATCTTGCAGACGTTCAATCGCATTTTCCGCAACTTTCAAATCTTCAAACGTAAAATTTAACTGCTTGCGACAAGGAACGCTGAACAGCAAATATCTGATCGCTTGCGGATTTACGCCGCGACCGATTATTTCACGCAAAGTGTAATCGTTACCTATAGATTTCGTTTTCGTGTTGCGGAAACTGCTAATCAATTCCGCCAATGTGAATATCGAAAGCAAATGATTGAAATAAAAGTCGGAGTTAACTATTAACCAAATATTATTCTGCACAACATATGCCGTATCTAGGGAATTAAAAAAAAAAATAAAATACAAATATATCGCAAACTGAGTTAGTTTATTTCTGTATTACAGAATTTGGATTTATACAAAGAAAATCAAATAAAAAAAAAGCGAAACGACATAAGTGAAATTTTATGCCGTTTCTTTTTGGAGTCTGTTAGCGGAAAATCAATTTCCTGTTGACGGATTTGGAATTGCCTTCAGACTTCAAATTTTAATTAAAAGTTATTTATTCATCGCGAATTCGGTTTTGATTCGGCGGATAATTTCACGCACTAAATCAGGCGAACCGAAGTCGAAATCGTTGGTGTGTTTGTTGCCCGAAGCAATGATTATGCCGTGTTTGATGCTATAAACTTTGAAAGTAAATTTGATAACCCAACCAAGGCGATCTACTTCGAGAATCAAATCCGCGTTTTCGCGATTGTTGACAAAAGTCCAGCCCCATTCGTTAAAATCGGGATTTTTCATCAATTCTGCGATGAATGCCGGATCTTTAATATAGCTCGTTTTGCTTTTTACATAGATTGTTTTTGCAGTCCGCAAAACGTCTCGTGCGGTTTTTCTAACTGGCGTTCCATCCTCGTTTAATGCTTTTGTTTCGGACGTTTTAGTGGCTGGCTTTACTTCAAAAATGGTGTTTGTTCTGCTGGTTGCGACTTTGCTTTCGATATTTGCCGAAGCAAGAAGTGCCGAAACGCTCGAAAGTGGAACGGCGATATTTTGCAATTTTACATTTGGGTTTGTGGTGACAATTCCAATCGAACGTCCGCGTTCATCAAGCAAAAGTCCGCCGACGAGATTTTCCGTAGTAGTGCTTTCAAACGAAAACACGCGATAGCCAGTTCCGGCACCGACTATTCCGTCAGCTAGTTGAATTCCGCTGAGAGTTCCTTCGCTTGTTTTGGAATTCGCACCTGACGAATTAGAGACAATAGAAACGCCCATTCCAATCGAACTTTCGTCAGCAATACGATTTGGTAACGTTTTTAACCCGCTCGCTACGACCTGTAAGATAGCGACATTACGCCGTTCGTCTTTATTTACGAGTTTGGCATTATCAAAAATTTCGCCATTGTAGATTTTGATGCTAATTTGCGAAACATTTTTTACAATATGGAGAGGAGTGAGGATGAAACCGTTTGAATTAATCACGATTCCTGAACCGACGGCGACTTCTTTGCCATCAACAACGTTATAAACTGTCACAACCGAATCGAGAGTTGCTTGAGCAGTTTGCGAAATTGTAATTTGGCAAAAAGTACAAATAATTACTAACAAAATCAAAGTTCTACTTAACATAAATTTTCCTTTTTTCTAATTTAGGCAAAAGCCAAATTTCTTTATTTTTCAATTAAACACTATATTTTGTAGCTTGTGTTAGGCAATTGTGACACTTTCATAACTGTCACAATGGTAAATTATTTTCGGGTTAAATTTAAATATAAAATAACTCCAACTTAAAAGAAAACCTTGACTTATCAAGCTGAGAAAACGTCTAATATTGTTAGAGTATTTTTCTCTAAACAAATCACTTCCGCTTCGTTCGATCATGAAAACCCCAAACCCCTTTTTTTTATTTTTGCCTACATTTCTGCTTTTTTTTAGTTTTTTTGGAAATGTGAACATTTACGGACAGTATCGATTTGATACGTGGACTACGGATAACGGTCTGCCTCAAAATGGTATTCGTCAAATAACACAAACTCCTGATGGATATCTATGGTTTACAACTTTTGACGGGATTGTTAGATTTGACGGCGTAAAATTTACAACTTTTGATAAAAGCAATACGAAAGGAATTATCAACAATCGTTTTACCGGAATATATTGCGATAAAGATGGAACTCTTTATGCCACAACGATGGAAAACGGCGTTTTGACAATCCTCAAAAACGGCGTTTTTTCGTCTTACACATCTGAGCAAGTTCCGGGACATTACATTCAAGAAATTTTACCCGACAAAAACGGCGAATTACGCTTTTTTGTTGAAGATCAAGATCGCTTGTCGAAAAGCTGGTATTACTTGCGAGACGGACAATTTGTTTTTAACGAAAAGCTGATTCGAGGCAACAATTCGTTTGAATACGTTGGAAAATCTGGAGCAAAATGGTTAATCACGGGTGAAAAAACTACTGAGATAAGAAACGGAAAAACTACCTTTTACGAATATAAAGCCGAACTTTATGATTTTAGAAACGAGATTCTTGAAGATAGCACAGGCGGACTTTGGATTGGCGGACTTACTTTAATCCATCTTAAAAATGGCAAGACAGAAAGTTTTCGTGAAAATGCAGGTTTTCCGAGTCGGGCTGATTTTCATTCATTTCGGGAAGAAAGCGATGGCAGTATTTGGTTTGCAAATGGTGGAAGATCGGGTTCAGGGGTTGGTTTGGTTCGCTACAAAGACGGAGAGTTTTCTAAATATGGAAATGAATCAGGACTTTTAGGTACAGCTGTTTTCGATGTTCTGAAAGATCGTGAGGGAATCGTTTGGCTGGCGACGAATAAAGGTTTGAGCAGGTTGCGAAACAAAGTTATTGAAAATATCGGCACTAAAGAAGGCTTGATTGACCCTGAAGTTTACCCGATCTATCGAGATAGTAAAGAGAATGTTTGGGTCGGAACAACGAAAGGTTTGTCAATTTACAAAAATGGTAAATTTGAACCCGTAAAACTGACACATCGGAAGCAAGAATTTGAAGGAAACTCAAAGTGGGAAGCTGATAAAATATCTGTTCAATCAATTCTCGAAGATTCAAATGGCAAAATGTGGATTGGTGCGAATGGCGGCATTATTGTTGCTCAAAATGGAGTTGCTGAAAAATTAGAAGCCGCCGAAGGACAGCATGTTCACGCAATTGTCCAAGATAAAGCCGGAAACGTTTGGGTGGCAACAAATCGCGGAATTCTTCGTTTTAATGATTACAAACTTACTGCTTTTTATTCGGTAAAAGAAGGATTGCCGAATGAATTTATGACCACAATTTTCCAAGACTCAAAAGGCAGAATCTGGTTTGGCGGTTTTGGTGGTTTATCCGAATTACACGATGGAAAATTAATAAATTTCACTTCTAGCGAAGGCTTAGTCGGCAATTACGTTCGCTCAATTTACGAAGATAAAGAAGGTGTGCTGTGGATTGGAACTTACGACGAAGGCTTGAGCCGTTTTAAAGATGGCAAATTTTCTAATTTTAAAGCGGAAAACGGTTTATACAACAATGGCGTATTTGCAATTCAAGAAGATAAATACGGAAATTTTTGGATAAGCTCAAATCGCGGAATTTATCGCGTCAAACATCAGGATTTAAACGATTTTGCTGAAGGGAAAATCGCAAAAATCAACAGCGTTGGATATGGCAAAGAAGACGGAATGCTCTCGACCGAATGCAATGGCGGCAGACAACCCGCGAGCTTTATTGACAAGGACGGTAAGTTTTGGTTTCCGACACAAGACGGCGTGGTTGTTGTCAATCCGGATGCGGAAAATTATAAATCATTGCCGCCATCAGTTGTTATTGAATCGGTAACGGTTGAGAGAGAAAACATTGATTTTCGTGATGGAATTAAAATTGAGCCTGGAGAGAGAAATATAGAAATTTCATATACAGGTTTGAGTTTATTAAAATCAGACCAGATAAAATTTAAATACAAACTAGAAGGTCACGATGAAGATTGGATTGATGCAGGAACTCGCCGATCTGCTTATTATTCATATTTATCGCCAGGAAATTATAAGTTTCAAGTAATCGCCGCAACTAGCGATGGCACTCAAAATGACATTGGAACGACAATAGAATTGGAGATGAAATCGTTTTATTATCAAACGTTTTGGTTTCAGTTGTTATGCGTTATTGGAACAATAATTGTGCTGCTAAGCATTTACAAAATAAATGTTAATCGCCTTGAAAAACGCGAAAAACTTTTAACAAAACTGGTTTTGAAACGAACTAAGGCATTAAAAGATGCCAACGAAAGTTTGTTGCTTTTGGCAAATTCTGATGGTCTAACATCTGTCGGAAATCGACGGAGATTTGAAGATTTTTTGGCAGACGAATGGAATCGGGCTGTTCGTTTTAAGACTGAAATATCACTAATAATTTTAGATATTGACCATTTTAAACTTTTTAATGACACTTACGGACACCAAGCAGGTGACGAATGTTTGAAAAAAGTTGCATCCGCGTTGGTTGATACGATTAAACGACCGACAGATCTTGTGGCTAGATATGGCGGCGAAGAATTTGCAATTATTTTAGGTGGAACAGATTCTGCCGGTGCTTTAAACATTGCCGAGCAAGCGTTAGAAAATCTCAAAAATCTTAAAATTCCTCACATAAAATCAAAAACAAACAAATATTTGACAATTAGTATTGGAGTTGCCACAACCTTTGCAAAATTAGAAATGAACGAAGCCGATTTAATAAACGCGGCTGACAAAGCCTTGTATCAAGCCAAAAAAAGTGGCAGAAATAGAATAAACACTTTCGATTTATTAACCCATATTTCGCGAAACGCATCAGTTTTAGAAGAAGAGTTTATCAACAGTAATTAATTGTTTCTTTCAACTAATGTCGCTTCAACTCAGAATTGTCGAAGCAAAAAGCAAACCAAAGTTTGTGATAAATACTTTGAGCGGAGTGTGTAGCTCATTAGTTGCCATTAATGTTTATCTTGAGCCGTTGTAACCGGCAACGGCGTAAAGCCTGGCGTGGAGTTTGACGGAACGCCAGGTTGTTGAAAAACGGAGTTTCAAGCTGTCGTAGATAGCGTCGGGAATTAATGTAACCTTTGTCCATCAAATAGATGGCGAGAGGCTCAAAAATGAGTTCGTCCAAGATATTTACATCGTGCATTTTGCCGTCAAATATTTGAATAAACACCGGTAAATTACCGCGTAAGTCTAATAATATGTGCAACTTAACGGCAGCTTTAGCTTTCCGGAATGTTGCCCACCAAAAAACGCTGAGACACAAATCGATGGTCGTTGCGTCAAGTGCATAAACGGCGAACGGTTATATTGGAAATCTCCAAACCGAAGTCATCAGCAAAATAAAGCGGACGTGCTTTGGCGAGCAAAACTTGTGCAAAATAAGCATAAATTTTCCAGTTTCGATTTTCATTTGATTCGGCTAAAGTCGATCAATTGACCAAATCGCCGAGGCTCGAGCGTCTGGTGAGTTGCCCGAAAGTTATCGTCAAAAACTGAATCTAACAGGTAAAATTCTTGACTCGTAAATTACCGTTGTAACGCAAAACGCACTTATCAAATTCGTATTTTGGTAAAATTTCAAACAACTGTGCGAAAATATATTTTCCGTGATTCATGAAAACAAGTTTATGACCAATTTTCATCTTCGCTGAAATCGAAAAATCAAAATATCGCTGTAACTAATTAGAAATCAATCACTTACAGCTGTTAGAAAAAAGTTAACCGGACACTAACGAAGGATTGACTATTTATTTACGATTTCGTGTAAAAATAACGGAAAACGTGAAAGCGACTAATCACATCAAAACCCTCGAAGTCGGCAAATAGCGACAAAAACATTGCAAAACCGCCAATATTTAAGTTTGGCACTAATTTTGCTTAAGTTTAAAATGGAGACGCGAATTGCGTTATTTGGTGATTTATTATGAAGAAAATATTTTTTATATCTGCAATTATTTTGGTAAGTTCAATTGCGGTTTTTGCACAAAAAAACGAGCCGACACCGAAGCCTAAGCCACCGGTTATTGTTGTTCCGCCAAAACCTGCTCCAACCCCAAAGCCAGAAAAACCTTCTGTAATCGCAATAGATTTATTTGTCATAAATACAAAAAAGTAAACAAGTAATCTCATTAAAAAAAAACGTCACTGAAAGAATTCAGTGACGTTTTTAATTTTGTGAATTTAAAATTAAATTGATGGCGATGTTGCAATTGCCGGTTCACCATTTTCCGTATATCTAATGGTCGAAAGTGTCGAATCAAAATAAAATGACCTAGTTCCGCTGGCAGATAATCCATCTTTTGCTTGTGGTTCTGCCGTGACAGAGAAAAAATTGCCGCCGCTAGTCGATCCTTCATTTGCCGTTAATTTAAAAATATATCCGTTAACAACAGGCGTATCTCCTTTAAATCTATCGTCTAAACTGACAGATTTAATAAGTTCATCAAAGGTTTTTGCAAATTTTCCTTGATGTTTCGAAGAATACTGCGATTGTAAAGTTCTGATTGTTTGCAAGGTCTGCACGGCGGTTGTTTCATTTCCGCTTCTCACCATTGATTGCCAAGCCGGAACTCCAACTCCAATCAAAAGTGCAATAATTGCAATTACAATCATCAGTTCGATAAGGTTAAAACCGCGTTCGTTTTTTCTGTTTTTGCTAATAAATCTCATAAAAATTAAATAAACCCCGATTGTTTTCACGTCTAAATCAAAGAATAGTTGCAAAACAATTTAT
>JANNVK010000062.1:0-8268 GCA_031414415.1 Acidobacteriota bacterium
GCTCGATTTGGCAAAACCCGACGCAATCGTGCTTCATCCCGGACCGATGAATCGCGGAATCGAAATTTCGTCCGAAGTCGCCGACGGTTCTCGAAGTTTAATTTTAGACCAAGTAAAATACGGCGTTGCGGTCAGAATGGCGGTTTTATATTTGGCAACTGGCGGTGTGCCAAGTAAGAAGTAAAAAGTAAAAAGGCAAAAGTAAAAAGCAAGCTATTATGGACAATACAGAAATTATCGTTGAAGTTACGGAAGAACAACATAATCAACAACTTGCAAGCGGTTTATTGAAAGATGAGATTTTATCGGTCGGAAAACATACTTTCAAACGCGGCGGATTTCATGAGCGTCATCCGAATTTTAAGACAGTAGAAAATATCGATATTTTGCCACCCAAACAATCTTAGAAAGTATTGACATAGCCATACATAAGTGTAAACTCAAATATATGCGATTCGATTGGAATCCTGAAAAAGCAAAACTAAATGAACTGAATCACGAAGGTGTAACTTTTGAACAAGCCGTTTTAACTTTCTATGATAAATGGTCAATCGAAGAATTTGACTCTGAACACTCTGATATTTCAGAGCAACGATTTACAATCATCGGCTTGGCAAAATCAACGCTTTTGCGGGTAACATTTACAATTCGTTTTGACGAAAATGGCGAAGAAGTTATTCGCCTGATTTCGGCTCGCAAGGCAAAAGGCAAGGAAAAAAAAGATTATGAAGATGCAAGAAACGAACTCACAGGATAAAGTTTTTGAAGTTGAATACAAAGAAAGCGATATTGAAGAACTAAAAAGATTAGGCGTTCCGAATGACGAACTTCCCAAAGTCGGGATAAAAAAATACCGGCGTTCAAGATTTATCACAACGCCCGGCGAGTCAAAAATCAAAATTACAATGTGGCTTGACGGCGACATTCTCCAACACTTTCGCAATCGTGCCGGAACGCCAAACGCCGCTCCGTATCAAACGCAAATCAACGCCGAACTTCGGGCAATTATGGAAAAAGATTTGGCTAATAATGCTCCGCAGCAAAATAATGTTGAAGATATTACCAAAAATAAAGAGTTTGTGCGGGCAGTTGCCGAGCAGCTTAAGGAGCTTTTAGCGGCTTAGAATAAATGGAAAATATTGAAACTACAACACTTTATCGTCCGACAGGAAAGATTGAACTTGCTTTAATAGAAGCAAGCGGTTACACAAAATTTCCGCCTCGTTTGCCGGAACAACCGATTTTCTATCCTGTTTTGAATGAAGAATATGCAACGCAAATCGCACGAGATTGGAACGCGAAATATAACGCGGATAAACTCGGTTATGTAACTAAGTTTGAAGTCAGAAATGATTATTTGGCAGATTTTGAAATTCAAGTTGTCGGAAGTTCAATTTGCCAAGAATATTGGATTCCGGCGGAAGATGTTGAGAAGTTTAACGAAAATATTGTCGGAAAAATTGAAGTTATTTCTGAATTTGTTGGAACCTAATGAAACTTTTAATCACAAACGGACATTTAATTGACCCAAGCTGCGGTCAGAACAGTGGAAAAAACGTCTTAATCGAAAACGGTCGAATCGTTGATTGGCTCGCGTTTTCCGACGGCGTTCCCGAAGGTTGCGAGACTTTTGATGCAACGGGTTTGATTGTCGCACCGGGATTTATTGACCTTCACGTTCATCTGCGTGAACCCGGACAAGAGCATAAGGAAACGATTGCGAGCGGTTGTGCGGCGGCGGTCGCGGGCGGTTGGACGAGTGTTTGCCCGATGCCGAACACGAATCCGATTAACGATAACGCGGCGATAACTCGGTATATGATCGAACAGGCGAAACTCGCGGGATTTGCGAATGTCTTTCCTGTCGGTGCGATTACCAAAGGTTCGAGCGGAACGGAATTAGCCGAAATGGGCGAGATGAAAGCCGCCGGAGCGGTTGCCGTTTCCGATGACGGACGACCTGTTCCAAACGCAGGAATGATGCGTCGGGCGATGGAATATGCAAAGGATTTTGATTTGCCGATTGTCGATCATTGCGAAGATAAATCGCTTTCACACGGCGGCGTAATGCACGAAGGAAAAATGTCTCTGTTGCTCGGTTTGAAAGGAATGCCAGCACTTGCCGAAGATTTGGACGCGGTTCGAGACATTTTGCTCGCCAAAGAAACAGGTTCGCACGCACACATCGCACATATTTCGACCAAAGGTGCGATTGAAGCCGTCCGTCGTGCAAAAAATGAAGGAATAAATGTTACCTGCGAAGTTACGCCGCATCATTTTACTTTGACCGATAAAGCGGTTGAAGGTTACGACACAAACACAAAAATGTCGCCGCCGCTTCGTTCTGAAAAACATCTTGAAGCAATTTTGGAAGGAATAAAAGACGGCACGATTGACGCGATTGCAACCGACCACGCACCTCATCACAACGATGAAAAAGCACTTGAATTTGATCGGGCTCCGATGGGAATTATTGGTTTAGAAACTGCTTTAGGTTTAGCATTTCAACAGCTTGTAGATAAAGGTGTTAGCGACTTGGTCAGGCTTGTCGAAATGTGCTCAACGAATCCGGCAAAACTTTATAAAATACCAGAACGCGGAACATTAAAAAAAGGCTCAATTGCTGATGTTACTATCATTGATCCAAACTTAGTTTGGACTTACAAAAATTCTGACTCGAAATCGAAATCGAAAAATTCACCATTTGATAAATGGGAATTTCGCGGTGCGGCGGTTGCGACAATCGTCGGAGGAAAAATAGTTTATCGTAGATAAATCGGGTTTACTCAGTTCCCTTCCAAAAATTTAGCTTTCCGTTGTTATCAACAGTTATTAAAGTTTTGCCGTCAGTTGAAAACTGAAGCTGACTAATTTGCTTTTGACTCGCTCTAAAAGCAAAAACCTGTCTGCCTGATTCAATATCCCAAAGCCGAATAATCCCGACATCGCTGGCAGTTGCAAGACGTTTGCCATCTGGTGAAAACGCAGCGGCGAAGATTCCAGCACTCATTCCGGTTAGCTCGTGAAGCAATTTTCCGTCTGAAATCCGCCAAATTCGTGCGATGTCATCTGCACCAACGCCAACCAACAAACTGCCGTCCATAGAAAAATTGAGATTATAAAGTGGCTTCAAATTTTCTTTGAACGAGTAAATCTCATTTCCTGTATTTGCATCAAAAACTTTCACGAGTTTATCGACACTTCCGCTTGCAAAATACTTTCCGTCGGGCGAAACTACCAAAGATTTTGCAATACCTTCGTGTGCCTTAATCGAGAAAATTTCGCGTAGGTTTGCAGAATCAAACGCTCTCACAAAACCGTCTTCAAACACGGCAAATATTCGTTTTCCGTCAACCGCATATTTGATCGAATAAATGCTTTTTTCGGACAAACGAATATGCCTTAACTCGTTACCATTCAATAAATTAACGGTAGTTATAAAACCGTCTCGTTCACCGAACACAATTTGATTTGCGGCGGCTGAAACGTCTAAACAGAAAGCGGTTTTTTGACCTTTACCGGACCAAAGTTTTTGTTTGGTCGTTAAATCATAATTGGAAATTTCACTGTTTGTAGAATACCAACCGATCATGGTTTTGGAGTCGTTTGTAAACGCTCGGTTAGAATTTTCAAAGGCAATCGCGTTCGACTTTGAAACTTGTTCGGAGTTCCACAAATTAACGTTGAAATCACCCGAAGCCGTTGCCAAAATCTTGCCGTCGGGCGAATATGCAAGTTCGTGAATGCCCGCAAAATGACCTTTTAGTTCATTGATAACTTCCCCGCTTTGCACGTCAATAAATTTCACGGTTCTGTCCCAACTTCCCGTTGCTAAAGTCTTGCCGTCGGGCGAATACGCAAGAGATTTCACGTTCACTTGATGATTCCGCAACACCTTGATAATGCTCAGTTTATCGGAATCGAGAAAAATAACTTCGCCGTAATAATTGCCGATTGCAATTGTTTTTTCAAGCGGAGAAAATGCAATTTTCCAACCCGTCAACTGCACGTTCTTATCGGCAAACTGGATTAAATCCGTGTCGGTTTGTTTATAGCTTTTTGTATCGATAACCGACAATGTTTCAAAACCGACAACGGCAAGTTTTTCGCCAGTTTTGGAAAAACTGACATCGTTAATTTCCGTACTTTTGTCCTTTATCGCAAAATTAATTTTACGCAATTCTTCGCCTGTTTCCGCGTTCCAAATCCGCACCGTTCCGTCTAAACTTCCGCTCGCGATCGTTTTGCCATCCGGCGAAACATCAACCGCTCTAATTCGTTGCGTGTGTCCGCTTAAAGTCAGAATTTCTTTGCCTGTTTCAACTTCAAAAACTTTTACAAACGGATTGCTTGCCGCACTTGCCGCGACCGCAAACCGTTTACTGTCAGGAAAATACGCACATTTCCAAGCACCTTTAAATTCGATATTCGGCGAGGTTGTTTCACCTTTTTCGACGTTCCAAGTTCGCACCAGATTATCGTTTGTAACGGTTGTCAAAAGTTTTCCGTCAGGCGAAAAATCTAAATTCCAAACTTCGTCGGTATGAATAAACGAGGTTATTTTGCTGTTCGGGTTAAGCAGATTTTTGAGAAAATACCATTCAAAGCCACGCAAATCTTCTTCGCCTTCCGCCGGCATATATTTTTGAACTAATTCATTAACGCGATTGAGGTTAGTGTTTTCATATTCGTTCGCACCCAAAATCATTTCAGCGGAATATGCGGCTTTACGGTTTTCATTCGCCAGCATTTTTGCCGAATTCGCCTGCCATATTGCAGTCGCCAACCAACCGATCAGCAAAAATAAAACGAGTGTGATGATTGCTGTTTGCAATTTGTTTCGGCGTATTGTTTTTTCAAACTGATAAAAAAATGTATTTGGTCGAGCAGAAACTGGCAAATTGTTGAGATAGTTAGAAATATCTGTTTGCAAATCTTCAGCTGTGTGATAACGACTGGTCGGAGATTTTGACAACGTTTTGAGGACTATTGAGTCAATTTCACTTGAAATATTTGGTGATTTTGGTTCATTGTTTGAAACAATCTGTAAGATGTTAGTCAATGATTTTCCTTTAAAATCGTGAGGTTTTGAACCAGTCAAAATTTCATACAAAACTACACCTAATGAATAAACATCGCTGGCAATTGTAATGTTTTCACCGTTTATTTGCTCAGGCGAAGCGTATTCTGGCGTGAGAGCATTGCCAGTAAAAGTAATGTTACCGGAAAACTCGAACTCATCTGCTTGCAATAATTTAGCTATTCCAAAATCTAGCAATTTGACCGTTCCGTTTGGCGTAACTAAAATATTCGTCGGTTTCAAATCTCTGTGAACAATCAAATTTGAATGTGCGTAGCCGACCGCGTTGCAAACGTCTTGAAACAAAATCAAGCGTTCACGAATGCTCAATTTTTCACAAAATTCATTGAGAGGAATTCCATTAACATATTCCATCACGAGAAATGGAATGCCGTTTTCGGTTGTTCCACCATCAAGAATTCGAGCGATATTTGGATGCTCAAGCCGTGCTAGAATTTGGCGTTCGCGGCGAAAATTATCTTTATTTGCTTTAGAGTTGGCAAAAGGCGGAATTACCTTAATCGCGACTTCTTTTTTGAAATCATCTATCCGATTGGCGAGATAAACCGTTCCCATTCCACCTTTTCCAAGTATTTTTGTTATTTGATAAGAGAAAATCTTGGTGCCGATTAAATTATCGACAGGTTCTTCATCAAGAAGTTTTTTGACAGGTGTGAATGTCGGGTTTTCGATAAAATCTTCAGTTTTATTGAGTGCAATAATTAATTTTTGGAGCTCTTTGCGAATCTCATCGTCTTCACATTTTTCAACAAGAAAAACCGCTTGATCTTCGGGCGAAGCATCAAGATATTCATCGAAAAGAGAATCAATTTTTTGCCAAAGTTCTGTGTTCACGTGTTAATTTATTCATTGATTCATTGATTCATTGATTCATTATGTTTTTGTTTTTTAAATGAAAAAATGAACAAATGAATCAATCGCTCAATTCGTTGTAAAGCCATGCTTTAGCCTTAAGCCATTCGCGTTTGACTGTTATTTCTGAAACGCCAATAACTTCTGCGACTTCCTCGCTTGAAAGTCCACCAAAATACTTTAATTCAACAATTTTGCTTCTTCTTTCATCAAATTTTGCAAGTCGATTTAACGCTTCGTCCAAAGCCAAAATATTTTCATCAGGCTCAGGTGTAAACAATGCAATGTCGTCAATATTAACTTTTTCCGCTCCGCTTCCTCGTTTTTGAAATTTTTTTGCACGAGCATAATCGACTAATAAATTTCGGACAACTCGAGATGCAACCGCAAAAAAATGTGAACGATTTTGCCAATCAGTTTCGTTTTGATTTATTAATCGGAGATACGCTTCGTTGATTAATTCGGTCGTTTGAAAAGTGTTTTCGGCTCGTTCTTTTGATCTGTAACGTTTGGCGATTAGACGTAACTCGTTGTAAACAAACGGCAACATCTCTTCAAAGGCTGCAGAATCACCATTTCGCCAATTCTGTAAATACAGAGTTATATCAGGGGAATTATTTATCATTTCAATATTTGGAATAATCGAAATACTATCACAAAAAACTTTGAGATGACAAAAATGAAATAATTTGAAAAAAAATGATACGGTTTTTTAAAATTTAACGCTATAAATATTAGGAGAATTTTTTATGTTAAAAAAAATAGTTTTAATTACTTTTATCGCTTTGTTTTTAAATGCTTGTAGCGGAAATCAGGCATCTAATTCAAACTTAAATTCAAATGTAGTAGCGATTAGCGGAAATGCTGTTGCTAATGTAAATGTTGCAAACACTACAAATAACGTCAATTCAAATGTTAATAACAAACCAGTTGTTGATAATTCACCGAAGCGAATGTCGTTTGGCAAGGGTCAAAATTGGGGAACTTCAAACATCACGCTTCCCGCTGGCGGTTCACAGAAATTTATCGTTTCGGCAAAATCTGGACAGACGATGGACGTTGAGGTTTCATCAAAAGAAACGTCGGTTAATTTGATTAAAGGAAAAGCCCAAACAACCGAAGATTTCGGCTATTTAAACGCAGAATTACAGGCAAATGGCGATTACGTTTTTGAAGTCAAAAATTCGACTAAAAAAGAAATTAAAACTTCTGTCAAAGTAACAATCGAAGGCGGCGAACCTGTGGCAAAATCAAAAGACGATAAAAAGAAAGTTACAGAATCCGAGATTGACGAATCGGACGCAACCGTTGCCGAAGACGACGATGTTTTGCCACCACCGACTGAAACACCAAAGAAAAAAGGAAACTAAAATTATGCGTAAACTATTTATTTTATTAACTTTAATCACTGCGTTTGTTTGCATGGCAAATGCTCAAACAAAAAAACGAATCGGTTTGCCCGAAGGTGCAGATTCGGTTCAAGTGAAAGGCAAAATTTCGGGCAAACAATATGCGTTGTATGAAATTTTGGTGGAAAAAGGCGATACTTGGAGCGTCAAGTTAAATTCGTCCAACGGTTACATCGGTTACACGGTCAAAGATGCGAAGGGAAATCGTTATGACTTCCTCGAAGAAGCTCAGGTTTCGGGTTATTATGTCATTCGCGTTGATTTGAATTCGACAGGTGCAAAATTGAAAAAGATTGCAAATTTTACGCTTGATATAAAGTTTGAAATGGAAAAATCGAAGCCAATCGGCGATTAAAAAATATGAGTAAATTATTGTTATTATTGAGTTTAGTGTGTGCGTCGAGCCTTTCAGTAATCGCACAAAGTGACATTCGTAAAGTTGATTTCAAAAATTTCACCTACAATGTTGATGTTTTTGAAAAGAAAGAAAAGTTGACCTTGAAGAACGGCGAATTTGACCGCAACACCGAAGAAGACAAACTCTTTTTTGTCATTACCGATGTCGTTTACGGCGACTTAAACGGCGACGGCAAAGAAGAAGCAGTCGTGACAACCTCAATGAACACGGGCGGAACGGGCAATTTTTCGAGTGGAATAATTTTCACTATGAAAAATAAAAAGCCGTTTATTTTGACCAAGTTTGAAGGCGGCGACCGAGCTTACGGCGGGATTCGCGGTGCAAAAATTGATAAAGGATTATTCATTCTCGAACAAAATGATGTCGGCGACGCGGGCGGTGCGTGTTGTCCTCAATTTTCGGTAACAACGATTTTTCAACTGAAAGGCGTAAAACTTGTCCAAATCGGAAAAGTAGAACGCCGCGAACTTTATCCGGCAAATCGAGTC
>JANNVK010000063.1:0-6296 GCA_031414415.1 Acidobacteriota bacterium
ATCCGTAGCTAGTGTTTGAAGCGGTGTCGATAGATCATCAGGCGTTCCAAGACATCCCAAATCTGTAAATATCGAAACCGAAACTCCAGAAATCCCAACCTCAACTGCATCTATCACTCCATTATTATTCGTGTCATACCACACTCGGTTCCCGATTGAATAGGTTGCTGTTCCACGGAATCCAAAATCATACGTATGCGAGTTATTACCTGCCGCTCCGGTATTAAAATTCACCACCGCATCACTGCCAACAATCGATCCATCTGAATCCCTCGAATCTCCATTCAAAGTCCCATCTGCATTCGGCACTGCCGGAAATAATCCGACCAACGGTTGTCCCGCTCCAAACTCACTCGATGGAACTCGCACTTGATACGCCGTGTTTGGGTTTATTGAATAAGTGCAAGGAATGTTGTAATTAACTTCTAACGACGGAGCCGTAGTCACTCCGCTTTCATACGCACTCATATCACGGGAAGGCGATCCAACCGAAGCGTTGTTTCTAAACGTGAAAAACATCGAATTACCGTTTACCCAACCCGAACGATTGACAAGTGATTGAACAATTGTTCCAACGTCGGGTGTGCTGTATCGGGTGCCTGCTGTAAATGCCGGAATACCGTTCCAGTTAACCAATGTTGGAATTAGAGTTCTTCCGGAGATATTGGAGTTTGCATTTACAATCGTCGGAGGATTATCTGAATCTTGAGCATTTATTCTTTGATTCAAAGTTGTGGTTGTACCTGTAACTCTGGAGTTTAGAAATATATTTGCCGAAGTGATTGTTGCGTTTTTCGGAACGTTTACATTTGTAAATCTGTAAGCGTTAATAAACGTTGTAGCTAATATATTGTTTGAAAAATTATTCCCGACTGCCAGCGAGGCTTGCTCAAGCCCGTCGTCGCTGCCTGTGGAAACAGACGAAACTGCTTTGTTTGTGCAAGTTGCACCTGTCGGAGAAAGATTTGAATCATTGATTCCGCCGAATACATAATTTCCATTAGCATCGGTTGGCACGGTTCCGACTTTTGTATCGACTGTGCCGTCGTTGTTTGTGTCCGCCCAAAGTTCAACGTCCACATTCGGAATTCCGGCTTCGTTGGCATCTTGGACACCGTTGCCGTTGGCATCGTTCCAAATTAAATTTCCGACTTGCAACGGGGCATTGCCTTTTAATAATTCGACATCGCCGATGCCGTTTGCTTTACCTAACAAACCGTTGACATTCTCTGAACCGTTGGCGTAAAGTTGGATACCGCGAACTTTTGTGCCGTTTGTCGTATTGTGCATCGCAACACCTTGAGCACTAACTTGATTAAGTGGATCGAACGCGGTCGATATTACTTCACGACTGCCTCTGTAATTGGCTAAACTGCCACTCGAAATTTCATTATGCGAACTTCCGCCACCTAAATCGATTAAATCTTGAGCATAAAACTCACCGTTTCCCGGACCTTGCGTGTTGGCAACGCCCGAACCTGTTTCGCTTCCGCATGAACCGTTACTTTCAACGCTCCAAATTCCGCCTGACTGACAAGCCTTGAGAATGTCTCCGCCTTGAAAACCTGCTCTCGTAGTAGTATCGGCAGCAATCGGACGATAATTGACATAACCGATTTGACTCGTTGCACGATCGAGAAAGCCGATTGACATCGAGTTATTTGTGTCAAATTCGATGTCAGACATAATCGGTGTCGGACGTGCAAGGCGAACAGCGGCAGACGGCATATTAAAAGACGCATCGTTGTAAGTATCTGTCCACGGATACCATTGAGTTGTATTTGTCGGAGATAAATTTGCACCTGAAGCATCGTTGTAAACAATACCTTTGTTGTAATCCAACGGAATGTTCAAAACGGTTGTGAAAGCGGTCGGCGAACTTGGATTAAATGAAAGAACATAACCTCTCAAATCAGTTCTAGCTCCGCTTTCTGCTGAACAAACTCCGCCGAGATAGCCGAGTCCGTTATTAAATGCCAATGCCCACGGACGAAAAACGCCGTTTACGCAAGTCGGAACACCTGAAAATCCACTTAACGGATAATTTACAAAAGTTCCCGGAGTTGTTGATGAAACATCTAATTTGAAAATTGATTGGTTGCCGGTATTGAGGTTTACACCCCACAAATTGTTGCCTGTTTCATCGATGTCAATATCGCCGAGTCCTTGTTTGCCGACTGCCGCAAATGCCGGAACATCGTTGTTCGGCGTAATTTTATCGGCGGGAAGTCCGCGAGCCGCGTTTGTTCCTAAAGCACCAAGTGTCAAACTATAAGGAGCGACAGTTAAATCGACAAAGTTGGAAGTCGTGTAAGTCGCACCGACGTTTGTAACATAAATTCCGCCTTTTCCTTGCGATCCGAGTCCGATGTGTCGCTTGACCGTCGCTGCTGAAAACACGCGGTTTCTGTTACCTTGCCACGCAATTCCCCACGTCGCTCCGATTTGCGAACCGGTCGCCAAGGTTTCGATTCGGGTGTCTGATCCCGAATAACGAAAACCTGCGAGAGCCATATTTGTTCCCGCAGTTCCGCCGCCGAGCGGGTCGCCGTTTGTATAAACCGGCACGACCAACAACGGATCGGGTTGTGTAAAATCTTTGTTTCGGATAACGCCTGAATCAACGTTTGCGGTTGTTCCGTTCGGCACGAGGCGAACGGTCGAGGCGTTGTTTGTCCCGACTGCCGACGGCGAATATCCGCTCGGTAAGGTTGTGAATTCAATTCGGTAAGGTCCTGAGCCAGTTGCAATTAACGTGTAAGTTCCGGTCGAACTAGAAATAGTAGAACCTTGATTAATTCCACTAGAATCATATGCAGTAACAGTAACTGCGGCAATTCCTGAGTCAACTGCGTAATTTGGAGCAGTTCCCGTGGTGTTCATCACACCGTTCATATTGTAATCAACGTAAGCAATTCCTGAGATTGTTCCAGATGCAGAAACGTTGAAAAGTGGAAGTCCTGAGAGAGCTATCGCAAACAACAAAGTAAGGACAGTTAGTCTCTGTGTTTGACTGGGAAGTTTATTCATTTGTATCTCCAATTATTTTCTGTTAGTTCGACTGAAGGAAGACTTTTTACTAACTTTCTTGGGCTGAATGTCTGGGAGCATTAAGACAACCTGTTAAAATTTACAAAAAGCAGACATGGGGGAAACGACGTTTAATAAAGAAGGATATAGACTTTTGTCTATAATTGAACAATAGCAAACAATGTAAAACAATGTCAATTTATTTTTATTATTTTGTTTGTTGAATCAATTGTCTTGTAGAAATGTGAATGTATCTTTTGCGGAATCATAACTAAAACGATAAATTGTTTCCTGTTTTTCGGTCGGAGCGATGAGGTTGAAATTGAATTCGATTCCGCTGACAATCATTTCATTTTGCGGCGTAAAACGAATTTTCCGGGCTTTGTCGTCGCCGCGTGTGCCGGCAGATTCAAGCGAAACTTCGCGTTTTGCGTCCGCCGAAAAACCGCCGTTTTCGTCTAAACCGACTGACCAAACTTCGGGATTTCTCGCTAATCCGTAATACAAACGTTTGCCTTTCGCCGAATTAAAAACACCGATTCCGAATGCGTCGATATTTTCTAAAGTTGATTTAACATTGCCGTTTGTTGAATCGATTTGATAGATTTTCCCGACTTCGGAAGTTCGTGTCGAACCGGCGACAGACGACGCATAAAGGCTCGAAGTTTCGCAGTCGTAACCAAGACCCAAAATACCGTAAGGATTTTGTTCAGTTGCATTTGCCGTTGTCGCAAGTTTCGTGAATGGCTTCATTTCCTGCGTATTTGTATCAACTTTGTGTATCGTATTTTGTTCAGCAAATGGGTTGTCGAGAACGTTTATCATTGGTGCTGGTGAAACAAAAATATCGCCGCTTTTGTCCAGTTGAATAGGTGCGAGATTTCCCGCAATTTTCCAGCTTTCGTGTTGATACGGCGGTTTACCTTGCTCGACAATCGCCAAACCTTTGACGCGATTTGCCGAAGTTGAAAGTGCCGCTTGATTTGTAAAACCTAGTTTGGAAACAAAAGCTGGCGATTTTGTGCAGCCTGTAACAATTCCAACTGCTCGCGGTTTTGTTTTATTGTTCAAAACACCGAGAAAAAACCAATAACCAAACGCCAAAAAAATCGCAATTCCAGCCAATGCCAAGACAAAATTTCGTTTTGATTTTGGCGAATTAATTTGAACATCAGTTCCAACTTTTGCCGACTTTATTTGCGTTTTCTTTTTGCTCATTCCTACTCTTTTCTGCTTACTGCTTACCGCTTACTGCTCACCGCTTACTGCTCACTGCTCACCGCTACTTTATCGGCACAAACATCGCCCCCGAATTACACGGCGAAACTTTAATTTTATACACGCCGTTTTCGACGTAATTTTCTGCCCAACAATATTCTTTTCCTTTCGTGTCATCATTTTTCATTTGGGCAACATACCATAAAACGAGCGACGAATTTTCGATATTTTCGGGCGTTGGTTCGATAAATTTTTCGGGTCCTTGTTTGTAATCGGTGTTACAGCACGGTCCGATTGTAACTAAATCCGATTCGCCTTCATCGCGGTCTTTGGCGTTTTTGGTCGCATACAAATACGCGAAATCGCCGCGAGAATTGTCGCCGAATTGCCCACGATTCGGTTCAACGTAAAAACCTTTTCCGCTTGCGTCTGACAGTTTGAATTGAAAGCCTTCTTTCGTGTAAATCGTGTCCGTTTTTTGCATCGTCCACGCTTCCGAAGTCCAATTTTTCCAGTCGTTTCCGTTCCATTCGGCAAGTGTATTTTGTTCGCCCGCAAACGAAATCCGCGTTACGGGGCGATATGTTCCATCGTTTCCGCAACCGCGTCCGAGACTTGCAACGGCGGGACGAAAACTGCCATCATTATAAAACTCGTAAGTCTGTTTATATGAATAGTTACAAGGATTCGGATAACCTTCGCTGGTGTATTTTTGTTCGATTGCAAAGCCGACGGTTAGTCCGTTTTTGACTAAATCCGCGACCTTTGGAGCTTCGGACGCGATCACCGCAGCATGACTAAAATACGGACAACCGACCGCATCGCTATAACCGAAACCTTCGTTTTTTGAATAACTGACGTGCCAATCAACCAACTTTGCGGAATTCAAAACAGGCTTGCCGTCAAACGAAACCGTTTCAACTTTTAAGCCGTCGGAATTGGTCAGCATATAATCGAGTTTCCAGCCGTTTTTCTCAACAGAAGTCTTTGTTTCACAATATTTTGCTGTCAAATATTCATCTTGAATTCGGCGTTCGGTAACAGTTCTTTCAACGCTTCCAACCTGAGTCCAACGCACACCAACAACCGCCAAATCTGTCAAATCGACAATCGTCCACAGGGCTTTTTCGCCTTTCACCAAAGTTGGTGCAACGCACAAATGCAAAGATCTTTCGCACCGTGTTTTGTTCAAAGCAGTTTTCGTTCCCGACATCAACAAATCTTTTTGTTCAGGTTTGTAGCCGAGCGTTTGTAACACTTCGGGCGAATTTACAGTAATATCCAAAGCTAAATCTTGCAATGATTTAGGAACATCGGGTTGCGTGTTCGGGATTTTATTGACCGCTAAAACTTGGCTCGAATTCGCATCGACAAACGCATTTGTCGTCAGGTTTTTGGCGAAATTATACATCTCGACGCGGTAACATTTCGATTGTTTGCAAGTTGCGGTTGCGGTTGTGAAATCACCGTCGCGTAACGGATTGACGGCAAAAATTTCGTTGAATAATGATTCTTTCGACGTTTCATCGCGGACATTTTCAATAAATTTTGCATCCTTAATCGCCGCAGTTTGAGCTTTTGTTTGAAAGTCGTCTAAACCTTCGGCAAGCAAAATCGGCGGTTCGAGTTTTAAGGTTGATTTAATCTTTTCGGCACGTTGTTTGACGAGTTCGGTTTGCGACATTTCACGCGGAAAAAGTGTCGCCGTTTCGCCGTCGTTTTTGATGCTTGACGATATTGATGTTGAGGTTTGATTTCGGCAAGCAAAAATTAATAGAAAGCCGACGAAGATAATTAAAGACTTGCAACGCATAATTTAGAACCAGAATACATTTTCAAAGAAGTAACATCAAACATAAAAAAGGCTTCTCAATGTTGAGAAGCCGTAGGATTTGAAACTTAGTGAGTAATTATTTCACGAAGATGGAAGGGTCGCCGATGAGGGACCAGGTTTTTTTGACATCGGGGTCGTTTGAGGCTGATTTGGCAGCTTTCAAGATTGAGCCGAGACGTGGTTTATTTCTGGTGGTTGGGTTGGTGATTTGTTG
>JANNVK010000064.1:0-11407 GCA_031414415.1 Acidobacteriota bacterium
TTAAACCTTGCTTTTCGCCAGATTCAGCCAGCAACGGCGAAATTCCATAGCCAAGTCGCAACGCGAAATTTTCCGGCGTGACAAAATCTATTTCAAAACGCGGCGTTGGCTGATTTGCATCGCTGGCATCAAGCGAAACGGAAATTGGCTGTTTAATATCGCCTAATAAATCAAAAATTGTCCAACCTTGAATATCGGCGGTGGCGTAACCTGTAATTTCCTCGGCTGCGGCATTAAATGTGTAAATATTTCCATCTAAATCAGTTGTGACAACGCCCGAACGGATTGATTCAACAATTCTTTCGTGTAAAACTCGCAAATCTGCCAGCGTTTTGGTTGTTTCGTTGAGCTTTTCGGCAGAATCTCTTCTTTCGGCAAGTTTGGCAGCAAGCAAACCCACAATAAACATCGCAATTCCATGAAATCCGACTAACTGCACGGCTTTTGAGGTTTCTGTTGGCAACGCAAATGATTGAATAATTGAAGTTACGGCTGAAATTGAAAGAGCCGTGAAAAATGCGACGCAAATTACGGTCAATATTAATGTTCCGCGAAGTCCGAGAAAAATACTCGCAACGCAAATTAAAACCGTGTAAAGCGTAATATATGGCGAAGAAACATCGCCAGTTCGCCAAACTAGCCAGGTAATCAAAACTGCATCAATAAAAAATTGCAGACGAAGTTGGGATTCAAAATTTTTGTTAAATTTTAATAAAAAGAAATAGAAAATTGTCAGTCCAACCGAAATAATAAAAAACGAAAATAAACCGCTCGGAATACTTTCTATACTTAAACGCAGTTGTCCGCTATACCAAAACCAAGTTGCCAAAAGTAGTAAAAATGTGACAAGCAATCTGCCAATTATCAGCATTTGGGCTTTCTGCGATATTTTGGAATTGGCTTGAGAAATTTTATCGTCTAAACTGTTCATAATTATCTATGGAAAATTCAACAAAATTTGACCAGCGTCCCTGGGGAAACTACACGATTTTAGACGAAGCCGAAGGTTTTAAAGTTAAACGAATTGAAGTTTTACCGAATAAACGCCTGAGTTATCAGAAACATTCGCGAAGATCGGAACATTGGTTTATCGTCAACGGTGTTGCTAAAGTAACATTAAACGACATCGAAATCTTAGTCAAAACGGGCGAAGCGATTGATATTCCGCTTGAAGCAAAACATCGAGTTGAAAACGTCGGCAACGAATTGCTGGTTTTTATCGAAATCCAACGCGGTGATTATTTTGGCGAAGACGATATTGTGCGTTTTGAAGACGATTTTGGACGGTAAGTTTTTATTGAAAATTGAAAATCTTTATTCCTCGTATGACAAATTATATTGCCGTTTACGACCGCTTACACGGGTTTAAATCTTTAACATTATCTTCAAAGTGAGCTCCAAATTTGTCACAAACTTCGTTTTTTTTCTAATGCATAGTCGAATTTAACATCACAAATATTTTGCTTCGTTGAGTGCTTTTTTAGTTATCAAAGCGAGAATTTAATTAGATTTACACGAATACAAAATTTGAATTAATTCTATGTAAATAAAACTTTCCAATTGTTACATTTATTTCAATATCTGATACAATTCGCTTCATAAGACATAAATCCCCAGGTTTTGACAAACGATAAGAATCATTTTGGTTTTTGTTTGTTTGTTAATTGAGCGGAAAATCTTTAAAAAATAAGGAAAAGAAATTGATGAAAAAAATATTTAAAAAATTATCTATAAGTTTTATCGCACTAAGTTTAGCCCAACTTTTGGGTTTAGCGGTTACTGTTAAAGCTAATACAACGCCGCAAACATTGCCTTTTACACAAAATTGGTCAAATCTCGGTTTGATTACTGTAACTGATGATTGGGCTGGAGTTCCGGGAATTGTTGGTTATCGCGGCGACGATTTAAGTATAGTTATAGGTGCAGATCT
Organism: Acidobacteriota bacterium; assembly: GCA_031414415.1. Lineage (GTDB taxonomy): Bacteria > Acidobacteriota > Blastocatellia > Pyrinomonadales > Pyrinomonadaceae > JANNVK01. The sequence continues at coordinate 1,931 of JANNVK010000064.1, forward strand.
GCAAACAATTTTGGCAAATGGTTCAGCAACGCCGCTTGATGTGAATGCAAACCAGTTAACTCCTGGCACTTTTACAACAGGTGGAATTTCAGAATTTGAAATTACAAATCCGGTTGTCGGAATGCAAGGTTCGGGAACAGCTGATGTGCCGCATTTGGTTATTCATTTAAACACCATCGGAAATAGCAATATTCAATTTGCGTGTCTTGTTCGTGATTTAGATGCAAACGCAGATGATGCAATTCAACAAGTAAATGTTCAATATCGTGTCGGCGGAACGGGCGATTACGCAAACGTTACCGGTGGCTATATTGCTGATGCGACAACAGTTACGACCGATACACAAACAACGCCTTTAAATTTAACTTTGCCCGCGGCTGTAAATAATCAAGCGTTGGTTGAAATTAGAGTTGTCACAATTAATGCTCTTGGGGCTGATGAAAATGTTGGAATTGATAACATTTCTGTGACATCTGGCGTTGCAGCTCAGGTTCAACACAAGGCAGATTTTAATGGTGATGGAAAAACTGATTGGGCAGTTGTTAGAAATGCCGGAACGGTTGGTGGAACGGCAAATCAACTTCGCTGGTTTTATAGCTTAAATGGAACAAGTGGTTCGGCGGTTGGCTCTGATTGGGGTTTGGCGACTGACATTATTACACCTGAAGATTTTGATGGTGATGGCAGAACTGACATCGCTGTTTGGCGTGGAAGCAACACACCCGAACAATCTGCTTTTTATATTTTACGAAGTGCAACTAACACTTTGCAATTTGAACGTTTCGGCGAAGCATCACGCTTTGATAATCCGACAGTTGTTGGCGATTATGACGGCGACGGAAAAGCTGATGTCGCAGTTTTCACAACCGGAACTCTCGCTTCAAGTCAAAGTTTCTTCTATTATCGCGGTTCTCTAAACAATCCGGCGAGAAATATTACTTATGTTCCTTGGGGTCCAGGTCAAACTTTGCCTTATCCGGGAGATTTTGATGGCGATGGTAAAAACGACTTCTGCGTCCGAACTTTACCAACTTCATCCACAGCACCAACTTTATTCTATTTGAATAAATCTAATGGTTCGCCAAATGAATTCATCAATTATGGTATTTCAATAGATGAGATGGTTCCGGGCGATTATGATGGCGATGGAAGAACTGATTTTGCTGTTACAAGAACAATAAGCGGTCAAAAAACTTGGTTTGTTCAGACCCGAACTGGTGCAAATAGTCAATTTAATTGGGGAATTCCAACTGACTCTGAAGTTGCCGGAGATTATGACGGTGATGGAAAAACAGATATTGCAATTTGGCGACCTTCAACTGGAACTTTTTGGGTTCTTCAATCGACAAATAATGCGTTTACAACTTTTGGTTGGGGTTCGACCGGCGACACCGCAGTTGCTGGCTTTGATGTCCAATAACTAATATAAAGTAAAATAAGCAATTTAACGGCAGGTGAATTTTTATGATTCGCCTGCCGTTTTTTTTCAAATTATTGGTAAGTATATTTCAAATTCTGTTCCACGCCCAAAAGTACTATGAACTCTAATTTCGCCATTCATTTTTTTTATAATTGCTTCAACCGCTTCAAGCCCAACGCCTCGTCCGGAGATTTCTGAGACAAATTGCGAAGTTGTAAATCCGGGCGTAAAGACAATTTGCCAAGCTCTTTCTTCCGTAATCTCATTAGTTGGAGGAATTAACCGCTTCTCGATTGCGAGTTTTAGCACTTTTTCTTTATCAATTCCGCGTCCATCGTCTTTTATTTTTAATAAAATTTGTTTATTAGAGCCTTCTAAGTTAATTTTTATAACGCCTTTCGGACGCTTACCGTGAGCAAGTCTCTCTAATGCTGATTCAAGTCCGTGGTCGATGGAATTACGGACAAGATGGAGCAAAACGTCGGATATTATTCGCAATAAATCTCTTGAAATTTCAATATTTTCGGTTGATATGTGAAATTCAACTTCTTTTTCAAGCAGTTTTGCAATTTTCTCACCGCCAACAACGGTTCTTTCTAAAACGTTATCAATTGTTAATTCTCTGCGGTCAAAATTTACATCAGGATTTGCAACACTTTTGTATCCAATTTCGCCATTAAATTCAGACATCGGAAACCAACTTTCGAGTTCAACTGATTTTGTGACAAATAAAATTCTAAAACCGATTCGTTCACTTGATGTTATTTTTGGGTTTGGCAAACTTGCTAAAATTTCGCCTTTTTCTTCGAGAAGTTTTCTCAAAGTTCTAAATTTATCATCGAAATCAGAATAGGTGAGAGCAACTTCGACAACAAAAGTGCTTTTTTCGTTGAATACAGCTAATTGAAGATTTTTTATTTCGTGTGGCGATAATTGCGTTAATAATTCATCAGGAAATCCTTGCGGGAGCGAAAAAGACTCAATATTTTTACGTTCTGATGTGAGATATTCTATTTCTGCAAATAAATCGTCAGGGAAATAAAGTTCTTTATTTTTTAATGATTTGTTGAAAAGGTCTGACAAAGCCTCAATTGATTGGTCTAAAATGTCTCGAAACTGAATGTCATCTTGAATCTGTAATTTTTTTATTGTTTCAAAAAGATTTTCAATTTCGTGTGCAAATTTGCTTGGAATATCAAGCCCAAAAGCGAGGGAAGAACCTTTAAATGTATGAAGTTGAAGAAAATTTTGGTCAACAAAATCTTCAAGCGAGGATATTGATGCCAAATCTGCTTGTAATTTCTCCAATTTCGAAATTGCTTCGATGAGAAAATCTTCTCGAAATTTTTCCATTAAAAAATTGAACAATCATCATAAAGATACTTCGACTGCAGATTCGCCTTGTGGCTGAGATTGTTCTTTGGTTATATCGCCTTTTATTGCGTCTAAAATTCCATTAATAAACTGAGTTGCTTCGTAGGTTGAAAACCTTCGGGCAATTTCTAGTGCCTCGTTGATAATTACCGTGTGAGGTGTTGGTTCAAATAAAAATTCGTAAACTGCAAGCCGCAGGACGTTTCTGTCAACAATTGCCATTCGTTCGATTCGCCAATGATCTGCACGAGATTTGATTCTTTTATCAACAACTTCAAGGTTGTTTAAAGTGCCAATTGTCAATTTGTTAGCAAATTCACGAGTTGGTTCGTCAAGATCGGGTTCACCAAGTTCGTCCCAAAACATTCGAGCCAAAATGTTCTCCGGCGTTTTTGTTACGTCCGCCGCAAAAAGCATTTGCAGTGCACACTCACGAGATTTCCTTCTAGTTCCCATACTACAAATAAAAACGTAATTTCAGTTTTCAATAATTAAGCTCAAAAAAATTAGCCTAAATCGCCTAAATCGCCTAGATCTTTGTATAAATTAACGAGCTCAACAGCTGACATTGCCGCCTCAAACCCTTTGTTTCCAACTTTTACGCCACTTCTGTCAATCGCTTGTTCGAGTGTGTCAGCAGTAATTACACCAAACATCACCGGAAGACCAAATTGCATTCCAACTTGCCCGATTCCTTTCGCCGCTTCGCCCGCAACATAATCGAAATGCGGCGTTTGACCGCGAATCACCACGCCGAGACAAATCACAGCATCAAATTTTTTACTTTCGCAGACTTTTTTTGCAATTAAAGGCAACTCAAATGAACCTGGAACTTTAAAAATCTCGATAGATTTTTCATCTGCACCGAGCCTTTCTAAAGCATCGAGCGAACCTTCGACCAATTTTGAGGTCAAAAAATCATTCCAACGAGAAACAACAATCGCGAAACGAAATCCTTCAGCTTTTAATTTTCCTTGATAAATTTTTGGTTGCATTTTTAAAAGAGAACTGTATAAAAATACAAGTATAATTGAGTAAAGCAACGCTGACAAGCCTTAATTTGAAACTAAGTTTGCATTTGTTGCGTTAAATTCTATTTGCAATCTTATTTATTCTTCAAAACCTGTGAAATATTTTTTTATAACGATTATTCTGGCGATTTCTACATTTGCTCAAACAACACCAAATTCCGCTGATTCTTTTCAGAAGCGTCAGCCAGTTGTGGTTCCCAAATTTTCTTCTGAACCAATTATTGACGGAAAAATTGACGATGAAATCTGGAAATCTGCGGCAGTTTTTAAGAATTTTATCCAAATTCGCCCTGGCGATAACATTGCTGCCTCAAAAGAAACGATTGCCTATTTGGGTTATGACGAAAAAAATCTCTATTTTAGTGCGATGTGTTTTGATGAAGCAGACAAAATTCGGGCAACAATCGCTAAACGAGACAACGTTGGCGGCGAAGATAATGTAAGAATTACGCTCGACACTTTTGATGATCAAAGGCGAGCTTACGCACTCATTTTCAACCCTCTCGGAATTCAAGGTGATGGAATTATAACTGAAGGCGGCGGTGGCGGCGGACAAGGCGGACCAGATTTAAGTGTTGATATTGTCATGGAATCGAAAGGTGTAATTTTGGAAAATGGCTGGTCAGTTGAAGCAAAAATTCCATTTAAATCGTTGCGATATATTGCCGGAAAAGGTAAGTTTTGGGGCGTAAACTTTACGAGAAATATTGAACGTTTAAATGGCGAATTAGATTCTTGGAGTCGAATTGAACGCGGAATTTCTTTTCTTCAACAGATCGGAAAAATTACCGGTTTTAACGATATTAAAACTGAAAGAAACTTAGAAATTGTTCCGAGCATTACACTTAGCGAATCTGGACAGAGAATTGCAGCTAATAATTTGCCAGGTATGTCACGAATTTTGAATAAACCTGTGAAGCAAGATATTGGTATCAGTATTAAATATCAGATTACGCCAAACGTAACGCTTGATGCTGCAATAAATCCTGATTTTGCAGAAGTTGAATCAGACTCGCCTGTCGTTTTGGCAAATACCAGATTTCCGACATTTTTCCCAGAAAAACGTCCATTTTTTCTTGAAGGAAACGATTATTTCCGCACGCCTTTGCAAGTTGTCAACACGCGAAATATAGCTGATCCTGATATTGCACTAAAATTAACTGGAAAAATTGGACGCAACACATTTGGAATTCTCACGGCAGTTGATCGATTTGCAAACACCAAAACAAAGGCTTATATCGGCGTGTTGCGTTTGAAACACGACATCGGAACTCAATCAAACATTGGGCTTATCGCGACAACCTATCATTTTGGTGGAAGAAGGCACAACACGCTTATCGGTTTAGACGGTAAATTTCAAACAAGTAAACAGGCAAATTTAAACTTTCAAGTTGTTGGCACAAAAACAAATCGAAGATTTTTTAATCCAAATATTAATGAACTTGAATATCGCAGCGGAAATGGCATCGCTTATCAAATAAATTACGATTACACAGGCAGAAATCGCGGCGTGTTTTTGGGTGTCAACGGGAGAAGCCGAGATTATCGTGCAGATGTTGGTTTTACGCGGCGGACAGATTCTCACGGAGCAACATTTGGATTTCGTCTCGGCACGCAACCTAAACCGAAAAATACACTTATCGGAATTGTGACGCGTCATTTTACGAACTATACAATTGACGAACAGGGAAGATTGCAAGAAACTCGATACAATTTAAACGGCGAATTGACGTTTCAAAAACAGCTCCAAGTTAGATTTGGTTTAGGTTTAGGAGTTGAAAAAATATACGAAGATGAGTTTGGAGCGAGACGAAACGTCAATCAACCTGGACGCTTTTTTGGTGATGAAAGTCGCGGTGCATTTCAAAAATCGTTCCGACTCGATGTCGAAAAAAACATCAGCAAACGATTATCAATCGACGGCGGAATTAAGTTTTCTCGAAATGAATTTGATTTAGATTTCGGTGCAAACGAGAGATTTAAAAGAGTTAGTCCTTGGTTTTTTTCGCCATTGAGAAATCCATTAGATGAACGGCTTGATCCCGGAAAAGCCAATAGTTCTGGTTACGATATTGGAGTTGATTTAACGCCGACTGATCCGCTGACTATTTCAATAAGCTACGAACGCGAAAAACTTACGCGAAACGACACAAAATTAATTGCTTTTGACTCAAATATTTTCTCTCTGCGGTCAACTTATCAATTCACACGATTTATTTTTGCGAGAACGAGAATCGACTACGACACACTTGATGCCACAATAAATTCGCAACTGCTTTTTGGTTGGAGTCCAAACCCCGGAACGGCATTTTACGTCGGCTACAATGACAATTCGAGTTACAAAGGCTACAACGATTTCCGCGAAGACTTTGACAACGGTTTCCGCCGCGATGAACGACGATTTTTTATTCGAATGTCTTATTTGTTGAGAAGAAGTTTTTAGAAACCGATTTTAGTTTTAAGTATTCAAGCCCTGAAATTTGGCAAAAAAATATTCACACAACGTCAAAATATCAAGAAGTTTTGATTATTATTTAATTTAAAACTTCTTAATTTTTAACGAAAAGAGGGAAGTTTTATGTCGAGGAATTTACCATTCAACCCATATTTAGGAGTCGCACCAAAACGTCAAATTGAGCTAAGTCTTTATGCAAGGTCTCTTATGCAGAAATATGCTGCAGACGGAAGTATTAATTTTACTGAATTTGGAAATATGCTCTATGATATTATGCGTTCTCCTACTAATACCTTAGAAAGTTGTAATGTTTGGACAACTATCGCAAGGATGAAGGAGAATTATTCAATTTCAAATGTTGGAATAATTGAGGATAACATTGATAGTTTTAGACCTGGAACAACGCACGGTCACGTTGTTGTCGGATTCGATGATGGTTATCACGGTCCATTAGCCATGCTCACAATTGATGAAGCTTATAATAGAATTGTCGAACATGAAAATAATGAAGGTGGAATTATTGGTGGAGTTGTGAGAGGTATAGTTGGAACGTTTAATGGAAAAGGAAATTTTAATAGTGGAGATGCTACAGCCTCATTGAATCTAGTTCGTGCACTTAGGAAGTTTCGTGAAAGTGGATTTTCAGAATTTGCAAGAGAATGGAATCGCCGTTTTTTAGGAAAATAAATAAATCTAATAAAAATCAAGCCTATTAGAAACTACCATCAGTTTATATTTAATAGGCTTGAATTATGTTTTAGATTGGTATTTTATTAATATTTCATTAAATCTAAAACAGCTTTTTCGACATCTTCCGTCTGCGGTAGAATAAAATCTTCGACTTGCGGAGCATACGCAACAAAGGTATCAGTTGCACCAACTCTTCGAACCGGAGCGTCGAGATATTCGAATAATTCATCAGAAATTCGAGCGGCAATTTCGGCTCCATAACCCCAAGAAATCGAATCTTCGTGAGCCACAATTACTCGATTTGTCTTTTTCACGGCAGTCGCAATTGCATTCCAATCGTATGGCGAGAGCGTCCGCAAATCAATAAGTTCAACCATAATTCCTTGTTTTTCGAGGCGTTTGCAGGCTTCAAAACTTCTCTGAACCAATGCACCATAAGTGATAATTGTGACATCAGTTCCTTCGCGGACAGTTTTCGCTTTGCCAAAAGGAATCATAAATTCCGAGCTTGGATACTGTGATTTGTTATAAACTTGGCGATACAAATGTTTGTGTTCGAGAAACAAAACTGGATCGTCACAGCGAATCGAGGTTCGCAATAAACCGTTTGCATCCAAGGCGTTAGAAGGATAAACAACGCGAATTCCGGGCGTTGATGTAAACAAGGTTGAGCCAGATTGCGAGTGATAAACCGCTCCACCTTTCAAATATCCGCCAACGGGAACACGCATCACCATCGGACATTTTGTGTCGCCATCGCTTCTCCAACGTGTGACTGCAACTTCGTTTCTAATTTGGTGATAGGCAGGGAAAATGTAATCAAAAAATTGAATTTCGACAACAGGTTTAATATTTCGTATTGCTAAACCGACAGCTCGACCGATGATATTTGCTTCAGCTAAAGGCGAATTAAAGACGCGAGCCGAACCAAAGTTTCTTTGCAAATTTGCAGTTACTTTGAAAACGCCACCTTTTCCTTTGAGATCGTCAATATGTTCATCGCGTGAAACGTCCGCAACATCTTCGCCAAAAATCACAATTCGCGGATCGCGAGCCATTTCTTCGTGTAAACAACGATTAATTAAATCGACAACAGTTCCGGCATTTCCCGAAAGTTCCGCACCTTCTTCGGTGTCAAAATCCTTCGAAGTTGGGTCAACATCAGCCGAATAAACATTACGATAAGCTGATTCAGGAGCAGGTTGTGGTGTCGCGAGTGCAATGTCCGCGGCTTCGTTTACTTCTAAATCGACTTCTTTGCGAATTGCTTCGAGGTCTTCAGAACTTGCGATGTTTTCAGTCATCAAAAACTCGGCGTAAGTCTTAATCGGATCAAGTGCTGCATCTTTTTGAAGTTCTTCGGGCGTTCGATAAAGTTTTTCATCGTCAGATAACGAATGCGAATATGGACGCACAACTTTTGCGTGAACCAACGCTGGTCCTTTGCCTGAACGGCAATGTGCAACAGCTTTTTTCATCGTTGCATAAGACTCAATCGGGTTTGTGCCATCGCATTTTTGAATCAATAAGTTTGGAAATCCGATAAATAATTCGGAGATTGAACCGCCGGGTGTGTTGACTTCAACAGGCGTAGAAATCGCGTAACCATTATCTTCAACCATAAAAATAACGGGCAATTTCAAGTTGCAAGCCGTGTTCATCGACTCCCAAAATTCACCTTGCGAAGTTGTTCCGTCGCCGATTGAGGTGTAAACAATTTCATCGCCTTTGAAACCGGTGACTTTATCTTGAATATCTTTGATCAAATTTCCGCGAAACGTCGCTTCCGCCGCACCAACAGCGTGGAGAAGTTGCGAACCTGTGCAAGAAGATTGCGATGGAACATTCAAATCTTTGTGTCCCCAATGCGAAGGCATTTGGCGACCGTGAGAATTCGGATCTGGCTCAGCACCAACAGCGGAATATAACATTTCGAGCGATGTCATCCCAATTTGAAGCATCAACGCACGATCACGATAATAAGGAAAAAACCAGTCATATTTAGGCTTCATCGCCAAACCTGCGGCGACCAAAATCGCCTCGTGTCCCGCACCGGAAATCTGAAAAAAGACTTTATTTTGTCCTTTAAGATTGATTTCCTTGTCGTCAATTCGTCGCGATTGATACATCGTGCGATAGATTCCGATCATGGTTTTGGTATCTAATCCGTGATATTTTTCTAGCGTCGAAGTGTCTGAAACAGTTGCCTTTACAGCTATTGATGCCATGTTTTTATTAACCTTTTTTGATGCTGTTGTCATTTGTAAAATCTAAGTATGATAAGAAAATATGATAATCGAATAACTCATTTTAACTAAAATTTCAGGTTTCTGCCAAAAGAGACGCGATATTTTTTATGAGGAGTTAAATTGGCATTAAAAAAGGCAACCCGCATCAATCGAATTGCCCACCTCCAAGTATGTTTGGAGATAAAGTTTTGCCAAATCACTTTAATTTTATTTTTTAACGGATTAACGGAACGCGGGCTGCCAGCCTGCGAGTCTGCA
>JANNVK010000065.1:0-25093 GCA_031414415.1 Acidobacteriota bacterium
TTGGCAATGCTCGAAATGTTGCCGAGTTTTAGTCAAATTATTTCGCCTCAAATTTCGTTGTGGATTCAGTTTATATTTACTTTGCCTGTCGTCTTGTGGGGCGGATTTCCGTTTTTTGAACGCGGCTTTGCTTCGATAAAAAATCTCAGTCCGAATATGTTCACGCTGATTGCGATTGGGACAGGTGCGGCTTTGATTTACAGCATTATTGGGATGTTTTTTCCGCAACTTTTTCCGCCAAATTTACGCGGACATTCGGGCGAAGTTCCGCTTTATTTTGAAGCGGCGGCGGTTATTACAACCCTTGTTTTACTTGGTCAAGTGCTTGAATTACGGGCGAGAAGTCAGACGAATTCTGCCTTGAAAGAACTGCTCGGACTTGCCCCGAAAACGGCTCGCATTATTTTGGACAACGGCACGGAACAAGAAATTTCGCTTGAAGATGTGCAAGTTGGGACGAAATTGCGAGTTCGGGCGAACGAAAAAATTCCGGTTGACGGCGTTGTTTTAGAAGGGCAAAGTTCGGTTGACGAATCAATGATTTCGGGCGAACCGATTCCGGTTTTGAAGGAATCGGGTGCAAAAGTTGTCGGCGGAACACTCAACGGAAACGGCAGTTTTGTGATGCAAGCCGAAAAAATCGGGAGTGAAACTTTGCTTGCCCAAATTGTCAAAATGGTTGGCGAAGCTCAGAGAAGTAAAGCTCCGATTCAAAATCTCGTGGATAAAGTTTCGTATTATTTTGTTCCAGCGGTTATTTTAACGGCGATTATCACGGTTTCAGTTTGGGCGTTTTACGGGAATTTCGTCTTTGGATTTGCGTGTGCCGTGGCGGTTTTAATCATCGCTTGCCCGTGTGCATTGGGTTTGGCAACGCCGATGAGCATTATGGTCGGCACAGGTCGCGGGGCAAAATCGGGCGTTTTGGTCAAAAAAGCCGATGCTTTGGAGGCGTTGGAAAAAATTGACACGCTCGTCGTGGACAAAACGGGAACATTGACGGAAGGCAAACCGCGTCTGCAAAAGGTTGTTGCATTTACCGATTTGGATGAAAACGAGGTTTTAAAAATCTCCGCCGCACTTGAAAAAATGAGTGAACATCCGTTGGCAACGGCAATCGTCAAAGGTGCGGAAAATTTAAATTTGCCAAAGGTTGAAAATTTTCAATCGGTTACGGGCAAAGGAATTATCGGCGAAATTGGAAGCAAAAAGTATCTGATTGGAAACCGCAAATTGTTGGAAGAAAACGGTTTGAAGTTTAGTGAAACAATCACAACGCAAGTCGAAGAACTGCGAAACGATGGTCAAACGGTGATGTTCGTCGCATCCGAAAAAGAAATAATCGGTTTTCTCGGTGTCGCTGATACGATCAAAGAATCGGCAAAGGAAGCCGTTGAAAGTCTCACAAAATCGGGCATCGAAGTCATTATGTTGACAGGCGATAACAAAACAACCGCGTCCGCCGTCGCAAAAAAACTCGGCATCATCAAACTGGTTGCTGAAGTTTTGCCCGAAGATAAAGCAAACATCATCAAAGATTTACAGTTGAAAAATAAAATTGTTGGAATGGCTGGCGATGGTGTCAACGACGCACCAGCCTTGGCACAAGCAAATGTCGGAATTGCGATGGCGACTGGAACCGATGTTGCGATTGAAAGTTCGGATATTACATTGATTCACGGAGATTTACGCGGAATTTTGCGGGCGATAAATCTCTCGAAAGCAACTTTGAGCAACATTCGTCAAAATCTATTTTTTGCGTTTGCGTATAACTTGCTCGGTGTTCCAATCGCCGCTGGAATTTTATATCCATTTTTTGGTCTATTGCTATCGCCAATGATTGCAAGTGCCGCGATGACGTTCAGTTCAGTTTCGGTTATTGCGAATGCTTTGCGGTTGCGAAACTTGAAGTTATAGAACAACTGTTTTTAACCAAGAATTTAGGTTATTATAAATTGTTTTTTAGATAAAATATTTTATTTTGTTAGTTTGATTTATAAATGCGAGTAACTTTACGCGTCGTTGCGGGTCCACATGTTGGTCGCGTATTCACGTTTGACCAACATGATACATTTCTCATCGGACGCAGCGAATCCGCACATTTCTGTTTGCCAGATGATCGTTTTTTCTCGCGTCATCATTGTATTTTTGAAATCGCTCCGCCACAATGTTTTTTACGTGATTTGGGTTCAACCAATGGCACATTTGTTAATAGCAAACGTGTCGAAACTGCTTATTTAAAAAATGGTGATTTAATTCAAGGCGGCGAAACGATAATCACTGTTGAAGTTACCTCTGGTGAATATACCGGAAGCGGAAATCTTCTCAAATTTGGGACAACTGTTCCTTCGTTAGTAACTGTAACTTGTTTAAATTGTGGCACTTTATCAAAATCTGAGGCTGATTCTGCAACTTCTGAAATGTCATTTGTTTGTGATGATTGCCGTGAAGTTTTACGAAAAAATCCACAACCAATTCCAAATTACGAGATGATTAGAATTCTCGGACAAGGCGGAATGGGCAGTGTAATGTTGGCTCGTTCAATCAAAGATGGACGTGCGGTGGCGATTAAAACTTTGCTTCCAGATGTTGCCGTCAGCGAACAATCAATGAAGCGATTTATGCGTGAAATTGATGTTGCGGCGAGTTTGCGACATCCGCACATTGTTGGCTATATCGAACACGGAAAACATAATGGAATTGTTTATTTGATTACTGAATATATTGCGGGAATGGATGCTTCGAAACTTTGCAAAGAACGCGGTGGAAAGCTCAATTATAAAGAAGTTGTAAAAATTATTGAGCAAACGCTTTCGGCGTTAGATTTTGCCCATAAACTTGGATTCGTGCATCGAGATATTAAAGAACAAAACATTTTAGTTGATGGAAATTATCCAAATTTAGACGCCAAACTGACTGATTTTGGTCTCGCAAAAAGTTTTAAAGAAACTGGAATGAGTGGCGTGACAATGGTTGGCGATGTTGCCGGAACTATTGCTTATATGCCGCCGGAACAAATCCGCGATTTTAAAGATGTTCAGCCGCCATCTGATATTTATGCAGTTGGAATGACGGCATATAGTCTTTTGACTGGTGCTCATGCCTTAGATATTTCGCCAAAAGCCGGAATTTCTGACACAGTCAAAGCCATTTTTGAAAAACCTTTGATTCCAATTAGCACGCGTGGCATACAAGTTCCATTCAACGTTGCACTCGTGATTGAACGCTCAATTGCCAAAGATCCTTTGCATCGTTGGAAAACAGCTGGTGAAATGCGTGAAGCCTTGTTGAAAGCGATGACTTAAAATTTTTGGAGATTTTTTTAATGAGTGAACTTATCCGTTTTGGAGTAAGCATTGAGCAAGATTTACTTGCAAATTTTGATTCTTTAATCGTTGAACAAGGATATTCTACTCGCTCAGAAGCGATTCGTGATTTAATTCGCGATGCTTTAATTCAACAAAAACTTGATTTAAAATCAGAAATTGAAGTTCTTGGAAGTCTGACAATTATTTACGACCATCACGCCACAAATTTGCTCCACGAAATGGCTGAAATCCAACATACACATCACGATACAATTCTGTCAGTTATGCACCTTCACGTAACTCACGAAGATTGTATGGAAATTATTGCTCTTCGCGGAATAGTTAGCGAAATTTCGCAACTTTCTAATTCTTTGCTCAGTTTAAAAGGAATTAAACACGGAAAACTGTTTTTGACCTTACCATCTTCCAAAATTGTTAAATCTTGAATCTATAAATTGACTTCATACGAATAACTTTTTAGAGTTAATGTGTTACGGAAATTAAAATTGTGTTACGTAACCTAATTCTATTTTCAAAATAATACAAGAGGGAAGTTGTTATGAAGTTTGCGGTAATATCTAAATCATTTATCTTAATATTCTCGGTTTTAATATCAAGTTTTACAAGTTTTGCACAGTCAACAAAAACTGTTTCTGGAGTTGTTGTATCTACACAAAATGAATTCATCCCAAATATAAAAATTTCTGCCCGAACGACAAACGGTAAAATTGAAACTACTTCTGATTTGGAAGGAAATTTTAGCCTTTCCGTGCCTGATGAAGCAGTAATTTTAACAATCAGTGGAAAAAATATCAGCGGAAAATCATTTCCATTGACGCAAGCTGATTTGAAAACTGATATTCGACTTGTGGTTGCATATTCAATTGATCCGATTCACGAAGAACTCGTGATAAACACAACAACGCTTGAGCCAAGTATTGAAAGACGAAACGAAAAACTATTTTCTGGAACGCTTTTTTCTCGCGATGACCAAATTTTTCAATCGCTTGATGCTGGAATAAATGCTGGACAACACGAAGGCGGCGGAAAATCCTTAGAAATAAGACGTTTTGGATTCAATCTCGATCACGGTGGCGTAAATGGTGGATTAAAAGTTTTGACCGATAATGTTCAGCAAAATCAAGGAACGCAAGGTCACGGACAAGGTTACTTGGGAAGTTTAAAATCACTTTCACCAGAATTAGTTCAAGATGTAGATATTGTAAACGGTCCTTTCTCAGCCGAATACGGTGATTTTTCTGGACTTGGAGTCGTTCACATCAAAACACGAGAATCACTTCCGCAACAGTTAACAGCACGACTTCAAGGTGGACAATTTGGAACTTTTCGTTCGTTTCTCGCATATTCGCCACCGATAAATGATTCAGCTTTTTTCGCATGGGAACATTCGCAAACAAATGGTCCGTTCAAAGCTCCTCTCAAATATATTCGCGATAATTTCACCGGAAATTACACTCTAAAATTAAAAGAAAATCGTGCAATTGGATTTAAATTTAATGGCGGTCGTAATTTATATCAATCTTCCGGACAAATTCCATTAGATTTAGTTTCAAACGGAGAGCTTGATCGTTTTGGTGTGATTGATCCCGATAATGGCGGAAAAGTAAAAAATGGAACAGCCGCGATTTATTTTAGAGATGAAAATAAAAACGGTCGAGTTTTTAAAATTGATGCGTTTATTTCGCGTTCACTTTTTGATTTATTTTCGAATTTCACATTTTTTCTAAATGACCCAACAAATGGCGACGAAGTTCAGCAACACGATTCGAGGCTACAAGAAGGTCTTAACACACAATATTTAAAACCAGTTAAATTTGGCAACATTATTGGAGTTTTTATGGCTGGAGGCAGTTTTCATTCCAATCAAATTAATGTTGGTTTAGATCGCTCAATTGGCAGAAATCCTTTCGAAATTGTCACAAAAGCTAACGCAAAAGTAAACAATTATGGAACTTATGTTCAGCAAAACTTAGATTTATTTGATGGACATTTGAATTTGAATTTTGGTGTTCGTTACGATTATTTTAGTTTTGATGTCAAAGACAAAGTGTTTTCTGAACTTTCCGGCAAGCAAAGTGAAGGGAAATTTCAGCCAAAATTTAACATAGCTTATTCACCAACTGATAAACTTCCGCTGGCATTTTATTTCAATTATGGACGTGGAATTACCAGTCAAGATGCTCGCGGAGTTGTTCAGCAACCTGAAAATCCGAAAATCTCGACAACAGATTTTTATCAAATTGGAACTTCATTTAATTCGCGTCGAGCATCGTTTACATTGAGTGGATTTTTTATTGATCGTTCAAATGAACAAGTTTATATTCCAGATGATGGAACAATCGAACTAGCTGATCCAAGTCGGAGTTATGGAATTGAAGCAAAAACTTCTCTCAAGCTCAACAAATATTTAAGTTTTAACGGCGGTATTACTAACGTCGGGAATGCTTTTTTTAGGAACACAAACCCGCGTATTTATCTTGATTCTGCTCCAAAATTAGTAGGAAATGCAGGTTTCACACTTGATATCATCAAAGGTATCAGCGGTTCAATGCGTTATCGTCACGGCAGCAATTATCGCCTTGATGGTGAAGATGTAAGCATTCGTGCAAGTGGATTCGACTTAATTGATTTATCTCTTAATAAACGAGTTACGCGATTTGCTGAGCTTAATTTTTCGCTCGATAATCTATCAAATAAACGTTATTTTGAAACCCAAAATTACTTCGAATCAAGAGTTTGTCCAACCTGTGAAAGTGCTTCAAGAATTCACGCAACTCCAGGCTATCCGAGAACCTTTACGATTGGTGTAACCTTTAAATTTGGCGAGAAAAAGTAAATATGTTATAAATCTATAACATTATGAAAATTTCGAGACGCGAATTTATTTTAGGTTCAAGTGCTTTTGCTATTTTGAAAAATACCAATGTATTTTCACAAAGTAGAAAAAAAATCATCATTGCCGGTGGCGGACTTTCGGGTCTTTCAGCGGCTTTTGAATTATCACTAAAAGGTTTTGATGTCACAGTTATTGAAGGTCGAGATAGGATTGGAGGCAGAGTTTTTACGCTCAAAAAACCATTTCGAGACAATCAATACGCCGAACTTGGCGGTGAAATTGTTGGTAACGGTTACAATAGATTTCTTAATTACGCTGAAAAATTTGGTGTCGAATATGCTGAAATTCCAGACACTACCGATACCGGCGGAAGCATCGGAAATGTGCAAAAAGGACTTGGGAATTCGGCGTTTTTAAAAGGTAAGTTGTATCCGACTGGTTCAGAATTTCCTAATCCTTATAATTTTAAAGGCGATGAAGCTCAAGCATTACCACCGCAGATTTTAGCGAAACATCTTCGCGAAATGGCAACCGATCTGAGAAATAATCCAGCAAAAATAGATTTATTTGATCAAATTTCACTTGCTGATTCATTAAGAAGTCGTGGCATTTCAAATGAAATGATTCGCTTAATGAACATTTCACTCAACTATAATTCGATTGAAACAGTTTCGACTGGCGGAATTCTCTGGGAAAGTAAAAGACGAACCTCGGTTGGAACAAAAGCTATTAAAATTGTTGGCGGAAACCATCAAATTCCGCAAAAACTTTATGAAAATGCTTTGAAGAATGGCGTTAAATTTATTCTCAATGCAAAAATAAATGAAATTTGGCATTCTGGAGAGTCAGTAAAAGTTAGTTATCAAGACAAATATGGAAAAATTCAAACTCAAGAAGCAGCAAAATTAATTTGTACAATTCCGTTTTCTGTCTTGCGTGAAATTAAGTTTTCACCAACCTTGCCAGAGGCAAAAACGAATGCTATCAATAATTTAGCTTACACAAATATCACAAAAACATATTTGCAAGCCAAAAGAAAACCTTGGGATGAGCGAAAACTTGGTTCAAGTATTTGGACTGATACAGTTTGTGAAAGAATTTTCAATGTTGCTGGAAAAACGGAAGATCAGCGAGGTATATTTTCACTTTGGACTGACGGCGAAGGTGCAATATTTCCCGATTTTTTAAGTGATAACAAAAGAGAAACTTGGGGGAAAAATGAATTTGAGAAAATTCTACCTTTTATGAAAGTTGATAAAACTGCAACAAAATCGTGGTTTAATGATGAGTTTTCACGCGGTGCATATTCACATTTCACAATAAATCAGCTCAAAAATTTACAACCTCATTTGAAATCAGCAGTCGGTTTAATTCATTTTGCGGGCGAACACACCGCAGAAAAAGCTCCCGGAATGGAAGGTGCTTTAGAGTCTGCTGAACGAGTTGTCGCCGAGATTACTCAATAAATCAAATAATTTAGTTTGTCAGAGACTTCATCTTGCGGTTAGTATTTAGCATTAATTTATTTTCGAGGAGCACATATGAACAAATCTGAATCTGCTGAATTAATTTTGAGACTTTATGAAACCCGACGCGAACCGTTGATGCGTGAGGCACGTAATTGGGTTGTAAGTTTCTTACCAAATTCACCTGAAGACGTTATGCAAGCGATGATTAACCCACAAACAAGCGGATTATTGCGAATGGTAATTTCTTATTGGGATATGGCAGCGAGTTTTGTAAATCATGGTGCGATTGATGAAGAAATGTTTGATGAAGTTCACGGCGAGCATATTATAGTTTTTTCAAAAATCGAACCTTATTTAGAAGATGTTCGTGTCGCTTTTGGTAATCCAAAGTTTTTATTAAATCTTGAAAGACTTATTATGCGTCAGCCAAATGCCAAGGAAATGCTTGCTGGTCGTCGCGAGATGATAAAGAAAATGATGACTGCACGATCAGAAGCTGTCGAAAATTATTAATAAAATACTATTACAATGAAAATAACCTCAGCAGAATTTATTAAAAGTGCTTACGAAGAAGCTCATTGGGATGATAGCAATTTGCCTGAAATTTCTTTTCTTGGCAGGTCAAATGTCGGAAAATCAAGTTTATTAAACACTTTGCTCAACAAAAAAGGTCTCGCACGAACGTCTAACACTCCTGGCAGAACTCAATGTATAAATTTTTTCTTAATAAATGAAGAGTTTTATTTTGTTGATTTGCCCGGATATGGTTATGCGAAAGTTTCGAAAGTAATGCGAAGCGATTGGGGCAAAATGGCGGAAGAATATCTCGCTTTAAGACGACAACTTGTTTTATCTATTCAATTAGTAGATTCTCGTCATGAACCTTCAAAATTAGATTTGCAACTCAATGATTGGTTGCTTTATAACAATAGAAGACATCTCGTTGTTGCCACAAAAACTGATAAATTGAAGCCAAAAAAGCTCGTTGAAAGTCTTGAAACAATCAAAAAAATGATGCCAAATAGCACAATAATGCCTTATTCTTCTGAAACAATTGCTGGTAAAGATGATCTTTGGCGTGAAATTAATAAAAATTTATTCGAAATTCGAAATCCTTAGTTGCTTTTCTCTTGCAAATTGCGTAATAATTCAATATCTCAAAAATTTAGTTAAGAGTTTTGAGAAAGCCTGAGGGTTTAAAAAAACTTCCCCTTTGGATCTTTCCAGTTAGTAATTTTCTCCAAAAGAATGTTTATAAATATCTAAAGACGCTTTATTCGTCACGCAAAAATTTGCGAACAATGTTCTTTGTTCGCTAAATCAAAAACAAACAAAATGGCAACCAAAACAACAGCAAAAAAAGTTAAGAAGGTAGAAAAAGAGACACCAGCAGAAGTTGTTGTCGCGACCGAAACCTCTATTGTTCCAGAAATTCCGGCTCAAGCTAGTAATGGCAAACCGAAATCTGAGCAAATAAAATCACCGACGCTTGACCTCGCCGAGTTGAAGGAATTAACGATTTCAGAGTTAACAAATATCGGCAAAGAAATGGGCATTGAAGGTGCTTCGGGTATGCGAAAGCAAGAATTAATTTTCAAACTTCTCGCTGATCAAGCAGAGAAAAGCGGTCTGATTTTTTCGCAAGGTGTGTTAGAAACGCTGCCTGATGGATTCGGATTTCTTCGAGCACCTGAATATAATTATCTTCCAGGTCCAGACGACATATATGTTTCACCGTCACAAATTCGCAAATTTGATTTACGAACCGGCGACACAGTTTCGGGACAAATTCGTCCACCAAAAGAGGGCGAACGCTATTTCGCACTCATTAAAGTCGAAGCAATTAACTTTGAAGCACCAGATTCATCGCGTGCGAAAATTTTCTTTGACAACTTAACGCCGCTTTATCCGGACGAGCAATTGCGGATGGAAACTCCGCTTCCTGAGAATATTGCAGCTCGTGTAATTGACCTTGTAACGCCGATTGGTAAAGGACAACGTGCATTAATTGTTGCTCCGCCGCGAACCGGTAAAACGATGTTGCTTCAAACTATTGCAAATTCGATCACGACAAATCATCCTGAAGTTACATTGATTGTGTTGCTTATTGACGAACGACCTGAGGAAGTTACAGATATGCAACGCTCAGTTCGTGGCGAGGTAATTTCTTCAACATTTGATGAACCACCAACTCGCCACGTGCAAGTTGCGGACATGGTTATCGAAAAAGCCAAGCGTTTAGTTGAACACAAACGTGATGTTGTTATCTTGCTCGATTCAATTACGCGTCTCGCGAGAGCACATAACGCAGTTGTTCCGCCAAGTGGTAAAATTCTTTCCGGTGGTATTGATTCTAATGCTTTGCAACGTCCAAAACGATTCTTTGGTGCTGCTCGAAATATCGAAGAAGGCGGAAGTTTGACGATTATTGCAACTGCTTTGATTGATACAGGTTCGAGAATGGACGATGTTATCTTTGAAGAATTCAAAGGAACAGGTAACTCCGAAATTCATCTCGACAGAAGACTTTCTGACAAACGTTTGTTCCCAGCGATTGACCTTCAACGCTCAGGCACACGCAAAGAAGAACTACTTATCTCGAAAGAAGACTTGAACCGAATTTGGGTTATGCGTCGGGTTTTAAATCCACTTTCGCCAGTTGAGCAAATGGAAGTTGTGCTTGAAAGATTGGGCAAAACTAAAGTCAACGCAGAATTTTTAGCTTCAATGCAAAGCTAAAATCATTGCAGTAAAAAATTAAAAGGCAGATGAAAAGTCTGCCTTTTTTATTGAGTTTACGAGCAAGACTTGCGAGCAAGATGCTCACAAGACCGCCGACAAGATGTCTGCGATACATTTTTAATTTAAGCTAGACTTTTTTGCGAGCAAGATGCTCACAAGACCGCTGACAAAATGTCTGCGATACATTTTATTACAATGCGTGTAGCCTTATTATCATCTGAAGCTGTTCCATACTCGAAAACAGGCGGTTTAGCCGATGTTGCGGGTGCTTTGCCGAAGGCATTGAAGCAAATTGGACTCGATGCTTTTTTGATTACACCTTGTTATTTGCAGACGAAAGGCGAACATCTTTGGCATATAGCTTTTGACGATCTTTGGGTAAATTGGGCTGGGCAAGATTATTGTGCAAAGGCTTTTTATAGCGAAGCTAACGGTTCACCGACCTTTTTGATTGATGCTCCAGAGTTTTTTCATCGCAGTTCGATTTATGGATTTCGTGAAGATAACGAGCGTTTTGCCTTCTTTTGCCACGCAGCAATTGTTTTGCTCCGAAGATTAGAAAAGCCTTGCGATATTGTCCATCTCAACGATTGGCACAGCGGATTTGCAGCGGTAGAGATTGCAAATTTAAGCCGTTGGGACAGTTTTTGGAGAAATACGCGAACCGTTTTTTCGATCCACAATCTCGCTTATCAAGGTGTTTTTGGTTTAAATCAACTTAACGAATTTGGATTTAACGATCAATACTCGCGAAACTCATTTAATATGGACGGAGCGGCAAATTCTCTCAAAGCCGGACTTGCTGTTTCAGATATGCTTTCGACTGTTTCGCGTCGATATAGTTACGAAATTCGTTCGTCTGAAAATGGTTACGGACTCGATTGGTTACTTCGGCAACGCGAAGATTCGCTTTTTGGAATCACAAACGGCGTTGATTACGAAGTTTGGAATCCGCAAACTGATGTTGAATTACCAGCACATTTTAGTATTGAAAATCTCGAAGGAAAGCGTGAATGTAAGCGTAAATTGTTGCAAGCATTTCACTTACCGGAAGAACTTGATCGTCCAATAATTGCTTCAGTAACTCGTCTGACATCGCAAAAAGGCATTGATTTAATTATGGAAAATGCCGGTGATATTCTGGCAAGCGAGGCATTTTTTATTTCGCTCGGTTCTGGTGAAAGTAAATATGAAGAGTTTTTCCAAAAATGGCGAGATTTTGCACCACACCGAATTGGAAATTATCGCGGATATAATGAATCTTTGGCACATTTAATCGAAGCTGGTGCTGATATGTTTGTGATGCCGAGCAAGTTTGAGCCGTGCGGATTAAATCAAATGTATTCATTGCGATACGGGACAATTCCGATTGTCCGTGCGGTTGGTGGTTTGGATGACACGGTCGAGAATTTTGATTCAGTTCGCGGCACTGGAAACGGTTTTAAATTTAAAGAATATCGGGCAGACAAGTTTTTAGAGAAGATTTACGAAGCCTTGTTTGCTTACGCGGACACCAAAACGTGGCAAAAAATTCAACGAAACGGAATGTCAGTCGATAATTCGTGGGAAAATGCCGCGAAAAAGTATTTGCAATTATACAAGATGACTCTTAAGTGAAAAACTAAAAGTGAAAAGTGAAAAGTTTTATGATTTCTCACTATTCACTATTCACTATTCACTATTCACTATTCACTATTCACTATTTATGATTATCGTAATTATCGGTTCGCAATGGGGCGATGAAGGCAAGGGAAAGGTCGTCGATCTTCTCGCGGATAAATTTGATTTGGTCGCACGCTATCAGGGCGGACACAACGCCGGACATTCGGTTTACGTCGGCGAACGTGCTTTCGTCTTGCGACTTTTGCCATCTGGAATTATCCACGAAGGTAAAACTTGCGTTCTCGGAAACGGTATGGTTATTGATCCAAAAGCGTTTTTTGAAGAAGTTGACCAAATGATTTCGCTCGGGGTTTCAATCACGCCGGAACGCTTGAAAGTCAGCTCGCGAGCTCATTTAATTATGCCGTATCATCGTGCGTTAGATCACACTACTGAAGAACGTTTAGGCAACGAAAAAATTGGGACAACGCTCCGTGGAATTGGTCCGTGTTACGAAGATAAAGCCGGTCGGCGGGGAATTCGCGTCGCGGACGCACTCGTTCCAGATGTATTAAAGTCGAGAATTGAACGAAACTTGGCTGAAGCAAATCGCACAATCGTGCTTTATGGTCGCGAACCGCTTCGTTCTGATGAAATTTATGATGAAATCTCCGCATTAGCTGAAAGATTGCGTCCATTTGTCACCGAAACAACTCATTTTTTGAGCAAAGCAATCAAAGCAAACGAACGAATTTTGCTCGAAGGTGCTCAAGCAACGTTGCTTGATGTCGATCACGGAACTTATCCATACGTCACATCTTCAAATCCGACGGCTGGCGGTGCGGCAGTTGGACTTGGAATTCCGCCGCATTCAATTACAGGTGTTTTGGGAATTGTCCGAACTTACGCAACTCGAGTTGGCGAAGGTCCGTTTCCGACCGAAATGCTTGAGGCTGAAGAAGATATGGCGAATTTGATTCGCAAACGCGGCAATGAATATGGTTCCGTCACCAAGCGTCCGCGGCGTTGTGGCTGGTTTGATGCTGTTGCGACTCGATACGCGACCGAAATTAACGGATTCAACTCGATTGCCCTAACAAAGTTGGATGTTCTCGATGCTTTACCGGAAATAAAAGTCTGCGTCGGATATAAATTACGTGGCGAAATTATCGAAACATTTCCCTCAGTTTCGCAGGACTTGGAACAAATTGAACCAATTTATGAAACTCTCGAAGGTTGGCAAAGCGAAACTCTCGGAATTACTAAACTTGAAGATTTACCAACAAAAGCGAGAGAATACGTTGAATTTTTATCGAAATCGATTGACGTTGAGATTGGTTTGATTTCTACTGGACCTGAGAGAAATCAAACAATAATCGTTGAAAACTCGGTTATGGAAAATTGGTTGAAATAGTTTGAACTTCACTTGCAATTTGTGGAAAGTTTCTCTAAAATCTAAAGTTTCGTTGGTAGTTATTTTTACTAAAAATTTGCTAACGAAGTTGGTCTGATAGCTCAGTCGGTAGAGCAAATGGCTTTTAACCATTGGGTCGAAGGTTCGAGTCCTTCTCAGATCATAATAAAAACAAAAAGCCTGCCGAAATTCGGTGGGCTTTTTGTTTAATAAAAGACAGATTATGGATGGCAAACAACGAAAAAATATTCACGCTGGTTTAAAAGTTGAGATTATCTTAAAACAAGATCAACGAACCGGAAAATTAACTGAAGGAATCGTTAAAGATTTGCTGACTAATTCGCCAAATCATCCGCATGGAATAAAAGTCCGGCTGACCGATGGACAAGTTGGGCGTGTGCAAAAAGTAATAACTTCTTAGTCATTTGTCTTTGGAAAATACACGCTAAACCCTTTGCCCTAAACACTATTGCAATGAATATTCTTTCACTCGAAAATGTCAGCAAAAACTTCGGTTTCAAACCGTTGTTTGACGAAACTACTTTTGGAATCGAATCAAACGATAAAATTGGCATAATTGGAGCAAATGGATCGGGAAAAACGACTTTATTGCGGCTGGTTGCTGGCGTTGAAGTTCCTGATTCTGGTCGAGTAATTCGTGCTGCCAGCAAAACACTCGCATATTTGTCTCAAAATCCGCCATACGATCCTGAATTAACTGTCATCGACACAATTTTTTCTTCGAGCAGCGGTGTCATGAAAGCTCTCCGCGATTATGAAACTGCATGTCACGACTTGAGCGAACAAGGCGGAACGGACGTTAAACTTCTCGATTTAGTTTCTGATTTGCAACACGAACTCGAGCTCAACGGTGGTTGGGAAATTGAAACTAACGCGAAAAATATTCTTACAAAACTCGGTATTTATGACACAACCGCAAAAATGTCGACGCTTTCGGGCGGACAACGCAAACGAGTCGCACTCGCACACGAACTTATTGTAAAACCTGATGTTTTAATCCTCGATGAACCGACAAATCATCTCGATGCGGAGACAGTTGAATGGCTTGAAAACTATCTTGCACGTTATGTTGGAACACTTTTATTAGTAACACACGATCGTTATTTTCTCGACCGTGTAACTAATAGAATCATCGAAATTGATAACGGTAAAGTGCAAAAATATAACGGAAATTATGCTTATTATCTTGAGAAAAAAGATGAATTAGAAACCTTGAAAGCGGTTGAAGGTCAGAAGCATAAAATGCTCGTTAAAAAGGAGTTAGCATGGTTACGTCGCGGAGCAAAAGCTCGCACTCGGAAGTCTAAAACTCGTGTAAATTCCGCAAATGAATTAATCAATCAAAAGGTTGAACGAGCTAAGGCAGAAATCGACATCGCGATTGGTTCGCAGCGTCTCGGTTCAAAAATTGTCGAGCTTTATAATATTTCCAAATCTTACGACGGACGCAAATTGATTGACGATTTCTCTTATCTGCTCAAACGAGATGATCGCATCGGAATCATCGGAGCAAACGGCACGGGCAAAACCACTCTGCTCGAAATAATCACGAATCGCGTTCAGCCGGATAGCGGAAATCTCGAAGTTGGGCAAACAGTTGCGATTGGTTATTACGATCAAGAAAGCCGCGTTTTGAATGACGAGTTACGTGTCATCGATTACATCAAAGAAGTTGCGGAATATGTGCAAACTGCTGACAGCTCAATGATTACGGCATCGCAAATGCTCGACAGATTTTTGTTTCCTCCAGCAGTTCAATATGCTCTTGTCGGAAATTTATCTGGCGGTGAACGAAAACGTCTCTATCTTTTACGCATTTTGATGGCTTCACCAAACGTTCTATTACTCGACGAACCGACAAACGATTTGGATATTCCGACACTCGTTGCACTCGAAGAATATCTCGACGATTTCGGCGGTGCATTGATTGTAGTCAGCCATGATCGATATTTTCTCGACCGCACAATCGACAACGTTTTCAACTTCGAAGGTGAAGGAAAAATCCGTGAATATCCAGGCGATTACACAACATTTCTTGAATATCGCGAACGCGAAGAAGCACTAAAAATATCAGAAGCTAAAACAAAAATTGCTCCCAAAGAAGTAAAAGTTGAAGTAAAAACTCAGCAAACAAAACTCAGTTTTAAAGAAAAAAGGGAATTGGAAACACTCGAAGTAACAATTAGTTCGACGGAGTTACGGCTGGCAGAAATCGGTGTAGAACTCACAAAGTTTGTCAGCGATGCCGGAATGATTAATCAACTTTTTAAAGAACAACAAACATTAAATTCTCAACTCGAAAAAGATGTCCAACGCTGGAGCGAACTTGCCGAACGAGGAGATTAGATTTTATGCAAACCGAGATACTTAACTACGAAAAAATGTTAGAAATTGCAATTGGAGAAGCTAAACTTGGGCTCAGCGAAGGCGGAATTCCGATTGGTGCTGCAATGTTCGATAGTCTTGGAAACTTGCTCGGAAGTGGACATAATCGCCGCGTTCAAGAAAACGATGCATCAGTTCACGGCGAGACTGATGCTTTTCGTAAAGCTGGCAGACAAACAAGTTACCGCGACAAAATAATGGTCACAACGCTCTCGCCGTGTTGGTATTGCTCGGGTTTGGTGAAGCAATTTAAGATTGGAACAGTTGTCATCGGTGAAGCAAAAAACTTTGTTGGCGGAGTTAATTGGCTGATCGAAAACGGTGTCAAGGTTATTAATTTGAACAACAAAGAATGTATCGAAATGCTTGCAAAATATATTGCTGAGAATTCTGCAGTTTGGAATGAAGACATCGGAGAAAGTGAAAAGTGAAAAGTGTAAGAACACGGAGCGATAGCGACTTGGCAGAATTTAAGTGAAAAGTGAAAAGTGAAAAGTGAAAAGTGAAAAGTGTAAGAACACGGAGCGATAGCGACTTGGCGGAGTTAAAAGTGAAAAGTGAAAAGTGTAAGAACACGGAGCGATAGCGACTTGGCAGAATTAAAAGCGTTTAGTCCGTGAAACGGACGGCAGCATAAAGCCACGGGTGAAGCCTTGCGAAACCCGTGGTCTCAGTTAAAAAAAATAAAGCCCGTTTTAACGGGCGACAGACATTTATCAGTAATCAAAATATGTCTTATAGTTCAAATGATTTTATAATCTCACTCACCAAGTTTTCGGCAGGAATTGTCGAA
The DNA here is from genome assembly GCA_031414415.1 of Acidobacteriota bacterium. Lineage (GTDB taxonomy): Bacteria > Acidobacteriota > Blastocatellia > Pyrinomonadales > Pyrinomonadaceae > JANNVK01. The sequence continues at coordinate 16,592 of JANNVK010000065.1, forward strand.
TCAAGTTCTAAATCAATCTCTCCAAAAGTCTCAAGCGTCGCGAATTGACTGTCGATCAGTTTCGGATTCATAAAATGATTCTTTCGATTTTCCAGACGTTTTTTTACAAGTTCGCAATCAGCCTTTAAAAACACGAATTTCACATCGTTTTGACCTTTCAAAAAAGTTCGATATGCGACCTTCAACGCCGAACACGCGAGCGTAATATCAATCTTCGCTTCTCCAGATTCGACGATTTTCGACCGTAGCGATTCGAGCCAGCCTTTCCTGTCATCATCAGTTAGCGGAATGCCGCTGTGCATTTTTTCGATATTTGCTGGCGGATGAAAATCGTCTGCATCAAAAAATTTCCAGCTCAATTTTTCTGCCAAAAGCTCAGCAATTGTGGTTTTTCCGCAACCTGTAACACCGAAAAGAATAATTGTCATTAAGCATTTTCCTCACACATTCCAAGAGTAGTTTATCGTTGAAAACGGATTTGGCTTATCTCGCGAAACGTAGATATAATGGAGCAATACTAACGCAGTTTCGTCGATAAATCTATGTTTACTTTTTTTATGCAGAGCCTGAATTTCATTCTCAAAAGTTTTTTTGTCGCTGGTATTCTTTTCAGTTTTTCGAATCAGGCAATTTCGCAAAAGCCAATAAAAGACCTCAGCCCAACCGTTATTTTAATTTCGCTTGATGGTTTTCGCTACGATTATCTTGATATATATGCCCCAAAAACGCTCACAGAATTGGCGAAAAATGGCGTTCGTGCAAAATGGTTGATTCCGAGTTTTCCGACCAAAACTTTTCCAAATCATTACACGATTGCGACTGGTTTATATCCCGAACATCACGGAATTGTCGAAAATAACGTCTTCGATTTTGGGACAGTTTTTAGTATGTCGAAACGAGAAGAAGTTGAAAATCCGCGTTGGTGGCTTGGCGAACCGATTTGGGTAACTGCCGAAAAACAAGGTCAGCAAGCTGGTGCATATTTTTTTCCAGGCACCGAAACCGAGATTAAAGGCGAGAGACCAGATATTTTTCGTGTCTATAACGGCAGAGTTCCGAATGAAATGCGTGTCGATAAAGTGTTGTCGTGGTTTGATTTACCACAAAAAATGCGTCCGACAATTATGACGCTTTATTTTAGTGATACAGACGATGTTGGACACGAATTCGGTCCTGATGCTGAAGAAACTAAATACTCAGTTTTGGATGTCGATCAAGATATTCGACGCTTGATAGATGGTTTGAAAGCGAGAAAAATTGATAAAGAAGTAAACATTATCATAGTTTCCGATCACGGAATGGCAAACGTCGATTATCGCAACGCGACTTTTCTCGACGATTATTTCGATTTTGATAAACTTACAGAACGGATTATCTGGACGAATGAAATCGTTCAAATATTTCCAAAACCTGGCAAGCGTGACGAGATTTATTCAAAAATCAACAAACTCGAACACGCAACTTGCTGGCTCAAAGAAGAAATTCCGGCTCGTCTGCATTATTCTGAAAGCAGCAGAATTGCTCCAATTATTTGCTCTTCAGAAGAAGGTTGGCTGACGACAAACCGTAAATATTACAACGATTTAATAAAAGGTCTCGATAATATTTCACGTCCGCGTGGTGCTCACGGTTATGACAACAAATATCAGTCGATGCAAGCAACTTTCATCGCCCACGGCAAGGCGTTTAAAAAAGGATTCGTGTCCGAACCTTTCGCCAATGTTGAGGTTTACAATTTAATGTGTAAAATTTTAGGCTTGCAACCTGCAAAAAACGACGGCAACCTCAACAACATCAAACAAATATTGCGTTAATCAATCAGAACACGGAGCCAAGTCGCTATCGCTCCGTGTTCTGATCCCTTTGACAAATTTTTCAGTAGCTGTATAATGACGACACAAAAAGTTTTACAATTTCTATTCCGTTCCCTAGGAGAATCCTTATATGAGTGAAGTTGGACACGCCAAAAATACGGCGAATTTTGAAACCTTAATTTCCTTTGTCACCAGTTATGGTGCAACCTACAATCCTTCAAAACCTGGGCTTGATGTCGCGAAACTTAGTGCCTTGCTCGCTCAAACCTTAGCTTCTTTAACTGACACGAACGATAAACGCTCAGTTTCGACCGATTCAATCAATCAACGCGAACTCGTTTTTGAACCTTTGAGTAAATTAACAACTCGCATCGGAAACGCACTTTCGGTTTCTGTCGTCGATAGCTTGATTGCCGAAGATGCCAAAAGCATTATCAACAAAATTCAAGGCAAACGTGCTTCGCCAAATGCAACGCCTGATCCGACAATTCCAGTTGCGGATCAACCAAAAACCGTTTCAAGCTCTCAGATGAGCTACGACCAACGAGTCGAAAGTTTTGATCGTCTGATTAAAGTTCTCGAAGGTCAAAGCGGTTATGTCCCAAACGAAAACGAACTCAAAACCGTCACTTTAAACACAAAATTGACCGATATGCGTGCCAAAAATACCGCAGTCGTCAACAGTGGCGTTGATCTCAGCAACTCACGCCTTTCGCGTAACGCCTTGCTCTACGCAGACGATAAAGGCTTAGTAAAAACCGCCCAAGATGTGAAGAAATACGTAAAATCCGTCTTCGGTGCCACCAGCCCGCAATTCAAACAAATCAGCGGTCTAAAATTTACAACACCAAAAAGCTAGAGTTACGCATTCATGCGTGAGTTCTAACATGCGTGAATTCAAAATCCGAGTTCAACGTGCGGCAAAAGAACCAAATTTGCAGTTTGATGTTTACGAATATAGCGAAATATTTGTGATAAAATAGCCTTATGATACAAACACTTGAAGCAATAGTTGACACCAGCGGCAAAGTTAATTTGTTGACGGAAATACGTTTGAAGGAAAACCGCAGGGCAATTGTAACGATTTTGGACGAACAACCGTTGATTCAAAACCGGTTGAAATCTAACGGCGGAATCCGTGAAATGTTCGGAACGTGGAAAAGCGGAAACCGGAATTCGGCAAATAACGAACAAATTGATGAGGATTTAGCGAAAGCCTACGCTGACAATCACGAAGACTAAACGTTATGTTAATAGACACTTCCGGCTTTTTATGCCTTTACGATGTAACCGAACAACACCACCGGAAAGCAATTTCAGCTTACGATTCTGCTAACTTCCGTCTGACAACAAATTATATTTTGGCGGAATATGTCGCCCTTGCACATGTCCGAGGCGTTCCGCGACAAGAAATACTAAAATTCAGTTCATTAATTTTGACCGACGATGACATCGAAATAATTTGGGTTAACGAAAATTTGCACACCAAAACAGTCGAACTTATGAACCAACGCCCAGATAAAACTTACTCGCTCTGCGACAGCATAAGTTTTGTAATTATGCGAGAACGAGGATTCAACGAATCCTTAACCACCGACAAACACTTCGAACAAGAAGGTTTTATGCGGTTGTTGAAATGATATGAAGTCGCAATATAAGCAGATCAGCGGGTTGGCGATTCGGAATTTGGGGAATAAAGTAGTATTAAAATAGCGATATAATACAAATTATGGATGAAGCAAAAACAATAAAATATATTAAGGACACAATTGTAGAAAATAAACTACAAGAAACCTTAATTCAGCTAATTTCTTCCAAAGAAAAAAATGAAAAATTATTATGTCTTTGCGTTTTAATTGATATTAAGAACGGATCTTTGAATGAAAATGATTGCTCAAATTTTTGTAAAGATTGCAGTTCAATTGATGATAATTGTACATTGTATAATAAAAAAATGAGTTTGATTTGCCGTAACAGTCAATCAAATAAGAGTACATTTGCTAAAATAGTCTCACTAACCGGTTTTGTTGCATATATCGGTAAAGTTAAACATCTTTCTAAGAAAAGGCAAATAAAAAAGAATTTATCGGATAAAATAGACTTAGAAATTGACAGCAAGAAAATACGAGAAGAAAAGGGTTGGTCGGGTCCTTTGGGAGTAGCTTGGGTTACTCAAAAAGAAAAACTTACTGAAAAGATTCGAGATTCGGAACTTGAGAAGTTTCCCGCTAACAATGTCTGCGATTTTGTAGGCTTTTCCCGTAAGCCTGACGGGAAATTACTTACTACAAGCCCAAAACAATCAGGTGAATTTGTCGTTATTCATTATTCAGACAAATTTTGTGAGAAAGTTTACCAACCGAATTCTTCAAACGCTAATTGGTTTGACATTGACATTCTTTACTTAAGTTATAAAAAGTATGATGGGTTTGGTAGGACGTTTCACGAAAACACATTAAAAGGTAGAGACTTTGCTAAAGAACAGGTTCACGAAAAATCAAATTATTACGATGACAATTTTAAGGCTTTTCATATCGGAAAAGCATCGGAAGATACTGATTTTAACAGAGATAATATGCTTGATGAAGCGTATTATAGACTAGAAATATGACACAACAAATAATCGAAAGTTTATCAAAATTTGATGATGCAACGTGGATAGAATATATTATCGAATTGTGTAACGGAACAAATCCCAACCCATCACTCAAACCAATCTCATTAATGCTTAACGAACAATTTTTTTGGTTATATAATGTGCTTAATCGTTATGATAAAAAAGCAAAATTAATTTTTACGAAATCTCTCATACGATTTTTAAGAACTATACCTTCAAATAGTGATAATGCAGATTTGATTCATACAATTATTCTGTTTATTCATGAAACTGAACCATTGGAACACAGATGTTTGGTCGAGTTATTAGTAAGAGAAGGTTCTTTCAGCAATTTATGGATAGGAGAAACAAATCTAAATTTATTGTTGGTAAAATCTTATATCTACATAGAAGACCCTGAGAATCTTTATCTTGAAGAATTCTTGACTCATTCCTTGTTAAAAACTCAACCATATTATCTATACTTGATAACTTATTATTACTGTTATTTAGGGCATAAAGATAAAGCCTTAAAGAGTTTTGCTAGATTTTTTTCTGATAGTAATATAAATCTTAATAACGAATGTTGTGATGAAGTTTATTACACATTAAAGGAATGTGTCCCTGATTATATTGACATTGCTGTATTTGTAGAAAGCGTAATTGATAAACGAATTTTGTTTGATATTTCAAATAAAAATTTAGAAGATTCATTGCAAAGATATATTGACTATTTGAAAGAGACTATAGATTTAAGCGTAGCCTACTTTGTTGAGGACGTGTTGAAAGGTAATTTGTTAAATTACGAAAACCATTACTTTGAAATTTTTAATACCTTAGATGGCAATGACAAAATTAGCAATTTAAAACGTCGTTATTATGCCGAGCAAGAGGTGATTTATAGAAGAACACAAGAGGCACAATCGATAGTAAGTTCATCAAATCTAATTACTAGTGCAGATAAAATTGTTGAAAATGAGACTATTTATGTTAGGGATTTTACTGACGGAGATTATCTATCCAATTAGTTACCTTTTGGAGTGAACAATGAATTTATTAAAAGAGATTGATTCTAATGACATTGAAATGCTTATTAATGATCTAGAATTAGAAAATGAAGGCTATGTAATAAATTTTATCATTGATCCATATGATATTTTTCGCTTTACATTTCCATACGGGATAAAAAATCAGAGTATCGGGCAAAGGCATCTCGACGATGTTGGTGACGAAGCAGTTGGTTATTCGCATATTTTCGAAAATTATAAGCCAATTATATTAGATGAATACAAATTAGAACTGTATCTCAATAGAGACAATATTAAAAGAAATATTGATGAGACTATTAGGGGAATAAACCATAATAATCTCTTCGAGATACTAGAAGATAAATTAGTTAGTGGTAATCAAACAAAAACTGACAAATTATACAAAGAATTAGAGGACAGCTATACCTTTTTGCTGTCTACTGTTTTGTTCACAACTTCTTTTATAAAGCACTTCGACGATATATTTACTTCCAAATTGCAGATTGATAAATTCAACCTGTCAAGAAAAACTACAAAACTTGAAGAGCAATTACTAGTAAACGATGACAGTATTATTTTAAAAACATTTTCCGAAAATAAAAGATCTTCTTGGAGTGCTAGTTATTATAAAGAATGGGTTAAATCAAAAAATAATGATGCTTATTTTAAGCTTTTGCACCCGCGAGAAATATCAATGCAATTAGCAAACACTTATCGTGATTTTGTTGTTATTGACAGAGTCTGTCGTATTAACAAAAATTTACAAGAGAGCGATAAATTGAATGGAAAATACTTGTTTTTATACTTTTCTAGTGCGAATAAATCAAAAGATTTATTTTCAACGCCTTCTGTTATAAAACATTTTCCTGTTATTAATGGTAAGCCTTTTAATGTATTAAGAAGTGTTAAACACGCCTATTTACTGTTTCTTTTTTCTAATCCTAGTATTAAAGAAACAATCAGATTATTAAAAAAATTAAAGAATATTGCTGAATTATCAGAAAATTCTAATCTTCTTGCGGGTCTTGATAAAGCAGATCATAGTGACTTCGCTGATGTTATTGAGAAACTTCCAATTTCTATTGAAAAAGGGAAAGATTTTGAGCGAATAAATGTTGAAAAAACTTATGTAGGCATTCAGGTTAAAGTAAGTTATCTTCGACATTTAGAGTTAAAAATTGAAGAACTAAAAACAAAAAAAGGTGATTGGAAAGAGCTCCGAACACTTTATGAAGAAGTGTTGAAAAAAGCAAAATCAAGTGCTGACTCTATTAAGCCACTAAATAGTATGCAGTTTACGTATTTACTTCAATCCAATTTCAATGTTCTGATTCAGAAAATGATTCAGAACAAAGAACTAAATTTGCATACCGGAAAAGATATAGTTGTCGGTAATTATCAACACTTACCAATTCTTTTGTTTTTAAACAATAATATCAATAAACAGCTATCTGGTTTGTTAAAGAATACAGTTGATTTTACAGTTAAATCTCCAAGATTACGCGAAGAAGCCTTGAGACTTTTTATAAAGGCTGTAGCAAGTCTTTATGCAGAATCGGAGAACCTTTATGCAACAAGAAGAGTTTCAGAAAGAAAGGATTTTTATTATTCATCTGTGTTAATAAGAAGTTTAATTTTTTTGATTCTCCCTTATGATGGTGATTCCGCAGATCAAGAAAATGAAGTATATGAATCTCTTCTTGATATTTACAGACGTGAGGTGAGTTTGGGAAAAGATTCCAATATAGACATCTCTAATCGTTACCAAAAAGTTTACAAAAAGTGGAGAGACGATTTTTATTATTTTCTGATTTGGTCAAGCCGACGAAGAAATGAAATAGATGAGTCATTACAACTTGCTGATCACATAATTAAATCTAATCCAAATGACCCTAGATTTTACCATGGAAAGAGTTTGGCACTTTACAATAAGTTTGCTGAAAAAGATAGCCTAAACGTCAGAGATCTAATGTGTTTAAAATCATTGCTTGAATCAACTTCAAAAGCCATTAGCTTATATAAAGTTAAATTAAAGTCTATAAATGATGAGAAAATCAGGTTTTATTTGAAATCGAGTATTGTTGCTTTGCAAAACACTCTGATTTACAGTGTATCGTTATATATATTACAGTTCTTGGAAAAAACATCTAATAAAAGCGAACCTATACTGCCAATATTAAAAGATGAAGATAATTCAGAATTCAATTTGCAATATCTTAGAAATATTTTGGACAATGAAATTAAGCCGTTTATAAATGACAGTAATCAAAAAATTAAAGATTTTCCAGAGTTAGCACAAACAGAATCAGTCCTTGAATTATGCGAAGCTATTGGTTATTTAAAGAAAGGAAATAATTATGATTTCACTTCTAAAATAATTGAAGCAAAAAAAAGAATTGATGATTCATTACGAATAGAGAAAAACAATAAACTGTATAAAATCACAAAAGAAAAAATTCTTGAATGGGAAAAAAAAGTAAAAAGATTTCCACAAACTGAAAAAAATAAAATAACTAAGCTAGTAATCAGTAAATAAATTTGAAGTTATAAGATGAATAATATGGAAGTTGCAACATTTCAAGGCGAGATTATTAACGGCACAATTCATTTTGCAAAAGATGTGCATTTACCCAAAAGCGGAAAGGTTTATGTAGTTGTATCTGAAGTTATTGACGAACCCGTAAAAAAGAAGTTCGATTTAGCGGAAATGGTTTCGCGGATGCCTGCTGATTATGTGGTTAGCGAAGAAGATTTCGGAAAACCTCTCGGTAAGGAAGTTTGGTAAATTTATATTCCCGAAAAAGTTGATCTTATCAGCGTTTCGTTTGACCCGCAATCCGGACACGAACATAAAGGCAGACGACCGGCAGTAGTTATCAGCAACTTGCTTTTTAACAGAGCCACAGGTTTAGCGATTGTTTGTCCGATAACAAACACAGACCGTAAAATTCCTTTTCATTTGCCTGTCCCAAAATCTTCTTCGCTGACAGGTTTCATAATGGTTGAACAGGTTAAGGCGATTGATTATTCAGCTAGAAAAGCGAAATACATCGAGCAAGCAAAT